>JACFNF010000009.1 GCA_019454985.1 Bacteroidales bacterium
GTATAAATCAATTTGATCAATTAAACTCTGTTTTTTCAATCGCTTAAATTCCAATTTAAAATCATAAATGTATCAATTTCGTGCGGTGCGTCATCAAGAAAACTGTTCTATTACAAGCTGAAGCATCGGCTTGTATGTCAGGGCGTGCGGATGCGCAGTTTTGTACGTTGGCTGTTCATTATTTCATTTTTCTGGCTTGCTGTCGGTTCATGGTTTCACGTTTATCTCCTCAAAAATAAAGCAAATCTCCATTGCTTCAACATATATCCGATAAATCCTCAACAGACAACCTACCTTCAGATTTAGCCGTTGTTTATTTCTTCAGCGAACCAAAACCTCAAATACTAAACACTCAGACAGGGCTTTTTTTTTACTTCTTCAGCAGCGGAATCAGTGCAACACGTTTTTGGTCGGTAAACCGGAAAAAGTACAAACCGGCCTTCAAGGCTGCCAACCGGCCGGAGGCTGTCCAACGCAGGGTTGAGCCATCCAGTGGATGAGCCATTTCGGAAAAGAGCTGTCGGCCATCCGCAGCAAAAAGGTCAATCTGTATGGTTGATATATTATCCTGACTGACTGTAAAATACACCGCCTCTTCAAACGGGTTTGGGAAAACCTTCACAAATCTTTCTGCACTTTGATTCGCCTCAACCTCCTGATTGCCCATCATCAGGTGATCCATTTTGAAAAAACGGAGAATCGCTTTCATCAAATCGAGACGCTTTTCGGTTTGTGCGGACTGGCCAAAATAGCCAAATTCGTAAAGTGCCGCAATGGTTTTGTAGTTTGCTGTTTCATTGCCCACTGTGGTCCATGCATCCGGTGCAATATCGGTAGTCATCAGCGCAGATGCGGAAACATTGGCAGGCATCAGCCTGAAGAGCATAAAATTCACCGGGCCGCTGAAATCGGCCTCCACTTCGGCAAAGGTCGTTCCCTGAATACCCGCCAAATGACTGAAAGTCTGCGGATTGGCAATATCTTTTTGTTCAACACCAAAATAAGTCGGGAAAAATCCCGTACCCAGCCAGCTATAAAACGATTCACGATACACATTCCCGCCCTGATTCAGATAGGTCTTGAGCAGTTCCACCTCATCGGGGCTCAGGCTGATGGTGGTTCCGTAGGTTCCCTGACACACAAAAACCGCCCGGTATTTGTCAATTGAGCTGTCAATGACATTCACGGTCATATTCTGGAGCGACAGGCTGTCGAGTGTTGCGGCAACGGCCTGTGCCGAAGTTGGATCGGTTGATTTTGCCACGATGAGGGCAATATACTGCCCGATACGAAAACTCAGTTCCCTCACCGTTTCAAAACCTAAACTATCTGAAAGTGAAAACTCAAACAGCACAATATGTTCGATCGGGCAGTTTGGACTCACGTGAACCGTCCAGCTCAAGGAATCAGACATTCCGGGCTCAAGGGTTCCGATGTCCTGCTGTGCGGGCAGTCCGTTGGTCACAAAGGGGTCGGCCGATGCAAGGCTTGCTTTCACTCCAAAGGCCGGAAGGCTGCCAAAGTTAGAAACCTTGAACACCAACTGCGTTGTTTCGCCCGGGTCGAGCAAATGGTTATCATGGTCGTTCACGTAATAGTTGGTCAAATCAAGCTCGCCTGCGCCAATGGGCACTGCAATCCGCCCGAAGCGTTCGCCGATAGAGGACAAGAAATGAAGCTGAACAAAAATCGTATGCCCGTCGGGACATTCGGGCTTCACTTTGAAAGAAAAAGCATCTTCGAGCACGAAATTCTCGCCTGAAGCTAATGAAATATCGGTAGCCAACGTGTCTAACGGAACAAAATAGGGATCATCCGAGCTTAATGTAGCCACCGAAATCTGAACCGGCAGGCTGCCGATGTTGGTCAGACTCAGCCTGGTTTTTACCTCCGATCCGTTTGAGGGAGGTTTTCCGCTTGTGGTGTTAAAGCGACAATTCCAACGAAGGTCATTCGATATTTCCAGCACTTTGAAGCCCGAAATTCCCCTCTGATCGGTGGCCTGAAACGAAAGTCCGGCACAATTTTGCGGCAATCCCTCATTGGCCGTCAGCAGTCCGTCGCGGCTCAGCGAGATGCCTTCAGGGATCAGTTCAGGCGTTAAGCGGAATGAGCAGTTTTCATAAAAGTCACGTGAGTTAGCGCCTTTCAGCAAGGTAAATTCAGTACCCTGACCGGCCGAAACACCGGCATACCAAAGCACGTTTTCGTCCACCTCAATATTGTTGTAGAAAAAATCAATGCTTCCGTCGGGATAAAGGGTAACGGCAAATTCGCCTTCACCAATGAAGTTATCGTAATAAACCAAGTCGAGGTTCCATCGGAAAGTCGCATGCGTTTCATCGCCTTCGTACCAAATTCCTTTCTGACTTTTAGTGCCCTCATAAAAGAGGACAGGCGCAAAAAGAAATGCCGAGATATTTTTCATTTCTCTGAAAAGATGATAGGTATCGCGCAAATAGCGCCACGGGAAAATGTCTTTTTCGAAAAGGATAAAACCGGCCTTGTTGACATACACCGTGTCGAAGTGTTCGCCATAGAACGGAAAGCTGAAACCTAAAGCCTTGGCTGCAAATTTGTTGTATGGTTCTTCGGGCAGTAGTTGTTGTTGCGAAGCCTGGGGCATAGGCAGCGTTGTCATCTGTTGGTGATAAGGCGTAAGCAGTTTCCAGTTGTAAGGCAGGCTGCCTCCGATGGCTTCCATCCGAAAGCTGTTGTCGAAAAGCGGAATTTCTTCCGTGGTGATATCCACCGTTTCAAACACCGGCTGATGAATAATTTTTAACAAGGTGGATGTATTATTCACCAGCGGCGTGTTGGTTGCTGCACATGGCACTTCAATGAGTGCGCCCGTAGCATAATCCATCAGCGAAAAGGCAATGATTTCGCCGTTGCCGGTGGAGTATGGATCGTTTTCGAGCACTTCGAGAAAAAACGCAGCAGGTTTTCCCGGCTCGACAAAGCTGAGCAATGGGGTGATGTCGAGACCAAACTCGATGATCTTATGGGCTTCATTGGATGTGCCACCCTGCATATAATGTTTTCCGCCCTGATAGTTAAAAACCGGAAAATCAAGCAGATGTTCGGGTATAGTGGACGATGGATCAGCCGAAACACCGGCCCTCACCTTGATCTGCTCCCGCAGGTTATGTTTCAAATTGACTTTGATGGCCAACTGAGGGCGGTAATCTTTTTTCACGTCCATCACATGCACCATATTGCCCCACATTCCGCCATTGTATTCGTTGAGGGCTAGAGTTCTGTATAGGGCATAATAAAACCCTTGATTTCCCCAGGTATCGCCATATGAGTTGGCAATTTTTAATGCTCCGATTTCCCAGTCGCGCATATCCACCACACCATCACCGTTGATATCCAAGTGATTGGTAAACTGTCCGTCGTTGTTTACATCGTATCGGATGCTGTCGTTATAGCCCACGATGGTCATGGCATGGGTAGCCACAGTTCCGGGAAAAGCGGTAACAATCTTTTTTCCGGCTTCGGGGTTTCCCGGCGGAATGGTCACAAGGTTATAAGGCGTTCCCGAAGCAAAATTAGCCACCCCGCCCACGGCAGTGCCTTCGTTGTGGTGTGCCAGCCAGTGTTTCAGCATGAGCAATCCCTGCTCTGTACCGGTTCGTATCATTTTGATTTCGGCCGCCCTGTTGCACATTGCATTGTAATAGAGGTCATATCCCGATTTCCAGACCACTCCGTCATCAATGGCCATGCCTCCGTATGCATTCAGGTCGGGCGTTCCCACAGCTTTCACTATCTCCATGCTATGAAGGTAATTCACACCGTAATAGCCATCGTAGCTCATGAAATTGTACGCAAAATGCGAAGGATACTGATTGAAAGAAAGAGAAGCAGGCACCTCGCGCTTCCGGCACATCTCGTAGGTAAAAAGATAGCCAATAGAAGAAGCCTGGCCGCAGGAAGCTCCAATTTGGTTGAAGATGGGTCTGAAAAAAGGTGTTTGGGAGTTATCTACCATAGCGGGGAGTTCCAAGCCGGAATAAGCCGAGGGAAGTTGCAACTCTTCAATCGCCATATGGGTTGAGGATTGTAGCTCTTCAGGAATAACAATATGCTGGGTTACTGCCAGTTGAGAAAGAAAAGAAAAGAGCATGAGGATTCCTGTACGGATAGATTTCTTCATGAGGCGAAGGTATTGAAACGACATTCAAAATTAGAAAAACATCCCCACATTCGCCATCGGTAAACTGAAATGAGCCATAATGTTCAAAATCAGCACATCGAAACGGTAAAATCGCTATTTTTGCAGGTTCATGGTCACCGTTGTCGCGGCGTTGTTTCGACGTCGAGGAAAGTCAGGACAGCACAGGGCACCATACTTCCTAACGGGAAGGGGGCAAAAGGGCAACTTTTTGTTCACAGCCAGTACCACAGAAAACTACCGCCCTGCCGGTTTTCGGCTGGGTAAGGGTGAAAACGTGAGGTAAGAGCTCACGGCTTCGGATGGCGACATCCAACGCGGGTAAACCTTATGGGCTGCAAGACCAAATATGCCGGCGCTGGCTTCTTCGGAAGCCTGTAAGGCGGCTCGTCTGAGCCGGTGGGTAGGTCGCTAGAACCTTTTGGTGACAAAAGGTCCAGATAAATGACAACTTCGTACAGAATCCTGCTTATGAGACCATGAAAAACCGGCCGGCCCCGTGTCGGCCGGTTTTTTAAAAGAACAACAGAAAAAACAATGGCTCACCAAAACCCGGCAATAAGTTGAATGAGCCAACGTTTCATAAACACGAAAAAATAAACACCGAATGCCCGATATTGCAACAGTGTCAAAAAAAAGAAAGAATCCGTTAACAATGCGGAATTTGATTTATATCTTATTAAATTTCAGTATTTTAACGCCGATTCCGCTTTCTGCACAGAACCGTTTCAACCTTTCGAACTCCGAACTTCTGATATCGGAAACGCTCCGTTTGGCCGAGGAAGGACAGTTTGGGGCCATCCGCCAGAACATCCGTGAAATTAGAAACCATGATATCGGATTTTCTCCAGTTGTCCAGGCCGATCTGGTTTATTACGATGCACTTAGTGCCCTCGAACTCAAAGATAAAGATGCAGTTGAAACGGTGCGAAACTTCAAAGAAACCTATCGCGGAAGCCAATGGAACAACAAGGTATTGTTTTTGGAAGGGCGTGTGCTTTTTGGCGAAAAAAAATATGCCGAAGCTCTTCGGGCGCTGCAAGAGGTGGACACCGTGGGGCGCCCTTCGGCCGAAAACGGCGAGTTAGCCTACCGCAAAGGGTTTTGTTTGCTCCGGCAAAACAATGCCGATGAAGCTCTCATCCAGTTCGAAGAAGCCTTGCGGCATAAAAGCCCGTTCCGCAACGCTTCCCTTTATTATGCCGGGCATATTTATTACAGCAAAAAAAAGGCTGACGAAGCCTCTGCCGCCTTGCGACAGGTGAAACATCTGCCACAATACAAGAAAATCGCACCTTACTATCTGCTTCAGATTGCGTACTGGCAAGGCGATTATGAACAAGTGAAAATAACAGGCAGCGATTTGTTGCAAAATGGCGACAGTCGCCGTCGCGCCGAAGTGCTTCCCTTGCTTGCCGATGCCTGTTTCAAGACCGGCCAAACCGAAAAAGCTCTAGAATATTACGCACAGCTTGAGAAACTAAACCGCAGCAAACTCACCGATGCCGATTATTATCAGATGGGCCTGGCTCGTTATGAAGCAGGACAGTTTAAAGAAGCAGCCGAGACTTTCAGGCAACTCAAAGGCGGCAACGACAGTCTCGATCAAAACGCTTCGTATTTGCTGGCGCAATGTTATCTGAAAACCAATCAAAAAATTGCCGCCCGGACCGCTTTCCTCAATGCAACGAATCTCGGCAGCGATGAAACCATTCACGACGACGCCTTGATGAACTATGCCCGTCTGGCGCTTGAAACCGGCAACGACCCTTATCAGGACGCCACCACCCTGCTGGCCGGATTCATCGCGGAAAAGCCCGACAGTCCGCTGCGCCCCACTGCCAACGAGCTCTTGGTAAAACATTATTTAATCACGAAAAATTATGACGAGGCTCTTTCGGCGCTTGAGACCTCGCGTAAAGACAACCCTTCGCTGCAGGCAGCATACGAACGCTTGGTTTTTGGCCTTGCCACCGAGCATTTCAATCAGCAGCAATACGATAAAGCTATCCTTTATTTCAGGAAGCTCAATTCCACTACATCGGGAACACTATCGGCTCAATCAGCCTTCTGGATTGCCGAGTCGTATTTCAGGATAAAAGATTACGTGGAAGCCCAACGGCTGTTTAAACAGTTTGCGGCACACAAATCGGCTGCGGCCAGCGGCTTGCTCCCACTCGCAACCTACGGGCTGGCCTACACCCATTTTCAACTCAGGCAATACAGCCAGGCCTTGCCGCTTTTCAAAAACTATCTTGCCAAACCCGACCCACAACAGCCCGCGCTGTCCACCGATGCCCAGTGCAGGATAGCCGACTGCCATTTTATCGCCAAATCGTGGCAGGCAGCCATTGATGCATACAGTCCGGTGGCTTTGTCAAAAAATCCCGAGAGCGATTATGCCCTGTTTCAAAGTGCCATGGCTTACGGTGCAAGCGGCAGAATGAACAACAAACTGCAAACCCTCAGCGAGCTCACATCAAAATACAGACAATCTGTTTATTACGACAAAGCCCTTTACGAGATGGGCTCCACTTATTTGGTGATGAACGACCCCCGCTCGGCCATTGTACAATTCGACCGTTTGGTGAAGGAGCGCCCTCGCTCGGCCTTTGCCCGCGAAGCCCTGCTCAAAACCGGACTGATCTATTTCAACAACAATCAGGCTGCCGAAGCCACCCGTGCATTGACAAAAGTGGCTGAAGATTATCCGGGAACGCCCGATGCACGTGAAGCACTCAACGCGCTGAAAGTCATTTTCTTAGAATCGAATAACATAGGCGAGTATTTCAAACTCAGCGAAAAGTTTGGCTTCGGCAGTGTTGACGGCAGCGAGCAAGATTCACTCAGCTTTTTGGCTGCCGAAAATCTCTATAACGCACAAAAAAATAGTGAAGCCACCGAAGCCTTCAACCGCTATATCGAGCAGTTTCCGCAAGGCCGGCAATTAGCTGCGGCACATTATTACTTAGCCAAGATCAACGAAAACAGCAATAAAAAAGAAGCAGCACGTCATTATTCCTATCTGGCCGAAAACCCGCATCACCCTTATCTTGAAGAAGCGTTTAAAGCCTTGGCGCGAATGGCTTATGACGAGGGCAATTATGCTTCGGCACACAATTGGTACAGCCAGCTCCTGCAACATACCGACCAGCCACTGCTCAAGACCGAAGCTCTCGAAGGCAGTATGAAATGCAGTTATTTTACAAATATTTTTGAGCAGGCTGTTACCGAAGCCGAACAACTCCTCGCCAACGGCAATGCCACATCCGATCAGCGATTGCAGGCACAATATATCGCCGGGAAATCGCTTTTGAGTCTTAACCGTTTGGCAGAAGCCACCGCCCAGCTCAAACCGTTGAGTCAAAAAGACAAAGGAGCGCTCGGTGCCGAAGCCGCTTATTTGCTCGCACTCATCCACTATCAAAACAACGAAACGAAAAAAGCTGAAAATCAGATTTTCGACATTGCAGAGAAATTCAGAAGACAGGATTTCTGGGTCGCAAAGAGCTTCATTCTTCTGGCCGATATTTATGTGAAACAAAACAATATCTTTCAGGCCAAAGAAACCCTGAAAAGCATTGTGGAGAATTACAAAGGCGACGATTTGAAAAAAGAAGCACAAACCAAACTCAACTCGCTGAAATGAAAATAAAACGAACGGAAAAGCATCATTCTTCGAATATTACATTACTGAAGATCAATATATTTTCGGTAATGGCAAGCTTTTTATTTTGGCCTGTTTTGGCCATCGGGCAAGGGCATAATGAGCGGGTCACCATCGTTGGCGCTTACCAACCGAGCCTGAAAGATGTGCAAAAAATCGCTGTAAATCCAGGCGAAACCAACCTTCAGGGTGAAATTGGCGAGCAAACCTATAGCAATCTTGGAATCCGTTATCAAACCCAAGCCAGTACAAGCCCCATCGCTTATACACAGGTGCGCGACGATGAAAAAAAAGAAATCAACCGCAACTTTGTTGATGCGGCCATCGGAAGCAACCTCAGCCCTGTTTTTAATTTTCGCCATCGTTCCCGACTTACTGATAAAACCTTGCTCGACCTTGGTCTGGGGCATTGGTCAACCTGGGTAAACATCAAAGACAGAGCTCCTTCGGACCGAATGCACAATCAGCTCCACACAGGGATTCAGTATGATTTCAGCAATCAGATTTGGCAGAACGACCTGACTTATAACCATGATTTTCTTCATTATTACGGATTCAAACCATCTGATTTTCCGGATGTTCGGGTGAAAGCCGACTCATTGCTTCAGACTTACCAGCGTCTTGGTTTTACCAGTCGGCTGAAAAGTAATCAAACCGGCAAAGAGGTTCTCAACCACGACATAGCGTTCCGTTACCGTCATTTTGCCGATGATTTTAGAAATATAGAACAATCCATTACCTTAAGTGCCGGCCTTAAAAAAGATTATGCATGGTTTGCCTCCAACAGTCGTCAATTTGTCGGGCTCAATGCAGCGGCCAGTCTTTTCAGTGCTGATGATTCCTTAGCCGGATGGCGCGGATTTTATGCGCGGCTTGAACCATCCATCCATTTCAGCGGTAGTTTCTTCGAACTCACAGCCGCCCTCAAGGGACATTTGGGCGACGATACCACTACTTTCTTCAGCCTGCACCCACAGCTTCATGGGAAACTCTTTGTTTTCGACGACAGGCTTCAGTTATACGCAGGCTTTGGCGGAGATAAAATATTGAACACATTAGAACAGAACACCTTGGAGACCCCTTATCTAAAACCGGGAGCGGCACGCTGGTGGACAAATACCACGCATGATTTCAAAGCAGGAATACGCACCAGCCTCATCCCCAATCTTGATTTTCATATCGGTATTCAGGCTCAAAAAGTGCTGAACGGAGGCTTCATCATCAACGACAGTCTCAGCATTTTTAAGCATCAGCTCACATTTGTCCACGACGACTTCAGTGAGTTCGGCTTTATCGCAGAGGCCGGTTACCATCAGGGCGATAAAATCAACGCTCTGTTTCAATTTGGTTTCGACCAATACAAGATGGAAAAACTTCTTAAACCCTGGCACAAACCATCCTGGCACAGCACCCTCGACCTAAGCTATCGACACGACGAACGCTGGAGATTCAACAGCCAGCTTTTTCTGATTGGGAAGCGCTACGCTCCAACAGCAGCCAGCATCCGTGTGCTGCCAACCGCTTTCGATCTCAACCTGAATGCAACATATCAACTCAACCCGATCGTTGGATTCTATGCCAAAGCAGCCAATATCCTGAACAACCGTTACGAAATCTGGGATCAATATCCCGTTCAGGGCACACAACTCTTTGTCGGAGCCACACTCAAATTTTGATCTTTTCGGAGCAACACAACCTTATGCTTGCCCTATCATGATTCAAGGGCAAAAAACACAACCGACTGCATACGATTGTTGATAAAAAGCCGGCATTAAGCCCTTGACTATATCGTTAAATTAAGCGAAAATATTTAAATTTGCACTTTATTACTAAGAATACCTTTTTAGGCTTATTTATGACAGAAGAAGAAAAAAAAGCGCTGGCCACCACCGAGTACACTGCGAGTAATATTCAGGTACTCGAAGGATTAGAAGCTGTGCGCAAGCGTCCGGCCATGTATATTGGCGATGTAAACACCCGCGGACTTCACCATCTTGTTTACGAAGTTGTTGACAATTCGATTGACGAAGCTTTAGCCGGTTTCTGCGACCGTATCGAAGTTACCATTCACAAGGACAATTCCATCACGGTGTTCGACAACGGGCGCGGTATCCCCACGGGTTTACATGAGAAAGAAAACCGTTCGGCGCTTGAGGTGGTGATGACCGTTCTACACGCCGGAGGTAAATTTGATAAAGGCTCTTACAAAGTATCGGGAGGCCTCCACGGCGTTGGTGTAAGCTGTGTCAACGCGCTTTCTACCCAATTGATCGCTGAGATCCATCGCGAAGGAAAAGTGTTCAAACAGGAATACAGTTGCGGTAAACCGCTTTACGACGTGAAAATCGTTGGTGAGAGTGATCGTTCCGGAACCAAAATCAGTTTCAAACCTGATGAGAGTATCTTCATCACAACTGAATATGACTTCAGCATTTTAGCTGCACGAATGCGCGAGCTTGCCTATCTGAACCGCGGTATCAGCATCACCCTCAACGATGAGCGAGAGACCGACGACCAAGGCAATATCAAAAGCGAAGTCTTTTATTCTTCGGCCGGTTTACCCGATTTCATTCGCTATCTCGACGAAAACCGCGAAAAACTTATCCCGGAATCCATCGCCATCGAAGGTGAACGCAACGATATCCCCGTTGAGATTGCCATGCAATACAACACCTCTTTCAGCGAAAACCTTCACTCCTACGTTAACAATATCAACACCCACGAAGGCGGCACTCATCTGGCCGGATTTCGCCGTGGGCTCACCCGCACCCTGAAGTCGTATGCCGAAAAATCGGGGATGCTGGCCAAGCTCAAGTTCGACATCAATGGCGACGATTTCCGCGAAGGCCTGACGGCAATCATCTCTGTCAAAGTACCCGAGCCGCAGTTTGAAGGCCAGACAAAAACCAAACTTGGCAACAACGAGGTGATGGGAGTGGTTGATCAGATTGTAAGCGAACATCTGACCAACTATCTCGAAGAAAATCCCCGTGAAGCCCGCACCATTGTAAACAAGGTAATTTTAGCCGCCACAGCCCGCCATGCCGCTCGCAAGGCACGCGAGTTGGTACAGCGCAAAAGTGTACTTTCCGGTTCAGGCTTACCCGGCAAACTTTCGGACTGCACGGAACGCGACCCTGAAAAAGCCGAGATTTTTCTCGTAGAGGGTGATTCGGCCGGTGGAACAGCCAAACAAGGCCGTGACCGCCGTTTCCAGGCCATCTTGCCCCTGAGAGGTAAAATTCTCAACGTGGAGAAAGCCATGCCCCATCGCATCTTCGAAAGCGATGAAATAAAAAATATCTTCACCGCTCTCGGCGTCCATATCGGTACCGAAGAAGACAGTAAGGCGCTCAACATGGAGAAACTGCGTTATCATAAGGTGGTGATCATGACCGATGCCGATATTGACGGCTCGCACATCGCCACACTTATCCTGACTTTCTTCTTCAGGTATATGACAGAACTTATCGAGAAAGGATATGTGTATATTGCCACCCCCCCGCTCTATTTGGTCAGAAAAGGCAAACAGGAACGTTATTGTTGGAACGAAGAAGAGCGCGAAGCCTTAGTGAAAGAATGGTCAACCGATGGGAGCGATAAAGGCATTCACATTCAGCGATACAAAGGCTTGGGAGAGATGAACGCCGAACAGCTTTGGGATACCACGATGAACCCCGAATTCAGAACGCTGAGGCAGGTGACTATTGAAAACGGGCTCGAAGCCGATCACGTTTTCTCGATGCTCATGGGCGACGAAGTTCCGCCACGCCGGGAATTCATCGAGGCCAATGCCAAGTATGCCAAAATTGATGCCTGATACTATATTCTAACCGGATTATTTCCGGTTTTTTTATTTCTTCACAAAAAAGTGAGATTTCTTTAACGTAGGGCCGTCACAAACCGATCTTTTCCATGGAAATCCTGATACATCCGTATCTGGTGATAACCCTCCTTTTCGAGTAACAAGCTCACCGGGCTTCGCATTCGCTCATTGATTTCGAAGGCCAGCATTCCTTCGGATCCGAGCAACGGTCTCACCATTTGGGCTATCGCACGGTAAAACATCAACGGGTCATTATCGGGCACAAACAGAGCCTGATGTGGCTCAAAGCCCAGCACATTGTTGCGCATGGAATCCTTTTCCGACATCAAAACATAAGGTGGATTACTCACCACTAATTGATAAGATACGCCAGAGCCCGGAAAAGGATCGTTCAAAACATCAAACTGTTGAAAAGAAACCTTGGCACCCAGTCGCACCGCATTATGTTCAGCGGTTTTTAGCGCGGCTTCCGAAACATCAAAAGCCTCCACACGGAGATGTGGAAAACGCAATGCCAAGCAGATGGCAATACAACCAGAACCTGTTCCAATATCGGCTATTACACCACTATTTGAACTTTCAGATAGAAAACCGGCACAGATTTCCACCAATTGTTCGGTCTCTGGTCGGGGAATCAGCACACTTTGGTCCACATCGAACCAGTGATCACAGAAAATCGTCTGGCCCGTTACATACTGAACAGGCTCTTCGTTTTTCAGCCGCTTGACGGCAAAATGCAAGGTTAACAATTCCGATTCGCTGAGTCGAAGATCGCTTTCGGTCAACAGCCTGATTTTCGAAACATCAAAAAAATGTTCGATCAAGATTTCAATCAGACCTTGAGCCTCTTTGATCGGATAGACGGATTGGAGGCTTTTGGAATAGTAACGATACAAATCAAAAAGACGATTTGACGGAACGTTCATGATTGCAGGAAAAGAAAAAGGCAGTCATAATACCATGACTGCCAAAGTATTGGGTGGCAGATGGGATTCGAACCCACGACCCTCAGAACCACAATCTGATGCTCTAACCAGCTGAGCTACAGCCACCGTTTTGAGGCTGCAAATATATTAATTTTTTCATTGTACATCCAAGTTAAAAAAAATACCAACGGATATTTTTTTATGCCCAATCGGAAAAAAATGTTCATTTCATGCTTTTTGTGTGGATAAATAGTACTTTTGAACAAATAAAACCAAGTATTATGAAAAGGCCTGCCCTTATTCTATTCATCGCATTGTTCAGCATTAGTGCTCAGGCTCAATTTACTTTTGGGCCTAAGATTGGTTTCACCCTCAACACGCTCAGCATTGATCAGAGCACCATTACAACGGAGCTAAACAACAGTTTTTTATTTGGCGTATTTGCGCGCATAGGCAAAAAAGTTTATTTACAACCCGAGCTCAACTGGTACACATCCGGTGCAGTATTTAAACGCCCAAGCATTGGGTCGCTCAGTCCGTTTGAGCAGGAAGTACTTTTAAGCAATATCCAGGTTCCGGTGCTTCTGGGCATGAAAATTATTGACATCAAAGCAGCATGTATTCGCGCGGCAATTGGGCCAAGCATGAATATCATTGTTGATAAAAAGATTAAAACCCTGAATTCATCGGGTTATATGAAACCTATCGAAAAATCGGACATTAATACCCTTCATTGGGGCCTTAATATTGGTGCAGGTGCGGATGTTCTGATGTTTACGTTTGATGTGAAGGTCATGCTCGGATTGTCCAGCATTATTGATAATGTGGATATTGACAACTCGCCTGTACTTTTCGATTCACGTTCCAATGGATTTGTTGTCAGCATTGGCTGGAAGATTTTGTAATCTTTTTTTCTTTATTGTCCAATTTTTGTCTGCTCACTAACGTTGGCATTTTTGAATTGATGTTCAACATGAAAAGACTTTTTTCCATTGCCGTTGTCCTGTTTCTTTTGTCAGGCTGCAACAGCGATAAAGGCAAGCGCTGGAGAATTCCGGCCAATGAATTACCAACAGAAAAAATTATCCTCAAAGACTACGGGAAAGCACTCTTTTCCCTAGACACAACGCAGTTTGCCGCTGAGCTTCTTCGTTGTCAAAATGAATTTCCACAGTTTCTAAACGGCGATCTGTGCGATTCGGCCAATATCAATCCGCTTTTGCGTTTTGTGACGGATCCGTTTTTACGTTATCTTTCCGATCGAGTGCTACAGGTTTTTGCCGATAAAACGCGCCTCGAAAACTCCATTGCCCAGATTTTTAACAGATTACATTATTATGAACCCGATTTTGAGTTCCCAGAGGTTTTCACTTATGTGAGCGGTTTGCAACTTGATGCTCCGGTGATGGCCAATGGCAAAACCCTGATTATTGGTTTGGATTGTTATCTTGGCCCGGATGAGCCCTTCTATCAACAAGCCGGCATTCCGGTTTACAGGCTGATGCGGATGGATGCAGCACACCTTCCCTCTGATATTGCCCAAACGCTCTATCATGTTTACTTTGAGAAAGAAACACAAAGTGTGAATCTCTTAGACGAGATGATTCAAGCTGGGAAAAGGTATGTTTTCGTGGAAGCTTTATGCCCTGAAACAGCGCCACATATTCTTTTGGGTTACAGCGAGACGCAATACGAGTGGCTTAAAAAATATGAGGGCCAAGTTTGGCGAAGTATCATAGGCGAGCAGCTTTTGTATAGCAACGATCCTGTACTATTCAGAAAATTCTTTGGCGACGGGCCTTTCACAAAAGAATTCTCAACCGAAGCCCCGGCACGTATAGGCGAATACATCGGATGGCAAATTATGCGGAAATATATGAGCTCACATAAAGATATCACTTTAAATCAGATGATTACACTCAGCGATTCGCAACAACTACTCTCAGCCTCACGCTACAAACCAAAGTAAGAAGCAGATATTTCAGAAAAACATTGTGCGCAATTGCAAAGGTTTGGCTTTTCGTGTCAATTGCTACCTTTGTAGTGATCAAACCACACCATCATGCTCGTAAAAACCTTCGGCAGCGCCCTGTTCGGAATCGAAGCCATCACCATCACCATCGAGGTAAATATTGACAAAGGGATACAGTTTTTTCTCGTTGGTTTGCCCGACAGCGCAGTGAAGGAAAGCCAGCAGCGAATTGAAGCCTCTCTTGCCAACAAGGGTTTCAAATATCCACGTCAAAAGGTAGTCATCAATATGGCTCCGGCCGATATCCGTAAAGAAGGGTCGAGCTACGACCTGCCTATTGCCATTGGCATTCTGGCGGCCTCGGGTCAGGTGGAAGCAGGATTGCTCGACCGATACATCATCATGGGAGAGCTTTCGCTCGATGGCGGCCTCAAACCCATCAAAGGAGCGCTGCCCATCGCCATCAAAGCACTCCAGGAAGGCTTTACCGGCATGATACTTCCTAAAGAAAACGCTCAGGAAGCGGCAGTAGTTTCCAAACTTGAAGTGTATGGCGCTAACGACATCAAGGAAGTGGTTGATTTCCTGAACGGCACAAATTCATTAGAGCGCGAAGTGGTGAACGCCGAAAACAATTTTCTGAACAGCATCAATCATTACGAATTCGACTTTTCCGATGTCAAAGGTCAGGAAAACATTAAGCGTGCTTTAGAGATTGCTGCTGCAGGCGGTCACAATGCCATCCTGATTGGACCTCCGGGCTCGGGGAAAACGATGTTGGCCAAACGGCTGCCCACGATATTGCCGCCTTTGTCGCTCGAGGAAGCCCTAGAAACTACTAAGATTCACTCGGTTGCGGGTATGCTCAACCGAAACACCTCGCTGATCACCGTGAGACCGTTCCGAAGCCCGCACCACACCATCTCCGATGCCGGCCTTGTCGGCGGAGGAACTTATCCCCAGCCTGGCGAAATCAGCTTAGCGCATCACGGCGTATTGTTTCTCGACGAACTTCCTGAGTTTAAACGGCAGGTGCTCGAGGTGATGCGCCAACCGATGGAGGACAGAATTGTTACCATCTCGCGCGCAAAAATTTCGGTTGATTTTCCTGCCAACTTCATGCTCATTGCCGCCATGAACCCCTGCCCCTGCGGCTATTACAACCATCCTGACATGGAGTGTGTTTGCAGTCCGGGCATCGTTCAGAAATACCTCAACAAAATCAGCGGCCCTTTAATGGATCGCATTGATCTGCACGTGGAGGTGGTTCCCGTTCCGTTCAAAGACCTGGCTTCAAAATCAACAGGCGAGAACAGCGAACAGATTCGCCAAAGGGTCATCAGGGCACGAAAGATTCAAGAGCAACGTTTTACGGAATATGCCACCGTGTTTTCCAACGCTCAGATGAGCAGCAAGATGCTTCAGAAATATTGCAACATCAATGATGCCGGGCGCACTTTGCTCAAAAATGCGATGGAAAGGCTGAGCCTTTCGGCCCGGGCTTACGACCGCATCCTGAAAGTATCGCGCACTATTGCCGATCTGGAAGAGAGCGCTGAAATCCGTACGGAACATCTTGCCGAAGCCATCAATTATCGCAGTTTAGACCGGGAAACATGGGGAACATAAAAAAACAGCCTTGAAAGGCTGTCTTTTTTTGTCTATTTGAGGATGAGATAGCCCCATGCCGGTAATATAAGAGGCTGATTTTCCGCGATTTCTACTGTTAGACCACTGAACTGGTCAGTAAAACTGCCGGCTATTTCCTTATCTTCGAAGTGAATGGTTTGTTCACGATCGGTAAGATTGACAAAAACCAGCAACCGATTTCCGTTTTTCTCACGCACAAAAGATAGTACTTCTGCGGGAAGGTCGGTTTTTATGGGCGTGAAACTTCCGCCATTGGAAGCATTCCACAAACATTCGTTGGATTTTTTCAATTCATTTAGATGACGATAAAAATTAGTAAAATCAGATGCCTTTTCCCAATCAATGGCATCTTTTTCAAAGAATTGTAATCTTTTATCGAGCGCCACTTCCTGCCCGTTATAGATAAGCGGAAAACCCGGAATAGTGTAGGTGACAACGGCAAAAGCCTTTGCTCCTTTGCCAAGGCGTTCAAATTCGGTTCCATTCCAGGAGTTTTCATCGTGGTTGGAGGTCATCATCATGCGGAAAGATGAAGGTGGAAACAGGCTGTCTTCCTTGGCAAAATATTTCCAGATGTCGGTCACATTTTTTTCACCTTTGGCAACGCTGTTCATGATATGATGAAACTCCCAGCCGTAGTTGGCATCAAAAGCGTTGACCATCAGGTCGCGTTGTCCTTCGTCTTCGGCCAGCATAAATACGGGTTTGATGGCGTCTAGCTCTTTCCGGGCTTTTTCCCAGAAAGCTGTCGGGACCATCCCGGCCACATCGCAACGGAAGCCGTCAATATCGGTTTCGGTGAGCCAAAATTTCATGGCTTCAATCATGGCATCCCAAAGTGCAGGGTTGTCGTCATAGTTTAGGTCGGCTACATCAGTCCAGTCGTAAGGCGAGATGATGTTACCGTTTTCGTCGCGGTTGTACCATTCGGGATGTTCTTTAATCCAAATATGATCAAAGGCAGTATGATTGGCCACCCAGTCGAGTATCACCTTAAAACCGGCCTCGTGGGCCTTTTTTACCACGTTTTTAAAGTCGTCAAGGCTTCCAAACTCCGGATTCACAGCTTTATAGTCGCGGATGGAATAATAGCTGCCCAGTGTTCCTTTGCGGTTGAGCTCACCAATCGGCTGAATGGGCATAAACCACAGAATGTCAACGCCCAGATCTTTCAGGCGCGGCAGGTGAGCCGCAAAAGCATCGAAGGTGCCTTCTTTGGTAAACTGGCGGGTATTCACCTCATAAATCACCGCATTTCGTGCCCAATCTGGAGTAACGACAAACGAAACCGGTTTGGTGATGGTTTTGGCTGCATCGCGTTGCGACGTACACGACCAAAGCATGAACAAGCTAACCGCAACAACGGCCACAAGAAGAAGTTGAATGAGAGATGTTTTCATTGATGATGGGATTTATGAATCATTTTTTTTTCAAGAATTCAAGGATAAGGATAATTTTTCAGGTTTATTTCATTTTCAATGTTTCGTCATTGCCAAACCATACAAAACGGATATGCCACAGGCCGTTGTCATCTAACCAGAAGCCTTGTTTTTTCTCGCGAACAGCTTTGGCATTCAATAATGGCAGTTTTGTTTCGCCAAAACTGACAGTCTTCATCGTTTTTGGGTAGCCATAAACGATCATTTCAACGAGTCGTGATTCGGGCATTCCCGGATAGCCGTTTCCTTTTCGGGAAAAGGACATTTCAACGCCTTGTTCGGTCATTTGCCCGTCAAAATTCAACAGCTCAAAATCTTGCTGCTCAATGGCAGAATAGCTTTGACCATCGTCTTCATACATAGAGCCATGCAAAGCCGTATTGCCTTCGGGCAAATAGACATGCAGGAAAAGCTCGCGCGAGCTGTATAAATCGGTATGGTTCACCGGAGCGATGCGCGGAATCACGCTGCCACCTTTGGCAAAAACAGGAATGGATTCGAGAGATAGCTGTACCTGAATTCGTTTCCCTCCCTGCACTCGCTTTCCTGTCCAGAAATGATACCACAAACCCTTGGGCAGTTCAATGTCCATCGTTTGTTTTCCGGCTTCAGTTACAGGAGCCACAAGCAGATGGTCGCCAAAATAATATTGACTGAAAAGCTCATCAAAACGTTGGTCGTCAGGGTTTTGCCAGAGCATCGGCCTGACGATGGGGCTTCCATTGGTGGCAGTTTGCCAGGCTGTGGTATAGATATAGGGCAATAATTCATAGCGCAGTTTCATAAACTGACGCACGATGCGTTGGGTTGTGTCGTTAAAAAAGACAGGTTCCGAAGGCATTCCGCTTCCGTGTGGTCTGAGGATAGGTGAAAAAACGGCAAACTGGAGCCAGCGGGTATAGAGTTCGTCATCTTTTTTACCGAGGGCAAAACCGCCTGCATCGGAGTGCATATAAGGGATTCCCGAGAGGCTCATATTCAGCATTGCCGGCAGTTGCGCCTGCAGTCCACCCCAGCTACGCGCCACATCGCCGCTCCAGGGAACAATGCCAAATCGCTGGGTGCCGGCATAGCCGCTGCGAGCGAGGAAAAACAATCTCTTCTCCGGAAAATCGTGCCGGAACCGATCGTAAATACTTTTTGCCCAATAATGTCCATAAATACCATGGACTTCGTCGGCTTTCCCCCAGACGTGGCGGATTGCAGCCGGATGGCTCTCGGGCTCGCCCAAATCGCCCCAAAGGCCTTCGACGCCGATGTCGAATTGCTTGCGGTATTCTTTCCAAAGCCAATCCTGTGCCTCGGGTTTAAAAATATCAATGAGTGAACCCGGCCCAAAGTAAAAATGAGGATCAACGAAAGTTTTTCCGGCGCTGTCGGTAACCAAAATTCCCAATTTATTGGCTAACTGCCAGTTTTTCAGGCTGTCAATGATATATGGTTCGGAGATGGTGATGGTGCGGATTCCCCTTTCTTTAAAACTTTGGATCATCTTTTCCGGTTCGGGCCATGCAGGTTTCCACCAGTCGAGACGGCCAAGGTGACCTAAGATGCTATCGCCAAACCAGTAAAAATCAAGAATAAGGGCATCTATCGGGAAGTCGGCATCGAGCATTTTCTGTACGATCTCTTCGGTTTCGGTCTGATTTCGGTAAGCCATACGCGACTGCAGATTTCCATAGGCCCATCGTGGGAGCATTTCCTGTTTTCCGGTGAGTGCTGAAAACTGTTTCAATACAGAGGCTGTATTTTTTCCCACAATCAGGAAAAAATGCATGGACCCGCCACCGAAACCAAACTCCAGCACTCCTTCGCCTTTGCTGTCGGCATCTATCCACCCCTTGTGAGGATTGTCGAAAAAGATGAAATAGTTGTTAGACGACAACAACGAGGGGATCATATAATTGAGGTTCACGGCTCCGATTTCGTAGTTATAGTCGGGACGGTTGTAGAGACCCAGTTTCTTACCCCTGAGGTTGAGTCCCGAAGCTCTGCCACCACTTCCATAAAGTTTCTCGTCGGCACTAAGCTTTAAACGTATTCCGCTCCCATCGCTACAGCTGAAAAAGCCCTTTTCATCGGTCAGAAACGGATTTCCATTACGGAGATAACTTACCTGAAAAGGATTTTTTCGAACCAACACTTGCAGCCCGCCCATGTCGAAAACTATCAATGATGAGGTTTCGGTAATATTGGTTTTTACTTCATTTGGTCTCACTGCCACCGCGTGTGAAGGATAAAAATCCCAAAAACCTTTCGGATACCAGCCCACCTCCACAATACTGTCGTTAAAAGGCCGGAAAACTAAAGACCCCTGCGAAGTAGAAACAAAAAGACTGTTGTTGACAAGGCGATGGCTTTTGTATATCATCTCCTGAAAAAGATACTCAGGTTGTATCTTCTCAGCAGGCCGATAGCCTTCAAAAGGAATCAAGATATCCGTATTACCGGCGGTCTTCGCCACCTTGGTTCCATCGGCGTTGCGAAACACAAAAGCCATCATGCGCGCCTCTGTGTCAGCAGGCAGATTGAAAAATTCGCTGGGTTTAAAGCGTGCTTCAAACAGGTTTTCGCCAACCTTTTTCATCTCAACCCGTTCATCGGGTTTACCCCAATTGCCCACCACAAACTTCCAGTCTTTTTCGTCGCGACTTTCGCCGGTAATCATTCCTGCGTGAAAATAAACCTTCCCATCAACATCTTTCAAGGCGGCATTGCCCTGTCCGGCATCAAAAATGATGGTCACCATTTGATCAACATGAGGTGAGGCAGGATTTGTTGCCACAACCTGAGCGTAGGCAGTAGCTGAAAGTGCAATCAAGCCAAAAAGGATTGCACTGATTTTCAATATTCTAATATTCATATGACTGAATGAAAATGATACTGACTTGATTCTGATTTATTTCTGCAATTCAATGATACGGGCCGTCATTGCTGGGACATGGATGATACGAAGCTGGTCGAAATAGGTTCGACTCAGAACATCGGTGCCGGTGGAGTAACCTTCCAAACTTTCGGCGAATCGTTCTGTGCGGAAGCTGCGGCTTTCCTTATTGTTATTGATCACCACCATCACCGACTGCTCATCGGTATAGCGGAAATAAACGTAAACGCCTTCTTCCGGGATATAATGTTTCAATTTGCCGTGGATGACCGCATCGCTTTTTCGGCGCCAGTGCATCAGATGTTTCACAAAGGCCTGTGTTTCTGCCTGTTGTTCACTTAGTCCGTTACCATTGAAGGCATTTACGCTGTCGTTGGGCCAACCGCCCGGAAAATCCTGGCGGATGTAGCCATGTCCCTGGTTTTCCCAGCCCGTCATCAGAATTTCGGTGCCGTAATAAATTTGAGGTAATCCGCGTGTGGTAGCAATGAGTACCAGAGCCATCCTGAGTTTTTGCACGTCCTCGCCTAAAGTATTGAATATCCGGTCGAAATCGTGGTTATCGGCGAAGGCAATGATTTTCTGCGGATCCTCATATAGAAAGTCGTAGCTTAATGTTTCGTAAAGCTTCGCAGCCCCGGTTGACCAACCATTTGATTCCATAAATGCCTCTCCGACAGCATATTTAAGCGGAAAATCGAAAACATGATCCAAATAAGAATTAAACCCGTCGCCATTTCGGTAGTTTTGCTGCCAATAAGCTACCTGCTGCGGACTGTTCATCCAGACCTCGCCGACAACCGAAAAGTTGGGATATTCCTGATGAATCCTTCTCATCCATTCAGCCATGAAGTTGCGTTCGGAATATGGATATGTGTCCATCCGGATTCCGTCAATGCCGGCAAATTCAATCCACCATATACTATTCTGTATCAAATAATTTGCAACCAAAGGGTTTTCCTGATTGAGATCGGCCATCATCACATCAAACCACCCTTTAAGCATTTTATCTTTATCGGCCTCAGCCGCATGGGGATCGGTAAGGGTTCCAGCTCTGAAGTTGGAACGTGTGAAAGTTGGCCATTGGTTGATCCAGTCGGGCATCGGCAGGTTCTTCATCCAATAATGTCCATCGCCAAAGTGATTGAATACCATATCTTTAATCACTTTTAACCCGTTTTTATGGGCTTTGTCAACCAGGGCTTTGTAATCGTCGTTGCTTCCTAAGCGCGGATCAACGCGATAAAAATCGGTGATGGAATAACCATGATAGGAAGGAGTTTTTACGTTGCACTCAAACACTGGATTGATCCAAAGTGCGGTAAAGCCCATTCCGGCAATGTAATCTAAATGGTTTTCAATACCTTTCAGGTCGCCACCATGCCGCCCGTCGGGATTGTTACGATTGGCACGATCCACCATCCCCGGCATATTGTCATTATCGGGATTTCCATTGGAAAAACGATCAGGCATCAAAAGGTAAATGGCATCGCCGTTATCAAAACCTTGCCGCTCCGCCGAGCCGGAGGCACGTTCCTTCAACGCATAAGAATAGGTCAAAGGTTTGCCTTTTGGGAAACGAAATTGAAGCGCGGCCATTCCCGGTCGAGTATTTTCGGCAACTTCCAGGTTAATAAATAGATAATCCGGATTCTCAACCCGTTGAATTTCACGGATTGTAAGCCCGGGATAATCCACACTCGGACGCGACTGACTTATTTTGGATCCATAGACCATCAGTTGCAGCGAGGTTTCTTTCATTCCTGTCCACCAAAAAGGCGGCTCAATGCGTTCAATTTTTTGGGCAATGGCAATCTGAATTCCCATCAGAAACACGAAAGCGAGGAGAATGACCGGCCGATATATCTTGAAAATTTTGTTCATTTTGTTCTTGTGGTTGAGGGATATTTTAAACAAAAAGCCGCATTGTATCGGCTTTTGAAAATTAGGGGTAAAGATAAAGAAATCTATGGAATTTTAGCGGCAAAAACCAATTCGCGGTCAAGGAAGTTCCGCAAACGATTTCAAGCCTCACGGTTCATTTTTTGGACTAACCAATCATTGAGTTGCCGGCGGTTGACTTTGCCTGAAGCAATCATTGGAATTTCTTCAGCAAAGAAGATATGGCGAGGCATTTCCCTGGCTTCGAGAACCTGTTCCATCTGCTGCCATAGCTGCATCAGTTTTCCAGCATCAAGACGGCCTTCCACTACAAGAACAGGCAAGGCACCTGCTTTGTTATCGGGGATGCTGCCAACTACAAATGTTGTATTCACAAATGTTGCGAGTTTCTCTTCCACACGCAACGGATGGATTTTATTTCCCGCCGTGATAATCACATCATCGGCCCTGCCAATCACCCGGAAAGAGCCATCAGGCATGATCTCAATGAGATCGTTGGTGGCGATGGTTTTTTCTTTCAAAAAAGGAACTTCTGCAACCAAGCATTTGCGCGAGTCTGCTTTGATTCGAATGCCTTCTAGAGGCCAGAAGTTTTCGGAAGCGCCTTCCCCATTGAGCTGCCGGATGGCAATATGACTCAGGGTTTCAGTCATACCATAAGTGTGAAAAACTTGTGTGGACAAAGTCTGAATCGAATGAACAAGCTGTTTGTCAATTGCGCTTCCGCCAATAATGAGTTTAGAAATCAAATCGAGCGTTTCCGGGTTTTTTGCGATCGTATGGCTCAGTTGAAAAGGAACCATCGCGGCAAAATCTACCCGTTGCGATAATCCTTCCAAAGGATCGGCGCTTATTTGAGTTGTTATCAATTCAAGCTTACCAACCATTGCTCTGACAATCATCATCTTACCAGCAATGAAGTTCGGCGAAAGGCACAACAGGGCTTTCATACCCGCTTTCAAGCCAAAAGTTCTCAGGCTGAGCCGTGCGCTTGCCATCATGGATTCGCGGCTGACAGTCATCGTTTTGGGCTGCCCTGTGGAACCCGAAGTAGTGAGATTAATCTCATGGCTTTCTGACCACCACTCGCGTAAAAAAACGATCACTTCCTGTGCAAGCGGACTGCCTTGTTCCGCAATTCTGTCAAGGAGAGTGTGATCCGAGCTTCGGAGATGTTGGCCATTCAGATGAAGTGAATCGGGAATCGGTTCTAGTTCAGCGTATCGAGCAGCCATGTTTGATGTGGTTGGTAGAAGAGACGGTCATTTTTGAGCTCAAGCGGTGAAGGAATATTGTTGGAGAAGAGTTGCCCGGTTCCCAGCGCCTGAACAAGCTCGTTGTTTTTGGATGCTACCCATTGCGCCAAGGCGTTCAGCCCGACATTGGACTCCAAAGCCGAGCTTACCCACCAGGCAATTCCTCTTTTTTCGGCCAGTTCTACCCATTCATCGGCTTGTTTGAAACCACCGATCAACGACGGTTTAAGAACTAAAAAAGAGGGTGAAAGATCTGTCAGCAATTGTCCTTTGGCCTCTTTCGGGCGAAATTCAATCAGTTGTTCGTCCAAGGCCACAGGGATAGGGCTTGTTTGGCAAAGCTCCCGAAGGAGGTCATAATCAGCAGGTTTTACAGGCTGTTCGATGGAGTGAATCTTAAATTCAGCCAGTTGACGAAGTTTTTTCATGGCGTCTTTTGCCTGAAATGCGCCATTGGCATCTAATCTCAATTCTATTTCGGCTCCACGAGGATGGTTTCGCAATGTTTCCAAAAGCCGCAACTCTTCGTCGAAATCTATTGCTCCCACTTTGATTTTCAATGCTTTGAATCCATCATCCAATTTTCGAAACATCCGGTCGCGCATCTGAGTCGAGGTGCCCATCCAAACCAAACCATGAATGGGAATCCCTTTCTCTCCACTGGAAAATTTGGTATCTCCGAAAAGAAATTGACGGCCGTTTTTCAGGTCGGCAAAAGCCGTTTCAATCGCAAAAGTTAAAGTATGGTTTTCTATCTCCTTTGATTTCTCAAGGCTCTCCGGCTCATTGATATGATCGCAAAACCAGTCGAGGGTAGATGGAATCCGTTCAGCATTCGCCGTACTCAACCCCTTGATAAAGTTCAACTCACCAATCCCGATATTTCCGGCAACATCGCTGACTATCAGAAACCAGGATTGTTTTTCGTGTAAAACGCCCCTCGAAGTGCCGGCCTCAAAACGAAAACGGAGCGAACGGCTTGCCCATCGTGCTTTCAGCATGTCTCAAATCGAAAAGGTGAGACCAAAAATCAAGACGGCCAACATGGTAAAAAGCGCCAGGCGTTTCAAGAACGGGTCGAGGCGAGCGGGAGTTTTTTCGCGAGTCACACGGATCAGGTCGCTGACAAAAAGGGCAAATGTTACAAAAAACGTCCAGCTTATCCAATTAGCCTCAATGATCAAAAGGAAAACTGCCATCAACGCAAACGGGAGCAGTACCAAAAAAGCGTGATAGATTTTGGCACGTTGGTATCCCATTTTCACCACGAGTGTATGTTTTCCGGTGATGCGATCGTTTTCGTGATCGCGCATATTGTTCAGGTTGAGCACTCCTGTGCTCCACATTCCCATGGCCACGGCAGGCAAAAAGACCTCTGTTTTGATTGATCCTGTTGAAACAAAAAAGGTTCCGGCCACGGCCAGCAATCCAAAGAACAGAAAAACAAACAGGTCGCCCATACCGTAATAGCCATATGGATTTTTCCCTATGGTATAATTGATGGCCGCAGCGATGGCTGCCAGGCCAAAAGCAAGAAACAGAAGGATTTGCGTCAGGCTAAGTTGAGCCAGTCCGAAAAGCAGCCACAGCCCGCTCAATAAGGAAAGCAAGGCTGTAACAGCCACGGCCACTTTCATTTCTTTGCGGCTGATCTCGCCCAGCTGAACGGTGCGTTTGGGGCCAACCCGCGCCTCGTTATCAATACCGCTATGGGTATCGCCCAGATCGTTGGCGAAGTTTGACAGAATCTGGAGCAAGAGTGTTGTCAGACCAGCCATGAGGGCGGCATTTCTGTTGAAGGAAGGTTCTTTGGCCGCGATGATGGCTCCCAAGGCCACGCTCGACAAAGCCAGCGGCAGGGTACGCAGCCGGGCTGCCTTGACCCACGATTGCATTTTGGCCATACGCTACGGCTATGGGAATTTCGGGAAACGATGGAAATCGGGTTCGCGCTTTTCCAAAAAAGCATGTTTGCCTTCCTGAGCCTCTTCTGTAAGATAGTACAAAAGGGTGGCATTTCCTGCAAACTCCTGAATGCCGGCCTGTCCGTCGAGTTCGGCATTCATGCCCAACTTCAACATACGCAAAGCCATCGGGCTGCGTTTCATCATAATTTCGCACCATTCGATGGTGGCATCTTCAAGCTGTTCGAGGGGTACTACTTTGTTGACCAATCCCATTTGGAGTGCTTCGGCAGCAGAATAGAAAAGGTTCAAAAACCATATCTCGCGTGCTTTTTTCTGTCCGACGATACTGGCAAGGTACGATGAGCCAAAGCCCGCATCGAAACTACCCACTTTCGGGCCGACTTGTCCGAAACGGGCATTTTCGGAAGCTACCGTCAAATCGCATACCACATGCAGCACATGGCCGCCGCCAACGGCCCAGCCGTTGACCATTGCCACAACCGGCTTGGGCATGGAGCGTATTTTTTTCTGAACATCTAACACATTCAGGCGAGGGATGCCCTGTTCATCAATATAACCGCCTTCGCCTTTCACATTTTGATCGCCACCGCTGCAAAACGCTTTGTCGCCGGCCCCAGTCAACACAATCACGTAGATATCCCGCCTTTCGCGGCAAATATCCAATGCATCGGCAATTTCAAAAGTGGTGGTCGGCCTGAAGGCATTGTGAACTTCAGGGCGATTAATGGTGATTTTGGCAATATGGTTCCAGGTCTCGAAAAGGATATCTTTATACTCTTTGAGCGTAGTCCAGTTTCGTTGGCTTTGCATACCTCGGGAAGGATTTTGAACAACAATCGGTTTTATCGAATCCACTTTTTGTTTCAAAGCAGAAAGCTGCAAAAATACGCAATGCAATCCGAAGGCGCAAACAATCGCCGGGATGTTGTCAGGAACGCAAAAAACGGAAATAGTCGCGGATTGTTTTGCCGCTCTGTTCGGCAGGGGTATGCACTTCGAGCAAGGCCGTTTTTTCTTTTTCGGCAAAAAAGGCAGGCAATGCGGCTTTTAGTGTTTCTGGCGAATCGGCCTCAAAGCAGGAAAGGCCATAAACACTCGAAAGTTTAACGGCCGACGTTTGATGCCTTGCTTCGAAAAATTTCTCAAGGAAGGGGGTCTGATCAGGGCCTTCAATAAAGCGGAAAATGCCTCCGCCCTGATTGTTGACGACAATGATTTTCAGGTTAGGAGGCAAATATTTGTTCCACAACCCATTGGAGTCGTAAAAGAAGGCCAAATCACCGGTGATGAGCACCGTCGGTCTCCCGGAGGCCAAAGCAGCTCCCACAGCGGTGGAAAGGCTCCCATCAATACCGCTGGTTCCGCGGTTTGCATCAAAGCGTGCAGCCCAACGTCCGTCGAAAAGCTGAGCATAACGCACCGGGGTGCTGTTACCAAGTTGCACATCAAAATTTGAAGGGATGTTTTTTGACAAAATCTCAAAAAGTTTGAGATCACTCCAAGGCGCATCTTTCAAAAAAAGCTGATGTTTTTCCTGCATCTGCACATTCAGTCTCTTCCATAGGGCGCCATACCCCGAATCTTGAACAGGCCATAACTTGACCAAATTCAGCAAATCGGCTGCTTCAATACGGATGGCATGACTGAGGCATTGATAGGTATCAGAGACGGCATCGTGGGCATCGCAGTTCCAATGAACTTTTGGTGCAGCTTTCCTCAGAAATGCTTTGATCTGTTTCGAGACGACAGCTCCACCAAAAGAGAGCAAAAGGTCGGGGCAATATGCTTCTGAGTCTTTGATTCCTGCTAGCGTCCGGTCAATCGCGCCAACAAAATCCGGTGCAAAAAGATTGGATGTGGTTTCGGTAAGCACGACCACATCAGGTCGCGAAGCAAGCTCAGCCAGAATCGAGTTAACTTCCAAATTATGAGGCATTTGCCCGACAAGAATCATCTTTCGTGGGGATTCTGCCCAGACTCCCTTCAATTCAAGTTGCTGTGCTTTGCCTATAGTTGTTTTAACTATCAACTCTCTAAAATCATGAGCCCGTCCTCCTGTTTCAGTCGAAAAGCCATAGAGGGGTTCCGACAACGGGATGTTGATGTGTACGGGTCCGGGCACAGGCGTCAGGGCAGCGTTGAGAGCTTCGTTGATCAGGCGATCGTTGTACCAGAGGTCTTCGCGGCTTCGGATGGAAACGGGCAGATTCACGCTTTTTCTCACATGAGGTCCAAAAGCGTTTTGTTGCTGAATTGTTTGACCATCGCCCTGCCCTATCCATTCGGGCGGTCGGTCGGCAGTAAGGAGCACCAAAGGGAGGCGTTGGTAAAAGGCTTCGGCCACGGCAGGGGCATAATTCAACACTGCTGATCCCGAAGTACAAGCCAAAGCCACGGGCTGTTGATTCTGTTGCGCTATGCCTAAAGCAAAAAAGGCAGCGCTCCGCTCATCCACTATCGTATAAGTCAGAAAAGCAGGGTTGTTACCAAAAACGGCAACCAAAGGCGCATTGCGCGAGCCGGGCGAAAATACGATATGGCGAATGCCGCGTGCTGCCATGAGCTGCGCCAGGTGCAAAATGCCAGTTTTGTCGTGAACCATGAGGCAAAGATGCAAACTTATTTCGGGAAAACTGCAAGCAAAGTTTCGGCTTTGGCCTGAGTTTCGTCCCGCTCATCCATGGGGTCGGACAAAGCCGTCAGCCCGCCGCCAACATACAAAAAGGCCTCATTATTGATTCCTTGCATACAGCGAAGGTTGACGAACAGCTTTATTTCTTCATCAGGTTTCACATAGCCAAGACAGCCGGTATAGAAACTACGATCGTGCTGTTCGGTAAGGCCGATAAGCCTCATGGCTTCCGGACGCGGCAGTCCGCAAACGGCCGGTGTCGGATGCAAATCGTTGGCCATCGCTAAGGCTTCAGCGAAGGTACTTTCCCAGACAAAAGAGGTCATCAGATGCGCAAGATGTCCGGCTGCCGCCGATTTGGGACCGGCGACTTCTAAGTTTCGGGCACGGTGCAACGCGAGCATCCGCTGGATATATTCAGTCACCAAAGCTTGTTCTTCTACCTCTTTTCTGCTCCAGACTAAATTTGAAAGCTCACGGCCTTCAAGCTTTTGTGTTGCAGCCAACGCTACGGTTTGCGCCTTTCCGTGTGCATAATGGAGCAATGTTTCCGGGCTCGCTCCGGCCCACAACAAACCATGTCCATCGCTGAGCAGAAACACAAAAGCGTTAGGATATCGGAAGCAAAGTTGTTCAAAAAGTTCGGGGAGTTGCTCCGTGGCAAACGGCCGGGCTACAATACGCGATAGCACCACCTTGCTACATTGTTGTTGCTGCATCAGGTCAATCAGACGGGCAGCCTGTTTCAGATACTCCTCTTTGGAAGTCAGTTTGGGAACACGAATCCTAAATGCCGGGTTGGATTCACCAAATTTGAAATCAGGGATTTCGTCGCCCCGAATAATGACCTCAGGTGATAAAAAAAGCTGCGGATGTTTTCGTACATCGAAAGGAGTCATGACAAAATATGGCCGGCTGTTTTCGGGTTTTTCAACACAAAAACTTCCGCCGGCGTATGTCATCACTTCTTGGTCGGCCGGAAGACGGAAGCTGACAAAAGCTTTATTTTGCCGCAACCAAAGGCTTTGCGCCTCTTTTAGCCTCATAATAATACCTAATGCTTTGTTTTAGCAATGATAAAATTGGTCAAACGAATGGCCGAAACCAACTGACCATCCTCATCTTTGATTTCGATATCCCAGATGTGGGTATTTCGGCCCCGATGCAACAGATGCGCCTCGGCAAACACCCATCCGTCTTTGGCTGCACGCAGATGATTTGCGCTCACCTGTGAGCCTCTGACATCGTTTTTGCTTAAGTCAACAATCAAAGCCGATCCAATGCCGGCAACAGTTTCGGCCAGCGCTAAGCTCCCTCCGCCGTGAAGCAGACCCATTGGTTGTTTGGTGCGGTTATCAACCGGCATTTTGGCTTTAATATAACCATCTTTTGCTTCAACATATTCAATACCAAGCTGTTCCATCATGGTATTTTTGTTGGTGGCATTCAGTTCGTCAATATTCCAGTCTAAACGCATAGGCCAAAAATGGATAAACTCTAAAAAACGAAATTAGATTATTTATTGATTCCCAACTCGTTGAGCATAAACGCATATTCGAGGGCTACTTCTTTGAAACGTTCAAAACGTCCGGATGCGCCGCCATGCCCGAAATCCATCTCGGTAACCAAGAAAAGATGGGTATCGTTGGTTTTAAGTTTTCTGAGCTTTGCTACCCATTTGGCGGGTTCCCAGTATTGAACCTGACTGTCGTGTAAACCTGTGGTTACGAGCATAGCCGGATAGTCTTTGGCTTCCACCTGGTCGTAAGGTGAGTAGGAAAGCATATAGCTGTAATAAATTTCGTCATTGGGGTTGCCCCATTCATCATACTCGCCTGTGGTGAGTGGAATACTTTCGTCGAGCATGGTGGTCACCACATCCACAAACGGAACCTGTGCGACAACACCTTTCCAGAGGTCGGGGCGCATATTGACGACGGCGCCCATCAGAAGGCCGCCGGCGCTCCCGCCCATTGCAAACATTTTTTCTTTATTGGTAAACTTCTGATCAATGAGATATTCTCCGCAAGCGATAAAATCCAAAAAGGTATTTTTCTTTTTCAGGAGTTTCCCGTCTTCATACCACTGACGGCCCATCTCTTCGCCACCGCGAATATGGGCAATTGCAAACACAAAACCTCTATCCAACAAGCTCAGGCGTGATGAGCTGAAATAGGCATCCATGGTTGAGCCGTAAGAGCCATATCCATAAAGAAGAAGTGGATTCTCGCCATTTTTGACAAGCCCCTTTTTGTAAACCAGCGAGATTGGCACTTTCACACCATCGTGCGAAGTGGCATAAAGGCGTTCCGACTGGTATTGATCCGGATCGTAGCCTCCGACGACTTCCTGCTGTTTGAGCAGGGTTTTGGTTTTCTGCACCATGTCAAACTCGTAAACCGAATTGGGAGTGGTGAGGCTGGTGTAGCTGTAGCGCAACAAGGGAGTGTCGAATTCCGGATTGGCTGAGGTATGCGCCATATAGGTAGGCTCGCCAAAATCCAAATAATAATCGGCACTACCATCCCAGGCCTTCACACGCAAATTGATCAAACCTTCCTTACGCTCGGAAAGTACGAGATGGTGCGAAAAGACCTCGAAATCTTCCAAAAGAACATCAGGCCGGTGAGGGATAACTTCAGTCCAGTTTTTCATGCCTGTTGCATTCACCGGGGTCTTCATCAGCTTGAAGTTGAGAGCGTCTTTGTTGGTTCGGATATAAAAATTGTCGCCGTAATGGTCAATGCTGTATAAATGATCGGGCTGACGGGGCTCAAAAATCACAAAAGGTGCATCCGGGTTATCGGCCTTCTGAATACGATATTCGGCTGATAAAGTGCTTGTTGAGCCGATGACGATGTATTCTTTCGACTTGGTTTTATACACAAAAGGATAAAAAGTATCATCAGATTCGTGGAATACCTCCACATCGGCCTGCGGGCTGCCGAGTTGGTGTTTCAGAATTTTGTACGGTCTCAGTGTTTCATCCTTGATGCTGTAATAAAGGGTTTTATTATCGTTTGACCAGGCCATATTGCCGGAAGTATTTCGGATGACATCGGCATACACTTCACCGGTTTCCAGATTTTTAACGTGCAAGGTGTATTGCCGGCGGCTGACGGTATCCACAGCATAAGCCAAAAGTTTGTTATCGTTGCTCACCTCCCATCCGCCAATGTCGAAAAAGGCTAATCCTTTGGCCATTTCATTGCCGTTGAGCATAATCTCTTCAATGCCTTCCATGCTGTCTTTTTTACGGCAATAGAGTGGATACTCTTTCCCTTCTTCGTAACGTGTATAATAATAATAGCCGTTTTCTTTGTACGGAACCGACATATCGGTTTGTTTGATACGGCCCACCATCTCGTCGTAAAGCTTTTGCTGCAAGGCTTTGGTATGTTCAAGCGTTTTTTCGGCATATTCGTTTTCGGCCTCCAAATAGGCGATCACCTCGGGATTTTCGCGCTCATTGAGCCAATAATAATTGTCAATACGGCTGTGGCCGTGTGTAACAAGTTCTTTTGGGATAATCTTTGCAACAGGTGGTTTCATGGTTTCTTTCGGCTGGGTAGCACATGCGATGGCAGAAAAGGCAACTACAACCATCGCGCTCATTTTCAATATGTTAAGTTTTCTTTTCATGATATGGATTTGAATTAAAACGTGAATACAAGTCCAACGCTGGGCATCAGGGGAAGTTGTCTTAGCACCTCGTTGGTGATTTGATCCACATAAAATACATTTTTACGGTTATAGATATTGGTTAAACTAAGGCTAAGTTCGATTTCCTTTTTTTCGGTGAGGTAAAACCTCCGTTTGGCATCGAAATCGAGGCGATGGTAGGTAGGCAACTGTCCGGCATTGAGATCGCCATAGATGATGCCTAACTGGCCGTTGGATTTATAGTAGTCGTAATTGATGCCTTGGCTGAAAGGAAGATATTCGTAAAATCCCTGCACCTGGGTGAATGGGAATCCTGAGCCAAAATTCCAGCGGGCGCTCACTTCCCACTCTTTTTTGCTTCCGCCGGTATAGCTAAGAATAAGGTTCACATTATGACGGCGGTCGTAATGTGGTCGGTAAGTAAACATCTGACCTGCTTTTTCCTCAAAAGTTTTATTCACATAACCCAAGGAATAAACTGCCCAGAAATAGACTTTACTGAATTCGTATTTCAAGGCCAGGTCGGCACCATAGGCTTGTCCTTTTTCGATGATAAAATCCTTTTTCAGGCGGTCAGGCACGGTATAGTCGGCAGTATTTTCGTTGTACACCTTGTTACGGTTGAGGTTGGTAAGTTGTCCGAAATTTTTCAGATATCCTTCGATGTTCAGGTTAAGGTGAGAAGTCAGATCGACCTCGGTTCCAACGATGACATGTGCTGCCTTTTGTAGTTTTGAGTTCACCGCTTTGCCATCGAAGGTTGAAGGAAGGTTGTCGGGACCCGACAGAAAACCATAGAAAAGGTTTACCACGTCGCGGTCGCTGTTGGCGGCTATCAGGTTTTGCGAATAGAGTCCTGTGGCGAGTTTGAGCCGCACCCTGTCGCTGACTAAATATTTGAGTGCCAGACGAGGCTCGGGCGATGCTTCGGAAAGAGAGGCGTAATACTGAAAACGCAGGCTCGGCTCGAAAAGCAGCTTCCCGAATGTTCCCTTGTAGCGCACATAGGCTGCCAGCTCAGTCGTATTTTCAATCTGTTCGATCTTGCGTCCGATGGCATTGGTAAAGTTGAACTCGGTGCGGAAGCCAAGCACTTCGATGCCGTATTTAATGAGGTCTTTCCCAAGGAAATAGGTAAAATGAAACCCCATATTAAAACCGTTGATGCTGCTCGTTCGTTCGGGAGCGTTTTTCTCGGAGAGGTTGGCTTCATAAGCCGAATAAGCAAGGTTTCCTTCGATGAGCACGGGAGCTTTACCAGGGATAATCAGGAAGTCGGAACCGCCGCCAACGGCTTTCCAGCCGAAATCTGACAAGGCCTTATAGTTGTTCACGCGGTCGTCGAAACCAAAGCCGAAAAAGTTCACCTTGCTTCCATTGGCAGCATTGATTGACACTTTGCCATAGAGATCAAGGAAATTAAATGGAAGCCCGGCTTTATCAATGTATGAATAGATTTTCTTGCTGCTTTGTTCCAAATAAGAGTTTTTGGCCGAAAAGATAAATGAAGAACTTCCACTGTTTTGATCGCGAGCCTTGGCAATTGGCCCTTCTAAAAGCAGACGGGAGCCAAAGGTGCTGGCACCAATTTTTCCGGCCAGATTATTTTTATTGCCATCACGCGTGGTAATGTCCATCACCGATGAGATGCGTCCGCCATAGTCGGCGCTAAATCCTCCGGTGAACACTTCGGCATTGCGGATGAGATCAGTTTCGAACACCGAGAAGAGGCCGATACTGTGAAACGGGTTGTAAACAACCATACCATCAAGCAGCACTTTGTTTTGAATGGGCGCCCCGCCGCGGATATAAAGCTGTCCGCCCTGGTCGCCGGTAAAAATCACGCCGGGCAACACCTGAAGATATTGCGCCAGGTCAGCCTGCCCGCCAATGCTCGGCAGTTTTTTCAAAGTCTTGGGCGTTAGATTGATGACCGAGGTTTTCGTTTCACTCACTGCTTCCATCTTTTCGGCAGTCACATTGACGGTTCCCAGACTGATGGATGATTCTTTCATCATGAACTTCTTGTTGATCACCTCGCCCTTTTTCACCTGAATTTCTTCACGAATGGTATCGTAACCCAAATAAGTCACCAAAAGAGTATAACGGCCAGTAGGAATGCGGGTGATGCTAAAATAGCCGTTTACATCGGTTGAAGCTCCATAATTAGTTCCTTCCAGATAAACGTTGGAAAAAATAATCGGCTCGCCCGATTTGGATTCATATACAAAACCGCGAATGTTGGCATCCTGTGCCTTCGTCACGAACGGAGAGCCGCATAAGATTAAAAACATCAAACCGATGTTAAACAGGGTAAGTTTCTTCATTTCAACAACTTAAAATATAAAATCAGCAAAATGCCGACAATTTTATCATTTTTTAAAAGGTGGGCAAAGTAACAAAAAAGAAGGATATAGGCTGCGAAAAACAAGTATGATGTTCCAATGAGAAAGGAAGTGGCGCATCATGTTTCATCTTTACGGTCTAGAAAATAGCGTATAACCACCGATGCACAATACATTCCAAAGATAGCCGGCATATACGAAATGGTTCCAACGGTACTGCGTTTATTCATTTCGCCGCTCTCGGCCCGGATACTCCCACGCGAGACGACTTCGGTGGAGTAAACCGCAGTGATGCCATCCCAAACACCAAGTTTGTGCAACTTTTTGCGGATGTAATAGGCCAACCGGCATTGCTGGGTTTGCGAGATATCAACCACCTGTATGAGTGCAGGATCAAATTTACCACCGGCACCCATACTGCTTACCACTTTATGCCCGAGCCTGCAGGCATGGTAAAGCAGAAAAACTTTCGGCGCTAAGGTGTCAATGGCATCAATCACATAATCGTAAGGACGATCGAGTACATCGAGCAGCAATTGGTCTTTGACATAGGCATTCACCGTCACGATATGGATTTCCGGGTTGATATCGCGAAGTCGTTGCTCCATCACCTCGGTTTTGGGCCTGCCGATGGTGGAGTTGAGCGCCGCCAACTGTCGGTTGCGGTTGCTGTGATGCACAGTATCGCCATCCACTATCGTAAGCCGGCCAACGCCTGCGCGGGCAAGCTGTTCGGCAGCATAAGCCCCCACTCCGCCAAGCCCGGCAACCAACACATGACTGCGTTCCAAGCGTGCCAATCCATTGTCACCAACCAAAAGGCGGGTGCGCGATTGCCAATCGGGTTTTGTCATCATTTTGAGTTAAAAAGCCGGACAAAATTACGAAAGATGCTGTCACGAAGCGATTCTTCCGTTTCTCCGCGAAGCATGGCAGCCCAACGATAGATCTCAGCAATATCAATTTCGGAAGTATCGGTTTCAAGAAAAAGGCGCTCAGGCGGCATCATTTTGACACTTGCAGCAGCATTGCTTTTTTTGTCGAAAATAGCCTTCCCAAACGAAAGATAAAAACCCGCGCGAAGCAACTGAATCGCTGTGGGAGGTTTCCCCGAAAAGCCATGAATCACGCTCGTTATATTTTTTTTCGGCTTGGAAAGTAAAAGGTCGAAAGCCCTGACAGAATGAATCACCATGGGCAAACCCAACTCAAGGGCAAGTTCTTGTTGCCAGCTCAATGCGTGCTGCTGCAACGCCAGCGGAACGGCGATGGCACGGTCTAAACCCGCCTCGCCAATGGCAACAGGCCTTAAACGATGCAGATCGTCAAGCAGTTGCCGCTGTAACGCTTCCAGACCGGTCTCAGTAAGTTGCCAGGGATGAATGCCAACCGTGCAATACTCAGGCCGTGCAACCAATTCTCCAGTTCCGGCCATTAGGCTGACAACCGAAATAACATCGCCGGCACTCACCAACGGCAAGTGGGTGTGAAAATTGACATAAGGCAACCGAACATTCATGTTGATGACATTGGGCAATACAGCAGATTACCGGCCTACATACGGAATTGAGCTTTAATCGTCAGTTTAACCTCGAATGGTTTATTGACTGTAATCCTCAGGCATCATTTTTATTTAGCTTCTAATCGTTTCATCAGATCTTCAAGATAATCAACCTGAACCTGCTGTATTTCGAGCAATTTTTTATTCTGATGGACAAGTAAATGGTCAATTTTCTCGCTTAAAAGCTTGATTTCTAACTCTGCTTTAAGATTCACCTTATAATCGTGTTCGGCGCGCTGACGGTCTTTTTGCTCCTGCCGGTTTTGACTCATCATAATGATTGGAGCCTGTACGGCAGCTAAGCACGACAGAATGAGGTTGAGCAAAATAAACGGATACGGATCGTAGGGTTTCATCAAATTAACCCAAACATTAATTCCCATCCATACCAGGATAAAACAAAAGAAAAACAGGATGAAAGTCCAGCTTCCACCAAAATCGGCTATACGGTCGGCCAATTTCTGACCTATCGTAAGTTTGGCTTCAATATCGGGTTCGATGTTTTCCGAAAGGATCGAATTCTCCTTCACTGCTTCCATAACATCCTGATCAATCTGAGCCAGCTCGCCCCTCTCCTGCTCCATCAGACGGGTGAGATAAATCCGTCGGTAACGATTCAACTGGTCAAGATTAATTTTGTCTTCGGGGCGAAAATCAGGGTTATCTTCTTTGATAATTTCATAAATCTCCGGTCGGATATCAAAACCGGAAGTCAAATAGGTCTGCGTCAATGATTTGGTTGTCATGGCTTCATTGCTTTTCTTATTGATGTTTATGTTAGAATCGGCTCATCTGGCTGAAATTTGTCCGGCAAAAATAAAATAAGCCGGGGCGAAGGCAAACGTCAGCGTTTTTTTTCTCTAAATACGCTGAAACTCGATGGTTGGCCAGCCTTTTTCACCACTATTGCTGTAAAAACCAATAAATCTCAGTTTAAAAACAAAACCGCTACGGGTTTTTACAAAATAGACATTTTCGGGTCGGATTTCGTAATACACATTTCCGCTGTTCACATCGCCTTTCACCTCTTTCCAGTCGTAACCGATAATATCGGGTTTTGCCGTAAACGGGAGGTCATCAATTATTTCGGCCTGTATGCTGTCGAAATCAAGCCCTTTCACCAAACAGGCAAGAGTCTGCTCAGGATTGAGCAGGACTCCGGTGACCAAATAAGGATAAGGCTCGCCTTCGTTAGTAAAAAGCATGGTTGTATATTGGGTAAAAAGCAAGTCGTAAGCCTGTCCCGAAGGCTCGGGATAGCATTGCTCGTTGGTTTCAAACGAGAAATAGGCGAAGTTGCTGCTCCCCGATTTAGAGACGGTTGCACTCAAGGCTTCGTCACTATTAAGCAATCCATACCTGAAGAAATAATCGTTGCCTTTGAGGCTGTCGAGGATGATTTTGCGGTAGCCCAGACTGTTACCAAGGTCGTCATAGCCCAGATCAATCACATACACTTCATGGCTGTAGAGGGTGTCGGCTCCTTCGATACGCATCCAGCCTCGAAACACCAATGAGTCGGCATTGCCCGACGAAGCATCAAAGTCGAAACGGAGGCCGGCAAGGTTTTTCACATCGTTAAACCGATAACGTCCGCTGGCTGCAGCCATACTGAAATTGGCTGAATTCAGAAAAATACCAGCCTTGCCCGGCCGGTTATCGAAAACCAGACCAAACGCATTTTTATCGCTCTGTCCTCTGATCACTGAATCTTCCAAACTGTAGTAAAACTGGTATTTATAGGTCTGGGTCATTCCAAAAGAAGCCGTAATCTTTCCGCCACGGTCGGTTGGCGCGATGCGTTCATCCTCCTTGAAACAGGATGTGAGCCCCAGGGCCATCGCAAAGAACAGGGCAAGATTAGTTTTCATGATTCCGGCTGAATTTTTGAAAGCGGTAGGCCGCACGCACAAAAAAGGTTCTGCCCCATGCCACGGGTGCGCTTCCATCGCCGGCTCCGCTGTGGATTCCGCCCTGGCTATCCCCGCGGATGAGGATATTCGTGTTGCCAAACAGATTTTTCGCACCAAACTGTACCGTCAGTCGCTGCCCCAAAAAGCTACGCGACACATTGGCATCGAGCGAATGATACGCATCCATCAGGCTGCGAAATATTGCCCCGTCACTGTTGACAAACACTTCGGGATAAGCTCCATTGTATTTATAATTCACATCGAAACGCAAATCTATCTTACGCCACAACAGACTGAGATTCGCCATAATATCAGTGCTATAAATCATTTTCACGGCTGCGGCTCCATCCGTAATCTGCCTTCGACCTATTTGCCCAACCCCGGCTTTCAACTCAAACCAGGGGTAAAGCCGGTTATGAAATGAAAGCTGATAGCCCTGAGTAATCATGCGGTTCAGGTTGACGTAGGTATAAAGGGCAGAGTCGTAACTGAGTGTGGCCAAGGTAATGCTGTTGTTGATTTTATTATAAAAAAAGCTTAGATCAGCACCATAGTCATAAGTCTTTTTTTCGTGATGATAGCTCAAAGCAAGGTTAATATTCTTCGAATTTTCAGCCTTCAGATTTTCATTTCCCCTGATATTGTGGTTCACATCCACAAACTCGAGGTACAGCTCTTTGAGCGAGGGTGCTCTAAATCCTTTGGCAAAGCTGGCACGAAGGCTTAGTTCTTCACGCAAATCCCATTTCAGATTCAACGAATACACCAATGGTGCATTGTATTTGGTATTGAAGCCATATCTGAGGCCGGGTTGTAGCATCAGCAGCGGTGTGGGCTGTAATTTTAAGCTGAGAAAAGCCGCATAATCGCCAATTTGTTGTCGTTCGTCGAGCATGCGCTTGCCTGCCCCTGTTTCCTGATTCAAGTCAATACCAAACTGGTAGTTAAACCGGCTTTGGGTCGTGCTTTTACTAAACTCAGCCCTCAACAAATATTGCCCAAAGACCGAAGTATCCTGGTCGGAGCCATTCATAGTGAGGTTCTTTTCCAGGGTAGTCAGGTCAACGAAATAGGTATTTTTAATTCTATTGTAGTAAGAATAAGAAGCCAACACATTGATAAAACGATCTTTAGCCACTGGTGCCTGAGCATCGAACTTGGCCGAAAAACGATTGGTCTGGAAATAATTATCGAAAGCTGTTTCATAATAAGGCCTGAGCAAGTTGCCCTTATCCTGAAGCATCTCGTTGAAATATGAAACAGCTGTTTTGGCTTTAAGCTTGGTTGAAGTATATCCCAGATGAGCATCGGAAGTGTATTGTCGTTTGGGTTTCCATCGCATACTACGCTGGTCTTCAATCTGATCGAAACCGTCGAAGAAGTTGCGTGCAGCAGCTATCCCGCTTGTCCAACGATTTTTTTTGAACGAGCCATCCATTGAAAAGTTATAAACTCCTATACTTTCGGTATAGGCATTGGTCTGCACACTTATTGTGGAATAAGGATTGTCGCCGGTGATGATATTGATGACTCCTGCAAGCGCATTGCTTCCATAAATCACCGACATTGGCCCTTCGATCACTTCGATCTGTTTGATATTTTGAAGATTGAGCTGCCCCAGATCAATATTCCCATTCATCCGGCCAATGAGCGGGACGCCGTCAATTAAAAACTTAATATGTTCACCTCCAAGTCCCTGCATGGTAATTTTCGAGCCCAACGCCCCATCCATCGAGGAACGGATATTGAGCTCACCAGCCATGAGCTCGCCCAGATTGGTGGACGCTTTTTGCTCAACCTGTTTCAAACTAATCACTTTCACCTTGAAAATGGATTTATCCACAGCTTCGGGGGTAAACTGGCCAGTAACCACCACCTCATCCATATTGTAAACCAAAGGTTCGAGCTTAATGATCTTTTTACTGCCGGTTTTAAGAGTGTCCGAAAATAGCCGGTAGCCGAGGGCGCTCACTGTGAAAGCCAACGGCTCGCGGCTGCTGACTGCGATTTTTCCATCCAAATCGCTGACGTAAGTTTTGAATTCGCTCTTTCCGCGTTCTTGCATCATCACATGGGCAAAAGGCACAGATTCGCCATTTTTGGCGTCTTTCAGCCAGAGCTGTGCCTCCTGAGCCGACATCCTGAATGAAATCAGCAAAAGCCCTGTTAAAAAAGTAAATCCAAAACGCATCATAGGTCTGACTAATGTTGCAACATCACTTTGGCAAGCAGCAACCTCCCATTGATCCGCATCTCGGCAATATAAAGTCCATCGTGAAGATGGCGCAAATCAACCGAAGCAAAACGGTCGTTGACCAAAGCAGAATGAACCCTTTTCCCTGCGAGATCGTAGAAAACGACTTCGGCGGTGCTGACCACATCGTCATTTACCCCAAGGCGCAACAAACCGCTGGTCGGGTTTGGGCTCACAACCAGTGCATTGTCTCGTTGATGGGAATCCAAAAGCCCTGAAAACGACAGCAACTCTTTCACAAAAGCGGTACTCCCCGTTGCTTGCCCACTAAAAAACTCGGGAAAAAACTTATAGATATTTCCATTCCGGTTTTTGATAAAATAGACCAAAGAATCTTCAACCGTCCAGGCAAACTGGCTCATACTGAACTCTTTCCATTCATGCCCGATAGGGGTCCGGTATTCTTCAAAAGGCTTAGCCATCCAGTCGGCAAAACCGACCTCAACAGGATGATGTTTTGCAACGCCAACGCCATTGTTGCTTGCAATTCCAACGACCACATAATCAGAGGGTTGATTGTTATTGTCATAAACAATCGCGGAATAACGACTGAAAACCAAATCCCAACTATTGATATCCGGCTCACGATCAATAGCCATTCCCAGACTCAGCGAATAGTAAAGAAACATACGATTGTCCATATAAGGTGTAATATCAAGCACTTCGCTCTTTTCGTTGGAACCATCAATGTCCGCATATTTGAAAAAATAGGTGTTGGTTACCGAGTTTTTTGACTCGATGAAAAGTTTTTTCAAGCTGCCGTTTGCCAGTTTGACAATGAAAAGCGAGTCGCCATTCACACTGTGGTTGATGGTATTATACACCCCCCAGCCATAATCGGGATGTCCCAAAGCATGGCGATTAAAGGCTCCATCCTCCCAGACAGTATCGCTGTTGACCATTGGAGTCCACTCATCAATTTGGCTGACATCCACATTGTTCCATGCGTTTTTATCGCCCAATGGATAGGTAAAAAGCTTGACTCCACCACCATCATTCATCTGAATTCCTGCGCTCCAACGGTTGGTATAAAAGGCAATTTCCCAGTTGGCCCGCGTCTCAATTTTCACAATGCCGCTGTCGAGGCTGTAAAACACATCATTGGCATAACCGGCTCCCATGGAAACGGTATCGCGAACAGGGTCGGCTTGCAGTTGAATGCTCATGAAAAGAATAAATAAAAAAGAATAAATGTTTTTCATAATAGGTATATTATTATTAATCAATGTTTTAATGAATTATTCAAAGACAACTCAAAGGCCTAAAAATCAAGTCAAGGCCTGATTTCTCCGGAAAAAAGAAAAGAAAGGGAAGAAATTTTTACTACACCAGCGCGGGTGGTCCGCGCAGGACGGGAGTTGTAAGCGAAATGGCCGGACTAAGGAAAGCGGTTGGCCCCGAAAACAAATAGCTCCAAAACCAAAGACCCGGCCGGTAGGTGTTTTCGCAATGGACGATGGTCTCGGAAAACGAAAAAGTATAGGATTTATCGCTGTCCTTTCCTGCTTTCCAGAAACAGATTGTGCCATCGCTCTTGGAGGCCGGCTTAGTGAAAGGGCTGTGATTTCCGTAAAATTTAACTCCAAAAATACGTTCCTGATGAATGGCTATCAGCTCACCAATCACCATCCAGAAGATGGCGAATGCCATCAGCAATTTGATGGAACGTGAAGCAGAAAGGCGAAACATACGAAGCCGTAAATTTTGGGTTTCAGCGGCAAAAATAGCGGAAATCGCCTTTCCACAGCTTCGACAAATCCCAAAAAACTTTAAAAAACATCTCGAAACAAAAAAAACATCGCCTTATAAGACGATGTTTTTTCTGATAATGTAAAAAAGTATTAGTTAAATTCCTTCTTCAATTGCGTTGTCCATTGTTTGATGCGGTCAGCCGAAAGTGCGTCTTCGTTATGCGGATCGAGCGGTAAACCGACAAACTGTCCATCTTTTTCGGCCAGACTGAAATAGAACTTATAGCCTTCGGTAGGCCAAAAACCCACCACACAATTTTTGTCGGGCAGGCGGCAATAGAGCGTTCCCATTCCATCCACAAAACTTTCGGGATATTCGGCTTGGTCGCCCACACCAAATAAGGCTACTTTTTTGCCGGCAAAATCAATCTCGGCCAACTCGTCAACAAAACGTTCCCAGTCGTCCTGCATATCGCCAATGCCCCAGGCACTGGTTCCGAAGACAAGATTCGGGTAAGACGCTATCATCTCGGGTGTAGCTTCTTCAATATCATGCAACTCGGAACCTTTACCCAAAGCTTTGGCAATGGCTTCGGCAGCCTGTTTTGTGCTTCCTCCCGTTGAACCGTAGAAAATTCCAACTTTTTCCATTTGTTTGCTTATTTAAACTAATTCTAAATTGCCGGCAAAAATACACATTTTCATTCACTACGGTTATCGCAGCCCGAAAATTGCCTCTCCGTCGGCAGGGCTTAGTCGCCCTCTTCGAGAATAAACAGCGTTTCGACTGCTTTGTTGAATACCCTTGCAATTTTTATGGCCAGCACGGCCGAAGGAACCCATCGCCCGGCCTCAATGGCTATGATGGTTTGACGGCTCACCGATACCTTTTGAGCCAGTTCGTCCTGAGTCATGCCAAGCGCTGCCCGCTCCACTTTCAATTTAGTTTTCATCGCCAACCTGATTACGATTTTTGAAAAGCACATAATGAAAACGGGCAATAAAAAGGATCAAAATGGTAAACATATTGTAAACCATCACCTGCAGAAATGCTAACCCATAAAAAAACATGAAAGCAAAAACCAACAGAACGCTATTGACAAAAACTGCCCAAAGCAACGATGAGAGTCTCATGCCTGCAATGAATTCATCTTCAGTCCTTTCTTTTGAATAGGCTACCAAGAGAGCACCGATTATGAAGAAAATCCCAAGAAGTGTATTGGATAGATTAGCCTCAACAATGGTAAAATACCCTGTTTCGGAAAGAAATTGATCGTTTAAAAAAGCAAATAATTTAGTGTTGATGACAAGAAACGAAGGCTCAAAAATGAGATGAATGAGCCCCAAAATGGCCGATGGAACCAATAGGGTCCATCCGACGGATTTGAATTTGTGGGGTAATAAGAAAGTTTTCATGGAGACAATTGTTTAAAATTTGTGCTGCAAATGTAATGTTTTATTTACATTTTGTCAAGTTTATTTTACTTTAATAAATTGACCACAACAACACCAAAAAACAGAAGAAATGAGGATGACTTACACACCGATCACATTCAGAATACGTTCACCTCGCCCGATTCGATAATTTTGTTCAGGATGGCATACACTGTTAAGCCCGACACAGTTTTAATGCCCAGCTTCCGGGTGATATTTTTGCGGTGTGTCATCACCGTAAATGTGCTGATAAACAGGCGTTCGGCAATCTCATTATTGGTCAGCCCTAAAGCAACAAACCTCAGCACTTCGCGTTCGCGTTCGCTCAGGTTTTCGGTTTCACTTTCGTTTGACAAAAGGCCGGCCTTTTTCAAAATATTCTGTAAAGAGCTTATTATCTGTTGTTTATTCTCTTCAATGCACAAAACCTCATCATAGCGTGCCATTTCGAAAAGGGTAACTTTTTCGTTATACATTCCCACCAACAACACTTCATCGAAAACGGCTGCACTTCGATTCCCTGCCCATTTCGTTTCGAGAGCGCGATGATTAGCAAACACAATCCTCGGGGTAAACTTTTCGAGTGTCAATACTAAATTCTCTTTTACCTCGTCAACTTCGTCAATGCGAAACGACAGGTTGAGCCGTCCAAGCGCACTGCGAAGTCCCTCCTTTATAATATAGGAAGGTTCGATGAGCAGAATTTTCACGGCTTCAATCATGGCGACCATTTCGTGTTAGTGCAAAAAACTCTTTTTCCATCCGCTCCACAATCGGAACTAAAATCATATTCTCGATATGCGAGTGGTTATGCAGGTCGTCTTCCAGCTCAAAAAGCTCATGCAAAATCAGGTTCAGGATACGGCTATCTTTGGGTCGGGGAATATATTTGATGATAATATTCTTCAAATCAAACAGTTTAGACTCCACATCGTCATGTTCATTTTCATATTCCTGAATGGAATAATGCATCAGGCTTTCTACCAATTCCTTCTCACCCTGTCCTGTTTCAAGATAATGCGCCAAAGCCAGGACATACGGGTAAACCCGATCTTCCTCGCGTTTGATATGCTGGGTAAGTTCAAAGACGTATTGATGAAAAAAGTCGCGTATCAGTCTTTTTACGGCTTCGTCCCAACTCTCATCAGTGGTCAACCGGGTGATATACTGCTCGATTTCAGGGATTCGAAACTCCAGATAGTAGGCATGTGTTTGCTGCAAATAGCGGATTAAAAGTGCTGCATCGAAACGAAGCATGGCATCCACTGGGAAATAGGATGGATCGTGAAAGGTATTCACAATCTCGAGAAAAAAAGGCAGCGGCAGCTCATGCTCGGCACACAACTGTTTCACGGTCTTTTCGCCATATCCCAACTGAATGCCAAAACGATTGATCACATGCAACAAATGATGATTCAGATGAATCACCTCAGCCATTTTCATTTCCTCGTTGATCAGCATAGGGCTTGTTTTAATGAACGACAAAGATAAAGAAACTAAAGTGTGGCAAGCCATTCCGATAGGTGCGACAACAGCAATTGGTCGTTCCCGGCCTCAGTCATTCCAAAGGGCGGCAGGTGACAATCCGTTGGGAGTTGGTCGAGCTGATGCTGCAAAACTTTTCTGAAACCACCTTTTTGATGATGAAAATCAGCAAGATATTCTTGTTCAGGCTGAGCCGGAGTAGGCACTAAAAACGCATAACGTCTCATGGTCCACAAATCCATCAAGGTAGAATAGCCCGCACGGGCAATGATATTTCGTGCGTTATGTATCAGCTCCGCCAATTGCGCATCATCTAAATGGTTGTACATGACAATATTGGGCGAATGTTCGGGCAATTCGGCACCCAACGGCAAAGCACGGAGTATCACTACCCGATCATTTTTTCCGCAAAAACGATGCAATATCGCATTTTCAAAAATGGTGCGATGTGGTTCGGGACCCGAAAGCATCACTAAAAAGTCGGGAGACGTTGGCTTGTGTATTGTTTCACAAGGTTTCAGCCGACTCAGGGGTCCGATATAATGTAGAGGAATACCAGGCAAATGGCATTGCGACAATGCCCCCGCAAGGGAATGTTGTCCCTGAAAGTCGGGAACCCAACAATCGTGGTAACGACCAATAAAATAACGGTTCAATGCATTGGCCAAAGGTTCTGCCCAGCGAAAAGGCCTCCCCAGCCGAAGATTGAGCTGATGGATGAGGAAAACCGACGGCACTTTCAGGCTGTATGCCCCAAAACGGTTGTCGGAGATCACCGCATCGGCTTTCTGTTCGCGGATTAATCGCTCAATCACCCGTTGATCGCTATAAGCTTGTTTCAGGATGGCGGGTAGTTGTCGGGCAATAGCCCAAGGCACTGATTTGCTTTTTGAATAAGTGACGACCATGCCCGGAAAGCGTGTCCACCCAAGTTCGGGAAAACGTTGGCGAAGCAAGTGCAAAGGCGCTCCATCGGCAGCAATAACAGGCTGCTGCCCCAGCTGCAATAGCCCTTCGATGAGCGGAATGCAGCGTGTGGCATGCCCAATTCCCCAGTCGAGAGGGGCAATAAGGATACGTTTAGGCTCCGGCAAATTTGCACTTTTTGAACAAAATTAACATAATTCCACTAATTTTGGCGGCCATGTCGGAACAACTTCTGTATCAAATCGGACTTACCCTCATCCCGGGCGTGGGCGACGTACTGGGCAAAAAGCTCGTGGCTTATTGCGGCGGGCCCGAGGCAGTGTTTAGCGAAAAAAAACGCGCCTTAGAGAAAATACCTGGCATCGGAGCCGCCATCATCCACGAAATCATGCATCAAAATGTACTGGGTCGTGCTGAAGAAGAGATGGATTTTATCACGAAGAAAGGTATTCAACCACTTTTTTTTCTCGACAAGAAATACCCGAAGCGACTTCAACATTGTGCCGACAGCCCGCTGATGCTCTACTATTATGGCAATGCCGACCTGAACCTGCAAAAGGTGATTGGCATTGTCGGAACCCGCAAAGCCACCGAATATGGCAAACACTGGTGCGAGCAGTTTATCGAAGACCTTTCATCTGACGAAGTGTTAATTGTCAGCGGATTAGCTTATGGCATTGACAGTTGTGCACACCGCGCTTCGTTGAAATACCACTTGCCAACTATTGGTGTTTTAGCTCACGGCCTCGACCGTATTTATCCGTTGTCCAACCGTAGCATGGCCGAGCGGATGATCAGCCAGGGCGGCCTCCTCACCGAGTTTATGGCAGGGACTAATCCCGATCGCGAGAATTTTCCCCGTCGCAACCGCATCGTTGCCGGAATGGTGGATGCCGTTGTGGTAGTGGAATCTGCAAAAAAAGGAGGAGCGCTCATCACCGCCAATATTGCAAGTTCCTACAACAGGGATGTGTTTGCCGTACCCGGTCGCGTAGGCGACTTCACCAGTGAAGGATGCAACTATCTGATACGTACCAACAAAGCCGATATGATCGAAAATGCTGAAAACCTTCGCTATATGCTTGGTTGGGACATCCGCAAACCAAGCTCGCCACAAACACGCCTGTTTCGCGATTTTAGTGAAGACGAACAAAAAATCCTCGATGCTTTTGGAGATAATAAAGAATCCGGCATTGACGATATCATGCTTAAAAGCGCTTTTCCGGCCTCCAAATTGGCAGGTCTTCTCTTAGGTCTGGAGTTTGATGGGGTGCTGGTGGCTCTTCCGGGCAAACGATACAAAATAGCCTGAAAAGTATTGTTGTTTTTTACCATCTCCAACACTGATAGAATTTTTCCTTTCAACGCCTGTTCAGCTGTCTTTTCTGTTGAAAAATCACGTATTGCCGAGTTTTCTTAATTTTGTGGCATGATCGAGGAATTGCAGAAGTACATTTCAGAGAGTCTTTTTCAAGCTGTAGCAGAAGTATCACGCAGGCGCGGCGAAGCCGTATATCTAATTGGCGGCAACGTTCGCGACATCATCCTAGGGCGCCTATCAAAAGACACTGATTTTGTGGTGATTGGGAACGGCATTGATTTTGCACACGATGTAGCAGCAGCGCTCGGCAGTCAAAAAAACGCCCGTTTTTATGGTCAGTTCGGAACGGCTATGATTCGCTACAAAGATCATGCAGTGGAGTTTGTAGGCGCCCGAAAAGAATCTTATCAGCATTTAAGCCGCAAGCCCGAAGTAAGCCCGGGAACCTTATCCGACGATCAGCGCCGTCGCGATTTTACCATCAACTCTTTAGCTGTCAGCCTCAATGAGCATGATTTCGGACAATTGATTGATCCGTTTAACGGTTTAAAAGACATCGAGCAAAAAATTATCCGTACGCCTTTAGATCCCGACATCACCTATTCCGACGACCCTTTGCGCATGATGCGTGCCATCCGTTTTGCCACTCAGCTCGGATTCAGCATCCACCCCGGGTCGCTGCAAGCCATTAACAGAAACAAAAACCGCATCCGCATCATCTCTATTGAGCGTATCACCGATGAACTCAACAAGATCATGCTGGCCTCCAAACCATCGGAAGGTTTTCTGTTGTTGTCAAAAACAGGACTTCTGCCCATCATCTTTCCACAGCTTGCAGCATTGCAGGGTGTTGAGACGATCAACGGAAAAAGTCATAAAGACAACTTTTTGCACACTTTAGAAGTTTTGGACAACCTAAGCCGACACACTGACAATCTTTGGCTGCGCTGGGCAGCTTTACTGCACGACATTGCCAAACCACCGACTAAAAAATTCGATCCACAGACCGGTTGGACATTTCACGGTCATGAGATGCGAGGAGTCAAAATGTCGGCATCTATTTTCAAAGAATTGAAACTTCCTTTGAATGAACCGCTTAAGTTTGTTCAGAAAATGGTTCTGCTCCATCTTCGACCCATCGTTCTGGCTCAGGAAGAAGTGACCGATTCGGCGGTAAGAAGGTTGCTTTTTGATGCGGGTGACGATATTGACTCACTCATGATGCTTTGCGAGGCCGATATTACCACAAAAAACGAGTATAAGATTAAAAAATACCGCGACAATTTTCAACTTGTACGCGAGAAGCTCCGTGAGATTGAAGTAAAAGACAGGCTCCGCAACTGGCAACCTCCCGTTGATGGTCAGATGATTATGGATGCTTTTGGGCTGAAACCGGGAAAAGAGGTCGGTCTCATCAAAACAGCCATTCGCGAAGCCATTCTCGACGGCATCATTGGAAACAACTTCGAAGAAGCCTATGCTTTCATGAAGGCTGAAGGCGAGCGACTGAATTTGACCTATCGCGAAAACCATTAAGTCCAACAAAACTTCAATCAAACCGTTCCTCAGACCCAGGCAGCGAACTATGGCATCACCACAAAACTTCCTGATTGTTTTGGCCGGTCCTACCGCCGTAGGGAAAACCTCTACAGCCATCGCACTGGCAAAAAGGTTGCAAACCGAAATTGTTTCATGCGACAGCCGTCAGTTCTACCGTGAAATGACCATTGGTACTGCAGTGCCTTCAGCTGAGGAGCTCAAAGCTGTGCCCCATCATTTCATTCAACACAAAAGCATCACCGCTCGTTACGATGTGGCAACCTACGTAGCAGATGCACTTCAACTGCTTGATTCTCTTTTTCATCAATCTCATTTTGTGGTATTGACAGGCGGTTCGGGTCTGTTTCTCGATGCCGTTTGTCACGGGTTAGATGAACTACCTGAAACGACCGAAGAGATCCGACGGCAGGTTCAGGAAATCTTCCTCACTGAGGGTTTGTCGGGTCTGCAGAGCAGAGTGGCTACCTGCGACCCGAACTATTATGCCCAGGCCGACATTCAAAATCCACGAAGGCTGCAACGTGCTTTAGAGGTATATCTTGCCACAGGGCAGTCCTTCTCTTCTTTTCGGCAGGGAAATCGAGTTCATCGAAATTTTCAGTGCATCAAAATCGCGCTGCATCGCGACCGCAAAGAGCTCATCCAACGCATTGACGAACGTGTGAATCAAATGATGCAACAGGGTTTACTCAATGAAGCAAGCAGACTTTACGGCCAACGACACTGCAATGCATTGAATACCGTGGGTTACAAAGAGCTTTTTGAGTATATGGATGGGAAATTGAGCTTAGGTGAAGCCATTGAAAAAATAAAAATCAATACCCGCCAATATGCTAAAAGACAGATGACCTGGTTTCGCAAGGATAAATCTTATTGTTGGTTTGACCCACACGATATTGAAGGTATGATGTCATATATTAGGCAAATGGCAAACGAAAGGAAATAAAAAAAGGGGTTTGCAGTCCCTTTTTTTATTTCAACCTTTTGTTAGATGGCAGCCAAAGCGGCGGCATAGTTGGGTTCGTTGAGGATCTCGGGCACCTGTTCGGTATATTTCACCACACCATTTTCGTCCAACACCACAACGGCGCGTGAGTGAAGACAAGTGAGCGGCCCTTCGATAATGACGACACCATAAGCCTTTCCGAAACTGTTATCACGGAAATCGCTGGTTGTCACCACATTATCTAATCCCTCGGTTGTACAAAAACGTTTGTGGGCAAAAGGAAGATCACGCGAAACGCATACTACAACCGTATTGTCTAATTTCGATGCCTCGGCATTAAAACGCCTGACTGAAGCTGCGCATACATCGGTATCGAGGCTCGGGAAAATATTCAGCACCACCTTTTTACCTTTGAGATCGTCTAAAGTCAAACTGCTTAGATCGCTTTTAATAAGTTTAAAATCAGGAGCTTTACTCCCTTTTTCGGGAAGGCTGCCACTTGTTTGGATGGCGTTGCCATGAAGAGTAATTGTTGCCATAAAATAAAATTAAGTTTAAGAATTAAACAAAGGCAGAGCCGAATGGTTCAAACCGGAAACAATTTTAGGAGAAAAATTTGTCGATTAAGCAAATCAAAAAAGAGAGGCCGTCAGTAAACAAAACGGCCTCTCTTTTCGGTTTTGACTTTAACAGCCCGTCAGAAAGAATATTGCAACGAAAAGACGAAATTACGCCCGGGAGCGACTAAACCTGAAGAATAAGGTCTGTATCGTTTGTCGAAAATATTCTCCACCCCTCCGCTGAAATTCAGGCTGCTGTTCACCCGCACCATCGTCTTGAAGTTGAGGGTGTACCAGGCCGGCGAATAAGGATTTCCATCGGAATCAATGGCATACATATAATCTTTACCTTTTTCTTCCTGCGGCATTTGGTCGAAATTGACTGCATCCGAAAAATGTGTATTCAGCTCAAGGGTCACCTGCTGATTGGTATAACGCAGTCTTCCCATTCCGAAGAGCGGTGCAGCATGGCGCAGAGGGCTTGTTGTGCCATCATCGAGTTCCTCATCGCCTTTTTGCCAGGTGAGATTACCTAACACGCTAAAACCGCTTCCAAGATTGAGTTCAACAGCTGCCTGAACGCCATAGACGGTGGCCGAAGCTGCATTCTGGATGGCTTGAACACGGCTCATCTCGCCCTCATAAAGGATGCTGTCGGCGCCGTTCAGTTGGAAATTGCGACGCACTAAGGCATTTTGCAGATAAGTGTAGTAGCCGGTAAGATCTATCTTCAGGCTTCGACCCCAGGTTTTAGAAAAACCGGCTTCGGCATTATAGGCATATTCGGCTTTGAGGTCAGGATTGGGGACAACCACCGAGCCAGGCTCGGAGTCGAACACTTTTCCGATGTCGTCCACATTGGGCGAGCGGAAAGCTGAGGAAAGGTTTGCCATAAACAGAAACGATTTCGTAAGGTTCTGTGTGAGGCCAAGATTTCCGGTCAATGCACCCTGCCCAAGGCTTGCCGTGTTGAATGGCAGGGCAAACAAAGTGGTGTCGAAAGTTGCATCAAGACTATAATAATTGTACCTCAAACCGGCGTGAAGCAGGGTGTTTGTAACAAGTCGGTATTGATAACCCCCAAAAGCAGCATATGAGCCCCAATTGGAAGCCGGATAGCGCGCCGGTCCGGGAACAACTTTTCCTTTTTTAATGTCCTCGTCAGTGCCGGTCGAAGTCACATCATTGAACACGATTTCGAGTCCATAAAACAGTTTAGCCCGATCGCCATGATGCTTTATAAAATCGGCATTCAGCGAATAGGCATCCACCTCTTCGACCCGATGATAGAGTGCCGACTTATTGAAATTGCGGTCGTGACGGCTTTCTTCAAACCTCTGATAAGCAGCCGTCAGTCTCATCTCATCGTAAATCGGGTTGTTTCCCTGATGATGCAATGCAACGCGTTGCATCATCCAATCCTGCGGGCCGTAATACCACTCTGCGCTGCGTGGCAGCTTGCTTTTCAGGCGAAGCAGCCTGTCGTAGCGTGAGTAGTTGGTCGTGGTGGAATAATAAATACCATATTCCAATTTCAGGCGCTCGGTGGGTTGATAAACGAACTTCTGCATCAGGTTCTGCTGGCTGTAGCCGGAAGGTGTCTGTACCAAAGGGTCAGGATTCGTAACCACACGGTCCACACTGTCGGCGCGAACCACATAATATGGCCTCAGGTATTCCTTCGGCCCATAGCTACCCATACGCAGGTCGCCAAAACGGTTGAAGCTGAAGCTTGTGAGCGATGCCCACTTTTTACCGGCAACACCCACGTCAAGATGAGTGGTAAGTTCCTGATTAGCCGATGAAAAGCGGGTCGAAGCTTTTCCTTTCACTTCCACACCCTGTTGAACAAGGCGTGGTTCAAGGGTTTGAAACAGCATCACACCGCCGATGGCATCGCTGCCATACATGACTGAGCCTGGGCCAAAAAGCACTTCGGCCGACTCCACACTCTGGGGGTCAATGGAGATGATATTCTGTACATTACCACCACGGAAAATCGCCGTGTTCATACGTACTCCATCCACCGAAATAAGTACACGGTTGGTAGCAAATCCACGAATCATCGGGCTACCGCCGCCCTGCTGACTTTTCTGGATAAACACCTCGCCACTCTGCCCAATGAGGTCGGCACTGGTTTGAACATTCTGCAAAGCTATCTCGTTGGCCGGAATGATGGTCACCCGTTGTGAAAGCTCACGGCGCGACTGTGCCCAACGGCTGGCCGATACCACTACCTCATCTAAGAGAATCTGGCTGGGATTTAACAAAACAAAGAATTCCTGACCGCGAAGATCGTGAAAGCTGCCACGGTAGATCGAGTAACCAAGCATACTGACGAAAACGCTGTCGGTATCGTGTAACTGAGAAAGATCAACAACTCCCGCCCGATTCGTGGTCAACGTGCCTTGCGGAGTAGTAACCGTAGCAAAAGGGAGTGGATTGCGATTCACAGCATCAGCCACCCTCAGGGTTTGCGAAAAAACAAGATTACTTGCCATGGTGGCAACCATGACAAAAAGCCATTTTTTTATCATTGTAAATTATGAGTATTAAAAAAATAATGATTGAATTTCAATAAATTAGCTTAAAACTCAATCAGGATTTTGGAGGATGACCGGGAGGATGTGGTAAAAATTCAATCACTGAAAAAATATATTCCGAAGAAAAGGCCGGAAGGTTTTCAGGAGGATCTTTGAGTTTCTCATACGCAATGGATGATAAATACCAGTTGTAATACTCCTCCAAAACTTTTTGCGGAAGTGGCTTGTCTGTATTTTTTTGATTATCGCGAATTAGCTTTTTCAGTTTTACTTTCAACTTTGTCTCTTTCACATCCGGATAAACCAGATACCATGTTGTTTCGTCAAACTCTTGTTTTTCAACAATATCGTACATCTGGCCGCGGTATTCAAATTCGCGCGAATGGATTTCGCGAAAAGGGCGCGAAGGGTCATTTTTCACCGCATCGGGAATTTCAATCAGCATCAGCTCCCAGGCATGAAAGCCTTCCACAAGCCGTTTCCTCACGGCCTCCCGCTGCTGCTGCCGCTGGATAAGCACAACCCAGTAGAGCCCCGCCTGCAACAGAAAGAGCAACGACAACAACACAAATCCGATGGCGATAATCCTTTTCAAAACAGCGCAAAGCTAATATTTTTGTCGGAGCAACAAATCCTGTCGGGAAAAATTCACCTCATTTTGCATTTTGCGACGACTGACACCAATAACTTTTTTAATTCTCTAAATAAACAGCAAAGCATTGAACCAAGGGCTACGGCAACAAAAAACCATTTGAAAGCGCCGGCCATAGAAGCCAAAAGAGCAGTTGAAGACAAAACAACCGGATAATGAGCGAGCATCCGCAGGATAAGGTAGTTTTCAGCCAAATCGGCCAAAAGTGCGCCATAAGGAGCAAAAGCAAAAAATAAGCTTATTTTATTGGGTTTCTCCGACAGGCAAAATCTGACATAAAGAAAATGAAGGAGCAATGAATAGGCAAAAGGATAAACCATATCGGCCAGCAATTGAGCGCTGTATGCCTGACGACCCGGTTGCCCCAAGGCCAAAAATAGATTTTGCACGTCCGAAGCAGTATAAAACAAGCGAACATCCAAAATTGAAATACCTTGATTTTGAATATCCAAGGCAAAAGACGGGAAAACAAAAAGGTTAAACCAAAGCACAATTCCGCCGGTAATGATTAAGCTAACCCATTGCATCCAGACAGTGAACCACCGAAAAAAAATAAGATCCGAAAGCCGTTTCAAGCGCATAAGCCTCCGCAAAAAGAGTGTATATTTGCAAAATAACAACAAAAAATCTCCTCAAGGAGATTACTTCAACATGGCTACAGCTAAAAAGCGCAAAACGGGAAGCAGGCGTGGCGGCAGTTCCAAAAAAGGAAATCACCGCGGACTTCAGCTTTTGCTGCAATTGATTGTCATTTTGCTGGTTCTCTCGGGTATTGCGTTAGCTGCCGCTTACGTTTATCAACGACAATCCGGCATCAAAACCAATGATCTTTCTTCCGAATCAAATGAAAACAGTTCTCAGCCCACTGAAAACCTGCTTACCGGAACATGGATCAATAACGACACCGGCGCCATGTTTACGATTGAAGGCAACCATTTCAACTTAGACTTTCCTTCGGTTGAAGCCGGAAAGCCCATGATCGGGAAAATCCAGTTTTCGGGTAACTCCTTCATACTGAATGCAACACCAATGAACGATTGCGAAAATATCACCGGAAAATATACTTTCAAATTACATGAAGACGATTTGAAGATTATACTCGTTAATGACAATTGCACAAAACGCGCCCATAAACTTGAAGGAAGCTGGTATAAAATGTAAAAAACAATTGCTGAACCGACCGACATCACAAACATCAACTTATAATACGAAACCCCGAACTGACTTTATGCCGTCTTACAAACCAATGCCAAAATCTGTTTTTATTTCTAAAGCCCTGCTGACTAATTTTTTCCTGCTTTTTCTGGCCCTTGGCGGGAGCGCTCAAAACATCATCTCAGGAACCATCGAAGGTTATGAGCAAAAACCGGTCAGTTTGCTTTTAGTCCGCGGCGATATGCGCTTGCCTGTTGATTCGGCAAAAACCGACAAAAATGGAAATTTTCGTTTAGAAACAAAAAGCTGGTACCAACCTGGAATGTACGAACTCAAAATCCAGGACGGCTTTCGTATTCCGCTGATATACAACCACGAAAACATCCGGTTTGTTTCAGATGCGCCCGATGAGGAGGGAGCAGTTCGGTTTATTGAATCTGATGAAAACAAAGTGTGGCATGAATACATTGTTGCAAAAACACGTACCAAAGCGCTTCAGGATGTGTTAAAACCTGTGCTTCAGCAGTATCCGCCAAAGGAGGCATTTTACCAGCAAACCGTTGAAGAGTTTAACAAGCTGCAAAACAGCCTCAAGCGGAAAGCCGACTCGCTTTACCACCATCGTTCTGAATTGCTTTCCGCACGTTTCATCCGGGCCGATGCGCCGGCAATCGTCAATCTAGGCCTTGACTTTGAACAACAACGTGCTGATTTGCTTGCTCATTTTTTCGATCAATGCGATTTTGCCGACACCACACTCATTGCTTCCGACATTCTCAGCCGGAAAATGATTGATTTTCTGGCGCTTCACCAGACGCCCCAGATGGACATCCACGAGATTCAGGCAGCTTTCATCCGTGGTTTAGATGTGATTTTGGAAAAAGCTTCTGTCGAAAATAAAACCTACCTCTTCGTTCTTTCCTATTTTATTGATGGTTTTGCACGCATGGGTCTTACGGCAATCACCGATTACCTGAGTACCTTACCCCATCTGAACAGCGACTGTCTCGACCTTTCGACTTCGATGGAAATTGAGCGGGTTGCTGGACCTCATCGCCGCATCATCACCGGGTCGGCGGCGCCCGAGCTTCTGCCGGAAACCATCAATGGAGAGCCATTCTCTCTCGAACACTTTCGTGGAAAGCTGAAAATCCTTGTCTTTTGGTCGGTAAACTGCCAACACTGCCTCAAAATGCTACCCGAGCTAAAAAAGCTGTCTGTGAAATTCCCCGAGCTTCAAATCATTTCGTTTGTGATTAGCAACGACCGGCCGAAACTTGACGAGATCATCCAAAACGAACATCTCGACTGGATTCACCTGAGCGATGGATTGATATGGGAAAGCCCTGTAGTTCAGTCTTATATGGTTTACGGCACTCCTACCCTTTTCCTTTTGGATGAAGAAAATCATATCATGGCAAAGCCTGTTTCTATTGAAGAAACCCAATCATTGCTCGAACAGTATTTTCATTCGGAAAAATAAACACCAAGCACAAGATATTATGAAAATCAGGTCATTCACTTCGACAATTCGCCAATTTATTCTTTCTGTAATCCTCATTTTTGCCGCAGGTAATTCTTTTGCACAAGATTTAGCTGCATCCCGATGGGTTGACTCTGTTTACCAGCAACTGAGCCTCGACGAACGCATTGCACAACTGATGATCGTGAGAGCCAACCAGCCCGACAAGCCGTATCGCACCGACATTGCTGAACTGATTGAACACTACAACATTGGTGGAGTTTGCTTCTTTAAAGGTGCGCCCAAGTCGCAGGTTTACCAATCCAACAAATGGCAGCAAAAAGCACGCACCCCGCTTTTCATCAGCATTGATGCCGAATGGGGTTTGGCCATGCGTTTGGGTCAGACCGTGACGTACCCTTATCAGATGAGCCTTGGTGCCATTCAAAACGATGAACAGATTTACGAGATGGGGCGCCAGATTGGAGAGCAGTGCAAACGCATGGGCATTCACATCAATTTTGCTCCGGTGGCCGACGTCAACAGCAATCCCGATAATCCTGTCATTGGGATGAGGAGTTTCGGCAATATTCCGGAGATGGTTGGAAAAAAAGCATTAGCCTATGCCCGTGGTCTTCAGGATATGGGCATCATCACCACAGCCAAACATTTTCCGGGGCATGGCGACACCCAGAACGACTCACATTACACCCTCCCCATTCTCAATCATAACCGGGCTCATTTTGATTCTATCGAGCTCAAGCCATTCAAATATCTGATTCAGAACGGGATTCAAGGGGTGATGACGGCTCATCTGCACGTTCCTGCGCTCGACGACTCAAAGAGCCTGCCTTCATGCCTCTCGCCCAAAATTGTTACCGGGATTTTAAAAAACGAATTGGGCTTCTCCGGACTGATCGTCACCGACGGGCTCGACATGAAAGGAGTCACCTCAGTTCAGCCTTCGGGAAAGATTGAGTTGATGGCCCTTCAGGCCGGAAACGACATTCTGTTATTGCCCGAAAACGTGCCTTTGGCCATTTCTACCATCAAAGTAGCGCTCGAAAATGGTGAACTTGACCCTGCACGAATCGAAGAAAGTTGCAAGAAAGTGCTGATGTTCAAATACAAGGCCGGCCTCAACCAATATCGCCCAGCCCTGATCGAAAACTTAGAAAACGATCTAAACCGACCCGAATACAACGATTTGGTTCAAACACTCTACAACTATGCCATCACTGTGCTTCGTAATCAGGAATCCGTTCTGCCGCTTCAGTCCGGCTCGGGCGAGTGGGCGCTGGTTTCCATTGGTAAAAAAGCTGAAAACATAGACGTGTTGGAAAACAAATTCCCCGGATTAAAATCGTTCACTCTGCTGCACAATGCTGACAAAGCCGCTGTGGAGCTTCTGAAAGAGCAATTGAAACCCTACAAAAACGTAATTGTAGACATACGAAAAACCCACCTGCTGACCAATAAAAACTATGGCATTAGTGAGACAAGTATTACCTTTGTCAATCAACTTTCAAAAGACAAAAGACTGGTTTTCAACCTATTTGCTGCACCTTACGCCTTAGATTTTTTTAAGATTAACGACAATTTCGCTGCAATTCTCATCGGATATCAGGACACTCCCGAGGCAGTAAAGGCGCTTCGGCAAGTTCTTGTCGGACGTGTGTCGCCCACAGGCAAGCTCCCGGTGAGCCTCAAAAGTGGATTTGAAGCCGGCGAAGGCCTAAGTTTTGAGCCGGTCAGAGGCGAGAAAAAAGGTGTTTCAGAACCTGTATTTCAACCCCAAATTACGGGGGAAGGCGAACAAACCTCCGACAATTTTTTTTTCGGCAGATAGATTCAATTGCCCTTGACGGGATAAAGAAAAAAGCCTACCCCGGCTGCCAAATTGTAGCCATCTACAACGGAAAAACCATTTATCAGAAATCGTTGGGTTTTCTGACCTACGACAGTCTTGAACCAGTGACCGACCAAACTCTTTATGATCTTGCCAGCCTCACCAAGATTTTAGCGACAACATTAGCTGTCATGAAGTTGTATGACGATTCATTACTTTTCATGAGTCAAACCCTTGGTGATTTTCTTCCTTTCCTCAAAAAAACCGACAAAGGCCTTCTCCGCATCTACGACATCCTGACCCACCAGTCGGGATTGGACGGTTGGATTCCATTTTACCAGAAGACCCTTCGCAATGGCCAACCTGATACTTCGATTTACCATACCCGAGCCGATCCCGACTATCCCTGGCGAGTTGCAGAAAACCTCTACCTCAACAAAAAATATCGCTTCAACATTTTTGGGCAGATTGCTTCGAGCAAACTCAAAAAGAAAGAATACCGTTACAGCGACTTGGGTTTTATATTGTTTCCTACCATCATCGAACTGTTGACCAATCAGCCCTTCGACGATTATGTGGCGGACAATTTCTATCGGCCTTTGCAATTGGAAAGATTGATGTTTCAACCTTTGAAACGATTCCCAAAAGGCAACATTGCACCGACTGAAAACGACAAGGAGTTTCGGATGCAGCTTTTACGCGGCGATGTTCACGACCCTGCTGCAGCCATGCTTGGTGGCGTATCGGGGCATGCCGGCCTTTTTGGCAATGCAGAGTCGGTGGCACGCATCATGCAGTTTTTACTCGACCATGGCGAGGTCAACGGGAAGAGACTCATTCAGCCTGAGACCATTGACTTTTTCACTAAAAGCCACTTTAAAAACAACCATCGTGGACTTGGATTCGACAAGCCGCCCCTCGACACTGCTGAAAACAACCGTGCCATGGCTAAAAGTGCTTCGGCTAAAAGCTTTGGCCATACCGGCTTCACCGGAACTTTTGCATGGGCCGACCCCGAAAATAAACTTGTTGTCGTATTTTTGTCGAACCGTGTGTATCCCGATGCAAAAACCAATCTCCTGGCACGCCTCGGAATTCGACCGGCCATTCACGAAGTTTTTTACCGGTATGTAGCCTCACAAAGCAAAAAATAAATGCACAAAATCTCAAGCCATACCGACAATCATCGCGAAAGTCGGAATCTCTTTCTCACCGTCCTGCTCAACTTAATCATTTCGTTGGTTGAGCTTGTCGGAGGGCTGATTTCTAATTCTTTGGCATTGGTTTCCGATGCTTTGCATAACTTCAGTGACGGTATCGCGGTGATGATCACCTATTTTGCCAACAGAATAAGCCGGCGGCCTGCCAACCAGCAGCTTACCTTCGGCTATAAACGCATCCAGATCATTGCGGCATTGTTCAATGCCCTGAGCCTGATTGCGATCTGTATTTTCCTACTCATCGAAGCCTGGAAACGATTCTGGCATCCCGAACCCATTCAGGGATTTACCATGCTTTACGTGGCCATCATCGGGATGATTGCCAATTTCGCCGGTATCATTTTGCTACGCGACTTCTCAAAGAAAAACCTCAACATTAAAGCAGCTTATCTTCATCTGATTGGCGATACCCTTTCGAGCGTGGCCGTCATTGTGGGAGGAATATTGGTGATTGCTTACGAACTTTATTGGGTTGATCCCATCATCACGGCCATCATCAGCATTTACATCCTGAAAGAAACCTGGGAAGTGGTTTCTGAAACATATCATATTCTGATGCAGGCAGGCCCAAAAAACAACGACATCAAAGCCTTGGCAGAGCGGGTCATGCAAATTGACAATATCAAAAGCATTCATCACATCCACGCCTGGCAGCTTACCGACAACGACCTTCATTTTGAGGCCCATATTGCCATCGAACACGATATGCCGTTGAGCGAGGTGCAGAAAAAACTCGATAAAGCGCGCGACATCATCCGGCATGAATTTGGCTACACGCACATTACCCTGCAAGCCGAACTCGATCGTTGTACCGATCAGGGATTAATACCTTTACGCGAAAACTGAACAAAAAAGACCCCTTTATGATTACTTTTGACAACGCATTATTGCATTGGCTACTTTTGCAAACTCAAGTCACTCAGTAAAATGATACAAAACATCCTGAAAACCGCTTCGCTCTGGATTACATCGCTTTTGCTCATGGGAGCTTTTGCCGTTTACCAGCGTTCAACAGGTCCAACCTATCCCATCAAAGGGAAAGTGGAAATACAAAACCAGACGGTGAAATACAAACTCATCCGAACTCATGACACCGGTCATGATGCCTTGGTAAAAATAGCTGTACCTGAAGGTGTGAAGGCCAATTTCCGTTTTAAACGCTTCAAAAGTCACGACCAATGGACTACTCAGGAGCTTTTTGCCAAAGACGGTTTTATCACGGCAGCCATCCCACATCAGCCCGCTGCCGGAAAAGTAGAATATCAGCTTGCCCTGATTGATGGCGAAAAGGCTTTTCCGCTGACCGAAGAGCCTGTCGTCATTCGATTCAAAGGTAGCGTTCCGGGCTACATCCTGATTCCACATATCTTTTTTATGTTTTTCGCCATGGTTGTCGGCATACGCACCACCTTCGAGTCCATCTTTAACCGGCGTTACCCTTTCCAATTAGCTTCGGTGACCGTCGTCCTTTTGTTCATTGGCGGGTTGATTCTTGGTCCCATCGTTCAGAAATACGCTTTTGATGCCTACTGGACCGGTTGGCCTTGGGGTCACGATCTTACGGACAATAAAACCATCATCATGTTTCTGTTTTGGTTATTTGCATGGTGGAAACTCCGTCAGCAGCCCTCCAATAAAACATGGCCCATTGTAGCAGCAGTGGTGATGGTTGCCGTTTATCTGATTCCACACAGCATGTTAGGCTCCGAAATTGACCACACCAAAAACAGCCCTCAAACCGAAGTTACACAATGACCTATATATTCATCATCGTCACTGTGATTGTTTCACTCATGGCGATGTTTAATGCCGATCTGTTTCAAAAACTCAGCTTCAGCCCCTGGCTCATCCATCAGAAAAAGCAAAACTGGCGTTTTGTCACCCATGGCTTGGTTCATGCAGGATGGGCGCATCTGGCGATTAACATGTTAGTTTTATATTCCTTTGGCCGCCATGTTGAAGCTGCTTACGGGTTTATTTTTAGCCCAGGTAAAGGGCAGTTGTTGTATTTTTTGCTATATGTGGGCGGCATTCTGTTTTCAACGCTTTATGACTTTGGCCGGTACAAAAACAATCCCTATTATCAATCCGTCGGAGCCTCAGGAGCAGTGTCAGCAGTGCTTTTTGCTTCCATCCTGATTGCACCAACCTCAAAACTTTTCGTCTTTCCCATTCCTTTTCCCATCCCAGCTTATATCTTCGGTGGCTTGTATCTTGCTTATTCGGTTTACATGAATAAAAAAGGACAGGACAACATTGGCCACATGGCTCACTTCATGGGGGCTTTGTTTGGATTGATCTATAGCATCATCCTGAAACCAAGCTTATTGGCTCTGTTTTTCAATCAACTCTGAACGCTTGGGTAATCGCTAATTGAAGTCGGGGTTTGCAGGAAAATTGCGCCACAAATCATATTCCGGGCCCATCCGCTGGAGCAAAAGATTCCACATTTGGTGTGAGCGCGTTTTCATCAGCAGGCTGCAAGGCGCTTCCGTAACTACCCAGGTATTGCGTTTCAACTCGTTGTCAAGCTGCCCGGGGCCCCAACCTGAATGACCCAGAAAAAACCGAATCTGATCATCTTGTACGACCCCCATATCCATCATCTCGCGAATTGTTTCCACCTCGCCTCCCCAGTATAAACCGTCCATCACCTTCACAGAGCCGGGCACTTTATCTCCGAGAGTATGAATAAAATACACGTGGTTTGGCAAAACCGGACCACCGACATAAATCATAGAATCCATTCCAGCTTCATGCCCGAGAACCTGCTGCACACTGATTCCTGCCAGTTTGTTCATCACAAGGCCTAATGTTCCCTCGTCGGTATGGTCAATCAACAACACAACAGAGCGACCAAACCAAAATTCGTCCATCAAAGGCTCAGCCAACAAAACCCTTCCCGACGCAGGCTTGAGGTCGTTGCTTTTTATTCGAATCAGTTTTTCCATCTCCGTCTGACAATTTGTGAATATCTTAGACAGCTTAAATCATTACTTTTACCGTCGGTTTAAAAAATTACTCAACGCTTGAAACGCTCTCGAAACCAACTACTTTACGAAAAACTCCGAAACGAATTTCCGTTTTTCGAATATCAAAGTTACCACTTTTGGGAAGATGATGTGCATTTTCACCTGAATTTCTCTTTCAACCTCGCCGGAAAATTCACCTTTAAACCTGAAATGCGAATCCCCAAAAGAGACTTTCTGAGCTCGGCCAACAAAACGGAAGCGCTCAACTGGCTTGCTTTTCATATTGGGATGGTGGAATTGGTGAGTTATTGGAAATTAGCCTGTCCGCCGCGGGTGTTGATTCGACCGTTTTCACTCGACCGTAATCAACTCAACTGGTGGAAGAAACTCTATTACAACGGTTTAGGTGAATTTTTTTATGTGAATGGCATCACGGCAAATCTTGCCGATTTCATGGAGATCAGCTGTGATTCTGACGCATGCGGAAAACCCTGGGAAGGAAAGCCAAACCCATCGTTGACACTTGTTCCAATTGGAGGAGGGAAAGACTCGGCAGTCACTCTAGATTTGATTTCAAAAAGCGGAATGCCTACCCTGCCTTTCATCGTCAACCCGCGAAAGGCCATTCTCGACACCCTTCATATTGCCGGTTTTAATGAGGAAGAAGTTGTGATCGTACATCGCAGCCTTGACCCATTGATGCTCCGATTGAATTCTGAAGGTTTCCTGAATGGCCACACCCCCTTTTCAGCTCTGCTTGCTTTTACTACCGCTTTTACTGCCCTGCTTGCCGATAGCGGTCTGATTGCTCTTTCCAACGAGTCGAGCGCCAACGAACCCACCGTCATCGGACAAAACATCAACCATCAATACAGTAAATCATTAGAGTTTGAGGACGATTTTCGGGAATACATGAATCATTATTTGCTGAAAAACAGCACTTATTTCAGTTTTCTCAGACCTTTGAGCGAGTTACAGATTGCGGCTATATTTAGTCGCCTCGAAGCCTATCATCCATTTTTCCGAAGCTGCAATGTGGGAAGCAAAACCGATAGCTGGTGCAACAACTGTCCTAAATGCCTTTTTACCTTTTTAATGCTGCGAACATTCCTTCCTCACGATAAGGTAATTGGCATTTTTGGCGAAGACCTTTTAGAAGAGTCAAGTTTGCAAAGCGTGATGGACAAGCTACTCGGCAAAACTGAAGCCAAACCTTTTGAATGTGTCGGCACAGTGGACGAGGTAGAACTGGCATCAAAAATCATTGCAAAGCAGTTTGGATCGAAAAAACCCTTGTTGCTGCGTGCCATTGATGATTCAATATCCAATCCTGAAACCCGTTTGAAATCGGCACTTCATCAATGGGGCGAAAACCGTATTCCTAACGAAAAACTCGCAAAACTGCTTCGCGATGCCCTCGATGACTGACCATATTGTTGTTCAACTGAAAGGGAAAAAAATCCTCATTCTGGGTTTTGGTCGCGAAGGACAGTCCACCCTACGTTTCCTGTGTCGTCATCTGCCGAAGGCTCAAATCACCATTGCCGATGCTGCTTTGCCAGGCAAAGACCATTCGATTCCTGAAAATATTCGTACCCTGTTTGGATCTCACTATTTGGACGGGCTCAGCGAAGCTGAACTGATCATTAAAACACCGGGCATTCCCACACGTTTGCTCCAGCTGAGGCCAGGACAACAGTTGAGGTCACAAACCGACCTGTTTCTGAGCGCTTTTCGTCATCAAACCATTGGTGTTACAGGCACAAAAGGCAAGAGTACAACTTCGGCTCTGATATATCATCTGCTCTCTCAGGCCGGAAAGCCGGTTGTGTTGACGGGTAACATCGGCACGCCCTGCTTAGACAGCATCGAACAAATTACACCTGAAACCACAGTAGTATTCGAGCTTTCGGCCAATCAATTAGAAAACGTCCGTCATTCACCAGGCGTTGCTGTTTTACTCAATATCTTTGAAGAGCATCTTGACCATTTCGGCAGTATGGATACCTATCGTCAGGCCAAACTCAACATTTTACGTTTTTGTATGCCCGGCGATACCGCAATCGTTCATCGCACGCTCCAGTCGGTTATCCCTCCAATCGGCGGACAAGTTCATTTTTTCCCTGAACCAGCATTCCACCTGCCTTCTTTGCCAGTTCTACGCGGAGAACACAACCGCTCAAATGCCCAGGCTGCAATTCTGGCGGCTATGGCAACAGGTTTTCAAGAGCAAGAGCTTATCCCACTCCTCAACAGCTTCAAAGGACTTCCGCATCGTTTGGAATACCTTGGACTGAAGGCAGGCGTTCATTTTTACAACGACAGCATTGCTACAATTCCCGAGGCCACAGTGGCAGCATTAGAAACCCTTGGCAAAGTTAATTTTCTGATTCTCGGAGGTTTCGACCGCGGAATTCACTACGAATTGCTGGCAAACTATCTCCTTGAACATCCGGTTGATCATCTGCTTTTTACCGGTCAGGCAGGCCAACGTATTGCCTCCTTGCTAAGCATAACACCAGGCATAATGCATCTCCATTTTTTCGAGGAATTGAAAGAGGCTTTTGAGATAATTTCCCAAAACTGTCATGTGGGAGATATATGTTTGCTCAGTCCCGCAGCCGCTAGCTATGACCGTTACAAGAATTTTGAGCAACGCGGTGATCTTTTCCGAAGCCTGACAGAAACTTTCAGCAACAAAACATCCTGAAAATAAATCAGGGTCTCTGCATTTCGGTCGAGGTGGGATAATCGGGATATTTCCGGGGAGTTTTGGCCGGTTTTGGCAAAATCGGCTTCCATTCTTCTTCGTTTGTTCCATGCAAAACAGCCGATTTCTCACTCTCTCCAAGCATGATCTGGACAGCCTCCGTTGAACGAATCTGGCGATAACTGTCTGGAGGAAGAAAAAAGTCATCACGTATATGGAGTTCCTTTGCCTGACTAACTTCCATCACATTGGGACCAAAAGGGGTCGTCACTACCGACTTTACCAACAGGCCTGAACCGAATTCCGATTTCCATGCCTTGCTCAAACGGGCCGAAGAATAAAGTGTAGGCCGGCTGAACAGGCGCATCAAAGCATTGAGCTGATCCAATGAAATTTCATGATATGGCTGGTTTTCTTTCGAAATCCACACTTCCTCTATTCGGGTTGTATCGAATAGCAGATGATATTTTACCGCCTTAAAACTCCCGATGTCCATGACAGAATCGGTACAATGCAATGAGAAGCGATTTAATGTTGCCGTATCCACCGTATCGTCGCGAAGCTCAGAAAACAATTTGTCCATTTCAGGCTTCATCTTATCGCGTTCGTATTCAGGCATTTGAGCTAACATCATTGTCAGCTGTTGTTCAACAGCCAATACAAATGCCGCTTTCAGGCTATCGGCCGAACCCTTCCAATAAACCAGTTTATTGGGGAAAACAAGTGTCACCTCAGATTTCGACAAATCGAAAATAAAAGTGGAAGAAGCCTTTTCGATTCGGATACACTGCCCTTCAATGAAAATATTTTGTGTGGCATTGTTGCCAAAACGATCCGATTTTGTTTCGGTTATCCACCAACCGGCAAAAATGGTGGCAGGCATTGCAGCAAACAGCAATACATGAAACCAAAATACTTTACGGACTAGTGCCTTTTTACCTAATAACCTCATTTTATGATGTTTGAAAAGAAAAAATTCAAATCTTAAGAACAGCAGCAAAAAGGTGAAAATGGATTTGAACAAGTCAAAATTAAAAATTTCACTGCGATTTTCTTTTAATATAAGGAAAAAAACTACCTTTGCACCTCAAAAATAAGCAGATACCATGTCGAAACAAAAAGAGATCCTCCAACGCGGTGACGAAAAGCTTGAAGCAGTTGAGGAAGTATTGAGCAAAACAGAACGTTTTATTGAACAAAATCAGAAAGTTATCACCATTATTGTTGGAGCTTTAATCGTCGTCATTTTAGGTTATTTTGGCCTCAACAAGTATTATTTCCAACCCAGGGAGAGAGAAGCTCAAAACCAAATCTTCCCGGCACAGAAGTATTTTGAGCAGGACTCTCTGAATCTGGCACTGTTTGGTCATGGTGACAATCCCGGATTCATTGAAATAGCCAGTCACTATGGCTCAACCAAGGCCGGAAACCTTGCAAAATACTATGCGGGACTTTCGTTTCTCAAACAGGGGAATTATCAGGAAGCCATCAATTATCTGAAAAAATTCAACGGGAAAGACCAAATCATTGCTCCTTTAGCCATTGGTGCAATGGCCGATGCTTATGTTGAACTCAACGATTTCTCGCAGGCAAGCTCACTCTATCTGAAAGCTGCTTCGAAAAGCAAAAATGAATTTACCAGACCCTATTTGCTGTTTAAAGCAGGCCGCGCCTTCGAACTGAGCAAAAATTATAAAAAGGCTTTAGAAGCTTACGAAACCATTAAAAAAGAATTTCCGAATACGACAGAGGGACGTACAATTGATAAGTATATCGAAAAAGCTAAAGGAAAGGTGTAATTCCTGTTCCATCAAAAGAAAAACCTGACATTTGCTGTCAGGTTTTTTTGTTGTCAGTTTTTAGAAACTCTCTTTAAGTCCGCAAGTCATGAATATTATCTTTTTCGGGACACCCGAGTTTGCTGCCGCTCATCTCGACTTCTTAGTGAGCCATCATATCTCCGTTGTTGCAGTGGTTACTGCCCCCGACAAACCCGCAGGGCGAGGCAAAACGCTGTCACAATCGGCCGTAAAACGAATTGCTTTGCAACACCATCTTCCTGTTTTACAGCCCGAAACGCTTCGGAGCCCACAGTTTTTGGCGGAATTAGAAAGTTTTAAGGCTGATGTGTTTGTTGTGATTGCTTTTCGGATGTTGCCACAAGTGGTATGGAAAATACCTCCAAAAGGAACACTCAACCTCCATGCCTCGCTCCTGCCCGATTACAGAGGCGCTGCACCCATCAATCGGGCCATCATGAACGGAGAAAAGACAACCGGGCTTACCACGTTTTTTATCAATGAAGAAATTGATACCGGAAAAATCATCTTGCAACAATCTATGGAAATTGGTGAAAATGAAACCTTTGGAGAATTACACGATCGGATGATCAGCGTTGGGCAACAATTGGTGCTACTCACCATTGAAAGGATAGAAACAGGTATGGTCGAAGCAATCGAACAGTCTGAGCGATTGAAAGCACTTGACAAAATTCATGCTGCACCCAAATTGGCAAAAGCCGATAGCCAAATCAACTGGGACAACAGTTTAGACCATATTCACAACCAAATCAGAGGGCTTAGCCCATTTCCCGGAACATTTGTGCATTTATGCAATGAAAACGGTCAAAAAATTGAATTGAAAATTTATCGTAGCGAGATTGAAAGGATAAATTGCGAAAAACCGGATTTTTCCGTATTGACAGACAACCGCACTTATTTAAAAGTTGCATTAAAAGGAGGATATCTAATGCTCAAAGAAATTCAGTTATCAGGTAAGAAAATACTGAATATCAAAGACTTCCTGAATGGCTTTAAATTTGAAGGGCATTGGTCTGTTTGCGAAAGCCATTGCCAATGTGCCAGGAATGGTCTTTTAGCGCAAAAAAATTGATTTTGTCACAAAAAAACTCTGGAATTGCAAAAAAAATGCTTGAAATAGTTGATTTTTTTCTTTAACTACTTGCTTCTTATTATTTATGAATTATTTTTGTGAATTATTCGACCAATTCTCTAACTAATCTTAAAAAAAATGAACAAGGCTGAATTAATCGACGTGATGGCTGCTGAAGCCGGTTTGACCAAGACCGATGCAAAAAAAGCATTGGACGCTTTTGTAAGTGCAACAACCAAAGCTCTCAAAGGAGGCGAAAAAGTAACCCTCGTTGGTTTTGGGACTTTCTCTGTTGCTGGCAGGACAGCACGCAAAGGGCGCAATCCGCAAACGGGGAAAGAAATTACTATTGCAGCCAAGAAGGTTGTTAAGTTTAAACCCGGTTCCGAACTGGCTGGTGTCGTAAAATAATTTTTACGCTTTTTGCTCTTAGAACACCCTTTTGACCGAATCCGAAGGGTGTTTTTATTTTAATAAAGGGTCAATTAGAATGGCAAGCGTGACAAATAAAACAAAGTAATTGATTCGCATGAAATAATAAAAAGGTTTGATAGGCTGTTGATCTTTTCCTCTTGATTTCAATCCAATAAAAGCGATAATCAACCAAACAGAACCGATCACAATGATGGCAGCAGACCAAACTGACGAAACAAGTCCGCTTACCGGCAACAACAATGCTCCTGATACGGTAGCCAGAGTCCAATAAAATATCATGCTTCGGAATTTATCAGGAGTATAGACTCCGGTCACCGAAGGATAGCCCGCTTCGACATATTCCTCTCCGTAATAAATCATCAGCAACCAGAAATGTGGCACCTGCCACACGAAGAAAAAGAAAGCCACAAGAATCAGGCGGAGGTCGCTAAGGCTGCCGCCGCCGGCTACCCAGCCAACCATTGGAGGGATGGAACCTATGACAGAACCAGGGATGACTGCAAAAGCTGTCATTCGCTTTAAAGGCGTATAAACAGCGTTGTACCAGAAAAAGGCCAGCCAGCCCAGAACCACCCCTTCGCCTCCTGGATACAAAGCTAATAGGAATGTTCCCATCAAAGCCAAAACCGATACAACAACCAATGTTTGTTTCTTCCCTATCCGACCCGAAGGAATTGGTCTTTTATGTGTCCGTCCCATCATCCCATCCCGGTCGGCATCCTGAAAATGGTTCATTGCGGCAGAAGCAGAAGCCAAAAAGAAGATTCCCAAAACTGGAAAAACTGCATCTAAGCCAAAAGCCTCCCGGGCAAGTACATAGCCCGCAAGTGTAGTCAAAGCAACGGAAATTGTGATCCGCACCTTCGACAACTCAATCACCGTACGAAAAAAGTTTTTCAAACGCACTTTTACTGTTTTAAACCATAACAATCATAACTGAAAATGGATTCATTGCAAGGTAAAAATTTTCTTTTGGTTTTAATAAGTATTCAAATCAAGGAACGAATAACCCACATTTTTCCAAAATAAACAATTTCTTTCTCTTTTTTTATCATTTTGAAACCTTTAGGCGAAAGATAAATGAAAGAAATCTACGGTTTTTAGCGATAAAGCGCTAAATTTAAAAGTTTGGCATAAATATTGTACTATTGTGATCAGTAGTTTTTTTTTAGAATATTGGTTGGTTAATTAAGGGAAACCCACAGCTCGCAACTGTGGGTTTTTTCTTTTGATAAATTAACGCATTTAATTGGCTGTAATTCTATTACTTTTACAAACCAGACTTTCAGGCAGTTTTGGGTTTGAGTTCTATTCTAAGATATTCAGCAGTATAACTTTCCGGATGATTGGCAATCTCCTCGGGAGTTCCAGTGCAAACCACGGTTCCACCCCTGTCACCGCCCTCGGGCCCCATATCAATCACATAATCAGCCATTTTTATCACTTCCATATTATGCTCGATGATTAACACGGTATTACCCCGATCCACTAATTTATTAAGGACTTCGAGCAGCACCTTGACATCTTCGAAATGTAGGCCGGTCGTTGGTTCATCAAGGATATAAATGGTTTTTCCGGTATCTTTTTTCGAAAGTTCTGCGGCTAATTTTACGCGTTGGGCCTCACCGCCGGAGATGGTGGTGGAAGCCTGTCCAAGGCTGAGATAGCCCAAACCAACATCTTTTAAAGTGCTGATCTTATGTTGGATAGAGGGGATATTTTCAAAAAAAGTGATTGCCTGGTCAATGGTCAGGTTGAGCACATCGTTGATGGATTTACCTCGGTAACGCACTTCGAGTGTTTCACGGTTGTAGCGTTTCCCGCCACATTCTTCACAAACAACAGCCACATCGGGTAAAAAATTCATTTCGATGATACGCAGACCGGCGCCCTTACAGGTTTCACAGCGACCACCCGAAACATTAAACGAAAATCGTCCGGGTTTATAGCCCCTGATACGCGATTCGGGAAGTTCGCCAAACAGCTTTCGGATATCGTCGAACACTTTGGTATAGGTAGCAGGATTCGAACGTGGGGTGCGGCCAATAGGGGACTGGTCAATTTCAATCACCTTATCTATATTTTGCAAGCCTTCAATCGTTTCGTATGGCAGGGGATGTTTAAGAGATTTGTAAAAGTGCCGGCTCAGGATGGGATAGAGAGTTTCGTTGATCAGGCTCGATTTGCCTGAACCGGAAACACCGGTGATGCATACCATTTTGCCGAGCGGGATCTCGACGGTCACATTTTTCAGGTTATTTCCTTTTGCCCCTTTCAGCACAATTTTTTTATCCACCAATCCTTCTCTTCGTTTCGCCGGCACTTTTATCTCGCGTCGTCCACTCAGGTATTCGCAAGTAATGCTGTTGCAGGCGTGCATTTCGGAAGGTTTTCCCTGAGCCACCACCTGTCCGCCATGAATTCCGGCTCCCGGCCCGATATCCACTACATAATCGGCGGCCAAGATGGTATCTTTGTCGTGTTCGACCACGATAACCGAATTACCGATGTCGCGCAGTTTTTTCAGGGAGGCAATCAGCCGGTGGTTGTCACGTTGATGAAGACCAATACTGGGTTCGTCGAGGATATACAACACACCGGTAAGCTGGGCACCTATTTGAGTAGCTAATCGGATACGCTGCGACTCACCACCCGAAAGGGTGTTTGATGGACGGTTCAGATTCAGATAGTCAATGCCTACCTCGAGGAGGAAGCCAATGCGTTTTTCAATTTCACGGATAATTTCTTTGGCAATGGCATAATTCTTTTCGCTAAGCTTAGCCGGAAGCTGGCTCACCCACTGCTGAAGGTTTTTAATATTGAGAGCCGCCACTTCGGCAATATTTTTGCCATCTATCCGAAAATAACGCGCTTCTTTTTTCAGCCTTGTGCCTTCGCAAACCGGACATTCCACATGGTTCATAAAACCTGCAGCCCAGCGTTTGACAGCCAGCGAAGCTGTTTCATTGTTCTGATCCTGAATAAAATTGATGATACCTTCGAAGTTAAGGCTGTATGAGCTGGTGATGCCGAGGTATTCTTTTTTCACCTCAAAAGTTTCATTGGAGCCAAAAAGCAGGACATCAATGGCTTCTTCGGGAATATCTCGGATTGGAGTGTTGAGGTCGAAGCCGTATTTCAGCCCAATAGCTTCCATCTGATTGAAAATCCAGTTGTTTTTAAACTCACCCATAGGTGCGAAGCCGCCTTTTTTGATGCTCAGCGAAGGGTCGGGCATAATTTTTTGCATATCTACTTCGGCAATATGTCCGAGTCCGTTGCATTTTGGACAGGCTCCGTAAGGCGAATTGAACGAAAAGGTATTTGGCTCGGGTTCATCGTACGAAATTCCAGTGGTCGGGCACATGAGCAGGCGGCTGAAATGACGCAGTTTTCCGGTCTCTGATTCAATCACTTGCATCAATCCCTTGCCATGCTTCATTGCAGTTTGCACCGATTGTTGTAACCGCCGGCTTTGGGAGCCGGTCAATTCTAAACGATCAATCACGATTTCGATATCATGCACTTTATACCGGTCGAGCTGCATTCCAAAAGCATTGTCGCGCATTTCACCGTCCACCCTCACTTTGGTAAAGCCCATCTGCCTGATTTGTTCGAACAGTTCGCGATAATGGCCTTTACGGGCACGAACCACAGGTGCCAGCAAGATGACTTTCCTGTTCTGATATTCATTTTCGATAAGCGAAACAATCTGTTCCTCGCTGTACCGCACCATCTTCTCGCCGGTTTCAAAAGAAAAGGCTTCGGCCACACGGGCATAAAGCAAGCGGAGAAAGTCATAGATTTCAGTGATGGTGCCTACGTTGGAACGAGGGTTTCGATTGACCGATTTTTGTTCTATAGAGATAACCGGACTCAAACCGATGATGCGATCCACATCGGGGCGTTCCATGTTTCCGATAAACTGCCGGGCATAGGCTGAAAAGGTTTCCATATAACGCCTTTGACCTTCAGCATATAGGGTGTCGAATGCCAATGACGATTTTCCGCTTCCGCTTAATCCCGTAATAACCACAAGCTGATTGCGCGGAATTCTGAGGTCAATATTTCGCAAGTTGTGCATGCGTGCGCCTTGCACTTCGAGATACTGATCTTCCGAACAGGCAGATTTTTCCATCTTTTCGATTGCGTTCTCCAAATTTAATGTGATTTCAATGCGTCCGTTTCCGGCTTATATTGCCGATGGGTGGCACTGAATGGCGGTAATGGGATCTTGATAACATAACTTTTCCCAGCCTGAACCGGCAACCTGTTTGATCGCAGCCAAGGATTAAATATTTTGAGCAGTTTATAGGACAAACCCTTCGACTGGGCATAAGCAGCAAGGTCGGGTATGGTTTCGCGAATCGTATCTTCCATATACCGCAAAGGTTCATAAAACCTTCCTTCGTCGGGTTTGAAGCCGTAAGCAGCAGGGTTTTCGGCAATGGTTTTCAGAGCTAAAATCCGAAATAGGTAGCGTTCGGTTTCTTCAGGCATCAGGAGATCAAAATAGGATTTTGATTTTTGCTGTTCGAGCAAGTCGCTGATGCGTTTGAGGCCCGCATTGTATGAGGCCGCAGCCAAGGCCCAATTACCGTATCGGTTATACGCTTTACGCAAATAAACACAGGCTGTCCGGGTTGATTTTTCAACATGATAACGTTCGTCAATATCGGTATTCAGCTCAAGCCCGTTTTCTTTTGCCGTGCTTTCCATCAGCTGCCAGTAACCACTGGCTCCGGCGGGTGAACGCGTATTGCTGAGATTGCTTTCAATCACGCAGAGATATTTAAAATCGTCCGGTATTTTATATTCGGCCAGTATCGGCTCGATGACCGGAAACCATCTTTGCATTCGTTTAAGGTTCAAAAGTGTAGCGCTATGCCAATAGGTATTCACTAACAATTCGCGTTCGAAATTTTCGGCCACATAAAACAGGTGAAGCGGTACCGTGTCGCCGGCAAAGAGCAATAAATCCGGCACTGGCGGATTAAATACGTAAAACGCCTGTAACGGAATGGCAAGGGTATCGCGATGGCCGTCAGGAATGAGATCAACCGATTGTCCGGAAGCAGCCCTTTCGCAGGATACCAAACCAAAAACCGACATAAAAAAGATGAACAGCCATGCCGCCCGAATGCGGATGAAAACGCTCAGTTTACTCATCAACAGATTGGTATCAAAATTAGAACGGGCTGGTAAAATCTTTAAAAAGCGGAGCTTCACGGTCTTTGTCGGACAATAGAGGCTGGCTTATTCCCCAATCAATTCCGAGGTCAGGGTCGTTCCATCGGATGCTGCCTTCCGACATTTTATTGTAAACATTGGTGCATTTGTAAAAGAACACGGTATTGTCCTCAAGGGTAAGGAAACCGTGCGCAAAGCCCGGCGGCACCCAATACATCCATTTATTGGATTCCGTCAGTTCGATGGAAGCCCATTTGCCGTAAGTTGGCGATTGTTTACGCAGGTCAACGGCCACATCGAGCACGGCGCCTTTCATCACACGCACCAATTTGCCCTGCGCAAAGGGAGGAGCCTGAAAATGCAAGCCTCTGAGCACACCTTTCATGGATTTTGACTCGTTGTCCTGCACAAAATTCTGGTCAATTCCCTGGCTGAGAAATTTCTCTTTGTTATACGACTCAAAAAAATAGCCTCTATGATCTTCAAAAACCTGAGGTTTCACGATGAGCAATCCGGCTATCCCTGTCTTGATGATTTCCATACCCCGAACAGTTCGTTTGATGATCGGGTCATCCGCCCTTTGGGCGGCGGATGACCCCTACTACATGACTTATCTACAGATGAATCACCTCACCATAGGCATCGGCAGCAGCCTCCATGATGGCTTCGCTCATGGTAGGATGCGGATGAATGGTTTTGATGATTTCGTGGCCTGTGGTTTCGAGCTTGCGTGCCACAACTGCTTCGGCAATCATTTCGGTAACGTTTTCGCCAACCATATGACAACCAAGCCACTCTCCGTATTTAGCATCGAAAATCACTTTCACAAAACCATCTTTATTGCCTGCTGCACTGGCTTTACCGGATGCCGAGAATGGAAATTTTCCAACTTTTATCTCATAGCCGGCTTCTTGGGCCTGTTTTTCGGTCATGCCTACTGAGGCCACTTCGGGAGAGGTGTAGGTGCAGGAAGGGATATTGCCGTAATCAACCGGCTCAGGATTCAGGCCACAAATGGCTTCAACACAGGTAATACCTTCGTGCGAAGCAGTATGAGCCAGCGCCGGGCCGTGAACGATATCGCCAATGGCATAAATGCCTTCCACATTGGTGCGGTAATAATCATCCACAACCACTTTCCCCTTCTCTGTTTTGACGCCGAGTTCCTCAAGTCCAATTCCTTCGATATTGGTAGCAACGCCCACAGCCGAAAGCACAATATCAACGGTCAGACTTTCTTCGCCTTTCTTGGTCTTGATTTTCACGAAGCATCCTTCGCCCGATGTATCCACCGATTCCACGCTGGAGTTGGTCATCACCTTCATTCCTGCTTTTTTAAAGGAACGTTCCAATTGTTTTGAAACTTCTTCGTCTTCCAATGGAAGGATATTGGGCAAAAACTCAACTAAAGTAACTTCTACTCCGATAGAGTTGTAGAAATAGGCAAACTCGCTTCCAATGGCGCCCGATCCTACCACAACCATTGATTTTGGTTTTTGAGGAAGCACCATTGCCTGGCGATAACCGATGATTTTCTTTCCGTCAATTTTCAGGTTTGGCAGTTCGCGGGCGCGTGCACCAGTCGCCAGAATAATGTGGTCAGCTTCGAAGATTTGTTTTTTGCCTTCAGCATCGGTTACTTCCACTTTCTTTCCGGCTACAAGCTTACCAAATCCATTGATCAGTTCGATCTTATTCTTTTTAAAAAGGTATTGTACACCCTTCGACATTCCTTCGGCGACACCTCTACTACGTTTAACGATGGCATCGAGATCAGGGGCAACCTCACCCGAAAGCTGAACACCATAGTCAGAGGCGTGTTTCATATAATGATATACCTGCGCACTTTTCAACAGCGCCTTTGTCGGGATACACCCCCAGTTGAGGCAGATACCGCCTATCTCGGCCTTTTCGACCACTGCTACTTTTTTCCCTAATTGCGATGCCCTGATGGCTGCAACATAACCTCCAGGGCCACTGCCTATTACGATCAGATCAAATTTCATAGAAAGTTATTTTTTGATGATGAATTTTTTACAAAAATACAAATTAAGTTGTTTGGATATGTTGTCGTCCGTCTCATTCTGACATAAAGGCTTTAAGCATAAAACAAAAGGGCGGCTGAAGTGTTCATTATCCAGTTCTGATAAAGTGGATTTTGTAATTTTGTCGTGACTCCCGGCGGAAACCATCCCTCTACTTGCCAAAAGAAGCCGGCATAAGCCGGCAAGCCGGGAGTTCTTTTTATTGATGATCTATGCGATATCTGAGTTTGCCTTATCTTTTTGTATATATCCAGTTTTTAAGTATGGCGCTGTTAATCGTCAGCGGGCCATGGGTAGCTTCCGGAATGTTGTTGCTGACAATTGAGCTATTGGGTTGTTTGCTTGGCATTGTAGCACTTTTGCAAATGAGGCCGCATCTCGCAAATGTTTTGCCTTTACCTTCGGACGACAACCGGCTGATAACCAATGGAGTTTATCGAATTATTCGTCACCCCATGTATTTAGCCCTCATCTTAGTGTTTGCACCACTTGTCGTTGAAAAATACAATCTTTTGCGACTTTCCGTCCTGATTATTTTAGCCATCAACTTGATTTTCAAACTTCATTACGAAGAAAGAAAGCTTTTAGTTCACTATGAAGGTTACCGCGATTATATGAAAAAATCGTGGCGACTCATACCTTATTTATATTGAAGGAGAACAACTGAAAATTTGTCACCTTCCGGCACCTTTTTGAACATTTTGTTCGGATGGCATACAAATTGATCCGGCACTTGAACAAATTAAAACTAAAATGGCTATTCAACACATCAGATCATTCAACGAACTTCGCAGCAATCTCAAAGAGAGTTCGAAGAATTATGTTTTGCTTTATAAATCAGGCAGTGAGGCAAGCGAATGCAGTTTAGGCAATCTTAACGCTGCTGCACAAAAGCTTGATTCGGTCAGTATTATGGCTGCCGATGTGGCACAGGTACGTGATATCCACACCGAAATCGGTGTTAGCAGCGTACCAAGCCTGCTTGTTTTCGAGGGCAGTCAGTTTATAAATGTTGTGAAAGGCTGCAACGAGCCTTCCTATTACATTTCTCTGTTCGAGGAGTCGGTCTTTCATGCTGCCCGTCAGTCAGATGAAAAACCACAAAAACGTGTCACTGTTTACTCCACGCCAAGCTGTTCGTGGTGCAACACCCTAAAAAGTTATCTCAAGCAACATCACATTCATTTTACGGATATTGACGTATCGAAAAACCAACATGCAGCCGAGGAAATGGTTCGCAGAAGCGGTCAACAAGGAGTTCCACAAACTGATATTGAAGGACAAATCATCGTTGGTTTTGATAAAAGTCGAATAAACAGCATTTTAGGAATTCAAAATTCAAACAATTAAATATTTATCCCATGAAAGAATTACAACCTCTGAACGAAAATGTGATCCTCGACCTGAGCAGCGAACAAGGTGAACAACGTACGGCATCGGGTATTATCATCCCCGACACCGCCAAAGAAAAACCTCAGATAGCAGCCGTTTTGGCAATCGGCAATATTGAGAATCCTGCCATCAAAGTAGGTGATTCAGTACTCTTCAAAAAATACAGTGGCACTGAATTAGAATACGAAGGTAAAAAACTGTTGGTGATTCCCTATGCCGACCTGCTTGCCAAAGTGGTTGAGACAGAAGCTATTTAAGCTTATCAAACTCAAAAAAAAATCAGGCTGCCCGAAAGAGCAGCCTGATTTTTTTGTTCAGATATAGAAATTTATTTCAGCACTTCGTTCACAAGAGCTGAAGCGTCTTCGAGACGGATGGCCGAGAACACTTTCAGTCCGGAATCGTCAATTAACTGTTTGCCTTCTTCGGCGTTGGTTCCTTGTAATCGGACAATGATGGGAACATTGATTTGGCCAATATTTTTGTATGCGTCAACAATTCCCTGAGCCACACGGTCGCATCTGACAATGCCTCCGAAAATATTAACAAGAATGGCTTTCACATTGGGGTCTTTGAGAATGATTCGGAATGCTTCTTCCACGCGTTTGGCGTTGGCCGAACCGCCCACATCGAGGAAGTTGGCAGGTTCGCCGCCCGACATTTTGATCATATCCATGGTGGCCATTGCCAGTCCGGCGCCGTTGACCATACAGCCCACATTTCCATCGAGTTTCACGAAATTCAGGTCGAATTTTGAGGCTTCAACTTCCACAGGGTCTTCCTCATTCAGGTCGCGCATTCCGGCAATCTCGGTCTGGCGGAAAAGAGCGTTGTTATCAATCACCACTTTTGAATCGGCTGCAAAAATACGGTCGTCAGCAGCTTTGATTACAGGGTTGATTTCGAAAAGGCTGGCATCTGAGCCTTCATAGGCTTTATACAGGGCAGCAACAAACTTCACCATTTCTTTGAAAGCCGTTCCCGACAGGCCGAGGTTGAAGGCGATTTTTCGAGCCTGAAAAGCCTGCAAACCCACAGCTGGATTGATTTCTTCCGTAAAAATCTGATCGGGTGTTTCCTCAGCCACTTTTTCGATATCCATCCCGCCGCGGGGCGAATACATAATCATATTGTGTCCGGTGGCACGATTCAACAGGATACTCATATATATTTCGGATACGGGAGAGGGCCCGGGATAATAGATGTTTTGCTCAATTAACACCTGACGAACCAGCTTACCTTCGGCCGAGGTTTGTGGTGTCACAAGCATCATCCCCAGAATCTGCCCGGCATATTTCTCAACTTCTTCTAAGGATTTGGCAATTTTCACTCCGCCGCCCTTGCCACGACCCCCGGCATGAATCTGAGCCTTCACGGCCCATTTGTCGGAATTGGTTTGCTTTTGAATTTCGATGGCCGCTTCAACAGCTTTGGCCGGTGTATCGGCAACAATACCAAGAGGCACGGAAACCCCGTATTTGCCAAGAATTTTCTTTCCCTGATATTCGTGTAAGTTCATAAAAAAACAATCTGTGTTTAAGCTCCCAAAAATAGAACAAAAATCGAAAAGCGACGCTATTCGTCGAAAAGAAATTCCGTTATCCTCTGTCAAACGGCTGCTAAACCTGAAATGTTTACCTTTGTCGCTAAATTTGAATGGATGATTCAGGCCGATAACATATCCAAACGTTTTGGCAATATTGAGGTTCTTCGGAACGTCAGCCTGCGGGTTCACCCCGCCGAGCTGGTTTCGGTGGTTGGCGCTTCCGGAGCCGGGAAAACGACCTTGCTTCAGATCATTGGTACTTTGCTCAAATGTGATTCGGGCAAACTTACAATTCAGGGAACCAACGTCAGTCGGTTGAATGAGCGCGAGTTGGCAGCATTCAGGAATCAATCCATTGGATTTGTTTTTCAATTTCATCATCTTCTGCCGGAGTTTAGCGCTTTGGAAAACATCTGCATACCGGCTTTCATTGCAGGTAAGAACCGTAAGGAAGCCGAGTTACGGGCGATGCAACTGCTCGATTTTTTCAAGCTTCGCGACCGTGCAAACCACAAACCATCTGAGCTTTCCGGTGGCGAACAGCAAAGGGTGGCTGTAGCCCGTGCCTTAGTCAACCGGCCTGCCGTCGTTCTGGCCGATGAACCTTCGGGCAATTTAGATTCAGCTTCGGCCAATGCCTTACACCAGCTCTTTTTCGACCTTCGCAACGAATTTCAACAGACATTTGTCATCGTCACCCACAACCCGCAATTGGCACAAATGGCCGACCGCCGCATCCTGATTTCCGATGGTCAAATCAGTGATGCAGGTAATAAAACCGACTCAGAAACGTTTCCTCCTTTAACATCACTTTGACCTTATGCGTTTTGCACTTTTTCTGACGTTTTTACTCTTTCTTTTTGGCTCGAACTTCAACTTCGTTGCCGGCCAGCAGACACAAACCTACGAGTCAACCCTGAAATCGGGAAACGAGAAATTAGAGGCGAAAGATTATATCTCGGCCAAGACTTATTTCGAAATGGCACTTCGCATCAAACCAGATGATGCGGTTGCCACCAAAAAGCTGGCCGAAACAGTAGCCCTGATGAAAAAACAACTTGAACAACAAGAAGCTTTTTATGCTTTTTTGGATCAGGGCGACCAATTGATGAAACAAGGAAAAGCCGACGAAGCGCTGCTGTCCTACCAGAAAGCCTTAGAGATATTCCCCGATGACAAATATGTCGGAAAGCAAGTGGCCCAGATTATGGAAGCCAAAAAGGCAGAACAGGAAAAGAAACAACAATTTGACCATCATATCCAACTCGGCGAGAAGCTCAGCAGCGAAAAGAAATATGACGAAGCATTGGTTCAATTCAATCTGGCTTTGGATCTGATGCCCGACCATAAAGAGACAGCCCTGCGCATTGCCGAAACCCGCAAAACCATTGAAGAACGTAATGCTACTGAACAGACCTGCATGAAATTGATGGACGAAGCTGATGCCTATCGGAAACGGAAACAATATGCCTTGGCCATTGAAAAAATCAAAGAAGTTCAGAAACTCATTCCCGGATGGGACGATGCCGACAGAAAAATGGCTGAGCTTGTGCCACTAGAAAAACAACAATCCGATTTTGAACAAGCTATTCTCAAGGCCGATCAGGCTTACGAACAGAAAAACCTGACAGATGCCCGTTTTTTATATGAAAATGCACTCCAAATCATTCCCGATGAGGCATATGCCACCGAAATGATTAAACGCATTGACACTGCTCTCGGAAATGAAAAAATGCAACAGCAAAAAGCAATTGATGAGGCGCTTATGGCCGCTAATCAGCTTTTTGAAAACGGGAGTTACAGTGAATCCATTCCTGCTTATGACAACGTTTTGAAGCTCGATCCGGCCAACACGACGGCTCAGCAAAGACGTTCAGAAGCCGTCCGGCTTGTTGAGACCGAAGCCGCCAAACGCAAAGCCATAGAACAATTTGAGCAATTGATGGCTGCCGGTGACAAAGCCTTTCATGAAAACAATCCGGACTTGGCTTTAAGCCAATATCAAAATGCACTCGAAATTCTACCCGACAATGAATCGGCGCTGCTGAAAATCGCCGACTGTCAGCGACTCATCCAGGAAAATCGGGAAGCCGATGCCAAAATGGCGCAATACCAGCAATTGATTACACAAGCCGACGCTTTGTTTGCAGGAGGCATGCTGGCCCAGGCGCGCGAAGCTTATGAGAAAGCCCAGACGCTCAATCTTTCGTCAAGCTATCCCGCCGAACAACTTCAAAAACTTAGCGAAGTAATGGAAGCTCAGGCAACGGCCGAGAAAATCCAAAAACAGTATCTCGAACTGATCGCCACAGCCGACCTTCTTTTTAATGAGAAAAAATTTGATGCGGCAGTCCAAAACTACACGGAAGCCCGAGAACTAAAACCCGACGAAAATTATCCGACCCAACAGATTCAGAAAATTGAGGAAATTCTATTGGCTCAAAAAGAATCTCAACTTACTGAAAACAAATTCAATGAGTTGATGAGTCATGCCATAGATGCCGAAAACAAGCAGCAATTTGAAACAGCGCTCGAGCTGTATGTTCAGGCTGCTGCCATCAAACCGAGCGAAAGTCTGCCAAACGAAAAAATCGGCAGGTTACGCACCCAAATTGCCGAGCAAAAAGCCGCCGCTGAAAAAGAAAAAGCCTACAATGAGCTGTTGGCCGAAGCCGACAGGCTTTTTAGCAATGATGATTTTCAGCAAGCCATCGAAAACTATCGGAAATCGTTAGCTTTAAATCCAACGGCCGAATATCCACAGAAACAAATCAAAGCTGCTGAAAAGGCACTCGACGAGCAAAAAGCTCTTGCCGAACGCGATGAAGCGTACCAACAAGCCATTGCCATTGCCGACCAGCTGTTTGACAAAGAGGAATTTCAGGCAGCCATCGAGAAATATTCACAAGCATTAAAACTCAAACCCGGCAGCCAATATCCTACTGAGCAGATGGCACAAGCCACCAAGCAGCTTGAAGCCAGAGAAGCTGCACGCCAAAAAGAACTGATGATCAACAATTTACTTAATGAAGCTGAGCAGATGCTTACAAGTAAAGATTATTCCGGAGCTTTGGGAAAATACAGTGAAGTGCTACGACTCGATCCAAATCATGTTCTGGCCAACGAAAAACTATCTGAAGTTAACCGTACACTCGAAGCGCTTACACGCGAACGCGAAGAAGGCTACCTGGCTGCCATGGACGAAGCGGAACAAAACATCAGCATCAAAGAATACAAAAAGGCCCTCAGCTCGCTCAACGCTGCCTTGGGCTTTAAACCCAATGATGAAGCTGCCCAAAAGCGCATCAAACAAGTGGATGCCATCATTGAAGAGAGGCTGATGACTTTGCGTTCTGAATATAACAAAGCCGTGGCTGAAGCCGACCGTTTCTACAACAGCCGCAGCTACGATCAGGCGATTGAAAAATATCTTTTCGCCGAGGGGGTTAAACCCGACGAGACCTATCCTCGCGAAATGATTAAAAAAATTGCCGCACTCATCGAAGAAAATAAAATCAGAGAGCTGAATACTTCTGCAATTCTCATTCCTGCCAACACATCCAAGCGATTTGAATTCGAGCCCGTTGACGTTACAGAACGGCGTTCAAACTATGTTTTGGTAAAAGCGCGTAACACCGGAAATGGCGACTTCCCTCTTCTGGTTAATTTCGGAAGCAAGTCGGGTCGTAATGGCGGATTTGTATTGCCAATCCCAAACAATGGTGAGCTGAATGATTTTGTCGTTAAAATAGGTCAGCAATACAAATGGTTTAGCGAAGACAACACCTGGATTGAATTTCTTCCGGAAAACGGCTCAGTTGAAATCACTTTGCTGCAAATCTCCAAAAGCGACACACATTAATTTTTGTCAGATTGTTACCGACAATCTAATTTTGGGGCACCGACAGGCAACTTTTTTGCCGGGAACATTGTCATTGTTCACGTAAGTTCATTTTTATGCAATCACTTGAGCAACATTTTGATTTTTTTCGCCGAAACACCATCGGATTCGACCTGATTTATAAAAGTCCTTACGGATCGCAAAAACTGATTTATGCCGACTGGATTGCCAGCGGACGTCTTTACAAACCTATTGAGGACCGGATAGCCAATACGATTGGCCCTTTTGTGGCCAACACCCATACCGAAACCAGCGAAACCGGCACTTTGATGACCAAAGCCTACCAATACGCACACAAGCTCATCAAAGCCCATGTGAATGCAGGCCCGAATGATGTGATCATTACGGCCGGCTCTGGGATGACCACCGTAATCAATAAGATGCAGCGCATCATGGGATTTCGTAACTGCCGCAACATCAAAGGCAACGACTGCCAAAAAAACCATGAAAAGCCGGTCGTCTTCATCACCCACATGGAGCATCACTCCAACCACACAAGCTGGTTCGAAGCCAATGTGGATGTGGTTGTTCTTCAGCCGGATGCACAACTTTTGGTGAATCCCGATGAGCTTCGTCGTCAGTTGGAAATTTACAAAGATCGTGCATTCAAAATAGGCTCGTTCACTGCCTGCTCAAATGTTACGGGGATCGAGACCCCATATCACGAGCTGGCCCGCATCATGCACGAAAACGGAGGAATCATTTTCGTTGACTTTGCAGCCTCAGCGCCTTACGTTGACATTAATATGCATCCGGCCGAAGATGAATTGATGAAATTAGATGCCATCTTTTTTAGTCCACACAAATTTTTGGGTGGGCCGGGGAGCTCCGGAGTCATGATTTTCGATCGCTCACTTTACAATAGCCCAACACCCGATAATCCTGGCGGCGGAACGGTTGACTGGACCAATCCTTGGGGTGAATATAAATATATAGATGATATTGAACTGCGCGAAGATGGCGGCACTCCCGGATTTTTGCAGGCCATGCGTACTGCTTTGGCCATTGAGGTTAAAAACCAGATGCAACCCAAACTTATCCGACAGCGTGAACACGAGCTGCTTCAAAAAGCTTTCAAGGGATTCAAACAAATACCCGGACTTCACATTCTGGCGGATAATGTAGAAGATCGTTTGGGAGCTCTTTCGTTTTATCTTGATAATGTACATTTTAACCTTGTCGTCAAGCTTCTTTCCGACCGTTTTGGCATTCAGGTTCGTGGCGGTTGCGCCTGTGCTGGCACTTACGGACACTTCCTGCTCGATGTTTCTTACGATAAGTCGAAAAAAATTACCGAATTAATCAATCATGGCGACCTTTCGGAAAAACCCGGTTGGATCAGGGCTTCGATTCACCCCACCATGACGGATAATGAGCTGGATAACCTCATCTTTGCAGTCAGTGAAATTCAAAAGAACCACACTTCATGGGCAAAAGATTACATCTATGACCGCCATACCAACGAGTTTAAACACCTGAGTGAGCCTGCCGACAAGACTGTTCTGATCAAAGACTGGTTTCAATTGCCCCCGATAGTTTCCGGCACAAACAAAAGCGGCCTGCGTAAACTCATTGGTTGGTGATATCACTTACACAAACCGATATCCGTTAATCAATACGGGTTACTTTTTCAATCCCATTCACCTTACTCAGGCGATGCATAAGTTGTTCAAGGTGTTCTGTGTCCCTGATTAAAAGCACGATCTTCCCCATTGAACGACCATCTCGCGTATCGAAGGAGATACTGCGCATATTCACTTTTAAGTCGCTGGAGATCAGTTTTGTGATTTCGCCAACCAAGCCAAGTGTATCTATTCCGCTGACACGAATTGCGGCCACAAAAACAGGGGATTCTTTCGACTCTTTCCATTTTACCGGAATGAAGCGGTAGCTATACCGTTCGTGAAGCCGGGTAGCATTGGGGCAGGTGGTACGATGAACAGTAATACCGCTGTTGATGGTAACAAAGCCAAAAACCTCATCGCCAGGTATAGGATTGCAACATTTGGCTAATTTATAATGCACACTCGTGATCGAGTTATCAATGACAAGATAATCATCCTTACCACCCTTTTTTTCCAGGTTTTTCGATTCGGCAGCAGTTTCGGACGGAGTCTCAACAGGTTTACCTGCAATCGTTTTTTCATCGGCTGCAAATGAAACAAGATGTTTCTTTAGCTCGATCAGGTCAATCTTTTCAGTCGAAATATCATGGTAAAGCTGGGTGGAAGTGCTTTTTTTATAGTGCTTTACCAAATGATTGATGATATCATCGTTAAAAACCAACTTCCAGTTTTTCAGCTTACGAAGAAGCAACTCCTTCCCAAACTCGGCTTCTTTCAGTTCTTCCTCCTTAAGATACCGTTTAATTTTGGATTTTGCCCTTTCAGAAACAACAAACGAAAGCCAATCGTGCTTTGGAGATTGTTTTTTGCTGGTAATGATTTCAACTTTATCGCCATTCTGCAAAACGTGACGGATTGGCACAATGCGGTTATTCACCCTTGCACCACTGCATGAAGCGCCCACCTGTGTATGGACTTCATAGGCAAAGTCGAGTACTGTTGATCCGCCGGGCAATTGTTTGAGGTCGCCATTTGGGGTAAAAATGAAAATTTTATCGTTTGATGTAGCACTACTTCGTTTATACGCATCAAAACGTAGTTGTTCAGGATTTTCGAGTACATCGCGCACCTGGTTGAGCCAGTCTTCCGATTCTTTTATTGCGGGTTTGTCTTTGTAAAGCCAGTGTGCAGCCTGCCCTTTCTCGGCCACCTGATCCATACGCACCGAACGAATTTGCACTTCGACCCATTTCTCTTCGGCCGCTTTGACTGTAGTATGGAGCGATTCGTAGCCAGAGGCCTTTGGGGTGGTAATCCAATCGCGAAGCCGCTTCGGATTAGGCGTATAGATGTCCGTCACCAATGAATAAGTCCTCCAACATTCTTCTTTTTCTTTTTTCTGGTTTGTATCAATGATGATGCGGATGGCAAAAAGATCATAAACCTGTTCAAATTCAACATTTTGATCTTTCATTTTAGCCCAAATGCTGGGGATTGATTTCGTTCGCCATTTGATAGCCGACTTGATCCCGTTTTCCTGCAAAGCAATCTCGATTGGTGCAATAAAATCTTTCATAAACCTTTCAAGATGATCTTTGCTTGCGGCTATCTTTCCTTCGATCATCTGAAAAGTTTCGGGGTGTTCAAAACGCATCACCTTTTCTTCAAATTCGGCTTTCACCGTATAAAGGCCTAAGCGATGTGTGATAGGGATATATAAATGTTTGATTTCCTGTAAAAACCGTGTTTTCTTTTCATCGTCAAGCAATTCCGGATGACGGATATCATATAGACGATGGGCTATTTTCAAAAGCACGACTCGAATATCTTCAACAAACGAAAGGAATAACTTACGAAACTGTTCAGACTGGAACGAAATACGAGTCGTAGGCAGATTGGAGATACGTCGAAAACCATTGAGGATAACGGCCACATCTTCGCCGTAATCCTGACGTATTTCTGCTAATTTCTCTTCGGTATCAGGGTCAATTCCGTGTAAAAGAGATACGATAAGTGAAGGTACCCGCAGGCCCAGTTCATAAACTGCGATTTCGGCCACTCCCACATAATGTTCAATTGCAGGTCGGCCGTCAACAAGTGTTTTGCCGGCATAGAGCCGGCTGGCCTGCTCGAAAGCTTTATCAATCAGCTTCTTTTCATCCGGGCTGAGATGTTTGCCCAAAAATGAAGTCAGCTCTTCTATTTTCTTTTCGATCAACATGGAGTTTCGTTGTTTTGTTTTTCAAAATTTGACCTTAAAAAAAACGTTTGTATCCACCTCCTGACACAAACGTTTTTCAAATTGACATTGTGATAAGGAGGCCGTTATTTTTTTATGCTATTTGGATCTTTTGCCTGCGTGGGGCTATCATGGCCGGTTTCAGAAATACTGTCGCGCATTTTGGTGTCAGCCTGAATGTTCTGAAGGCGATAATAATCCATCACACCTAAGTTACCCGTCCTAAAGGCTTCGGCAATAGCCTGAGGGATAAGCGCCTCAGCCTGAATAACATTAGCGCGGGCTTCCTGTGCGCGGGCTTTCATTTCCTGCTCCAAAGCCACTGCCATAGCACGGCGTTCCTCGGCTTTTGCCTGTGCAATATTTTTGTCGGCCTGTGCCTGATCCATCTGCAACACTGCTCCAATATTTTTTCCAATATCAATATCCGCAATGTCAATGGATAGGATTTCGAAGGCTGTACCCGAATCAAGGCCTTTTTTAAGAACAACTTTCGAGATGGAATCCGGATTTTCGAGAACGCTTTTATGTGAGTCAGCCGAGCCGATACTCGAAACAATGCCTTCGCCCACACGAGCAAGGATCGTTTCTTCACCAGCTCCACCCACCAGTTGGCGGATATTGGCGCGAACGGTGACACGAGCCAAAGTGATAAGCTGAATACCATCTTTGGCTACAGCTGCAACCCTCTTTGTATCAATCACTTTCGGATTTACTGACATTTGAACGGCCTGAAACACATCGCGCCCGGCAAGGTCAATGGCAGTAGCCGTTTTGAAATTCAGTTCAATATTAGCCTTGTCAGCCGAAATCAGGGCATTGACAACTTGCTGCACCCTGCCCCCGGCAAGATAATGGGCTTCCAGATCATCGCGTTCGAGGTGTAAGCCGGCTTTGGTTGCTGCGATCATACTATTTACAATCACCGAAGGCGGTACTTTACGCCAACGCATAAGAATCAACTGAAGTAGTGAAATTCTGACGCCCGATACCAAAGCAGTAAACCAAAGACCTACCGGGATAAAATAAAAAAGAAACCAGATTAGAAAAATTGAACCCAATCCGATTGCAACGATTACATACATGTCATTCATGGCTGATAAGTTTACGTTTCACCAAAATACGGCCACCTTCAACTTTGATGACTTCCACAGTCTGGTTTTCATCAATAAAATCGGTGCCGGCAAATACTTCATAAAATTCATTGTGTATGAGTGCTTTCCCTGTCGGGGCACAGCGCGAAATTGTCACTCCCTGATCGCCAGGCTGAATGCGGCTATCCACTACGTTCACTTTACCATCAATTTGTTTTTTGAGCATGGCTTTGTCCCAGGTTTTGGAGCGAAGAGCAAGAATCAAGGCTAAAATATTGAGAAGAACGGTTCCGGAAAGAACCATAAAACCGATGGCATTCCCACCTTTTTCAAAAGCCAGATAAACCCCTGCCACCATCAGGCCGAATCCAATCACCCCGGCTATTCCGGCTCCGGGGATGACCAGAATCTCAAGCAGTAGGATGATCAGTCCAATGCCAATCAAGGTTAGAACAATTGCCCACATTTTGTTATTCGATACTAGCTGTCAGATTACGATTTACAAATTCCTGATAAATAGGTTTCAGCTCCGATATGGTGCCTGATTTTACAGCACACCTGCCTTTGTAATGAACGATCCAGGTGCAGGTTTCAGCTTGTTCGTATGAGTGTCCGCAGATCTCAACAAGCGTATCAATCACAAAATCGAAGGTATTAAAATCGTCATTAAAAAGGATAAGGTCGAGCGGTTCATCAACCGCAGTCAGGCCCAATACATCCGTACTTTCTTTTTCTTTGACCATTTTCATTTATTTCGCTGTGTAAAATTACAAAAAAAAGGTTGCTTTTTTCTTTTTAAGGTGATTTAACAAAAATTAAACGGCTCCCCATCCGACGAGTGCTGTTAGGCATAAGTATTCCCTATGCCCGGACAATTGAAAAGGTTTATTTTTGTACAAAAAATATGCCTGACAAGCTTAATTTTGAACAATTGCTAAAGCAACGGCTGGGGGAACCCCTTCCGGGCTGGTCGGCTCAATCTCGTCTTGAACCCATCACCAGAAGGATATCGCATCTCAGACAGCCCACAAACAACTCAAAGCCAAAAGAGAGCGCCGTGATGCTTTTGCTTCATTATCAGCATAGTGAGCTGTCGCTGGTTTTAATTCAACGCTCTGTTTACGATGGTGTTCATAGCGGTCAGATTGCTTTTCCGGGTGGCCGTTTCGATTTGGAAGATCATGATCTGATGAAAACCGCCCAGCGCGAAACAAAGGAAGAAACCGGCATCGTCGTGCCTGATCATGCGATCTTAGGCCAATTGACCCCGCTCTATATCCCGCCAAGCAATTTTAACGTTCATCCTTTTGTGGGTTTTTTACCCGAACTTCCGCATTACAGTCCTGACCCAAAAGAGGTTGGACTAATTTTCACGGTAACGCTCAAAAAGCTCATGCAGCAAGATTGTCTGCAACAAAAAACCATCACTGCAAGTGATGGTTTGGTTTACGAAATACCTTGTTATGTCATTGGCTCTCATATCATCTGGGGGGCTACATCCATGATTTTAAGCGAATTTCTGGATGTCGTACAACCAGTGTTAGAAATCGTTTAGTCCACAATAATGATTTCACTGGTAAGCTGGGCGCCCTTTCGCAAAAGCTCGCTCACTCCACAATAACGGTCTTGTGACATATTGACAGCTTTTTCGATTTTCTCCCGATCCAGATCTTTTCCCTTGAAAGTGTATTTAATATGAATCTTGTGATAATATTTCGGATGTTCCTCGGTGAGTTCACCATCTACTTCCACGTTAAACCATTCAGGTTCGACACGCATTTTTTTCAGAATTGAGATGACATCCATCCCTGTACATCCTCCCAACGAGACTAATGTAAGGGGTTTAGGGCGTGGCCCGCGGTTTTGTCCGCCAACTTTTTCATCGGCATCCAAAAGAAGTTTAAATCCGTTAACCTCGGCCTCGAACGACATATCGCCAGCCCAGGTGACATCTACTTTGTTGTTCATCATGAATTATTTAAAGGTTAGAATTGAATCCAATAAATCCGGGGATAACCCCGGCTGTCAATGAATCAATTTGCGTGCCATCAGGCCTATACCTGAAGATGTAACCTTTTTGTTGAAAATTGCCGGCATCTGTAACCAACAACTGTGAGCTGAACGGATCAACCGCCAAACGGTAAAAATTGTGTTGTCCGGAAGCGACAAAAACGTTTTGAGGCAATGCAGTTGCGTCCACCGTCATCCTCCAGACGCCCTGATTCAAAAAGTAGAGGGTATCGCCTGAAGCGTTGATTGACAATTGTTCGGGCGAAATAGTTTTTTCTGCAAAAACAAATGTTCGTTCAATCTCGTGAGTATTGGCATTGATGCGATAAAGTGCAGGGTATTCCTCATTTAAATATCCTCCGCTGCACAAAACCCAGAGTTTCTGGTTCCGATCAATCACCATACTGTTTGGCTCTTTCGTAACGATAATGCTATCAATCAACATATTGCGAGACGGGTCAATCACCTGAACGGTGTTATTTTCTGCAGTCTGACCATAAGCCGACCAATTGGCAACAAACAGTTTTCCCTGTGCAAACAAGATATGTTCTGCCGTTCTTCCAAGATGGATATATCCTTCTGTTTCAAGATTTTGGGGGTTGAAAATACGCAAAGCTTTTTCCTGGAAATCGCTTATTACTGCCTTATTGTCATCTATCACACACACAAAACGCGGCGAAGCCATTCCGGCCATTTTCCCTTCAATCTCGGCTGTTTCGGCATTAATTTTCCAAATAATTCCGCTGTTGTTAACAACAACAAAGGCGCTTTTTTTCCAAAAAGCCATGGATTGAGCCACATCGCCTAATGGAACGTTGTTTCTGATAAAAAAGATATTCTGCAACATTTTTCCTGAGTCGGCCTGAAAATAGGACAGAGTGGCATTCCCCATGGTAAAATTCCCTTCGTTGACCACATAAAACCCGCGTCCGAGAGAAAGCGGATGCCGGTTTTCGGGATTATCGTCCGGTTGTTTATGACACGATACGACCAACAACACAAGGCCCACAAGCGCTAAAACGTTTCCTTGTTTAAGCAAACTTAAAATCATTTTTTGATGAGCTATCATGGATGTAAATATTTTTCAAATGAATAGGAAACAACAAATTCAAAGTTACGTCCAGGCATAGGTCGCCACATTACTGCCTGATAATCAATGTCAAAAAGGTTGTTTAATTTCAAATCAACATTAAATTTTCGCCAACTCCAACCTATACCAAGATTCACCAATTGATAGGAAGGCAAATTTCCAAAAACTTCAAGATCATCGTTGTAGGTTGTCCGCCTCTGTCCGACGAGCTCAGTTCCAAAGCTTAGATAAACCCGGCGATAGTCAATACGGGCATTCAGATTTGCATGATGTTTTGGGATGTAGATCAACTGCTTACCCGCATAATGCTGTTGATGAGCCGTTTGGCCCTCGTCTGTGGTAAGGGTAAAAGAGTAGTGCGCTTTGAACGACATATTCCAATGGCCGCGCACCAAAGAAACAGATTGATAAAGCTCAGCACCCCGTGCAAACACCTGTGCAATATTTTCCGGAATCCAGTATCGAAATGAGGATGGCCGCCATTGTATCCAGTTTCTGATCCACGAAGCATGAATGGTGAACCGGCTTTCTGCCACCAAACCATTTTGCTGCGTTTGCCATGCAGTAAACATACTGGATTGCAATGCCTTTTCCGGAACGAGACGGGGGTTTCCTCCGGGGAACCAATACAAGTCGTTCATGGTTGGAAAACGTTGGGCCCGTCCTCCGGTAAGTCCAAAACTAACAGAGCTCAGGCTTTTAGGCACGAATGTCATACTCATCGTCGGGCTTAAAGTTGCACGTTCGTGATTCATACGATCTAAACGAATCCCCAATCTGAGGTTGATTCCAGAGTCAAATTCACGCTCGCTGCTGGCAGAAAGGCCAAAAAAACGGCGTTGTTTGTGTTCAGGCAAATTATTGCTCCGCACCTGCTCCAGATCATACTGGGTTGAAACCTCCATGTGATACATTCCCAACTGCCGGCTCATCATCAAATGATTCTGCCAAACGGATGATTGATTTTCAGAATCAATGAGTGAAACGACCGCATAAGGCGGATAAGACGAAGTCGTTTTCAGAAAATAGTGTTGCTTTTCAAAAAGAAGATTGGTACGCGCACTCAGGGTCATCGAACCGGAAAAATAGCGCCACGACAGCACATTACGACTAAATTTTGTATTTTGATACTCTTCGGGACGGCCGCCGCGATCCACATTGGTCATAATCGGCGGCAACTGTCGTTCGTCCCATTGATTCCAACTCACCAGCCCGAACAAACTCTTTCCTTTTCGATAGTAGAACTCTTGCTGAAAGCCTTTCACAGCATACTGTGCATTGACGTTCTCCATCTTCTGTTGCGGCCATTGAGCAGTGTTCAAATACTCAAAATTGTTGAGGCTTGATTTACGAAAAGCCCTAATTCGGGCCTGCAACTTGCTGTTAGACAATGAGCCGCCAAAAAAGCTGCCAAAACTCTTATAACTGCCAACAGATTGCAAAAGTGATACTTGCAGTTTCTTCGACAGGTCGGGCAGATTGTTCACCGTCACCACACCTCCAATCCCGGTTATATGATGAATATCGGAAATACCAGCCTGAACAACAAGTTGGTCAACTAAAAACATGGGGATGGTTGAAAAATCAACCTGACCCAGTTGTGGACCATTGATGAGTGCGCCATTCCACAAAACAAGGGTATGATTAGCCGTTGTTCCACGAAACGAAGCCGTGGCCAATCCACCATAACCATTTTCGCGAATAAAGACCGGGCTGTTCAGGCCTAAAACCCCCGAAAGCGTCAGTGTTTTAGAGGTTTGAGCCATCATGCTGTCGAGCAACTGCAAGCGATCGTGAGGAACAGCCGTTATCGTTCTGGCAGTAACTTCCACCTGCTTCAGATAAACCGTATCAGGAATATCAGCCCGGCTTTGCAACGCCATAAGGCATATCCACACCACGATAAACAGCCCAATCCTCATTGTTTCAGCAATTTCAACATCCAGCTTCCGTGATTATTTTGAATTTTCAGGCAATAAAATCCCGGCATCAGCCTTTGGGTAGAGATCCATTCATGCGAAGAAACTTTCTGATGAATCATGATCGTTTTACCGAGAGCATCAAAAAACGTCACTTCACAGTCTGATTCCCCATTGATAAACAAAAAATCTTTAAACGGATTTGGATATATATGATAAGGGCAAGCCGATATTTTGGTTACTGAGCTATAACGTTGATCGTAGATCACGCCGAGGGCATCAAGATCAAAACCTGAAGAAGGGAAAGGCGTCGGCCAGGGATCATTGATCAGATTTTCTTCGCTATCACGGCTTCCAAAGACCGGATCAATGGAGCCCACAACGTCAGTAATACGGATATAATGCACTGCATTCCGATCTAAATCCGGGTCGTCAAGCTCAGCCAAATCGAAAGGAGTACCATAGAGCCCACGATATTTTCCGGCCAGATTATGAATTTTGACGGCCTCTAACACCCCAAAGCCATCAACCTGTGTTTGAGTCTGTGTGAGGGAGACCGAGCGAAAGCGGGCAAAATGCAGGCCATCGCTACTTACTTCCACATGGGCAAGTTCGAGAAAATCATTAGAGAAACTGTTTTCAAACACAGCAAAATCGGGTCCGGGACCGTCAATTACCGGGATTTCAAAATAATAAGTAAAACTTCCACCATCGCCTAAGCTCAACGCCACCAGATCGGCCTTCCCATAAGCATCACTCTCCGTTCCAAAAGTGGCCAATCCCATTTCAGGCTCATTGATTTTCATCAATCCCCTCTCGAGCTGACCATGACTCCCCCAGGCCACAAACACGCTGCTGTCGGCCGAAATGGCTGTAGTTCCTTCAATTCCCACAGCCGGTGCAAACTGTGCTACCGCCCTATCCAGCAAACCAGATACGAGCAGTAACACAAAAATTGTGAACAAGTATTTTTTCTTTATCAACGATTTATTGTTTTAAAAAAGAGGCGCTATAACTTTTTCCTTTTGTGCTTAGAGCCATTACATGATAAACACCAGGCTTCAAACCCTCAACATTCAGGCTCCGGCCTGCCGTTCTTCCATCTTCTTTCCTTAACAGTTGACCAAATGACGAAAACAGTGATATTTCGGCAAATTGTGAATTATCGGGCAAACTAAGCATAATATTTCCTTTTGCCGGGTTTGGATAAACCGTCAGAGACATCGCTTGTTTTTCATTCATAAAACTTGTCGTCCGATATTCCAATGCAAGAGCCTCTGCTGAAATACCGGCATCAAATGTTCCGGTTTGCACCCCATCTTTTGAATAAATGAATCCGGCGCCCATCGAGAAATAATCAGTGATGGTTGCATAAAATTTTTCGCCCAGGTGGTCAAAAACAATATCGGCATAATTGATGAACGAAGCAGATCCCGGATCGGGTAACAAAGTCGGGTTTGTAATGGTCAGGCTCATCAGATCAAAAATACCTACGGCATCATTCACGAGCAGATAAAGCTGATCATTATGAATTGCAATGCCTTTCCCCAGGTTATAAGGCAAGGTGTGATGCGTAACACTTTTGTTGATAGGATCAAAAAATGAAATCACACCGGTTGAGCTCCCCCAGGCCGAGCGATTGACAGCAACAATTTTATTGTTAAAAGCGAACAAATCGTGAATACCTGCTCCAGACTCCTGAAAATCAATCTCTTCGATAAAGGAGCCATCAGTTGCATTCAGAATGGCCATTTTTCCAACCGTACTGGTCCAGTCGCCTGGCACAGCCACATATACTTTCCCATCGAAATCGAGCATTGTAGCTGTTTCGCCGCTCACCTGACTTACAACATTCAGTGTTGCAAGGTTTTCTTTATCGAGTACACGTACAAAATTCTCTGTCAGCGGGTATTGCATACCTACAAACAGCAAGTCGCCTGACACGTGAAGATAGCGAACACCCGGCAAAGCAATGGCAGCAATTCGTTGATAAGTATCCAAATCATAACAAACAAGGCTATCCGTTGCCGTAACATAAAGGCGATTACCATCAACCAAAGCATCCTGCACCGCCTGGGTTCGGATTTGGCCAAACGGCATGGTAAGACCGGTTTGAGGATTGAATGACCCTAACTCAACAAAGTCGTCGGGATTGGAATAAGCGCCTCCTGAAACGACAATAAGTTGGTGTAGTGATTGTTGTGCCATCAATCCGGCGCTAAAAAACCAAACAAAGGCCAGCAGAAAATGGCGTAAAGAGAAAAAATTAAACATAAAAAAAACAGTTTTAAGGTTAAACGTTCAACGACCTCAAAACTTCTGGGAAAATTGCCGATGGTGAGAAACACGCCGACAAGCTTTTATCCCGAAAGCTTTGTTCAAAACAAATGATCGTGGCAGGTCTTCTGACTTACTCTCCCTCCGAAGCCTTCCCATGCCTTAAACGACACAGTGGCAACGATTTTCGGAGGCTTGAAACGAGCTTACAGCAGCGGGTACTGTCCGGGATTTACACCCGGTTCCCTTTTAAGCATGCAGATTGAATTCTACATAAGCACCAAAATCGGTGCAAATATACAATATTTATTGTTCCGAAAGACGATGCAATAAGGCTGTTTCCCTTTTTGTCAACAAAGAAATTTTCTCTCAATCATGCAATATTGCCTACTTTTGTAGGTTAAAGTGTAATGAATTAATTCGAATGAAAAAGACTGTTTCGTTCTTCTTATTACCTATATTATTTATACTGTTTTCCGCTTCGCTGACAGCCCAGAAGGGTTATCAGATTCGTATCGAACTCGAAGATAATCGGGACACAGTGTTTTATCTGGCTCATTATTACGGCGATAAATTCTATATGGCTGACACCTGTATCGGAAAAAAGGGTGAGGCGTTATTTCAGGGAGAAGAACCGCTAAAACAAGGTATTTATCTGCTTGCCAATCCCAAAAAAGAAAAACTCATTGAGTTTTTAATCGGCGACGAGCAGTTTTTTACCATACAGGCCGGATTGTTATCCAACGAATCAGGTGTACGCATTGATGGAAGCCGGGATAATCAATCATTTTTTGACCACATTCAGTTGGTGAATAAGCTTCAAAAATCTTTGCAGGAAAACGATAGCATCTCGGCCAAAAAGCTGCAGGAAGCTGCACAGGCGTTACGCGAAAATACTTTTCTGGAAAGGCCCGCCTCCTTGGTTGCGCGAATATTTTCAGCCATGCAGGATCCGGTGATCCCTACTGAGATACAACACGACAAAGAAGCAGCTTATCATTACTACCGGAACCATTTTTGGGATGGTTTCCAAATGGACGACGATCGTTTGCTGCGCTCTCCCCTGCTCCCTATGAAACTTAAAACCTACTTCGAACAGCTTATCGTTCCCGATCCCGACACAGTGATCATGGAAGCCGAACGGCTGATGTCGGCCGCCAAAGAAAATCAGGAAATGACCGACTTTTTGGCATGGCATTTTGTTTCGGAATATCAAAATCCCAAAATCATGGGTCTCGACAAGGTCTTTATCTATTTCGTTGATCATTATTTCGATACCGGGAAAGTAAAAAACCTGACGCCTTCTATCCTGGAAAAATTAGACGAACGGGTGAGCAAAATGCGTCAAAGTTTGATCGGGCTCAAAGCTCCCGATATGTGGCTCATTGATACCATCGGCAATTACCGCTCTTTCAATGAATTGACAAATCGTTTTACTATCCTTGTTTTTTGGGATCAAACATGCAGCCACTGCAAAAAAGAAATGGAGAGCCTCAATCAATTATATGCAAGTCATAAATACGATTTAGGAATTTATGCGGTGAATACAACAAACGACTTCGAAGGATGGAAGCATTATCTGAATGAAAAAAAATATCCTTTTTTTCATGTCAACGGCATGAAAAGCATCACACCCGACTTTCATAATCTCTATGATATTTATAGTGTTCCGGTGATTTATCTGCTCGATAAAAACAAAACGATTATTGCGAAAAAGATAAGCGCCGAACAATTAGAAAATGTTATTTTGAATCATCAAAAAGATAGATAAACCAAATTAATCTACAACGCTGCGTAGGCCAGTGTATTGAGCAGCAACGATTGGCAATGACACCTTTTGTGCGCCCTGTCAAACGTGGGAGTTCCACAATAAAGCAATTTCTGTCGCCAAGACTATGGCTGACGTTTTTCGGGCTTTTCGTCTGTGGCGGATCACTTTCAGCACAAAGCATTGTCCATCGAATGTATTTATATGATATGGGCATTATCATGACCGCTGCTGTCGGGCCAACCGTTTCGTTTACCGACATTAAAACCCATGTGGTGTTCCCTGCCACTAAACCCCAAAACGAAGTTGGTTTCACCATACAAGGCACCCTGATCTGGGATATCAGCTCTTATTTTGCCGTGGGCGGACAATTAGCCTATGCCACAATTTCAGGAGCCCGAAGCAATCAGCGTTTTGATGCCCAACTTTTCGAAGGCAACATGAGCGTCAATTTTAATCCGATACGGCTATTTTGGCGTTATCGTTCCGATCAAAAGTGGGATCCATATATTATTGTGGGAGTAGGCCTGAGCAATTATAATTCAACACTCAAATTTATTGACACAGGCCAAGTGAGAGCCAAAAGAGGTTACGGAAACGGCGGAGGACCGTTCGGCCTAGTCGTCGAAGGAGTGGCCATCATCGGGGCTGGTGTAAAATTTAAATTAAACGACCATTGGTTTCTCCGCTTTGAATCGGCCAACCGTTGGATGAACGATGACAAACTCGATACATTCGAGAGTATAAAAAGTTCACCCTACGATTTTTATAACCTCACCACGATCGGAATTTCTTATAAATTTTTTAAACAACGGCATTACCCCATGATCAGGCAACAAAAATAGTCGCCATCTCTGGCGACTATTGTCGTGGGCGTTACTGGACTCGAACCAGTGACTTCCACCCTGTCAAGGTGACACTCTAAACCAACTGAGTTAAACGCCCGTTATCGGAACAACTCTCCCGAATTGAGGCTGCAAAAATAAGAAACGAACCCGTATTCTGCAACCTTAGGCGAAAGATAATTTCTTAATTTTGGGACTTCATCAAAACTCAACCTGTCATAATGAAAAGTTATTTTTTAAAAGCATTGTTAATCAATGTATTCTCGTTTTATTTTTTAGCAATTTATGCTCAAGAAAAACAGCAGCTTACCCTCGAAGACATCTGGGTAAGCCGCAAATTCAGCCCTGAATATGTTTATGGCATCCGCCCTCTGGCCAACGGCAACACATTTGCACAGATTGTGGATGGCAATCTCGTTGTATTCGACTTTAAAACAGGCAACGAGCTGAAAACCTTAGTTCAATCGTCCGATCTTATACCCGAAGGCGATACTGTGGCACTACCCCTTTATGATTTTGAGCTGAGCAGCGATGAGACGAAAATCATCTTTGCCACCGAAACAGAGCCGATTTATAGGCATAGCACACGCTCGGCTTATTATGTACTCGACTTAAAATCAAAAAAACTTCAACCGCTTTCGGCTAATGGCAAACAGCAGCTTGCTACCTTTTCGCCCGACTGCCAGAAGGTTGCTTTTATGCGTGATAACAATCTGTATATCACTGACCTCTTGTCGGATGAAGAAACTCAGATCACCTTTGATGGAAAACACAATGAGATAATCAACGGAGCCCCCGACTGGGTTTATGAAGAAGAGTTCAGTTTCTCTCAGGCATTTTTCTGGTCAGGCGACAGCAAAAAAATTGCTTTTATCCGATTCGATGAATCGAAAGTCAAAGAGTTTCAAATGACTTATTACGGCGAATTATATCCCGAACATTACAAATACAAATATCCGAAAGCCGGCGAAAACAACTCGGTGGTTAGCGTCAAGGTGTTTAACCTCGAAAACGGAAAAACCGTGACGATGCAAACCGGTGATAACGAGGATATTTATATCCCGCGTATTGCATGGACAACTGACCCCGAGATTCTTTCCATCCAGCGACTCAACCGCCATCAAAATCATTTTGAAATTTTGTTTGCAAATGCCTCAAGCGGAGAAAGTAAGGTGATTTATGAAGAAACTAGTCCCTGGTATGTTGACATCACCGACGATCTGCATTTTCTTCCGGACGGTGAATCTTTCCTGATCACCAGCGAAAAAGATGGTTACAATCATATTTACCTTCACAATTTCAAGAAAAACACCACCCGCCAGTTGAGCTCAGGCCAATTCGATGTAACAACGGTATTTGGCTACAATTCAAAAGAGAAAAAAGTCTATTTTCAGTCTGCCACACCAACGCCTATGGACAGAAACATTCAATCCGTTGATTTAAAGGGCAATATGAACTCAATTACTTTTGAAAGCGGGCAAAGTAATGCTGTTTTCAGCTCCGATTTCTCTTTCTTTGTGAATACCCATTCCACCATTAATACACCTTATTATATAAGCGTCCGCGACAAAAAGGGTACAACGTTAAGGGTTTTAAAAGATAATAGTAAACTCAAAGCACGTGTTAGTGAATATCAACTGCCGGAATTTGAGTTTTTTGAAGTTGTGGATAGCAGTATTCGACTGGCTGATGGCCAACAGATTTCTCTGAATGCGTGGCGGGTTTTGCCTCCCGATTTCGATCCGTCAAAAAAGTATCCCGTGCTTGTGTATATTTATGGAGGGCCAGGGGCACAAACTGTGAACAACGCCTGGGGTGGAAGCAATAATCTGTGGTTTCAATATCTGGCACAACAGGGCTTCATCGTTGTTTCGGCTGACAATCGTGGAACCGGCGCACGTGGGGTGGCGTTCAAGAAGATGACCTATAAAGAGCTTGGTAAATACGAAACCGAAGACCTGATCACCACAGCAAGGGTGCTTTCGCAACTGCCTTATGTAGATGCTGAGAGGATTGGCGTTTTCGGATGGAGTTATGGCGGCTATATGGCTAGCCTGGGCATCACCAAAGGGGCCGACTACTTTGCCTCGTCCATTGCCGTGGCTCCGGTGACCAATTGGCGTTATTATGACAACATTTACACTGAACGATATATGCAGCTCCCATCGGAAAATGCCGATGGATACGACCAAAACTCTCCCATCAATCACGTTGGAAAGATCAAAGGGAAATACCTACTAATCCACGGCAGCGGCGATGATAACGTACATTATCAAAATTCTATGGAGATGATTAATGCCCTTGTGAAAGCCAACAAACAATTCGAGCTGATGATTTATCCCAACCGCAATCATGGCATCTATGGTGGAAACACCCGGCTACACCTCTATAATAAAATGACTCATTTTCTTGAAGAAACTTTAAAAAAGAACTGATTTCCCAACACTTAAAACATTTTTTTGCGTTGATGATTCAATGTTCACGAAGTTTTTATACCTTTGCGGCCCAAAAGTTAATTAACTATTTTTCAAAATTTAAAGAAAGAGAGAGTATTCACATGATTATTGTTCCTGTAAAAGAAGGCGAAAGCATTGATCGGGCCTTAAAAAAGTACAAGAGAAAATTTGAAAAAACCGGCGTTATTAAAGAACTCCGCAACCGTCAAAAATTCACTAAACCCTCTATCATCAAGCGTGAAGAGAGGCGTAAGGCCATTTATATTCAAAAGCTGCGTCAGGAAGCCGAAAATTAGAGCTTCTTTTACAAGAATCATTATCAAAAAAAACTTTGATGGGATGTACATTCTTTTGTATATTTACATCAAAGTTTTTTTCATCTCATGACTCTGACCAACTTCATCCGCTACCTTCGTACTGAGAAACGATACTCGCCTCACAGTCTCAGAGCCTATGAATCTGATCTGCAGCAATTAAGCAGTTTTCTCAACGACTCATTCTCCCTCGAAAATCCTGCCGAAGCCAGCGAGAAAATGCTTCGTCAGTGGATAAGTTCGCTCAAACAAAAAGGACTCGACAGCAGTTCTATCAATCGTAAGCAGTCAGCAGCACGGGCATTTTTCAATTTCCTTTTGAGCAACGGACAAATCCAAAAGCATCCGATGGAACGGATGAAATCATTACGACAAAAAAAGCGTGTGGCTTCTTTCATACCGGTTGGACAAATGGAGGCATTGCAACTACAGCAAACCGAAGAGCGATATTCCGATCTTTTACGCAATGTCGTGATCGAAATGTTTTATCAAACCGGACTACGCATTTCTGAGCTTTATGGGCTCACTCTTTTGGATATTGATCTGACTGGAATGCAAATAAAAATAAGAGGAAAAGGCAACAAAGAACGATATATCCCGTTTCATACCAATTTGCTTTCACATTTGCTCAAGTATTTTACAGCCCGTGATCAACTCGAGAGTGACAGCGATTGTTTTATAATACTTGAAAACGGTAAGCAGCCAAACATCAAATGGATTTATACACTTGTGAATAAGGAATTAAAACAGGTCAGCACACTTTCCAAAACCAGTCCGCACGTGCTTCGGCACACATTTGCCACTCACATGCTCAACAACGGTGCCAACCTTCTGGCCGTGAAAGAACTTTTGGGTCATTCAAGCTTAGCGGCCACACAGGTTTACACCCATAACACCATTGAACAGTTAAAACAAATTTATCAACAATCCCATCCAAAGGGTAATTAGCAATCATTATATTAAAAAGGAGGACATCATGACTATTAACATCACATCGGTACATTTTAAAGCCGATCAGAAGCTCGAAGCTTTTATCAGCAACAAACTCGAAAAGTTAAGCAAGCACTTTCAGGAAATTATTGGTGCAGAGGTTGTGCTCAAGCTCGATAACACCGATACTCCCGAGAACAAGATCACTGAAATCAGATTGCTTATAAAAGGTAACGATTTGTTTGCATCCAAGCAAAGCAAATCATTTGAAGAAGCAGCCGATGATGCCATTGATGCATTAAAGAAACAGATTGAAAAACACAAAGGACGTTACGCTAAATAACTAATCACAATATCAACACATTAACAACAGGTCAAAAGATTTTTCGTTTTTTTTCAATAAAATCTTTGTCAATTAAATTAAAGTATCTATTTTTGCAGACCTTTTTCAAGGGGTCTGCATTTTTTATGCGACGACAAGGTTCTCATACATAAGCCGGTGTAGCTCAGTTGGCCAGAGCAGCTGATTTGTAATCAGCTGGTCGGGGGTTCGAATCCCTCTACCGGCTCAAGTAAGACATATTGGAAAGATAAATTGGGGGAGTTCCAGAGCGGTCAAATGGGGCAGACTGTAAATCTGTTGGCTAAGCCTTCGGAGGTTCGAATCCTTCCTCCCCCACATTTTCAGCGGGAATAGCTCATTTGGTAGAGCGATAGCCTTCCAAGCTATAGGTGGCCGGTTCGAGCCCGGTTTCCCGCTCAAAAAACAAGCCGATGTAGCTCAGTGGTAGAGCACTTCCTTGGTAAGGAAGAGGTCACGAGTTCAATCCTCGTCATCGGCTCACTTAATTTTTTAACACCTTTTAATAAACAATTGTAGATATGGCTAAAGAAAAATTCGAAAGGACCAAGCCACACGTTAACATCGGAACGATTGGTCACGTTGACCACGGCAAAACGACTTTGACAGCTGCTATCACTGTCTGTCTGGCCGACAAAGGATTATCCGAAGTGAAATCCTTTGATGCTATTGATAATGCACCTGAAGAAAAAGAAAGAGGTATCACCATCAACACATCACACGTTGAATACCAAACAGCTATTCGTCACTATGCACACGTTGACTGCCCCGGTCACGCTGACTACGTGAAGAACATGGTTAC
>JACFNF010000010.1 GCA_019454985.1 Bacteroidales bacterium
CTGCTGCAACATTTGATAAATCAGTTGTTGTGCTTAAAGTATTGGTTAACCAGCCACTCGCCGGTTCAGGTGAATTCAAAGGCGGATTGATGTAAAGTGCAGCCAGATCATTGGTGGCTCCGCTGACAATGGTATAACGCATCACAATCAGATAAGTGGTGTTGAGATCATAAATGAAATCTGAATATTGTGCTGTTTCTGTCCCACGGGAAATACCAAATGCAAGTTTATCGGATGCATTCTTTTTCACGTAAACCCTTCCATGAAATATGGAACCAACCGGATCTGCCGCGGTATGGAAAAAATAATCACCAGTTGTTGTGGCTGATGTAACCTTCGCCAAAAAGGAAAAATAAATGGTGCCTGAGGTTTGCTTCGTAAAAAGTTTGTTGACGTCTTGTCCGCTATTTGACAGTGTAACCTCGTTGCCAATACCGGAAGATAAATAATCATTATAAGTGATTGAGGCAGCAGTAACCTTGACTACAGGAGTAACATTACTGCCAGTTACATTCCATCCATTATTCGTTAGTTCACTGCCTACGGGATAATCGAAATTTTCATTCAGCAACAGGGTTTGTCCCTTTGAGATTGCTGTGAGAGAAAAAAATATGGTTGCTATGAGAATCAGTTTCTTCATTCGGAAAATGATTTGAGTTAAATAATCGGTTGAATTGTGCAGCAGCTTGTTTATTTCGCTACTTGGCTGATTTGCAATGCGCCGGTGGTTTTAAAATTGATGGCTGTTCCGGAGCCGGTATAGGGAAAAATTTTAAAGTAATACGTTTGTCCGGTAGTAAGGTTTCCGAATGCGGCTTTTTGTACGCCGTAAAGCACATTTCGGTTCTGTAAATCGTCAATCACCTCGATGCCATCGTTGGGTGTGGCAATGTCGTCGAAACTGACGGAGCTCATCCGGATCAGGTAGGCGTCGGGGAGTTGTCCGCCGGTGGCGTCGGTCCATTGCAAACTGATGGTGCTTCCCGAGAACTCGGTAACATGCGCTTCGGGCTCTTCGGCCAGCGATGATCCTCCACCCCAGATCATGTTCACGTATTCCGGATGGTCAACAAAAGGATTGCGGTTATGCTGGTAGGTATAAACGGCATTGTTGCGGTCAATTTCTTTCTGCGAAACAGGGTCGTCGTTGTGCCACTTCAGGAGCATGGTGAGTGCCCAGGCGGTAAAACCTGGATAGGTGGTTTTGTTGAGCATGGGAGTTTCCCAGTTTTTGATGAGGTTTTCATAGCGGGTAACCATATAAAAATAGGAGCGGGCCAGGTCGCCCTTATATTCGTCAATGGGTTCAAACACCGTTCCGTTATATCCCGGCACATCGCTGCTGCCTACCTTGCTGCCGTTTAGCGAAGTCCAACTGGCGTTTTTTACTTCGCCATAGGCATAATTGCTTCGACGGTTGTTCACATAACCATCGGTGGGGATCACATGGAAAAGGTCGCTCTTCATGGGTGAACCGCCACCAAACCAGCTTTGCGGAAAAGAATGTTCGCGGTTGTAGCAGTCGCCCTCGCTATTGTAAGTGCCACATTGTCTGTTAAATGTATAAAGGTATGGCTCAGGTGCCGGGCCGGGGATGTCGCTGTATATATCCCAGACATAGGTGCCTGCGTTATCTACATCGTCGGTGGTTTTGTAACAGTTGTACAGGCCATCGTAACTGATCACAGTGTGCCCTTTGATGATGTTGTAGAGCTGGGTTTTCAAAGTGGCGCCGGTGCCGGTGGCTCCGTCATAATATCCGGGTGGAATCTGTGCTACAACGGGATTCAGGAAAAAAAACATCCCGAAAATTGTGAGGATGGTTGTGTTGCGTAAAGGAGAATAGCGCATAAAGACCGTTAATTGAATTTTTGGAGGTCAAAAATAGAAATTTTATTAATTGGTAGGGGATTCAGGGCGTTTTTCGTAAAACAACCTAATCATAGTATTCTCAGTGGTTAAGCTTTTAGTTTTTAACCGCAAAGTTTCCGGAGGTTTTACACTCAGCACGCAAAGGGATTTATGCTTCGTTGCATTCTTTATGTTCTCTGTGTTTAAGACTGAAATTACGATTGTCTGGGGTCGGGCTTGAGCGGCATGCGCGCCATTTTTTCCACTTCCAACATAGGATATTCAAATTCTTCCACGATTTTACCCAGAACAAGATAGATTCCCGGTCCCTGAAACGGATAATTTTTCAATGCAGGTGGAAAGTGTACCGTGTCGAACATCTCGCCATCGGCATCCACAAAAGTGCCAAAGTGCATCAGCTCGCCTTTCACCGTCCGTACGGTTTTCACTGTGACTAACTTTCCGATCATCCGCCGTCTTTGTCCGCTACATGCTAACATCCCGCCAGCCATCACCTCGCCACGGAAAGCGGTCTGCAACATATCGAAGTTGCTCATCGTTACCGGAAACCCCAGAAGCTCAAGTTCATCGTAAGCATCTTCAATGCGGTGGCTCTCGAAGTTTGGCAACCGGTAACGTTGTGCTTCTTCTTTGAAAAGCATGGAATCAGGGTCGCTATCGCGGCTTTTTTTACGGTAGAGATGCGCTTCCCAGAGTAGTCCCGACTTGGGTTGTCCGGTGAAAGCAAAAGCGCCGGCACGAACAAGTAACACAAGCTGTTCCATACCGGGCTTCAGGCGGTCAATAAAATCATGCAGCCCGGCGAACTTACCTCTTCTGTTGCGTTCGGCCACGATGTTTTGGGCAAAACTTTCTTCAAGTCCCTGAATGTGGATAAACCCGATGTAAACGTTTGAGCCATATACCGATGTAAGGTGATGGCTGTGGTTGACGCAGGGCAGGTGAAGCAGCCCTCCCTGACGCTTTAACTCGTTGAAATAGACCCAGCTTGTGTAGAAACCACCAAAATTATTGATGACGGCTACCTGAAACTCGAGCGGGAAATGGGCTTTGAGGTAAAGGCTCTGAAAGCTTTCAACGGCATAGCTGGCCGAGTGGGCTTTTGAAAACGAATAGCCGGCAAAGGACTCAATCTGCCGCCACACCTCTTTGGTCACGCTTTCGGGATAGCCGCGGCTTTGGCAATTGTCGAAAAAGCGTTGTACGATCTCGTCAAACTCATTCTTTTTTCGTTTTTTGCCGCTCATGATTCGCCTTAGCACATCGGCATCGGCGAGGTCGAGGCCGGCAAAATGATGACACACCTTGAGCACATCTTCCTGATATACCATCACCCCAAAGGTTTCTTTCAGTTGTTGTTCCATCACCGGATGAATATAGCTGAAGCTTTCGGGATGATGAAAACGCTGGACATATTCGCGCATCATACCCGATTTGGCCACACCCGGACGGATGATGGAGCTGGCCGCCACAAGGGTTGGATAATCGTCGCAGCGCAGCTTACGCAGCAGCCCGCGCATGGCCGGACTTTCGATATAGAAACACCCGTTGGTTTCGGCATTTCGCAGCCGTTCTTTCACTTTGTCATCCTGCTTAAAAAGCCGCACCTGATGGATGTCCACCGCAACGCCTTTGTTTTTGCGGACGAGGTCAACAGCTTCGCGGAGGTGCCCAATACCGCGCTGACTCAGGATGTCGAGCTTCTCAAAACCCAGTTCTTCGGCCACATACATATCCCATTGCGTGGTGGGGAAACCTTTGGGCGGCATATCGAGGGCTGTATAGTTGGCCAGCGGCTCTTCGGAAATGAGGATGCCGCCGGCATGGATGCTCCGCTGGTTGGGAAAGTCGAGGATATGCTGCGCCAGCTCGTGGATGTGACGCGTGTGCCGGTTGAGGGTGTGGCAGGCGTTGGGATTGTCGGCCAGCTCATCAATCTCGGCTTTGGGGAGGCCGTGAACCTTGCCCAGTTCGCGGTAAATTGACCTGCCCCTGAAAGTGGAGATTGTGCCAAGCAGGGCGGTGTGTTGCCGGCCATAACGTTTGAAAATGTAGTCAATCACCTCGTCGCGCTCCTTCCACGAATAGTCAATATCAAAGTCGGGCGGACTGCTGCGTTTGGGGTTGAGGAATCGTTCGAAATACAGGTCGAGTTCAATAGGATCAACATCGGTGATTTTCAGGCAGAAAGCTACGACGCTGTTGGCGCCGCTGCCTCGTCCGACATGGTAAAATCCACGCGACATGGAGTAGCGGATCACGTCCCAGGTGATGAGGAAATAGGCTGAGAAGCCTAATTTGTCAATGATTTCCAACTCTTCTTCCACACGTTTGCGCGCCCGAAGGTTGTCGGCGCCATAGCGGTATTCCAAACCGTCGAAAGCCAGTTTGCGTAATAGACTGCGGTCGTCGGCGCTGTTGCCGGTGAAGGTTTTCCGGTTTTTCAGGGTCGAGAAGTCGAAGTCTATCTCGCACTGGCTTTCAATTTTTTGGGTATTTTCGAGCAGGGCGGGATACAGTACAAAGGCAGCACGAAGACGCTCGGGGGGTATCATTATCTCGTCAGGAGAGGCACACTGTCCGGCCTCAAGGCGGCTCAGCAGGATGTTGTGATCAATGGCACGCAGGTTTTTGTGGATATACCAGCCCGACTCATCGGCAAAAGTTACAGGCTGCATCAGCAACAGCTTGTGCTGATGAAAACGCCACTCGGAGCTGAGCAGCCGGGGTACCTGCGAAAGCCGCACACCTAAATAATCGTCGGGACCAAGCTGCGCCTTTTTCTTTGTGCCTAAGGGATAAACCGTTACTGTATATTCCAACGCAGGCGCCGTTTCGGGATACGGACTGCCATCGAAGTTGTGATGGGTGAGCAGCTCGTTCAACGCACGAAAACCGGCCTTGTTTTTGGCCAAAATGGTGAACATCAGCCGATCGCCGTTGCGAAACTCTGCCCCGGCAATTGGCTTGACCCCTTTGCGACGACATTCTTTCACAAAATCGGGCATCCCCATCGTGTTGTTGATGTCGGTGAGCGCAAGGCAGCCAATACCGTTTGCAACGGCCATATCTACAAGCTTTTCCACCGAAAGTGTTCCGTAACGAAGACTATAATAGCTATGGTTATTCAGATACATTTCTCAAAAACAGTATCCAATTTATCATCGAATGATTAAAAATTAATCAAAATAAACGACGTTAAATTAATCATTTTGGTATTTGATGGCAAGATGATGTGTGATTTTTACAAAAAAATGGACGGCCTTTGCAAAGACCGCCCATTTTTTCAGTTTTTTATTTTTTAGGATGTTATTTCAACCATCTGTCGAGCCAGTTAAAGAAAGTGCGTTGCCAAAGTACACCATTTTGAGGGTGAAGAACCCAGTGGTTTTCGTTCGGGAAATAGAGATATTCTGCCGGCAGTCCGCGCATGATGGCCGCGTTGTAGGCCGCCATCCCTTGGGAAGCCACAATGCGGTAATCGAGCTCGCCGTGAATGACTAAGATAGGGGTGTCCCAGTTTTGCACGAATTTGTGTGGCGAGTTCTCGTACGACCATTGGGCAGTTTTGTTGTTCTTGTCCCAGTATGGCCCGCCAAGATCCCAGTTGGTAAACCAGTTTTCTTCGGTTTCAAGGTATTGCTGCTCAAGGTTGAACATCCCGTCGTGTGCGATGAAGGCTTTGAACCGTTTGTTGTGGTGTCCGGCTAACCAATACACCGAAAAACCGCCATAAGAGGCTCCAACGGATCCCAATCGGTTGGCATCTACAAACGGCTCTTTTGCAACGGCATCAATGGCACTCAGATAGTCTTTCATATTTTGTCCGCCGTAGTCGCCGCTGATCTGTTCGAGCCATTCCTGCCCGAAGCCCGGAAGTCCGCGCCGGTTGGGCGCGACAATGACATAGTCGTTGGCGGCCATCATCTGAAAATTCCAGCGGAACGACCAGAACTGGCTCACTGTGCTTTGCGGGCCTCCCTGACAATAAAGCAGAGCGGGATATTTTTTTGTGGGATCGAAATGGGGCGGATAAATGACCCAGACGAGCATCTGTTTTCCGTCGGTAGTGGGAATCCAGCGGGCTTCCGACTTTCCTAAGCTAAGCTGTTCTAACAGGTTGCTGTTGATGTGGGTGATCTGTTGTTGTTTGCCCGTAGCTTCCTCAATGCGGAAAAGCTCGGCGGGCGACGACATGGACATGCGTGCGCCAATGAGATGTTTTCCGGCTACCATCACGTTAGTGTAGTCGTGTTGGCCTTCGGTGATTTTGCGGATTTTACCTGTGGCCGTCTCAATGCTGTAAATCTGCTCTAAAGCGTGGTGGTCGCTCACAAAATAGATCTTCTTTCCGTCGGCCGACCATGCAAGACCCTGTACGTTCTGGTCGAATCCCAGGCTGAGGTCTTTTTTTGCTCCAGTGGCCAGATCCATGACAAAGAGTCTTATTTTATCAGCCTCATAACCATCACGTTCCATACTTTCCCAGGCTAAGAAACGTCCGTCGGGCGAAAACACCGGATTCATGTCGTAACCCATCATCCCCTGAGTAAGATTTTGGGTGCTTCCATTACTCAGGTCGTAGCGATAGAGGTCGCTGTTGGTTGAGAAGCTGTATTCTTTCCCTTTTAGTTTGCGTGCGGTATAGACGATGGATTTGCTGTCGGGCGCCCAGGCCAATTGTTCCATTCCACCGAAAGGCCTCATCGGCGATTCCCATTCTTCGCCCTGCATCAGGTCGAGGGCGTTGAGCAGTTGTTTGCCATCATAGTCGGCCACAAAGGGATGTGTATAAGCATCAACCCATTGATCCCAATGGCGGTACATCAGGTCGTTGTTGAGGCGGCCTGTCGTCTTGGTCAGGTCGGGATAACGCTCTTTCACCAACGAAGGCTTTTCCACATCTGAGAGATATAGCACCTTTTGCTGGTCGGGAGAATAGGCGAAGCCGCCAATGCCGCCTTCCACATTACTGATGCGGACTTTGTGGCTGCCATCGGTATCGGCTTCCCAAAGCTGCATGCTGCCCGATTCGGCTGACATAAAGGCAATTTTCTTGCCATCAGGTCGCCAACGCGGGTTGTATTCGCCCCAAGTGGTGAAGGTGATCTGCCTGAAGTCGCTGCCGTCGGTTTTCATGGTGAAAAGCTCTGCATTCGATTTGTCCTGGTCAAGATCGAAAAAGGTGATGCTGAACAGCAGCCTGTTGCCATCGGGCGACACGGCTACCTCGCCCAGACGTCCCATTGACCAGAGCAACTCGGGCGTGAGGCGGTCTTTTTCGAGTTTCAGTTCTTTCTGGCCAATCAGCGTTGATTCGTTGGCCGATTGTGCGTGAAGGCCAATTGGTCCGATCAGGGCAAACCATATCAGGCTTGCAAGAAGAAAACATGATTTTTTCATCGGATATTTCGTGTTTCAGTTTGAGGCTACGAATTTAAGCAGAAAATAACACCCTCTGTAAACGAAAAAGGCAGCGGCATTTTGTGGAAAGAAAAGGCGACTTTCAGAGGCCGGCAGAGAGGTTTAGATCGCCTGCCACGGCGAAATAGATGTTGAAAAAGCGCTCGCCGCCTCCGACTTCGTTCAAAGGGCCGAGATAATAAATCTGGGTGGCGGGTGTTGTCGGCGCATAGGTGCCCGCTGCCTGAAAAACAACAGAGGGCGACTGCGGGTAGATGTTGTCGCTCAGTTGGTTGTCGAAATTTCCACCAAGGATAAAATTATGCCGCCCACCGGGAAAAGGGCTCATGCCGGGCTGGTTGGTGGCGCGGTAGAGCAACATCAGGATGTCGAGGGCGCTCAGAGCGTTGTTGTTCGACACATCGGCAATTTCGCGAACAAAAGGGGTCGGGTTGCCTGCCTGTGGGATATGACCAAGCTGCTCCACCGCCGGATGATGCGCAGCAAGATAACTGATGAGCAAGGCATCTAAGGCACTGATGCTGCCCCAGTTGTTCCAGAGCCAGGCGTCGGGGGGTTGCCCTGTGGATGGGCTTTCCCAGAGTTTGATGAAGGCTAAGCTGTCGGCATCCACAGGCGGGAATGAAAAAGTCCAGCCTTCGTTATCATATTGGGGCTGAATGGTTGAGCATAACGGCAAACTGTCATGGTCAAGCAGTGTCAGCCGGAAATCGTCGGCTCCGGCGGGCAGGGGAGAGGCCTGCGGATTGAAAAAACGCAAACTGCCGCTGATCTTCACTTTTTTATTTCCCGTGGTGCGAATAAAAACCGGACGTTCGGTGACGCGAAGGCTTACCTTGCCCGATACCACAGTCAAAGCCGTTGTTACTCCTTCGGCAGAACCAAATACGGGTGCCACTAATTTCACATCGTCCACCGAGCCAATATTGAGCTGGAAATCAGATATAACGCGGTTTTCCGACAACGGACACCAAACTACATAAACAATGGTATCGGCAGTGGCCGATGCGAAGGTGTAAACGTTCACATCGGCCCGCCCTGAGGTCTTTATGCTATAAAAACGGGTGTCGGCCAACTGCCGGTTCATGGCGCTCACATAATACCACGATTTCTTTGGCTGATGGCCGTTCCAGATCTCGTTGGTGAGGCCGGAGCTGTTGTACTTGTTCGGGTTGGGGGCATTCACATCGCGCAACATAAACACGAATGCTTTTTCAATTCCGGCGGCTGCCGCAGCTAAATAGGAACGCATAATCCATTGAGCCTGAACTTCGTAAATATCGTTCGTGTCAATTGCAACAGCGGCCTGCGGACTGTCGGGATGGGTGTCGTAGCCAAATTCCGAGAGCCATATTTCTTTTCCGGGCAGCCAGGTGTTGCGGTAACTGACGATGGCTTCGAGTTTTTGCTTCAAACTGTCCTCTTCGGGACTGATGCCGTGGCTGCCGTTTTCGGAATAATGATGAAAATTGAGCACATCGGCCGGAAATCCGCCCTGTCGGTTATAATCGCTCCAGAGTTTCATGCAGCGGATATATTCCAAATTGAGCGAGGCCAATCCGCCCATCACCATTCTGATGGAAGGATCGGCATTTTTCATTCCTGCATTGGAGCCCAAAGTCTTGTTGTGACCATCGTAGTCGGCGCTGCAAAGGGCTGCAAACTCATCGGCACGGAAATAACCGCCGCGCCCAAACCACCATTTGTCGGGCTCATTCCAGTTTTCAAGATAACGAATGAGCGACAGTCCGGAGAGCGGCTGTTGATCGGGCCGAAGTTTCAGCAGTGAAGGACTGACTGTTTTCTGGCCGTAACGGGCTGCAAACTGAAAGGTATAGTCGGCATGTTCGGCATAGGAGGCTGGCGCCAACGCATTCTCGCCCGGGCTGAGCGGCTTATGTTGTTCGAGCGAGTCGTTGAAGCCGGTGATATATGGCGCTGTTCCTTGCAGATCGGGCATCACGGCAATGTTGTTTTGCCTGAGGCTGCCATAAAAATCGTCGAAATAAAAGCCCCAACCCGGGCCGCTCACCCAGCTTGGATTCCAAGCGTATTGGTTGGATGGGAAACCGGTATAGGTGGTGTCGTGGTTGCCTTCGTCCCAGCCCCAGTTGTGGTATTCGCGTAAGTTGCCAACGCAGGCAATCTTGTTTAGCGGATCGTCCACAAAACCGTTAACTCCCATGAAGTCGCGCATCAAAGGTCGCGCCATGGGCTGTGGTGCCGGAGGAGCGGGAGCTGTACCGGCAGGGCTTCCGTAAAGCACAATCTCGGCCACCCGCGTGGAAGGGCTTCGTAGCCGGAACATCAGAAAACGCGAGGGCGTGTTCAGCGTTACCACCCGCCAACTGTTGAAAGTGTTCAGCAAAAGGCTACCCTTCAGTTGCCATCCGCCGGGATTGCCAGTGTAAACAAAGAGGCTGTCGCTGTCGTTCACATCGAAAAGCCAAAGCGAGGAAAGGTTGTAAAGCCTTCCGAGATCGAGCACAATCATGGCCGGATAATACACTTCGCGGTCTTCCCAGCCCGGACTGAAAACCGTTGACGGCTGCCCGCCGTTGCCTGTTGCCGGGTCGCCGGCTAGCGACTGCTCGTCAACCCATTTGCCAACATCGCCTTTGGTGCTGAAATTGAAAAACATCTCGCGGTGAAGCGCAATTTTCTGCTGCCCTAAAACCGGAATTGAGCACAGAAACAGGGCTGTGAAGAGATGGAGAAGGGCCTTTTTGCGAAGAAAAAAATGGAGGAAAACGCTCATTTTTTATTGATGATTAAAGCCGCCAGCACTCCGGGAATCCAGCCGGCAAGGGTGAGCAGAAAAACAATGAGAACCGACCCGCAGCCTTTGTCAACAACGGCTAAAGGGGGAAACAGTATGCAAAGAAGTACGCGCCAGAGTGACATATTCCATGAAATATTGAAGTCAGCCGATAGAAGGCTGATTTTTTACAAAAGTACGGTATATAAATCGTTCATTTGAAATGGAAGTGCTATTTTCGTTGTTTCAAAGCCACGGGCGGTTTGGAATGATCAACGGCTCGCTAAATCTTTTGTTATGAAACACAGCGCATTGTATTTTCTTTTATTGATTTTGCCTTATTCCCTTGCAGCTCAGGACACTTTTTCGATTGTGGCGGTTGATGCCCTCACCGGCGAGGTGGGCAGCGCCGGGGCAAGTTGTATTGATCAGACAGCCATCGCCGGCGGAGCACGCATCATCAGTGATGTGATTCCCGGCCGTGGCGCCATTCACACCCAGTCGTACTGGCATGCCACCAACCAGCAAAATGCCCACAACCGGATGTTGGAAGGCTTGTCGCCCCAGCAAATCATTGACTGGCTTGTGGCCAACGACGTTCAGAACCAGGCAGCCAAGCGGCAATATGGGATTGTGGATTTTGATGCCGACGGAAGTCCCCGTGCAGCTTCCTTCACCGGCGAACAGTGTATGAACTGGAAAGGCCATCGTGTCGGGAAAAATTATGCCATTCAGGGGAATATCCTTCTGAATCAAGGGATTGTGGACTCCATCGAAGCCCGATTTTTGCATACGGGAGGAAGCCTTGCCGATAAACTCATGGCTGCCCTGCAAGGCGCCAAAGTGCCCGGAGCCGATTCGCGCTGCCTCAACCAGGGTGTGTCGTCGCTTTCGGCCTTCATTCGGATGGCAAAAGCCACCAACAGCCCCGACTCGCTTTACCTCGACCTCAATGTGCCACAAGTGCCTTACGGAACCGAACCGATTGACTCGCTTCAAAGCCTCTACGACAACTGGAAAGCCATTGTCGCACTCAACGAAAACAGCTCCAATCAGCCTGCCACCTGGAAGATGTTTCCGAACCCTGCCCAACGCGAAGTGAATGTTGAACTCATAGATAACAATTTGAAAATTAGTCAGATTGCTGTTTTTAGCCCAAAGGGCGAAACCTTGCTGCGCCTGGCCGTTCATGACCAAAGCATCAGGCTCAACCTTTCAGCTTTTGCCTTGCCATATTGTTATATCGTCGTGATGACTTCCGATGGAAAACAATCGGCGGGAAAACTTTTGCTGCGATGAATCACCTTCGGGCTTGCATTAGTGCACTGCAATAAATTTCAAGAAAAACCGTTAAAAACATTGTTTCCAAGAAATGAACCGAATGAACCGGATACTTTACCCTCTTTTCGTACTCATCTTCTTTTTTTCGATCCAAAGCTCACAGGCACAGCCCGGAGGCAGAGGTACATACGATTTTCTGAACGTTCCGCTTTCACCGCGTCTTGCTGCCTTGGGAGGCGTAACAGCTCCCATTGACGACAACGATATCCAGCTTAGCCTGTATAATCCGGCCCTCATCACTCCCGAGATGCATAACCAGCTCAGTCTGGCTTATGTTGACTACTACACCGACCTGAAATTCAGTAATATCGCTTATGGGCGCGAGCTTGGCAAAGCCGGAAATTTTGTTGGGAGTGTGCAATACTACAATTATGGACATTTTGATTATGCTGATGAAGCAGGCAACCGCAGCGGAACTTTTGGCGCTTCGGACTATGCTATCAATCTGGGTTGGGGCCGTCGCTTAGATTCGAGCTTCAGCATTGGCGCCAACGCCAAATTGGCTGCCTCGCAATACGAAAATTATAACTCCTTCGGTCTGGCCGTTGATGTGGCAGGAACTTATCTGAGCCGTTCGGGCTGGCTGTTCTCGCTCAGCGCACGCAACATAGGCTCCGAAATCAAATCCTATCTGCCCGGACAGGCCTCTGCAATGCCGTTCTCTATGCAGCTCGGATTGTCCAAACGCTTAGACCACGTGCCTTTCAGGCTGATGATTGTGTATGATCACCTCCAGAAATGGGATCTGACCTACGACGACCCCATTGACCTGAAAGGCCGTATTGACCCCATCACCGGGGTGAAAAGCCAAACCAAAGGTGTGGAAAAGTTTGCCGACCAGCTCATGCGGCATTTCATTGTCGGTGGTGAGTTTTATATCGGCAAAAACCTCAGCCTGCGCGGAAGCTATAACTACAAAAGACGGCAGGAGATGCAAATCCCCGACAAGCTGGCCATGGTGGGTTTTGCCTGGGGAATCGGGCTGAAAGTGTCGAAATTCCAGATTAACTACGCCCGCTCCACTTTCCATGTGGTCGGCTCGCCCAACTATATCTCCATCTCTACCGATTTGGACAGCTTCCGAAAATAAGCAGCAGCACTGTCAATCACAAACATTTATTCTTGCCTAACGAACTGATGGATACAGACATGTTTCTGGAACAACTGAAACTTACGGACTTTAAAAATTACCGGGAAGCCGAGCTGAAGTTTTCCGAGAAAATCAACTGTTTCATCGGCAACAACGGCGCTGGCAAAACCAATCTGCTCGATGCCATCTATTACCTCTCGTTTTGCAAGAGCTATTTCAATCTGCTCGACCAGCAAAATATCCGCCACGGCAGCGAGTTTTTTGCCGTGCATGGCACGTATCGCTTCAGTGGCGACCCCAACATCGTGAGCTGCATTCAGCGACGCAACCAGAAAAAGGTGTTCAGGTTCAACAAAAAAGAATACGACCGCTTAGCCGATCATATTGGGAAAATCCCATTGGTAATGATCTCGCCTTACGATCGCGACCTCATCAACGAGGGAAGTGAGTTTCGGCGAAAGTTTATGGACGGGATGATTTCGCAGTTTGATCCTCTTTATCTCGATCATTTGTTGCATTACAACAAGGTGCTGCAATACCGAAACTCCCTGATCCGTCAATGTATTGAAGCAGGCCACACCGATCAGGCGCTTTTCAGCCTTTATGACGAACAGCTTGCCGTGAGCGGACAATTTTTGTACGAAAGACGGAAGGAATTTCAACATTCCTTTATCCCCATTTTCCGGCAATATTATGCCTTGGTTTCCAACTCGGCGGAAGAAGTGAATGTGTTGTACGACAGCACCTTGCATCAGATACCGATAGCTGAGAGCCTGAAGAAAAATTTTGCTTACGACTTGCAGATGCGTTACACCACCTTCGGAATCCATAAAGACGATCTCGATTTTCGTATCGGAAATTATCCGCTGAAAAAGTTTGGCTCACAGGGGCAACAAAAATCCTTCATCATCGCCATCAAACTGGCTCAGTTCGACTACACCAAAGACCGCATGGGCTTCAAACCCGTGCTGCTCTTCGACGATATTTTCGACAAACTCGACGACCAGCGCGTGAACAGCATCGTCAACTTGGTGGGACGCGACAGTTTCGGACAGGTCTTTATCACCGACACCCAGGAGCAACGTATCCGCAAACTTTTTGCCGAAAGCGATATTGACCATCGGATATTTGCTGTAAATCAGGGTGTTGTCGAACAAATTCAAAACCACTTGCCATGACCGACCCCAATCAGAAGTCGCTTGGCGAAGCCATTGCCCTGTTGCTGAAAACCTATCAATTGGAAGATAAGTTTGAGCAGGCACGCCTTATCCAGTCGTGGGAAAGCGTGGTGGGCTCCATGATTGCGCGGCATACTACCGACCTTTACATTCAGAAAAAAACACTTTTCGTCTATATTGACTCCGATGCGCTGAGGCATGAGCTTTCGTTTGCCCGTGGCCAAATTATCCAAAACCTGAACCAAGCCGCTGGAAAAGAGGTGATTGACGAAATAGTGTTCAGATAGCAGCCCCACATCTTCGTTCTGCCGAATGAAGCCTTTGTCCTCCTATCTTTGCATTTCTTTTTTTTGATGACGATGAGAAAAGTTTACAACCGCTGGCTCATTGCCGTGATGGGCACTCTGGCTCATTTGAGCATAGGCACGGTTTATGCCTGGAGTTATTTCCAAAATCCGATTTCGGACCATTATCGCTGGAGCCATTCCACCACGGCATGGACTTTCAGTCTGGCCATTTTCGTGCTGGGGCTCACCGCCGCCTGGGGTGGCCGACACCTTCAGCGCATCGGTCCACGAAAGATGGCACTCACCGGCTCGTTACTTTATGCTGCCGGTTACATCATCGCCTATTTTGCTTTCACTTCGGGAAGCCTGTTTTTGTTGTATCTCGGCTTCGGACTTATCGGTGGCATGGGCTTAGGTTTGGTGTATGTTACACCGGTAGACACCGTCTCGGCCTGGTTCCCCGACCGACAGGGATTGGTTACCGGAATGGTGGTGATGGGTTTCGGATTGGGCGCCTTTGTCATGTCGAAAGGTATCGCACCCTTGCTCATGCGCTTGTTCTCCAATGATATTGCCGCAACTTTTTTGGTCATTGGCCTGATTTTTATGGTTTTACTGCCGTTTTTCAGCTTCTTTCTTCAATCCAAAGAAAAGCCCGAAACACAATCTCAGCCGCATCTTCGTATCCTGCCCATACTGTTGGGTGGCCAATACCGCCTGATCTGGTTCATGTTTTTGTTTAATATCGTTGCCGGAATGATTTTTCTTTCATTCCAGTCGCCACTCCTGCAGGATTTGCTGCGGCTGAACGGCCTCACCGACAAGGCCTTGCTCGAAAGTCGCGGAGCAACCCTTATCGCCATCAGTGCCTTGTTCAACGGATTGGGACGCTTTTTCTGGGGTGCTGTGTCCGACCGTTTTGGCCGCGTGAGTACCTTCCGCTTGTTGTTTGCAATCCAGATAGTTGTCTTTATCCTATTGATTTTCTGTAAAAATCCCATCGTTTTTGCGGCGGGGGTCTGTATTGTCCTTTTATGTTATGGCGGCGGCTTCGGCGTGCTGCCTTCGCTTATCCGCGAAAGATATGCCGACCGGATGGCGTCGGTCTATGGCCTCACCCTTACTGCCTGGGGCGTTGGCGGCATCATCGGCCCGCAACTGGTGGCCATGATGAAGGATCACTTTCCGGAAAATGCTGCCGTTTTTTCGTATTTTATCGCATTGATATTGCTGATATCCGGCCTGTTAAGCGCGTTCCGGCTCCGGAAATCAGCCGAAATCGTTTAAGACGACCATGAAATTTCCCTTTTTCTAATTTAGAAAGATTTATAAATAAGCCGCAAAAGCAACCAGAATGGGCAATAGGTTGTCATAACCCATCATCAATGCGATCAACGGCCCAAGCGGTCACGACCGCCTTTGGGGACAAAACCTTATTTTTGCGTTTTACAAAAGTGTAATATGAAACATTTCCTTAAACATTTGGCCATTCTGGCTCTTTTTGTTTTAACCTACGGCGCTCAGGCACAGGTGCTTGAACCAGTAAAATGGCGTTTTACAACCGAAAAAATATCGGGCGACGAGTACAACTTAGTGTTTATCGCTGATATTGAGGCCAAATGGCATCTTTATTCGCAGGACATTCCCATGTCGCCTCCGGCTACCACTTTTACCTTTGAAAAGGGCAGCGGTTTTGAGCTGGTTGGCAAGGTCAACGAGTCGGCTTCGGTGGAGCAATACGACCCCAATTTCGAGATGACATTGAAGTTTTTCTCGAAACAAGCCACCTTTAAGCAAAAAGTAAAAATATTGCCCGGCCAGGCAGCTACCATCAAAGGCCATGTGGAGTTTATGAGTTGCGACGACACCCGCTGTCTGCCTCCTGCCGAAGAGAGTTTTACCTTCAACCTGAGCTCGGAAAGCGCACCTGTAGAGGCTGCCGCCACAACAGCACAAGGCCCGCTCGACCCGGTGAAATGGTCGTACAAAATCGAAAACTACGATGGAAAAACCTTTGACTTGGTTTTTAAAGCGGGCATTGACAAGGGATTTCACCTTTATTCACTACATGTGCCCGAAGACGGTCCCCTGCCCACCGAGTTCAGCTTTGCTGAAAATAAAGCCTATGCTATTGAAGGTAATGTGACAGAAGATACCAAAGGCATCACCGCTTTCGATGAGGTGTTCAATATGGAAATCACCTATTTTGAAAATGAGGCCCTGTTCCGCCAAAAGATTTCAGCCAAGGAAACGGATTTTCATATCACCGGCGAGATTGCCTATATGGCCTGCGACGACAAAGGCTGTGTGGCTCTTTACCACGATTTCGACATTCCTGTAAAAGATGGGAAAATTGTTGAAGCGGCCACAGGCAGCATTGCCTCGAACGATGGCCCTTCGGCCGATATCACCGGTCATGGTGCCTCCTTATGGGGCTTTTTCTTCCTTGCTTTTCTGGGCGGATTGGCTGCCATCCTCACACCCTGTGTGTTCCCGATGATCCCGATGACGGTGTCTTTCTTCATGTCCGACAAGGAAAGCAAAGCCAAAGGCCGACTGAAAGCCATCATCTACGGCCTGAGTATCATGGGCATCTATACCCTCATCGGTTCTATCTTAGCGGTGGTGGCCGGCCCCGATATTGCCAACTGGCTGAGCACCCATTGGTTGCCCAACATCCTGTTCTTCATCATCTTCATCGTCTTTGCTGCCTCTTTCTTCGGCATGTTTGAGATTACCCTGCCTCACTGGTTGGTGAATAAATCCGATGCCAAAGCCGACGAGGGTGGCTATATGGGCTCGGTGTTCATGGCACTCACCCTCGTGTTGGTTTCCTTTAGCTGTACGGGACCTATCGTTGGAACCATCCTGGTGGAATCGGCCGGCGGACAGGTGTTGAAACCCATCATCGGCATGTTTGGCTTCTCGCTGGCTTTTGCCCTGCCTTTCACCCTCTTTGCCTTCTTCCCCAGATGGCTGAGCAACCTGCCCAAATCGGGCGGATGGCTCAACTCGGTGAAGGTGGTGCTCGGCTTTTTAGAGCTTGCTCTTGGCCTGAAATTCCTCAGCGTGGCCGATCAGACCTATCACTGGGGACTGCTCGACCGCGAAGTGTATATCGCCTTCTGGATTGTCATCTTTTTCCTGATGGGGCTTTATATCCTTGGGAAAATCAAGTTTGCCCACGATGACGATGTGCCTTTTGTGAGCGTGCCACGACTGATACTTTCGATCATCACCTTTGCTTTTGTGGTTTACCTCATTCCGGGAATGTTTGGCGCGCCGCTGAAAGCCCTCTCCGGATATATGCCTCCCATGCACACCCACGACTTCGACATCACGAAGATCATCCGCGAAAATGCCGGCAGCTCTGGCGGTTCAGCCAGCACTGGCCTCACTGCCAATGTGCTTTGTGAAACCCCGAAATATCACGAAACGCTCCATCTGCCCCACGGGCTGCAGGGCTATTTCGACTACGAACAAGGCTTAGCCTGTGCCAAAGCCAACAACAAACCCCTGTTTGTTGACTTTACCGGCCACGGCTGCGTCAACTGCCGCGAGATGGAAGCCAATGTGTGGAGCGACCCGCGCGTGCTCAGGCTGCTCCGCGACGAATATATGGTGGTGGCCCTCTATGTGGACGATAAAACCGAGCTCCCCGAAAGCGAATGGGTTACTTCAACCTACGACCAAAAGGTGAAAAAGACCATCGGCCGGAAATATGCCGATTTCCAGATTACCAAGTTCAATGTCAACGCACAGCCTTTCTATGTGCTCATGGGTCACAACAACGATGTGCTGATGCAGCCTCGCGCCTACAACCTCAATGTGGACGAGTTTGTGGCCTTCCTCGAACAGGGTCTGAAAAATTTCAAAGAAGGTAAGTCGGTATTCAGCATCCAATAAGGAAAAGTTTAATACTCCAATACCACACCCCGTTTGAGCGGCTATCCAGCCGCTCAAACGGGGCTTTTTAATCATTCAAAGGCTGGCTTTGTGATCAGTTTATTTTTCTTTTTGCCCAACGATGTACTAAACTCACCCAAGTGTCTTTGGGCTGTATGGCAAATGACCCTCAATACAATCAATCCACATTTCCGCTGATTCACATTCAGGCGGTTTGCTCATCCCTTGTTCCTAAGCCCGGCGGCCAAACTAAAAATGCGCTGTAAATCCACATAAGCCACGGATTTACAGCGCATTGTCGCAGGATAGCGCTCCGGCTTATTCCTCTAACTTGTGGTAAGCCTGATAGAGTTTCCGTCCGCCGTAGGCGGCACCAAGTCCGAGCAAGATAGTGAGCCCGCTCCCGATGGGCGCGCCGCCGCCTTGCGGCTGATTGCCCGTCTGGCTATGGCCTCCCGATGGCGGAGGCGGCGGCCCCTGCTGGCTGAATACAGCGGTTGAACTTCCGGCCACAAGCGCCATCAACAACGTGAAAGCAAAAATTTGAATCGTCTTTTTCATGGTTTGTATCTTTTTCGTGTTTCTTTTTTTAATTGCTAAGCTAAGTCGGCACCTTATATTATATTATAAGACAACTTTTGCACTCACAACCTGCCCGCCGGTGATGGCTGTTACCACATAAACGCCTTTGGGCAGTTTGCCGGTGTTCAGGCTTGCCTGACCCGTGTTGTTGAAGTGTTTTGTCATCACCACGCGGCCGGTGATGTCCGTCATCACAAAGTTGGTGGGGGCCGTCAGACCGCTCAGATAAACATAACCGTTGTAGGCATACAGGCGCACTGTGCTTGTTTTCGGACTTTCTCCAATGCCGAGTGCGTTCATTTCCAACTCAAAACGCATCACATCGTCGCCTTCCTCAGCGCTGAAGGCATAGCTGTTGTGCTCGCTCAGATTGGTCACCGTGCCGGTTTTCTTGTCGGTCAGCTTCAGCATCATCCCTGCCGGACTTTCCTGCAAGCGGATGATGTATTGATCGGCCTGGTTTTTTACAAACCCAAAGGGAATCACCTTGTCGTCGAAGTCGGGCATGGCGTTGGTTGACAATTGTTCGTTGTCGCTGACCGAGAAGAACTGCGGGGCATAGCCGGCTAAGAAAAGCGCATCGTGATAGGCATCAAATCCGGCGGTGGCAGTGCTGTTGAGCAGCAGCTTGCTCTCCTGTGCCGAAGCTCCCGAAGCCTCAGCAGCCACTAACAACACCATATTGCCCGAGCCGTTTTTGTAAAAAGCCTGATTGTGATGCACACGGGCTGCCGGATCAATGATGATTCCGGCATTGTCGGCAGTTGCCTGCACCATAAAGCCCTGGGCCGAAGGAATGATGCCGCAGGGCTCAATATCACTGTAGCTTTTGTTGCCTTCATGCCAGATTTTGGCGTTGGCGTTCAATTTGTCAAGAAGCATCTCATCTTCATCAGCATTCCATCTGATGGCGCAGGCATAAGGATTGCCGAGTAGATGCCAGCCCGAATAGGTATTGCCGCTCTTGGTCAAGCCCGAAATGGTAACATCCGAAGCATTCAGTGTGCCGGTGAAGCTGAGGGTTTGGTTTTGCTGGTATGAAACCATATATCCCCGGCCAACCACGAAATTGACGCCGCCGTTCCAGGTATTGAAACCGCCGTCTTTTTGGTTCATCCAGGTGTTGGTGGGCTCATCCCATCCGTAGAAGTCGTATCCATTGCCATACCCTGAGGTGGTGAAAGCCGTGATGGCCTGGGCTGCCACCGGTGAGCTGATCAGATGCCAGCCACCATCGGCCTCTGCCCAGCCGCCTGTGAGGTAACGCACCGCCGTTGCCTGAACACCGGCATTGGAATGGATGAGCGAAGCCGTACCCGTGGCATCCGATTCGAGAAGCAAGCCTTCGTTTCCGGCCTGATTGGTGATGTCGCCCGACACTGTCAGATGCTTGCCGCTGCTGACGATGAGCTTCCCTCCGGCCTCGATGGTGAGCGTAGAACAGCTTGCATCATTGGCATCCTGGGTAATGGTATGGCCGCCAATGGTAATGTCATCCTTGGCTACCGGCACAGCGTTTGACGACCAGGTGTCAGTAGCACTCCAGTTTCCGTTTTTAGCCGAATTTACCAACTTGCCCGTTGTTACCTCAATCTCATCGGACGAAGCTGATTCATAGCTGTCTTTTTTTGCTTTGACAGTGTAGGCGTAAGTTGTTGCAGCGGCCAAATCCGAAACCACCTTGCTTGTGCTGGCAACAGTGAAAGGCGAATCGTCGATGGGGGTGAGGGTTTTAGTTCCTTGTGAAATAACTAAATCTTCCAGGAAAAACCGGCCTTTTGAAGCTTGTTTCCCTTCAAACTTAATTTTAGATGAGGCCGTTCCACCTGTTAATGGAATGTTGTATGCTTTTAAGGTATAGGTGTCATCGTTGTTTAAATCATTAACGGTTTCTCCAAGGACATCGTCTAAGTAAATTTTTAAGTCTGTCGCATCTCCACTCCAGGCCATAGCTTTAAACGAGAGAGTGAAATTTCCACTAAATCCCGATAAATCAATTTCAGGCGTTATCAGATAACCTAAGGCCGAACTAGTACCCATCTTAACCGTCCCCCCAGCCTCATAAACTTTTGAACCGGTCCAATCCGGTGTTTGAGTATATGTATTCAAACTACTAGAAACATCAGTACTAAATGCACCTGTACCAGTCGTTCCACGAGAAAAGCCATCGAAATTCTCAGAAAATACCTCAATATAATTACCTTCAACTTTGGAAACAGTCAGTTCATAATTATCAGCCCCACTCACAGCTCCCCAGTTGGCGGTAAAACCGGTAGTGCTTACATTGGTGGCTGCCGTAGCGGTGGGAGCAGCCAGTCCTACACTGCCGCTCAACGTAACGGTTTTGTCTGAAGCACTGGTTGAGCTGAGGGTGATATTTTCGTTGTTGTAGTCGCCAACGTCTAAACCGGCTTTCAGCCGTACGTAAATGGTGGTGCTGGCAACCGTGCCCTCTGATTGGGTGAGTGTAAGTGAACTTCCAAAGCCTGAACCCGAAGAGGTGGAAATCTCATAATTGGTTGGTGCAGCAAGGCTAATATTGGCAGTCAGGTTGCTACCCGATACCGTGAACGATTGTTCTGCCGAAGGTCCGCTGCCATGGTTGTAGGTGAAACCGGTTAAAGTAGCGGTGGAGACGGTGATGGTGGGGGAGGCAGGTGATGTTGTTCTTTTAAATAAATAGATATCACTCTGACCTGACGCATAACAAGAGAAAATAGGGGGAGTGTTGCCAGAATTAAATCGCATTAAATTTCTAGTTACATCTGATGTTTCATCTTTAACAGTTGCTTTCCCATCCACTGCAATTGAAATTGAGAAATTAGTTGAGGTAGCCTTGTTTTTTAAATAATTATTATTCTTACCTCCCGCAGCATACAAATAACCATTATTAACTGCATCATAAAGCGTCCAAAACGATCCACTTTCCCCCAAAGTTATTTCAAATGGTTTTGTATCTGAATTTGAAGTTGCAATTGTTACGGTTGTTTTCTCACTTGTAACTGTGACTGATACAGAGGCACGGTTGTTTGTGTTTTGTAAACCTAAGGCATACCAATCACTACTTTTCTGACCCAAGATAAGATATTTCCCACCATTTTCAAGTCCGGTATTATTTTTAATCATTTCATAGGTTTGCCCTATTACTCTCCCTCCCGCCATCAATGCCGCGGCAAGGAGCAACATTTTAAAAAAAGTAGAATTTCGCATACGTCAATTGTTTATTGGTTTATGTTGATGAATTTGGTAATCAAGCACTTAAGGGTAATATTCCGGCCTTGTTTTCTGAAAAGAAGATTGGGCGCGGCTTTTTGCCGGGTAAAGTTACGAAAAGAAGCCATATCTCCAAGTCTTTATAGTGAAAAAGTAGTGAAAAGTCAAAAGCCGGTGTTCCTGTGGGCTGCCGGTCGTGTTCCGGCGCGGTGGTTTTAGGTTTCCGGCTTTGCTTTTGTGCGGTTCAATTTTCCAAAATGTGTAACTTTGCAGCCTCAAAACAAATCGTATCACACCGAAATAGTATCGTTTTATGGGCAGAGCCTTTGAATACCGCCGCGCAGCCAAAGAAAAACGCTGGGACAAGATGTCGAAAGTTTTTCCGAAATTGGGTAAACTCATCACCATCGCCGCTAAGGAAGGCGGCCCCGACCCCGACATGAACCCGCGCTTGCGCAACGCCATCCTGAATGCCAAGGCTGAAAACATGCCGAAAGAAAACATCGAAAATGCCATCAAACGCGCCGCAGGCAAAGATGCCGAAACTATGGTGGAAGTGGTGTACGAAGGCAAAGGACCTCACGGCGTGTTGGTGTATGTGGAGTGCGCCACCGACAACACCACCCGCACCGTGGCCAATGTGAAGTCGTATTTCAACAAAGCCGGCGGCTCGTTTGTCCCCATCGGCTCGTTCGAGTTCATGTTTTCGCGCAAGGCTGTGTTTGAATGTAAAGCCAAAGCCGGAACCAATATCGAAGAGTTGGAGCTGGCTTTGATTGATGCCGGCCTCGAAGAAATTGAACAGCTTGACGAGAGCATCTTCCTCTATGCCGACTATGTCCATTTCGGGCAGCTTCACCATGCCATCGAAGAAAGCGGCTTAGAAATCGTGAAGTCGAGCCTGCAACGCTTCCCCAACAGCCCAGTGCAGTTCAACGAAGAACAAATGGCCGACATCGAACGGATGATTGACAAGATTGAAGAGGACGACGACGTGCAGGCCGTTTACACCAATATCGGTTAACAGCCGCCGGTGCTCAGAGCTCTTTCAGAAAATCGGAGATGGAAAGCGTGGAAGGGATATTGAATTTCTTCCGCAGCCGGTAGCGGCCCATCTCCACCGCCCTCACCGTGATGTTGTTGAGCGAGGCAATCTCTTTCGACGACAAATCCAGACGCAACATGGCACACAGGTGCTCCTCGTTTTTGGTCAGATTCGGGAAACGGCTGCGCAGCTTGCTGTAGAAGCTGCGGTTCAGTTCGTCAATATGCGCCTGAAACTCGTCTAAGTCTTTTTGCTGGTTGATGTTTTGCTGCACATTGAGGGTCAGCTCCTTGATGCGGTTTTCGCGTTGGGCGGGCGGCACCTCGCGCAGCTTTTTAAGCTCGGCCTGCAGCTCCTGCAGAAACTTGTTTTTTTCCACCAAATGCAGGGCCACATTGGTCAGGTCGTTCGACTTGTTTCGCAGTTCCACCTCCATCAAATCCTGTTTGGCCTTGCTTAGTGCGGCTTCCTGCTCCATCATCAGCTTGTTTTTGTAGTGCCGCGATTGCTGCTGCGAATAGATCAGGATGGTGATGGCGATGACGGCTATCAGCGAGAGCAGCAGCAGCAACTGCCGGCTGTGGGCTAAGCTTTTTTCGCGCTGAAGCAGGGCAATCTCGTTGTCTTTCAGCGCAAGCTCCTTCTCTTTCAGCCGGAGATTCAGGCGCGAGTGCAGCTCGTCGAGCTGGTCGGCCTTGGCCCGTGCAAAAAGGGTGTCGTGCAGCGCACTGTATTGTTTGTAAAGCTCAAAAGCCTTGCGTGTGTTGCCTTTGCCATCGTAGGCCAAGCTCTGTCCAAAACTGGCATCGTGCTGCCCTTTCAGGTCGTCCACCAACATGGCTAAGCGCATCATCTCGTCGAAAGTGGCGTTGGCCTCGTCGTATTTGTGAATTTTCAGGTAAAAATTGCCGGTCTGAAGCATACCGTTGATGATGGAGGCCGTGTCGCCCTCTTCGCGGTTCAGGGCGATGCTGCGGCCAAAATACTCAAGTGCCTTTTTCTCGTCTTCTTTCTCGCTGAAAATCAGACCCAGATTCAGATAATTGATCGAGAGATAGCGGTTGTGACGGATGCGCTGGTTGATCTTGATGGCTTGCTGATAATAGTCAATGGCCCGGCCAAAGTCGCCTTTGAGCCGGTAAATCTCGCCCACATTGTTGAGCGAGGCCGCAATGCCGCTTTCATCGCCGATTTCTTCCCTGATGCGAAGGGCATCCCTGAAATAGGAGGAGGCCTTGTCCAAATCGTTGCGGTAGTAATAAATTCCTCCCAGCGAGTTGTAGGCGGCGGCCATCTCCTTGCTGTTGCCGGCCTCTTCTGCATACTCCATGGCCGTGTTCACATAGAGCATCCCCTGCTCGTAGTCGTAATGGTTGTTGATGTAAATATGCCCCAGACGGTTGTAAATCCGCGCCAGCTCGTCCTTATCGTCAAGCGATTTGAAATGCTTGATGCTGATGAGGTAGTAATTGATCGAAGGCTGGAAGTTGTGTCGGTACTCAAAAATTTCGCCCATCACCTTATTGCTCACGGCGCAGGATGGGATGGATTGCAGTCGGGTGGCAATGGCCAAAGCCTGACGACTATAAGCCAGCGCCTTGTCGGGATTACTTTCTTTGAGGACAGTTGCTAAATTGTTTAATACGCTGATCTTCTGCTCGTTGTCGTCTAATGTTGACAAAAGGGAAACCAAGCTGTCCGTTTGGGGCAGCTCCCGTGCAGCGACTTCCCTTGCAAAAAAGGAAACCGTTGCAACGAGCAATAAAAGACAGTGTATCAGTCTGTTATTCATAAGCGTCCGTTACCGGAATCACATAATATTCACCGGTACGCGGATCTTTGAAAAATTTATTGTGTCCGTTGATAGCTTCCAAATTGGCATCCACCTGCCCCTTGATGAAAACGGTGTTTTCCACTTCCACCTGACCCTGAACCGTCATGGGCTGCTCGGAAGTGATTTTCACCGGTTTTAACTGGGGAATCAGCCCTGCATTCTGCAGGACAATCACCCAAACCCCAATGCCGATGAGGAGAAGGGTGTTTTTCACGAAAGAAGAATGTTCCATAGTGCGTATGTATGAAAGGTTAGTGTCGTCTAAAACCAATGTGAGCCGGCAATCCTGAAAGGCCACGGAATCGAGATGAGGATCAGAATCAGGGCAATCAGATAGTAACGAAAGAGAGCTTTGGCCGCTGCAAGGTCGGCTCTTTTTTTCCATTTCACATATCCGATGGTGAGCAAAACGATGGCGACCAACATCAGGCTGATGTGTTCAACTAAGAAAAAACGCTGCACTTTGTCAGACATGGCCGAAGCTTTGAACACCACTTTCGGGCTGGTGAAATAGAGCAATATTCCAAATACAAACTGTAAGTGGGTGGAAATCAGGGTGAATAAGGCCAGTGAACGGATGCTTGCGGCTTTACCGCCGTTTTTGCGGGCTTTCCATAAGGCAAACAAAGTGCCAATGAAGCCGGCCAGCACAAGCCAGCGAAGACCCGAATGGCTTTTGAGTAAAGGGAGATACATATTGTTAATGAGTGTGTGAATTTTGGCCAAAAATACAATTTTTGTTCAATACAAAATTCTGGAATTCAAATTCCATTGCCGACAAACCGTTTCATGGCGATTGATCACTCGGGCATTCACTTTTTGAAGAAGAACAGCAGCGGTTCATCCATCAGCTCCCGCCAGTTGCCCCACGAATGTCCCTGGTTGACTTCCACAAAACTCAGCGGATAGCCTTTGGCCGTCAGGATGTCGCGCATGGCGCGGGCGCGTTCCTGAGTGTCGAAGATGGTGCCGGTGCTCATAAAAATTTTCAGTGGCAGGGTTTCGCTTTGTTCATACTGGCTCAGGATGGCGTTGTCGAATGCCGGCGAGTGGATGCCGATGAGCCGGAAACGATCGGGGCGGCGAATACCGAAAAAAGCGGAGTTCCAACCGCCCAGGGAGGTGCCCAGAATGGCCCGCCGCTCGGCAAGAGATTCGGTCTTGTAGTCGCTGTCAATCACCGGCACAAGCTCGTCGGCCACAAAATTGGCAAAACGCGGATTGGCCGTATATTCGCTCATCCTTCGGTTGATGGCCGGAGAAGATGGATCGCGCGGATCAATAAACACCACTAGTATCGGTTCAATTTTATTTGCGAAAATCAGATTGTCCAACACAATCACCATCGCGCCCAGCCGGTCGTCGGAATATTCCTGGCCGTCGGTTACGTAAACCACAGCTAAGTTGTTTACATCCTGATAGTTGTATGGCAGATAGACCTTATAGGCCACATCGTAGCCTAAGTTTTGTGTCTGGCTGTGAATCACTTTTTTCTCGCTCAGGCTTCCACGCACCACGCCTTCCCACAGACGGGTCTCCTCGGGGAAAACCCATTCGGGCATGGCAAAGAATGAGTTGGGTCCAAAGCCGCTGTACTGAATGTTGGGATTGGCCGGATCGTTGATCCAGTTGGTTCCGATTACTACTTTGTAGTCTAAACGGGCGTCGGTCGGAAATTGTTTGCTGAGCTTCCAGTAATTGCTCTGCCCGATTTGTTCGCCTTTCCAGCCGGGGCTTTCGGGGTTCCAGCCGTTAAAGTCGCCTGCCCATGCCGGCCTGCTGCTGCCTTTGTAGAGGAAAAGCACACTGTCGTTCACACAAAAGGGGATGCGCTTTTGGGCTTTCAGCGTGTCCCACAGCCGGTTAAGCCCGGCCTCCGACTGTGTGCCATCCTGCAAAAAAGCCAGCGAATCCAAAGTGTGCGTCAATTCGGCAATGGTGCTGAAATGAAACTTGGGCTGTGGTTCTGGCTCAGGAGCAGGGTCGTTTTTTTGGCAGGATGTGGCCGTCATCAGAGCCATCAGGAGTAGGGTTGTGAACATGTTTTGGATTGTTTTGGAACATTGCCTAAAGGTCGTCAACGCTCCGGCGGTTAAAATTTCCATCGTAACTGTAACTTAAAGTCGGTTTTGCTGTTTCCGTCAATTTCTTCTAAGCCGCTGCCCACTTTGACTTTATTGTCATACCAGGTGTGTGCAAGGCGAGCCTGAATATCGAGCTGTGAGGTGATTTTGTATTTGCCAACGAGATAAACCCGGCTGCCTTTGCCCGAAAAAGCCGGTATGGAAAACGCATACAGCACATCACTTTCGTAGGCGTAGAGCCGGGCATCGTAGCTGTCGGCATCAAACAAGGCGTAACGCAAATTGAGGTCGAATGGTTTTCCCGCTGGTCGGTAAATGATGTCCTGATAGATCAGGAAACCATATTGAGGATCGTTTTCCGAGCGTTGATAACTCACCAACTCGGCGCGGTTTTTCAGGGTAAAACTCCGGCTGACCCTGTAATTAAAGTGCAGGCGATACGTGTTGCGCCTCTCGGGTACGATAAAATCAATGGCGTTCCATGGGCCATTGTCGTTGGTCATCTTCTGTTTGCTGCGAAACCTGAAATAGAGGTCGGCATTGCGGTTGATGCGGTAGTCGGTCTGTACAAAATAGTCGAAACCGTTGCTGGGGGCATCGGTGGCAAATCGGAGCCAGTCGAAGCGAAAATAGTCGGCATAGGCCGATACTTTCCATCCGGGAGCAAGACTTGCCGTAACGCCGGCATAGAGGCCGCTCTCGTTGTTGGTGCTGTTGCTTTCGGAAAATGCATTGCCAAAAAGATTCTGGTATTCTTTTTCAAAATGTCGCCAAAGCAGGGTTACCGAAACAAATCCTGCCGGCTGTGCCTGTACCCCGGCCAATCCTGCTTTGCCGCCATTGTCGCTCTGCGAAAGCTCGCCGAAAAAGACAAAACGCGGTAAAACCCATTTCCAGTCAACCCCTTGATTCGTCAACCTATCGGCGCGCAGTCTGAAAAGGGTGTATGGCTTCAATGCCGGCCAAAGCGGCGCTTCGAGCCGGGTCTGATGGAGGGTGTAGCCTACTTCGAGTTTCTTGGTCTTGAAGGCCAAATGCCCGCCGGACAACTGCTGTCCAATCACACCTTTGCCAACCAGCTCGCCCACAGTGCGGTGGAGGCCGGTCTCGTAAAGACTGGTGATGACGACATTTTCTAATGATGCTGTGTCGGTTTCCGACAAACGGGCATCCACTTTCTTGTCGGAATAAAACATCGAAAGCTCAAGGAACTTCCAGCCAAAAGTGGCAGCGCCCCCACGCAGAAAAAAACTCTCGTTGACCGAAGTGTTAGGCTTCACACCCGAGCCGTAGCGCATCACCTGGGTAGGCACAGTGGATTTGCCGAAAGATAATCCCGACCATAGCGTAAGTCCCTGGCCGAAAGCCAGATGGTAGTCGCCAATGGCGAGACTTCGCAACACACCCATATCGGCAATATAGGCATGAGCCGAATAGAAATCGAAACCGTTTTTGAGTTTGTCGCCCAGAAGGCGTTGCAGCGAATCGTTAACCCTTTTTTTGAAAAATACCTCACCTGCGTCTTTATCCATCGTTACACCGGCACGGATGCGGTTGCGGTAGTTGAACTGGTATTTCACATACACTTTTTCCTTGCTGCCAAGATAACGGGAGTTTGGCTTTTTGTAAAGTGCGCTGTCGCTAATCTCCTGATAACCAAGCTGTGAATTGAGATTTCGTTCGAGGCGGCTGATGAGCTGGTGTCTGCCATAACGTGCGATATTCCGCACCTTGAGCGGCGATTTTTTTGCTACGGGCGTGGCTGTGCTGATGGGGATGAGGATGTCGAGCGTTTGATCGTCGAAACCTTCTACCAAAGCCAGCTCGTAAACACTCAAAAACGGCCCGTAGCGTTTTCGGTATTCTAACAGGTTTTTTAACTGAAAGTCGTTGATCAGGTAAATGTTGCGAAGCTCGGTCACTTCATCGCCGTTGAGGTTGACTTTGTTTTCGGCATAATATTGGTAAGCGTCAATCAGGTCGGAGAAGTCGAGGTTCAGGTCGAGGGCTTCGGCCACGGCTTCCATTTGTGCCATAATTTGTTCCTGAAGCGGCAGCGCAGTGCTGTCGGCTTCCTGGCTGTGAAGTCGTGGCGCCAAAAGGAGCAAACCGCCGGTAACGACGGCCAGAATCAGTCGGTTTCTCATTTGCCGCCTTTTTTCCTGAACGAATAAACTAAACTGGCCTGAAGGTTACTCCCGAGCACTTCGTGGATGCCGGCGGCTAAGTCGAGCTGTAGCGGTCCAAGATCCCAGCCGGCGCCAAAGGTGAGGTTGCCGGGCTTCACCCCAACACCTGTGCGTACATAAAAATGTTCCTGCAAAGTGTATTCTAAGCCAACGCGAAGGTCGGGACTAAAATCGGACGACTTCTCAATCTCGGCGATACCCCGGAGGTTTTCGGCAAAAAGGTAGCCGACGCCAAGCCGCGCTACCACCGGTATGCGTTCGTTGGTCAACTGCGAACGCCCTGCCCCGATCGGGTTGAACACCGTGGCTGCAATACTGAATTTAGGATTTACATCATACTGCACCCCATATTCAAAAGTCAGGTGATGATAGCCGTCATAGCCTTCGGCGCGCGAACCTAAATAATCCAGCTGAAGTCCCATGCGAAGTGATGGGCTGAACGCAAGCGAATATGCCAGACCTAACTTGTTTTCGTTGTAGAGTTTATAGCCAAACTGATTGAAACTCAATCCTAAAACGCCATAATTGACCGGCAGGATGAAGCCGGCGCTCTTCAGGCTGAGCTCTTTCATCAGGAAACGGTTTTCGTAAGCCAGACCCGCTGCAGGTGAAGTGGCTAAGGCGATACCCGCCGGATTGTTGTGGATTGACCAGAAATCGGTTGAGGCTACGGAGGCTCGCCCCATACCCGCCTGACGCGCACCCACAGGGCCGTATCCATCAAATGCACTGAGCGAAATTGGAATCAGAGTCAGGAGCAAGGCGATGCTTGTGATGTAAACTTTGTTCATGAGGATTGAAAATGCAGCAACGAATTTAGCGTATTTTTGTCTGCAAATACCTAACGATGTCGAAAATCATTCTCAATTTTCTCGAAGAACTTGCCGAAAACAACCACAAAACCTGGTTTGAAGAAAACAGAAGTCGCTATGAATCAGCTAAAGAGGAGCTGATCCAAATCCTTGCACAAGTGATTGCACAATTGGGCGAGGTGGACAGGACAATTGCCGGGAACAACCCCGCAAAGTGTCTATTTCGCCAATATCGCGACCTGCGTTTCTCGAAAAACAAAACGCCTTATAAAACGACCATGAGCGGTTATATCGCCTGGGGAGGCAAAAACTCCGATAAAGCCGGTTATTATCTTCATATTGAACCCCAAAACTCGTTTATCGGTGGTGGCTTATGGGTGCCGCAGCCTCCCATTCTCAAGGCAGTCCGCTCCGAAATTTATTTCAACGCCGAGGAATTCAGACAAATACTCGATAACCCCGACTTTTTCAAAACCTTTGGATCATTGCAGGGCGAAAAATTGGTGAATCCGCCGAAAGACTTCCCTTCTGACTTTGCCGAACGCGAGTTGCTGAAACATAAAAGCTTTATCGTCAGCCGGCCTTTTGCTTTGGAAAGGTTGGATTCACAGCAGCTTACAGATTTTGCTACCGAAACATTCATTACGATGACACCTTTCATCAAGTTCTTGAATCGTGCAATTGAAAACATGGAATAATGCCGTTAGCTTGTAAATAACTGCCGTTAACTTGTTTGAACACCACTTCCGGTAATGTGCTAACGTACCTTTGTACTCCTAATTGGTTGGTTGTTTTATAAGTTCGAACTTAATGCCCTTGGGGAGAATTGATTTGTTGTTTTTTCAATTCTATCCTACCCCCAAGGGCATTCCTCTTTTATAAGCTTATCCCTTTCAAACCTCAAATATTGCATGGTATTCAGGATCAATGGATTGCCTCATGCGTGATACCCCGAACCAGACAGGCGGTATCCTTTTTTTTATTTTTCTGGCGGTGATATTAATTAAGTATTACATAATCAGCATTATATCGTTTGACTGAGCCAGATACTGCTTTCTTTGAGCCGAAAACTTTTTTACTGTTTACCATTTCACAGAAGCGGGATATTTTTGTATCCTCAATTGGTTGGTTGTTTTAATAAGTTCGAACTTCATGCCCTTGAGGAGCCAGATGTTTTTGTTGTTTTTTACATCCGGCAGATTCCTCAAGGGCATTCCTCTTTATAAAATCCACCTTTCTTTGATTTAATCTGTGCCCTCTTGTTGCCATTGGCAGGGAATGGTTATTTTTGCAGTTTCGGCGAACATTTATGCGTTCCCGGAACTATCACACGCATTTTCTTTCGATATGAACAATATATCTATGACTGACATTATTCATCTTGAGGCCGTTGCAATGCAGGTAAGGCGCGATATCATCCGTATGGTTCATGCCTGCCAGTCGGGCCATCCCGGTGGTTCTTTAGGTTGTACCGACTTTTTGGTTGCTCTTTATTTCGATCAGATGCAACTCGATCCCGCCCGCTTCACCATGGATGGGATTGGCGAAGATATCTTTTTTCTCTCGAACGGACATCTTAGTCCGCTGTTTTACAGTGTATTAGCTCGGCGCGGCTATTTTCCTGTTTCCGAATTATCCACTTTTCGCCGCCTGCATAGCCGTCTTCAGGGTCATCCGGCCACTATGGAGGGCCTGCCTGGCATACGTATTGCCAGCGGCTCGCTCGGACAAGGGCTTTCGGTGGCTACCGGCGCCGCCTGGGCCAAAAAACTCAATGGCGACCAACATCTGGTGTTTGTGTTGATGGGCGATGGCGAGCAGCAGGAAGGCCAGATTTGGGAAGCTGCACTGCATGCCGGAAGCCGGAAGCTGGACAATCTGATTGCCGTTGTGGACTATAACGGAAAACAAATTGACGGGCCGGTGGATCAGGTGATGCCGTTGGGTGATCTGCGCGCCAAATATGAGGCCTTTGGATGGATGGTGACTGATTTCGATGGTAACGATATGGAACAAACTGTCCGCACCTTACAGCAGGCACGGCAACTGGCGTTTAAAGGCACACCTCAATTGTTGCTGATGAAAACTGAAATGGGTCAGGGGGTTGATTTTATGATGGGTACGCATAAATGGCATGGGGTAGCTCCTAACGACGAACAAAAAGAGCGTGCGCTGGCACAGTTGAGCGAAACTTTGGGCGATTATTAAACAAGATGCAAATGGAACTGAAGATCATTAATTATCAGGATACACGCTCCGGCTTTGGTGCAGGATTGCTCGAAGCAGGAAAACGCAATGATAAAGTGGTGGCTTTGTGCGCCGACCTTGTCGGCTCGCTGAAGATGGATGCTTTTGTGAAAGAGTTTCCGGAGCGGTTTTTTCAAATGGGAATTTCCGAAGCCCAGATGATCGGGATGGCTGCAGGCCTCACCATTGGCGGTTATATTCCGTTTACGGGCACTTTTGCCAATTTCTCCACGGGCAGGGTTTACGACCAGATCAGGCAATCGGTGGCCTATTCGGGAAAAAACGTTAAAATCTGCGCCTCACATGCCGGCCTCACCTTAGGCGAAGACGGCGCTACGCATCAAATGCTCGAAGATGTGGGCATGATGAAAATGTTGCCCGGAATGACCGTGATCGTCCCATGCGATTACAATCAGACCAAAGCTGCCACGCTTGCCGTTGCAGAGCATCAGGGACTGGTATATCTGCGTTTTGGAAGGCCCAAGGTGCCGAATTTCACTCCGGAAGACCACCCGTTCATTATCGGTAAAGCCGATGTGCTCATCGAAGGCACCGACATCAGCATCTTTGCCAACGGCCATATGGTGTGGAAAGCTTACGAGGCAGTGCTCCGGCTGAGAGAAGAAGGCGTCGGAGCCGAATTGGTCAATGTTCATACGGTGAAACCTCTTGATGAAGAGGCCATTTTGCGTTCAGCACGTAAAACAGCTTGTGTGCTGACAGCCGAAGAACATCAGATGAACGGTGGACTGGGCGAAAGCATTGCAAGCTTGCTGGCTCAAAAACAACCCCTCCCGATGGAGTTCGTAGCCGTGAAAGACCTTTTCGGACAAAGCGGCACACCCGATGAACTCTTAGACGCGTACGGGCTTGGTGTGGACGACATCGTGAAAGCTGCCAAAAGGGCGCTGAAACGCAAAGCATAACTCTAACATTACCAAAGGGATGCGGGTCTTTCTGATAGGTTATATGGGATCCGGCAAAAGCACGGCAGGGCGAAAACTAGCTGCAGCTTTAGACGTGCCATTTTATGACCTCGATGAATTATTCGAAGAACATTATAAAATTGCCATCCATACTTTTTTTGAACGCTACGACGAAAACCTTTTCCGAAAGCTGGAAAGCCAGCTCCTGAAAGACTGCATTCATTTTGAAAATGCCGTGATCTCAACCGGCGGCGGAACACCCTGTTTTTACGACAATATGGCCTGGATGAATGAGAATGGCCTGACGGTGTATCTTCAGATGCAAACCGGAAGTATTGTCAACCGCCTGCTGGCCTCAAAAAAGAAACGACCACTGCTGACAGGGAAAAGCCAACATCAGTTACATTCTTTTGTTCGCGAACATCTTTTGCGACGGAACATTTTCTACAGTCAGGCCAAACTTGTTGTGCCGGGCGAATCGTTACAAACGGCTGAGCTTGTGGCTATCATCAGGGCGAAAGCTTTAGAGGAGACTCGGAAAGGAAAGTGATTGATTTTCCCTGAACCTCAACTAACGATATCATCGGCATCTTTGACAAAGACAACCGAAACTGCTCCCACAATCAGCATGATGCCTGCTGTCACTAAAGCATAGATGGCATGTCCGCCGTAGAAAAACTTGACGATAGGTCCGCCGAAGATGCCATTGACAATTTGCGGGAAAGTGATGAAAAAATTGAAAATCCCCATGTAAACCCCCATTTTTCGTGCCGGTATCGAACCTGCAAGGATGGCATAAGGCATGGCCAAAATACTTGCCCATGCAATGCCCACACCAATCATGCTGAGGTTGAGCAGCCATTTCATTTCGGGCGAGGTGACAAACACCATCGAGATGAGGCCAAGCCCGCCAATGGTAAGGTTGATGGCGTGGGTGCGGCGGCGCCCCACCTTGGAGGCAATCACCGGAAGCGCCATGGCAAAGATTGCAGCTACTAAATTGTACACTCCAAAGATCACACCCACATAGTCACCGGCTTCGTTGAAAGCTGCCGAGCTTCGGTCGGTGGAATCGAGCCCCCAGACATGCTGAGCCAGTGCGGGAGTGGTGAACACCCACATCGAGAAAAGCGCAAACCAACTGAAAAATTGAACAATTCCCAGTTGACGCATGGTGAGGGGCATCTTGGCAAAATCTTTGAAAATATCAAGAATACCTTTGGATTCTTCTGTTTCTTCGTCGTGATCATCGAAAGAAGCCTGCATCTCAGGCGGGTATTCATTAGTGGTGACCACCGTCCAGATGATGGAACCCAGAAGCACTGCGGCTCCAATCACAAATGAGAGGATCAGGCTGAAGGGAACGCTCCCTTCCTCACCCAACTCGTTGAATCCAAAGATGTTGGTGATGATATATGGCAGCCACGAGCCTACGACGGCGCCAATGCCAATCAGCAAAGTCTGAACCGAAAACCCCAAGGTGCGCTGGTCGGTGGGCAGTTTGTCGGCTACCAGAGCCCTAAAAGGTTCCATGGCGATATTGACAGAGGCGTCCATCACCATCAGCATACCGGCGCCAACCCAGAGAGCAGGCAGATAGGCTGCAAACATGGGGGAGTTGGGCATTAGGATAAGCCCAATGGCGGTCATGACAGCGCCAAAAAGAAAATACGGACGCCGACGCCCCAAACGATTCCAGGTGCGATCGCTATAATGCCCGATGATGGGTTGCACAATCATACCGGTGATGGGCGCTACCAACCAAAACCAGGAAAGATGCTCCACGCTGGCGCCGAAAGTCTGAAGAATACGGCTGGCATTGGCATTTTGCAAGGCAAAACCCATCTGAATACCCATAAATCCGAAACTCATATTCCAGATTTGCCAGAAACTAAGGCGCGGTTTGCTTTTTGCCATAAAGATTGAGGTGTTAGGTTAAGCCCGTAAAAATAGAAAAAAACTTTGTTCAGAGCCGAAAGCAAACCGTAATTCGCCGCTTGTCAGACAACAATCCTCCCGAGAATGCGGATAAAAGCATTACGATAGATATCAATAAGGCAGGAATACACTGAAGCGGCTCCCTTTGCCCGGTTCGCTTTCAATGCTTAAACGGCCGTGGTGATATTTTAGAAAATCTTTGACAATTAGAAGCCCAAGTCCTGAAACTCTTTCTTTGTTGGTGCCTTTGGTCGAAACGATTTCTTTATTTCCCGTCAGAATATCAATTGTTTCGGCCGACATGCCAACGCCTGTGTCCACCACCGTAACAAAGATGCCGTTGGCCTCGTTCTGCTGGACGATATGGATGGTTCCGCCCGGATGTGTATATTTGATGGCGTTGTTGATCAGATTGCGAAATACGGTTCGCAACATATCTTCATCACCTTTAAAAAGAGTTTGCTCAATCGTGTTGTTGAATGCATGAATACGCTTAATATCTAAACGCGACGAGAGAAAATTGAGCTCAGTTTCGACCACCTGATAAAGGTCAACCGTTACCGGATTAAACTTGATTTGACCGCGCTGACTCATGCCCCATTGCAACAGGTTTTCGAGTAGGGTGAAAGTGTTATTGCTGTGGTCGTATAAACTTCTTAGTGTTTCGTCTCGTTTTTCGGGGCTCATCTCATCGAAGTCGGCCATGAAAAACTGTAAAAAACCAAGCAGGCTGTTGAATGGACTTCTCAAATCGTGACCGATAATGGAAAACAAAAGATCTTTGGTGGCGTTCAAATCTTGAAGTTGCTGGTTCTGTGCTTCTTCTCCTGATTCAGTTTGGCAAGAATGTCGGCGTTATTGCGGATTTTACGACGGCTGTGAATCAACAAAGCAACAAACGCAAGGCCGCCTGCCAGCATGATGGAAATGACAGGCGTAACAATACGTTGATACCGTATGGTTTGGGCCTTGCTTCGGTTTTCATGTTTCAAAAGACTGTTTTCCAAAGACTTTTTCTCATTCTCATTTTTTTCCTGTACTTCTAAAATCTGAGCATAGTTGTTTTTCGATGGCCACCAACCGGACCTTTTTTCGTTTGCCACGTTATCCGGGAGATCAATCCCCAGGATTTCTTATGCAATCGAATTGTGGAGGGTGTCATTTTGCACTGTTTTTTCTGTTTTTGTACAGGCCAAACCGCCAGAAAAAAGCTAAATGACAATGAGAGCCGAAATAAAGTGATTTGAGGTGGAGTACTTTATGGTTGGTATCCTGAATGGCGGAGTTCGAAACGGGTTAAAATTATAACAATTATTTGCCGATGCAAAACTTACTGAAGATATTGCCCAATAACTCATTTGTGTAAACCTGCCCTGTGATGGTTCCCAGATGATGAAGTGCTTTTCTCAGGTCGCTGGCGATCAAGTCGGTAGGGATGTTGTGCAGAAGCCCGTTTTCCACTTCTTCCATTGCTTCACCGGCTTTCATCAGGGCATGATAATGACGGGCATTGCTCACAATGGTGTCGGCCTGTGCCGCTGATTCGCGCACCGAGCGCAGCAAGCTGTCGGAAACAAGCTGGATGTTTTCCTTACGTTTGGCGGATATGAAAATAGTTTCGAGGTCAACCATCTCACTAAAGTGTGATGGAGTTTCTTTAATTTGGTCAATTTTGTTGCCGATAAGAATAAATTTTTTGCTTTCGTCTTTCATCAAGCTTTTAAATTCGTCGAGCATTTCTTCGGCAAGCTCTTTATTGCATGATGATAAGTCGCATACATAGAGGATAATCGAAGCCTGGTTGATTTTTTCATAAGTACGTTCAATACCAATGTTTTCAATCAGATCGTCCGACTGACGCAGTCCGGCTGTGTCAATGAATCTGAAATTATATCCACCGATGACGATGGTGTCTTCGATGGCGTCGCGGGTGGTGCCTGGAATTTCGCTTACGATGGCTTTTTCTTCGTTGAGCAGGGTATTGAGCAAGGTGGATTTACCCACGTTGGGTCGGCCGATGATGGCTACAGGGATACCCGATTTCAGGACATTTCCGGTTTGAAAACTCTGGCTGAGCGACAGAATTTCGGCTTTGATCTCGCCGATAAGTTGCAAAAACTCTTTGCGATCGGCAAATTCAACATCTTCTTCGGCGAAGTCTAACTCCAATTCAATCAGGGACGCAAAGTCAACCAATTTTTGTCGCAGTCCGGCAATTTTCTCCGAGAAACCGCCGCGCATCTGTTTGATGGCCAGGTCGTGTGTTGATTTCGAGTTGCTTGCAATGAGGTCGGCCACGGCTTCTGCCTGCGACAAGTCGAGCCTTTGTCGGGCAAAAGCTCTCATAGTGAATTCACCGGCGGTGGCCGGACGGGCACCGGCTTCTAAGACCAGGCTAAAAAGCCGTTGCTGTACATACACCGAGCCGTGGCAACTGATTTCTACTACATCTTCGCCGGTATAAGAATGTGGCCCTTTGAAAACCGTGAGCAACACCTCATCGAGCAATTCGCCCTTGTCGTAAACAGAACCCAGATAGGCTTTGTGACTTACAATCCTGCCTTGCTGGAATTCCCTTGAGCGGGCAGAAAAAATGTTGAGCGCGATGGCCACGGCTTCAGAGCCCGAGAGTCGAAATACGGCAATGGCAGCCATGCCCGGTGCCGTAGATAGAGCGCAGATGGTATCGTTATTGAGGTAATCGAAATGTGTCATGGCATTGAAATCTAATCAAGGCAAAGATAATGCCCAAAACGGGAAACAAAAAGCTTTTTGACATTGAAGATTTTTTTCAAAGGCCGGCCTTCTTTCCGAAATTTATTGGCTGCCGCGGGGCAAAAACACACTGAAACAGCTTCCTTTGCCCGGCTGGCTCTCAATAGTGAGGCTGCCTCCATGCCGTTTCAGAAAATCACGGATGATGAGCAATCCAAGACCTGAGCCTTTCTCGTTTTGTGTGCCACGGGTGGAAATAACGCCTTCGTTTTTTTGCATCTGAGCCAGAATATCCGGTGAAATGCCAATGCCACTATCGGCAATATTGACTTTCAGCCCTTCGGGACTTTCTTCGCTACTGACGGTGATGGTGCCTCCGGAATCGGTAAATTTAATGGCATTATTGATGAGATTACGGAAAATGGTGAGCAACATTTCTTTGTCTCCAAACACCATGCTTTCTGGCGGGACATGGTTAGTAGCAATGATTTTTTTATTGTCGAGCCTCGACTTTAAAAAGATGAGTTCTTGCTCAATGAGTTGATGGACATCGAGATGGCTGGGGTTGTAGCTGATCTGACCTCGCTGGCTCATGGCCCATTGAAGCAAGTTTTCGAGCAGGGTAAAGGTGTTGTTGCTGTGGCTATAAAGCTGTTTCAAAACTTCAACTCTTTCCTCCGCACTCATATCGTCATAGCCTTCTATCACGAGTTGTAGAAATCCGAGCAGGGTGTTGAACGGACTCCGCAAATCATGACCGATGATGGAAAAAAGTATGTCCTTGGTTGTATTGAGCTCGTTGAGTTGTTGGTTTTGTGCCTCTTTAGCCCGATTTAGCTGCTCGAGGGCAATGGCGCTGCGCTTGATTTTTTGGCGGCTTCGTGCCAGCAAAATCAACAGCACGATGCCCGTCAATAAAGCGACCAACACAATAATGGTGATGGTTTTTTGCAATTGAATGGTTTTCGATTTGCTTTCGTTTTCCTGCTTCAGGTGATGGTTTTCGAGGGCTTTTTTATCGGTCTCGTATTTTTCCTGGATCTCGAGGATGAAATTGCGGTTTGTGATAGCCGTCATGGAATCGTTCAGCGCAATAAAGTGTTTCAGATAGTCAATGGTCTCGAGATGTTTTTGTTGTTTTTCGGCCACCTCTGCCAATAGTTTGTAGGCTTGCACTTCCTGATTGAGGTCTTTGAAATCTTTGGCCATCCGAAGTGCTGATGCAAGGAGTTGACTTGCCTCATCAAGCTTGTTCTGTTTGTTGTACAACATGGCGAGCGAGAAGTCGTTCATCATCAGGCCATAACCTAATTGATATTGCTTGCATATTTCTTTTGATTTGAGGTAGGCTTCTTCGGCGTTGGTAAACTTGCCGAGGTCAAAATAAACACGGCCCATATTATGATAGTTGCGGGCCTGATCCATCACAATATTTTCTTCGATCGAGATGTCAAGCGACTTCTTGTGGGCTTCTATTGCCTCATTAAATTTGCTTTGGGCTTCCAAAACAATCCCAATATTTCCGTAATTCATGGATTGGTTCACCTTGTTGTTTTGCTGCTGATTCAGCAACAGTGCGCGATTCAGGTATTCGAGTGCTTTGTCGTACTCTTTCAGGTTTTGCATAATCACGCCCAGATTGTTCAGGGTTACGGCCAACTGTTCGTTGTTTCCTAACTCTTCAAAAATCTTCACTGCCTGAAAATAATTCTCCGAAGCATTCTGGTATTCCGCTTTGCCCTCATACATTATTCCCAGATTGTTGTAACTCATGGCCAAAAACAAGGGATTGTCAATTTTACGGCTCAACTCAATACATTGTTCGAAATACCAGATGGCTGAGTCGCTCTGCTGTATGTTATAGAGATAGCGACCCATATTGGACAAAAAATCATATTGAAGCTGGTTGTCGGTATCGGGATGAATCAGGGGAGCAATTTTGCTAAGATAATGATGGGTTGAATCCAACCAACTCATTTCGAGGTATATCTCTGACAATAGAATCCAGTAGCGAGCTTGTGTTTCTTTATCGCCATGCGATTCTACTAAAGAACTTAACGACAACAACTTATCTTTTCTCTGCATCAGATTAACGGTCTGATCTTTTTTCAAGCGCGTAAACTCCTTAGTCAAATATGTTGTCAAAGTGTCGGCATCGGATGCTTTTGCGACAGTTACAAAAATTGTTGAAAACAGAAATAAAACAAAATACTGACGTGCAGAGTATTTTAATTTCTTAAAATTGTGCTGAAAAGACCTAATAAACCGGATTAAATCCTTTAAATACAAGGCTGACTGACTCATAAATCGTTGTTTCTAATGGGCAAAGATAAGATTCAAATAATGAAAAAAAAAGCATTTCATTAACAATTTAAAAATTCAACACCTCCTTTTTATAGGCACAAACACGGAATGGATTACTTTTGTAAGGCGTTCCTTCCCGGAAAGAAGAATGAAAATCAACGCCCAAAAGGGATTTGCTTTGAATTCGATACTGAGTCCAAGTGGTTGGGATTGTGTTTTATAGAGTGCTTCTCAAATAGGGATGACAATCAGATAAAATGATTATTTACGAAGATTTTTTAGCTGCTCACAGATGATAAAAGTTGCAATCAACGGGTTTGGCCGCATTGGCCGCGTTACCTTTCGCGCTATGATGCGCCGCAGCGACATGCAGGTGGTCGCCGTGAACGATTTGGCTGATACCGCCAACCTTGTCCATTTACTGAAATACGATTCGGTTCATGGTTTTTTTCCTTACAAGGTTGAGACTGTTGGAGATCAAATGCTTGTCGAAGGCCGTCCGGTCAAAGTTTTTTCGGAGGCCGATCCGCGCCTTTTGCCTTGGGCGCAATTGGGAGTAGATGTTGTCATTGAATCAACGGGGATCTTCACCGATCCCGCTAAGGCATTGTGGCACGTTCATGATGCCGGCGCGCGAAAAGTGATTATCTCGGCTCCGGCCAAAGAAACATCGGAAAAAGTGCCTTATATTGTCCTGGGCGTGAATAACCACCTCATCCGGAAAACTGACCTGGTTATTTCTAATGCCTCCTGTACCACAAATAATGTGGCTCCGCTCATCAAAGTGCTTGATGACCTTTGGGGTGTTGAAAAAGGTTTCATCACAACCGTCCATTCTTATACCAAGGATCAGAATCTTGTGGATGGCCCGCATAGCGATTGGCGACGGGGCCGGGCAGCGGCAGCCTCCATCGTGCCTACCACTACCGGCGCTGCCAAAGCGGCCACCCGCATCTTTCCCCATCTCAAAGGCAACCTCGGTGGAGCCGGAATACGTGTGCCTGTGGCCGATGGCTCGCTGACCGACCTCACCTGCACGCTCCGCGACTCCACCACGGTCGAAGAAATCAATCATGCTTTTAAGTTAGCCGCACAGCAAGGCCCACTGAAAGGGATATTGCAATACACCGAAGACCCCATCGTTTCGGTTGACGTGCTCGGAAATCCACATTCTGCTATCTTCGATGCCGGACTGACAGCCGTTCTTGGCGACAAAAATAAATTGGTGAAAGTAGTAGCCTGGTACGACAACGAATCGGGTTATGCTCACCGGCTGGCTGAGCTTGTAGCTCTCTTTGCCTGACAGAGCATGAAAACCGAAGTAATCATCGTTGGGCAGGGATTGGCCGGCAGTGTATTTTCGGCTTACCTGATGCAAAGCGGGATTCCTTTTGTCGTCTTTGATTGGCCTGAGCATACAACCGCCTCGAAACTTGCTGCCGGAATCATGAACCCGGTTGTTTTTAAATATCTTACACTAAGCTGGGGCGCTCCCGAAGGTTTCTTTTCCTCACTCAATTTTTATCTTCGTCTTCAAGAACAATTCAAAACGAATTTTTTTCATCCTTTACCAATTTTTAAGCTTTTTGATGGGGATGAATTGCAGCTGTGGCAGTCTAAATCAAACCATCGGACAATTTCCCCCTTTCTCGAAATTAACCCTAAAGCACATAGTTGGATTGAAGATGTAATTGCACCTTTTGGTTTTGGAAAGGTTGAACCAGCAGCATGGTTAGATGTCCCGCTTTTTCTTAATATAATCCGCCGTGAACTTCTTCGCCGCAACTGTCTTTTTGAGATGCAGGTCGAATATCAGAAAATTGATATTCAACCCGATGTAATCTTTTATGAAGGAATTCAGGCCAAGAGCATGGTGTTTTGCGAGGGCTGGTCAGTCAAAGATAATCCCTGGTTTGGCCAACTCCCTTTTCGTCCGGTAAAAGGCGAGATACTTACTGTGAGAATCCCGTATTTCCGACCGGAAGGTATTCTTACCAGAGAGGTTTTTCTGTTGCCTTTTGGCGATGGATTTTTCCGGCTTGGTTCAACCTACGATCGTGAAAACGTCAATACAATCACCACAAATGAGGCAAAAGAAGAGCTCCTTTCCAAATTGGCGCAGATGCTGCCCATGGATGTGGAAGTGTTGGAGCAGGTAGCAGGGGTAAGGCCTGCCATTGCTGATCGCAAGCCTGTGATCGGGCGGCATCCGCAGTATCAGCGTCTTTATCTGCTGAACGGTTTGGGTACAAAAGGAATACAATGGGCGCCGCTGGCAGCCGATGCTCTTCTCAAACTCATCCAAAACAATATTGAGTTGTCCAACGAAATCAACTTAAGACGATTTCACCGGTTCATCTAATAAAAACGAGCGAAGTTCTAACCGCTCTCCATCAAAAACGGCATAGGTGAAATGGGTAACCCAGTCGCCCAGAATGGTCAGTTGACAGCTCTCTGACAACGAAACCTGGATAGGGATATGGCGATGTCCAAACACAAAATAATTGATCGCAGGCTGCTGCTCGAGCTTTCTTTTGGCATAATGGTAAAGCATCTCGTTTTCGATTTCGACTTTAAAATCGTTTTTTTGTTCGCGGGCAATATTGGCAATCCGGCTTTTTCGCGAGAAATAGAGCCCCAGGCGTGTCCCCAGATCGGGATGCAGCCACCGGAAAAGCCATTGATTTAGCCGGTTTTCGAAAACTTTTTTAATCAGCTTATATCCGGTATCCCCCGGACCAAGACCGTCGCCGTGAGCCAAAAAGAAAGTATTTTCATCAAACTTACAAACAAGCGCTTTGCGATGAAGAATCATCCCGACTTCCTTTTGTAGATAATCGAAGGCCCAGATGTCGTGGTTTCCAAGGAAAACATGAACCGGAATACCGCTGTCAGTTAGCGATGCAATCATCCCAAGAAGTCGGGTATAACCTTTTGGTACAGCGGTTTTATATTCGAACCAAAAGTCGAACAAATCGCCCATGAGATATATCTCACGGGCGTTGTGACGGATACTTCCAAGCCATTGAACGAGTTTTTTTTCCCTGATTAAACTCTGCTCAGGGTTGGGCACTCCAAGGTGGAAGTCGGATGCAAAATAAATATGACTCCTGTTGTTGGCCAAGTTCCTGAAATTAGAAAAGCGGTTCTTTGAGCAGTTCTTTGATCAGCATGGCCATTTTGGGCTGTGCGGCTGCGGCAGCCTCAATCACTTCTTCGTGCGAGATTTCCACAATTTTTCCTCTGACACCCAGGTCGCTGATCACCGACAGGGCAAACACCCTGAGGTTCATATGGCGTGCAACGATCACTTCAGGCACGGTTGACATGCCCACAGCGTGGCCGCCAATGGCATTGATGTAATAATATTCTGCCGGAGTTTCAAAAGTGGGGCCGGTAACGGCTGTGTAAATGCCTTCGTGAACTTTGATTCCACAACGGCGAGCCACTTTGTGTGCAGTTTGGAGAATATGACGGTCGTAAGCTTCGCTCATGTCGGGGAAACGAACTCCGATGCGGTCGTCGTTACGCCCAATCAAAGGATTGGGCATCAGATTGATATGATCAGAAATCAACATGATGTCGCCAATCTCGAACTCAGCTTTCAGCCCGCCGCTGGCATTGCTGACTATGAGCAGCTCAATACCAAGTTGTTTCATTACCCGCACCGGAAAAGTTACTTCCTGCATGGTATAGCCTTCATAATAATGGAAGCGCCCTTGCATGGCAATAATATGGCGGCCACTGAGCTTCCCAAAGATAAGGCGGCCTTGATGACCATGAACCGTCGAAACCGGAAAATGGGGGATGTCTGCGTAGGGGATGGCTTTCTCAACCTCAATCTCGTTGACCAACTCGCCTAATCCGGTGCCAAGAATAATGCCTGCCTCCACCGGAGTTGGATACAGTTTCTTAATAAATTCAGCTGTTTCTTTGATTTTTTCTAACATAATCTAACATCATTTCGTCAAAACTAATCCCTTTCGTCGAATGAAATGCCACTTCAATGGGCAGATAAAACAACGGTATCTGTTCAAAGATGCGAAGATACTCAGAATCTCTGAATCGGACAGCGTCTTTCTCCGTTGTCACGATGATTTTGTTTTTGCCGATGATGTCGTTGAATTTTTTTTCGATAAGCTGAACGTCTTTTTCGGTGTATTGATGATGGTCAGGAAAGCTTAACTCAATAAGGACAGTGCATTGTGGCTGAAGGTATTCTTTCAGCGGATAAGTATTGGCAATCCCGGTTACCAGCAACACACTCGAAAGATTTCGCGGAACGGCGAAATAACTGTTTTTTTGAACAGGTTTGAGTTTCCCGTATTTCAAATATGAGAAAAATAATTTCTGATGTGGCCTTGGCTTGATTTTACCGTAAAGCTCATCGGCAATAAAAGGCGAAAATACCGTAGGCGTCTTTGTTACGATAATGATATCTGCATTTTTTGCTGATTTTCTGTTATCGCGCAGTGTCCCTGTAGGGAATAGATAATCTTTCGTGTAAAGGTGATGATAGTCAGTGAGCAGGATGTTCATGCCGGACTTCACCGGAAGATGTTGAAAAGCATCATCGAGCAGGATGATGTCGGGGGCTTTTTCCATGGCAAGTAGAATCCGGATTCCACGTTTGCGCTTTTCGTCAACGGCTACAAAAATATCATTGAATTTGGTCAAAAATTGTTTGGGCTCATCGCCGATATCTGTAACTTTTGAATGGGCGTCGGCAAGCAAAAAACCACTCGTTTTGCGTTTATAGCCCCGGCTCAGCGTTGCAACCCTGTAGTTTGCCTTGAAAAGACGAATAAGATATTCAATGTGAGGCGTCTTTCCTGTTCCTCCCATACTCAAATTGCCCACCGAAATGACCGGGATATTGGCTGAATAACGATTCAGTAAACCCAGATCGTACAACAAATGCCGTAACGCAATTGTCACCGAATAGAGCCAGCTGACGGGCAAAAGCAAATATCTCATCAGAAAGAAATAAAAAATGTGCAAAACAGCGTCTCCGACGCAATATTAAACATATTTATTCAATATTAAGCTATCTTTGTACGATTGTATATAAAATAAGTTACCTTAATATCTATTTTTCAAGGAGTTTTCAAAGGTTTATGGATAAAAAGATCCTTCATATTGACGAAATTCTTTCCCTTTTTGCACAAGAGGCTCCTTTTCAGCTTCAGGAAAATTATGATAACAGTGGCCTGATTGTGGGCGACCGCCGATGGCAAACCGATAGCGCACTGCTCTCTGTGGATGTTACGGAAGATGTTGTGGATGAAGCAATACGGCTCAATACGAAACTCATCGTTGCGCATCATCCCATCATTTTCAAAGGACTGAAAAAACTCACTCCCGATGACGCTGTTTCGCGTGTGGTGATGAAAGCCATCCGGCATGATATTGCCATTATTGCCGTACATACCAATTTAGACAATAGTTTTTCGGGTACTAATTTTATTTTGTCAAAAAAGCTTGGGCTGAACGGACTCACCATTCTTGACCCCAAAGAAGAAATACTGAAAAAGCTTGTGGTTTTCGTTCCAACTGCACATCTGACCGAGGTCAGACAAGCCATCTTTACGGCGGGTGGCGGACATATTGGTCAATATGATTCCTGTAGTTTCAGCACTCCTGGAAAAGGTAGTTTTCGTGCCGGGGAAAATGCCAATCCTTTTGTTGGCGAAATTGGCAACCTTCACGAAGAAGAAGAACAGCGTCTTGAAGTGATTGTGCCAAGCTTCAGGCTGAATGCGGTGATCAATGCCATGCTCAAGGCACATCCCTATGAAGAAGTGGCCTACGACCTTATTCCGCTCGACAATCGGTTCGACAGAGCCGGCTCCGGAATGATCGGCTCGTTGCCGGAGGCTATGGATGAACATGATTTTCTTGAAATGATTGCCGTGCGATGTGATATTCCAGTATTGCGACATACCCACCTCAATGGGAAAAAGATTAAAAAAGTGGCTGTTTGTGGCGGCTCGGGAGCCTTCCTTTTGGGCGCAGCCAAAGCGGCCGGAGCCGATGCCTTTGTGACAGCCGACCTGAAGTATCACGATTTTCACGATGCCGATAATAAGCTTCTGTTTGTTGATGCCGGACATTATGAAACTGAACAATTTACGAAAGAATGGATGGCTGATAAAATAAAGAAAAAAAATCCTAATTTTGCAGTCCGCTTTTCGGAGGTAAATACCAATCCGATCAGTTATTTTCTCAAATCGTAAATTTGAAACCATGTCGAAAGAAGATCAGGTAGAAAACATGAACCCGGGCGCAATGGCCGCCGACGAACCGGTAGAAGTAACCATAGAACGTAAACTTGTTGCTTTGTACACCTTGCAGCAGATTCATTCTCAGATAGATAAAATTCGAATCATCAGAGGCGAGCTTCCTCTTGAAGTGCAGGATCTTGAAGATGAAATTGCCGGCCTTGAAACCAGAATCGAAAATTACGAGAATGAAACCAATGCCCTTCAGCAGGGAATAGCCGAGAAAAAGCTCGCTATCAAAGATAGCCAGACACTTATCAAACGTTATGAAGAACAACTGCTGAATGTGCGAAACAATCGCGAATATGACGCCCTGTCAAAAGAAGTCGAGTTTCAGAATCTCGAAATCCAGCTAGCTGAAAAACGCATCCGCGAGTTTACTGCCAAGATCGAAGAATATCAAAAAGAAATTGAAACGGCAAAAAGCGTTCTTAGCGAAAGAGTGAGCGATCTTGAAGTAAAAAAATCGGAATTAAGCTCCATCGTAGAAGAAACTGAGAAAGAAGAAGAAGAATTGGTAAACAAAGCTAAAGAAAGCGAGAGCCAGATTGAAGAACGTCTGGTGATGGCATACAAACGTATTCGTCAGAGTGCCCGCAACGGCCTTGCTGTGGTTCAGGTGGAACGTGATGCTTGCGGCGGCTGTTTCAATAAAATTCCGCCCCAGCACCAGCTCGATATCCGGATGCATAAAAAGGTAATCGTTTGCGAATATTGTGGCCGTATTTTAGTTGATAAAGATATTGCGGCAAGGTATAAATAACCGCAAAGCATCATTGAAGCTGATTCAAAAAGGGGGCAATGCTCCCTTTTTGTATTTTTACAGGCATGAAGAAGGTCTTTTTTCTGGCAATTTTTCTTTTGACAAGCCTTATTGCCAAGTCGGTCACCCTCGTATTCACCGAAGAAGCTGAAAACGCCTACCGGGCTGCATTGGCGTTAGATCAGCCGGCAATGGAGAAATGGTTAGACCTCGATCGGACTCGTCACCCGGGAAACCAGATAGATTTAGTCATTCGGAATTATTTCGATTTTTTTCTGGCTTTCATCAAAGAAGAAAAAGATCTGGGCGCTCGCTTTCAGGAAAAAAGGGAATCACGACTGATCATACTGAATCGAGTGAACGATAATAATCCGTTAAAAAAATGGGCCATAGCCACGATTTATTTGCAGTCGGCTGCCGTCCGTACAAAATTTGATGAGCCGTACAGCGCTGCACTTGAACTCCGGAAAGCCTTTCTGTTACTTCAGGAAAATGAAAAGCAGTTTCCACATTACGATATGGGGAAAGCCTCGCTTGGCTTGCTTTATGTTTTGATTGGGAGCATTCCACCGCAATACCAATGGGTGGTCAGGCTTGCCTCAATGCATGGAAATATCCCCGAGGGGAAAAAGATGTTGTACGAGATCGTTCGTTCTGATCCGGTGCACAAACCAAGCATCTTTCGCGATGAGGCATTGTTTTTTTTGTCTTTTATCGAAACGAACCTGAACCCTGACAAAGATGGCATAAAACAGTTGTTGGCCGAATTTGGCGACGACGATCTTCGTCATCCGCTCCTGCTTTATGCGAAAGCCAATATGGAGTTGCGCTCAGGACAAAACGATGCTGCGTTGCAAACCCTACGGAAGAGTCAGGGAGTTCAGAATTGCGGGTTAATTGATTATCTGCTTTTTATGCAGGGCGAAGCGCTTTTACGTAAATTGGATTTTCATGCCGATTCATTCTATAACGCTTTTATTCAACGATTTAAAGGGGTGAATTATGTGATTGATGCCTGGCGAAAAAGAGCCTGGATTTCCGCCTTGAAAGGCGATGTTCAGGGATGGAATGATAATATGCAATCGCTTCGGCAAACCGGCTTTCAGGCTCAAAACGAATCAGACAAACAAGCCTTGCGTGAGGCTTCGGGGCATCGTATGCCAAATATCCACCTGCTTAAAGCCCGGCTGCTTTTTGACGGGGGATATTATCAACAGGTCGAACAATTATTAAGGGAAGGCGCTAAACAGCTCCCTGATTGGAATACCGGCGATCAGTTAGAATATTTTTATCGCGTCGGGCGGGTACAGCAAGCATTAAATCAGCGCGAAGAAGCGCTGCACTACTATGCTTTGACTTACGCAAAAGGACATAACGACAAAACTTATTTTGCAGCCAATGCGCTGCTGCTGTCAGGCGAAATATATGAAAACGAAGGCGATTTTCAACAAGCCGAAGAGATGTATAAAAAATGCCTTCAACTCAAACCTGATGAATACCGACTTGGGATTCATGCCCGAGCAAAAGCCGGCCTGAATCGCATATCAAATGTGAACAAATAAAAATAGCCTGCCTTGTTCCGGCAGGCTATTCTTCGATAACAAAAAAACTAAAAACGGAATCGTGTACTCAACACGAACTGATTTGTCTTTTGTGTTTGTGTTGCGGGATTCGTGGAATAGTTTTCTGAAGTATAAAGATAATAGTCTTGTTTCATAATTCCATGAACATAGGCCAGGTCAATGCTGAAACTGCGTTCGTTATAGCCTAAGCCGAAGCTCGTGAAGCTGCGTTTTCCGTCGTTTAACTCATGAGCATAAGGACTGCCATAAAGGGCATAACCACCACGAAAGCTATAGGGTCCAACACGCCATTCTGTCCCAAACCGAAGGTTATGTGTTGCGGTATAAAAATCCCGGATGTTTTGATTTTCGTTTCGGAAAGTATAATCCGGCGCCCTAAGCCGCATAGTACTGTAATCGGCATATTCGTAGTCGGCGCTGACGAGACCATATTTTCCGAAAACGAAGGCAAGGCTCCCGATGGCACGCAGCGGTGTACTGAGATCGTAATAATATTCGCCGGTTGGGGAGCTTTTGGCATTGTAGTCAGGTTCTAAATATGCTTCGGTTTTGGTGCTCCACACATCATGTAACTCCGAAAAATAGGTCGGTGTGTGAAATGCAGCTCCCACGCGAATCCAGTCGGCAGGCCTAACGATGGCCCCTAATTTCAGGTTAATTCCGGCTCCCCTTGTTTCAAGTTTCTCAGTATAACTCCATTCGTCAAAACCGATGTAGCGGTCGTTTACGTCTTTTTCGGTGTAGGTTGATTCACGGAAAAACCGGACGTAGGGGATGCCAAAGGTGGCGCCAAGATATACTTTGTCGTCGAAATTAGCGCCTGCGCTAAACACCCATTCATTGGTCGATCCCCAGGAGTTTACCGACTCATATTGGGTGATGTCGCCCTGTGGCACTGGACTGGTATAAACAAGGTTTCCGCTTGCGTCGCGCACAGTATCAATCAGATATACATACCAGGCCGGGTAAAGATCGTAAGGGAAATCATTTTCAATATTGGCCGGATTGGTGTTCCAATCGTTCTCACCCTGAATAAAATGGCGGTTATGAAAGGCGTTGGTACGATTCATGCCAAAGCCAAACTGGAAAAATCGCCATGGACTTTCGGGGTTTCTGGGATTGGCTTTGTTTGTCATTACAAATCCCAAATTGGACAGCGAAAGATTCGAGCGCAAATCGTCGCCATAAGTTCCGTTATAAACCGATTCGGTTTTCGAACTCAGAAAGGTTGGGCTGAGCGAAAACTCGCTTCGACGATAAAGTCCAATTCCTGCCGGATTGATACTCAGGCTAGTAAAATCGGCGCCTATGGCTCCAAACGCCCCGCCCATAGCCATACTTCTGGCTGTGCCCTGAACGTAATTCTGCGAAAACCGGAGTGCATCGGTTTCGTTTTGCGACATCGCATTCACCGAAAGGGCGAGAGCAAAAAGGATTATACTTGCTTTTTTCATTGTTTTACAGATAAATAGGTATAAAATATCTCGTTGTTCTGCGTAAAGTTGTAGAACAAATTCTAAATTTCAAGTTGTTGAAATGAACTATCGGCGTCCGCCAGAAGAGTGACTGCCCGACGACGAGCCTCTGCTGCTGCCCGATGAACTGCTTCCCGAAGAAAAAGAGTTGCTTCCTGAGGAATATGAGCTGCTGCGCGAAGGGGTGTATGAACGGCTCTCGCTTGAGCTGCTGCGTGAAGGCGTCGAATAACTTCTGCTTTCGCTTGAACTGCTGCGCGAAGGCTGCGACACACTTTGGTTTCCCCTCAACCTTTGCGGCGATGATAACGGGCGCGCTCCCTCCCTGTTTGGGGTAACGGTTGTCCTGTTTTCGCCTGATGTTGAAGGACGCTGGCCTGTGCCCGGCCGTACATATTCGTTGCTGGAATTGGGTTGACGGCTTGCCGGCGAGGAATATGACTTTGGACGTTCATAACGTTGCTCGCGGTTAGCTGGCCGTTGATATTTCTCGCGGTAATCGCCAATCTTTTGCTGTGTTGTCGGCCGGGAATAGGTGTTCCCACTTTGTACGCCCCGTTCCGGCATCGCTGGCCGGACAGCCTGATTGCGGCTGCCCCTTTCCGAACCTTGCTGTATCACTCCGTTTTGGCCTGTGCCTGATGTGATAGCTGTATTGGCTCTGTCGCCACGTGGGGAGGCAAAGCTTGAGTTTTCGCCACCACTGCCTGACGGTCTCCCCGACGGCCCGGGGATAGTGGTTCCCGAACTGCGGTTTCCACGATGTCCATATAGTGTGGAAGGTTTGTAACGCGATGGATAATCATAAATCCCGCCATAATAATAACCATCCCAGAAACCATGATAATACCCACTGTAATATCCACCCCATCCCCACGGGCGACCATAACCCCAGCCATAGCTCCATCCATAATACCAGGAGTTGCCCCAGAAAGGATCGTAACCCCATCCCCAATATGGATCATAACTGCCCCAATAAGGCGAATAACTGTAATAATAAGGCCATCCATAGTTAAATCCAAACGACCAGCTATAGGGGTTGAATGGGGAATAGCCTACGGAGAAGCTGTTGTAGCAGTTGAAACAACCGGTGTTGAATCCATCGTAATAGCCAAATGAAGTGCTAAAACCTGAGTTGAACCGGCGAAGTCGTTGCGCATATTCCGAATCATAATAGGTTTCGGTGGAGGAATATGAGGTGCCATCGGGCTCAACCACTGTTTCGGTAGTGGAATAAACGGCTTGAGGCTTCTCGTCCACCGAAACTACTGCTTGAGGTTCTTGTGAATAAACCTGATACTCATGAGAACTGTTACTGCTTGCAGCGGTTGTGGTTTGCTGCTCTGCCGGCGAGGCAGCAACAAGTACTCTTTCTTTGTTTGGGGCATATTTCTTCGAATAATAAGCATCATCCTGCACATAAGAACCGGTTGAACAGGCAGACACGATGAGAAATAGCACCATGAAAAGCGTGATGTTGGTTTTCATTTTGGGTTCTCCTATATTATTTATACTTGATTTCCATCCGTTTTTTCTATTTTTGCAGCTCTGAAAAATCTATTGTAAAAGTACAAATATTATACCACAAATTAGATGGCAAAAGATTTAAGCACACGGGAAGAAAATTATTCCCAGTGGTACACTGACATTGTTACGAAAGCCGATCTGGCCGAAAATTCAGCCGTTAGAGGGTGTATGGTCATCAAACCTTATGGTTATGCCATTTGGGAACGCATGCAGGCCGAACTCGATAAGATGTTTAAAGATACGGGGCATCAGAATGCCTACTTTCCTTTGTTTATCCCCAAATCGTTCTTCAGCAAAGAGGCCAGTCATGTGGAAGGTTTTGCCAAAGAGTGTGCCGTTGTTACCCATTACCGTTTGAAAAATGATAAAAATGGTAAAGGAATCGTTGTGGACGAAGCCGCACGGCTCGAAGAAGAACTTATCGTAAGGCCAACCAGCGAAACCATCATCTGGGATACCTATCGCAACTGGATTCAGTCGTATCGCGATCTGCCTTTGCTTATCAACCAATGGGCCAATGTGGTACGCTGGGAGATGCGGACGCGTTTGTTTTTGCGTACCGCCGAGTTTCTCTGGCAGGAAGGCCATACCGCCCACGCCACTCGCGAAGAGGCTGTGGCCGAAGCCGAACAAATGCTGCGCGTTTATGCTGCTTTTGCCGAAGAATGGATGGCCATTCCCGTGCTGCGCGGCGTGAAATCGGCCAACGAACGTTTTGCCGGCGCAGTGGAAACTTATTGCATCGAAGCGCTAATGCAGGATGGAAAGGCGCTTCAGGCTGGAACATCTCACTTCCTGGGACAGAATTTTGCTAAAGCTTTTGATGTGCAGTTTCTGAGCAAAGAAAACAAACTCGAATATGTGTGGGCCACATCATGGGGCGTTTCTACCCGACTGATGGGTGCGTTAGTGATGACACATTCCGACGACAACGGCTTAGTATTGCCTCCAAAACTGGCTCCCATTCAGGTGGTGATCGTGCCAATCTACAGGAATGAGGAACAGTATCAAGCTATATGCGACAAAGGACGCGAGATCAAACAAATGCTCGAAAAGGCCGGTATTCGGGTGAAGCTCGACGATCGCGACACGCAGAAACCAGGTTTCAAATTTAATGAATGGGAGTTTAAAGGAGTTCCGGTGCGCTTAGCCATTGGTCCGCGCGACCTCGAAAATAGCACTGTTGAAGTAGCCCGCCGCGATACCCTTGAAAAGGAAGTGTTGCAAATGCAGGATATTGACCAGAAAGTGACGCATCTGCTCAGCCAGATTCAACAAAATCTGTTCCAGAAAGCTTTGGATTTCCGAAATTCGAATACCTTTAAAGTGGATAGCTGGGAGGAGTTTAAAGCAAAAATTGAAGAAGGGGGATTCATTGAAGCACATTGGGACGGAAGCCCTGAAACCGAGCAGGCCATCAAAGAAGAAACCAAAGCTACCATCAGGCTCATCCCCTTAGATGGACAGATGGAAGAAGGACACTGTGTGTATTCGGGAAAACCATCCAAACAAAGAGTCGTCTTCGCCAGAGCCTATTAACCATTCAAGGAATGAAATGAAATTGAACGGCCGGTCGGCCAAAAGACCGGCCGTTTTTAATTGCCGAGATAAAGCAGTTTGCCGTTGCCGGTGCCGCTAAGCTGAACAATATCAGGTTTGGGCGCATAATAATACACATTTCCATTGCCGTTGATTTTTGCCTCAAGGCTGTTGTTTACCCTTACCCAACAATGGTTGTCGGAGCGGTTTTCGAGGAAACTGAAGTCGGTTTGAAGATTTCGGGCGTCAATTGGGCCATAACTGGCCTGATAGATATAATTGATTTTTGAGTCGCCCTTGGCAAATAACTCGGCGGTACCGTAATGGAAATTCAGCGACGACCACTTCAGTCCCTCCACCCATAGTGAAATTGTGCCGGAACCTTCGTATATGTTGATCATCAAGGTATCGGTATCAATTGGATCCTTAAACTTCATACTGCCGTTCGAACGGTACTCAATATTTGCCAGGGTATCAAAGTAGAGATCGAGCTTTTTGAGCCCTTTGCACAGACTCTCATTGTTGATTATGAGTCGTTTGTATGAATGGGTCGGAGTGTAAATCGTATCCCCACCAATAATTAAGGTATCATTTGCAAATTCCTGTACATATTTTTCAAAGGAAAAAGCAACTTGGTCAATCACATTTTCGCCGGCCTCAAAGACTACTTTGCAAGAATCTGGCGAACTCGCTTTATGAAAAACAACATCCACATCTGCGGTTAACAGCAATGCCTGAAAAGATTCGAGTGATATTTCTTTTTGCACAGTTTTACCTACGGGTTGAAACCAGTCGAAAGCTCCCTTTTTACAGGCGCTCATTGTGGTGAATAGGCTGAAAAACAGCAGTAAGATAAGATGACGAATTGCTCTGTTCATTTTTCGTCACAATTTTAATTTATGATTGTCGCGATGACGATAAAAGATGTGATCCCAACGGTAGCCTACACCATAGCCGATAAAATCGGCACGTCCGGCATGTGCCGTCAGGCTGATAACTCCGAAAAACCGATCGTTGAAATGGTATTTTAAACCAACTTTCTGATATGGAATTCCGTCAGACTTTTCAGCTCCGCCCAAATGAAAGCCAAGATCGAAAAGAAAGGAAGTTTTTGAGAGCACCATCTCATAAGCAATGCTAATGCCGGGTTTGAGAAATTTGTACGTTGGTATTGTTTCTGTTTTTCCTTCTAATTGGTGTCGGTAGGCGAGCACGTCTTTGTCCGAGCCATCATAGGTGAGCTCTAAACCTAAACCATATTTGCCTTTGAGCGAATGCGGTATCATGAACCGGAACGCTGTATTCGACACATAATAGCGTTTTCCAAGTTTTTGGCTCATGTCAATAGTGCCAAACGATTGCATCAACTCCATTGAAAAATGTCGTTTGTTGTCATATTCAAACAAACGTAGTACAGGAAGAAATTTCAGCGAAAGGTATGGGTTGGGCGGGCTGAGATAAAAGTTGAGTCCGGCCACTGCCGAAACGATGTTCAGGCCATAGTTGGGCGTTTTGGTCGAGCCGTTGGAGAAATGCGTCAGGCCGGCTGCGGCGATGAAGGTAAATCGCGGACTAATGGTCTTGCGGTAATCGAGAAACAAACTGGCAGCCGCATTTATATGGCTTCCGATGGCGTAGTTCCGGAAATTAATCACCGGATCAAATTTGTTGGTCAGATATCCTAAACCTACGCCTAACCTAAAGTTAAGCCGGCTGTCAACGTTCGGGTTCAGCGGGAAATTGATGAAGGGATAAACTGCATAAGCCTGACCAATCTCATCGAAACCGCCCATACCCGAATAATAAAACGAAAATCCGATGGTGGGATAGCTGTAGAGCGCTTCCCAACGCTGGCGGCCAAAAGTTGATTTCTGGAAAGCGAGCTCCACCGATGGAAAGGCAGCATTGAAACGCTTAAGCTCCTTGTGATGATGCAGATAAAAACCATAATGACCACGAAGCTCAATCTGATAATTATTGTCGGGCAGGGGAGGGCGAGGTTGGGCGTGAACCAATCCAAACGGTTGTATCACTGATAAAAACAGGAAAACCAACGTGACCATTGCCATGCCCGAAACAGGAGCCGGCCTGTAAAAAAATAAGCGATTCAAAACAGTATATTGAACTTTCTTTGTAATACCCGGCAAGCGTTAATACGTTATAAAAGCCCGCAAAGGTATGAAACCATAATAAAGCAGACAAAACAATAACGGATAAACTGGTATCTTGTTGCATGAGCAACGGTTAAATTGATGCTACTGAAACATGCCGGTTTGCCTAGAAAACCGTACTTTTACGGCCTTCAAAAAAATGAAAGCCGATGCGCGAAAAATTAGAAGCATTTCAAAGATTGCTCACCATCATGGATGAGTTGCGGGCTTCCTGTCCCTGGGACAGCGCTCAAACGATTGAAAGCCTGAGACACCTCACCATCGAAGAAACTTATGAACTCAGCGATGCCATTCTGGAAAACAACCTGGACGAGGTGAAAAAAGAGTTGGGCGACCTGATGTTACATTTGGTTTTTTATTCCAAGATTGGCTCCGAGTTGGGGGCTTTCGATATTCGCGATGTGCTCAACGGCATCTCGGATAAGCTGATAGTCCGTCATCCGCACATTTATGGCGAAGTAAAAGTGGCCGACCAGGAGGATGTGAAATCAAACTGGGAGAAAATCAAACTGAAAGAAGGGAAAAAATCAGTGCTCGAAGGGGTTCCGGAAAGTCTGCCAGCCCTTTTAAAAGCATATCGGATGCAGGAAAAAGCCGGAGGTGTTGGTTTTGAATGGCGGCATACAGATGATGTGTGGGTCAAAGTGAAAGAAGAAATGGGTGAGCTGGAACAGGAGGTAAAACGTCAGGCGCCTGTCGAACGACTTGAAGACGAGTTTGGCGATTTGCTTTTTGCCTTGGTCAATTATGCCCGTTATATCGGCGTTAACCCGGAGGACGCATTGGAACGTACGAACCGAAAGTTCAAGTCGCGTTTTCAATACATTGAGAGAAAAGCCGAAGGCCTCGGAAAAAAACCACACGAGATGAGCCTCGAAGAAATGGACGGTTATTGGAACGAAGCCAAAAAAGCGGAATAATCTTAAGGGCTGGTCTTAGCGACAAAAGTTGTCTATACTGCTGTTGAGATAAAATCAAATAAAACATCCGGATTTTCATCCACAGAGATGAAAACCCGAATGCAGTACAAATGAATGGGCCCAGTGGGTTACCTCAGTGTTTTGCAAGGTATTGCGATACACCCTCGTGGGTTGCGGTCATGGCTTCGTCGCCCGATTTCCAGTTGGCCGGGCACACTTCACCCACTTCTTCGAAATGCTGCAAGGCGTCAATCATGCGCAAAGCCTCGTCAATGCTGCGGCCAAGCGGAAGGTCGTTCACAATCTGATGGCGAACAATGCCCTGCTTATCAATGAGAAACAATCCTCGATAAGCAACGGGCTCACCGTTAAATTCCATTTCGCCATCTTCGTTGTAGGAAAACTCACCTGCCAACACATCATAATTGGCCGAAATGGTTTTTGAAAGGTCGGAAACCAATGGATATTTCACACCTTCGATTCCACCCTGATTCCGTGGGGTGTTTACCCAGGCCCAATGCGAATATTTCGAATCAACCGAGCAACCGACAACGGCCACATCGCGGCTTTCAAAATCGGCTATCCTGTCCTGAAAAGCAATGATCTCAGTCGGACATACAAAGGTGAAGTCGAGCGGATAGAAAAAAAAGATGACGTGTTTTTTGCCGATATATTGTTGCAGCGAGAACTTCTCTTCAAAAGTACCGTTGATCACTGCGTCGGCTTCAAAATAAGGGGCTTTCTTGCCTACTAAAACTGCCATAATGTTAGTTTATTGGTCGTTAATAAATATTTATTTGCAAAAATATACGGTTTTGACTTTTTTCTGTTGTGAAGTATTCAACAAAAAAAGTCGGATAATGTTTGAGTTTCGTGAAGATTAATCATGGCGGAGCGATTCTACCGGGTCTTGCTCGGCGGCCTTGCGGGCCGGTAGATATCCAAACACAATGCCTACCGAAGCAGCCACGCCAAATGAGATAAGAATGGAACCAAGACTTACAATGGTCAGAATATCAGTTGTTTCCATGATGATTCTTGCCATAACGAGTCCCAACAGTATGCCGATAATGCCACCGCTGATGCTGATGAGCGTAGCTTCCGAAAGAAACTGAAGGATGATATCCATTTTGGTTGCACCAATGGATCGTCTGACGCCGATTTCGCGGATGCGTTCCATCACCGAGGCCAACATGATGTTCATGATGCCGATGCCGCCGACTAACAACGAAATGCCTGCAATGGCTCCCAGCACAATATTGAAGATATCTTTGGTACGTTGCTCCTGCTTGAGCAGCAGTTCGGGTACTGTAATCTCAAAATCCTCAACGCCAAGATGTCGGCGCGAAAGCATCTGACTGAGGATTTTCGTCGTGGCATTGAGATTGGCGCTCTCGTCAACCTGAACGATGATGCGATCGAGCTGATGGTAATTGGCGCTTTCATCGCTACCGGATTCGTTGCCCATCACCGTAACACTGTTGCCGCTGAAGATCGTCGTCGTGCCTCCGTGTAGTGAGCCCGAATTGATGAGCGAGCGGTCTTTATATCGGAGCAACACGGTCTGCAGCGGCGCGTAGATGTTGTTGTCAGTCTCCGTCACGGCCTGACTTTCGTTTTTTGAAACCATCGCCACACGTTTTTCGAGCACACCGATGACTTTGAGCCAAAGGCTGCCACATTTAATGTGCTTGCCGATGGGATTCTCCAAAGGGAAAAAACGAGTCTTAATCCCCGGCCCGATGATGCAAACTGGACTTCCTTGTTCGGATTGTTCTTCGGTGAACATGGTCCCCGATTCGAGGTTCATGCTGAAAACATGAAAAAAGTCGGGAGTAACGCCATTGAGTTTAGCTTGTTGCCTCAGACCATCCTTGATGATACTGGTTTCGTACACCACTTCGGGGCTGACGCGGTTTACGGTTGGGATAATCTCGGCTATTCCTTTGGCATCGAGAAGCGTAAGCCCGGGTGAAAACTTTTTGCTTTCCTGCTTGCCTTCACTCTCGTCGCTATCGGTCGAAGCATTTTTTTCGTAACGAGAACTGATGATGATGTTGTTGACGCCCACCATCTTGATCTGCTCTAGGATTTCTTGTCTTGCACCATTGCCAATGGCCATCATGGCAATGACCGCTGAAACACCGAAGATGATACCTAAGGCGGTAAGGATGGATCGCGAGCGATTGGCAAAGACCGCTTCGAGCGCTACTTGCAGGATTTCCCAGTATCGTTCAGTTTTCATCGCCGGCCACCCCGTTGCGGACCACCAGGCATGGATGGCCTGGGCTGTGCCGAATTTCTAAATTGCACATTGCGCCTCATGATATTTTCCTTTTCAGCGGCTTGACGGGCAGCAGCCTTTTCAGCTTCTTCCTTCATCAAAAGGTCTTCAGCCTGAATACGTTCCATATCCGACTGGCTGATGGGGCTTAGGCGATACGACTCAGGGTCGGAAGGGAGGAGCAGACTCACCATCTCGCCTTCCTTCAAACCTGCACGGATGATGATCTCGTTTTCGTTGGCTTTACCGGCAATTACCTGCTGACGACGATTTCCAACAAAGACATATTGAATGCTGTCTTGTGAATGAATGGCCTCAAGTGGAATATAAAGCACATCTTTCAGCTCGTCGGTGATAATCACGTTTTTTGTGGTCATGGCAGGTCTGACGATGGAATCATATTCGTTGACCTCAATTTTCACTTCAAAGACTTTGGCATTGGAGTTTTTGAGTTGTTCGCCGATATTGGCTACTTCAACCACCTGACCGGTAAACTTCTTGTCGGGGAAAGCATCCACACCGATTTCCACCCTTTGTCCGACTTTCACTTTAGAAATATCAACTTCGTTGACATAAGTTTTGGTGATCATCTCACGCAGATTGGGTAAAGTGGCCACTACGTTTTCCCACGAACTGATACTCGATCCGACACCTCTTTTTTTGCCATCCCAGTCGCGCTGATAAATGACCATGCCGGCTTTGGGTGCACGAATGGTAAATTCCTGACTGAGTTGGATGAACTTCTCGACTTCGGTTTGTTTTTTGCGCAGGGCAGTTGTAACTTCCGACATATTGGCCACTGCCTTTTCATATTTTAATGAGTAGTTTCTCAAAGCCTGATCGTAAGCCCGTTGTTGACGGTCGAGCTCGATCTGAACTTGTCGCTGGGTGGCCGGCGGCTCATAGATTGACTGGTCAACGGCAATCTGTGCCTCTTCCATGGCATATTTAAGATTGACTAATTCGTTGCGGGCAGCCCTGAGATCCATGGTTGTATCCAACTGTGTTTTGATATAGTTGTTCTGGTACTGCTCTATTTCGATCTGCTGATCTTTGATCTTGTTGGTAAGCTCGCTGCGGTCGAGTTGAGCCACGTAGTCGCCGCTGTCAACGATGCTGCCGTCGGGGATGATGTCGTCAATCTTGAGCTGCCACAGCCTGGCATCCCGCAGGGCGGTAGGCGAAGGACCGTTGATCATTTCCGAGCTTTTTGCTTCCAACTCGCCGGTAGTGGTAACGCTTATGGTAAAAAGGCCATATTTAACCGGAGCTTCCACAGCGACAGCCTTGGTCTTATCTGTACGTGTAAAATACCAGGCCAGCAAAGTGATACCAAGCAAAACAACGATGGTTATTGTGATTTTCCGCCTCTCTTTCATGACTACATTTTTTGGCTTTGGTTTAAAATATGAAAAATAGCATGGGCTACATAAACTTTCGAATGATTTGTTCGATGCTGATACCTTCAGCCTCAGCTGTATAGTTGCGAACAAGCCGGTGGCGAAGCACAGCAATGGCTACAGCTTTGACGTCTTCGATATCGGGCGAAAATTTTCCGTTGAGCAACGCATTGCATTTGGCGCCCAGAATAAGATATTGCGAAGCACGCGGACCTGCGCCCCAACTGATGTATTTGTTGGTCCATTCGTGTGCACGTTCGGTTCGTGGGCGGGTTTTTGAAACCAAACTGACAGCATACTCCATCACATTGTCGGCTACAGGCACTTTCCTGACCAATTTCTGAAACGAAATGATCTCGTCAGCCGTAAGCACCGCTTTAGGCTCTTCGCCAACTTTGATGGTGGTGTTTTTCACCACCTCAATTTCCTGTTCAAACGAGGGATAGTCGAGCCAGAGATTAAACATAAACCTGTCGAGCTGGGCTTCGGGCAAAGGATAAGTGCCTTCCTGCTCAATTGGATTTTGGGTGGCCAGCACAAAAAACGGCTCCTGAAGACGATAGGTCTGTCCGGCAACCGTAATATGTTTTTCCTGCATTGCCTCGAGCAGAGCAGCTTGAGTCTTGGGTGGGGTACGGTTGATCTCGTCGGCTAAGATAATGTTGGCAAAAATGGGGCCCTTGATGAAACGAAACCGCCTTTGTTCATCGAGTATTTCCGTGCCGATAATGTCGCTGGGCATCAGGTCGGGCGTAAATTGAATACGATTGTACTCTAATCCTAATGTACGTCCTATCGTGTTGACTAATAATGTTTTGGCTAAGCCCGGAACGCCAACCAAAAGCACATGGCCCTTACTGAAAATAGCAATCAGCGTTTGGTGAATGATATCATCCTGGCCAACAATGACCTTTGCGATCTCGCCTTTCAGTTGAAGAACCTTCTCCTGCAAAGCTTTTGCGGCTTCTACGTCCGAAGAAAATTGTGTTGTCATGAGTATTGCTTCTGTCTATGAGTTTGGTTTGTAGGTGAGTCTTTCAGGCTTTATTCGTTATTCCAGTTAAACTCAAAGTGGCATTGTTGATATTCAGGATGGATATTTACAAAAGCGTTTTTCGATTTATTTTTGATCCAATCGTTCACCATTTTTTGTTTCTTTTCGTTGAGCGCCCATTCGGCAATACGGTTGTAATCGTCTTTGAGATTGGCCTGATGCGGTTCGGTTTTAAGCATGAGTTTCAAAATCCGGTAGGCATCTTTGCCATCTTCGGTTTTCATGGGTACCGGCTCACTGATTTCGCCGGGCTTGAGTTTGTCAATCACAAACGAAACCTGGGGATCAAGGGCTTCTGCTTCAAAACGTACTCCTCCGGTATAAGGATTCAACAAATATCCGCCTGTGGTTTTGTTTTCCTCATCGGAAAATTTCTCAACGGCTTTTTCAAAGGTGATTGAATCCATTCGAATCAGGCGAAGAAGTGAGTCAAGCTCGTTTTTGGCTTTTTCTAAAGCCACAGGGCTCACTTTGGTCATCATCAGGATATGTCTCACATTGACATAATCGCCGCGCCTGCCAATCATCTGGATGATATGAAAACCGGCTTGTGTTTCAACAATCTCGCTTACCTCGCCTTCACGCAGCTTAAACGCCACCGCTTCAAATTCGGGATAAAGCTCACCACGGCCATAAAATCCAAGTTCGCCACCCTTTTTGGCCGACCCGGGGTCTTCGCTGTACAAAATGGCCAAGGTCGAAAAACGCTCCCCGGCCAGAATTCGTTTGCGTAAATCGTTGAGTTTTTCTTTGATTTCCATCTTTTCTTCAACACTCACCGGCGGGCGTTTCACAATCTGAGCAATCTCATATTCGGCCGGAACAACCGGAATACTGTCTTTTGAAAGGCTTTTGAAATATTGTCGAACTTCCTGTGGGGTGACAACTGCTTTCGACATGATTTCTTCCTGTACTTTCTGACCTAACATTTGGTCTTTGACCATGCGCCGGAGTTCATTTTTTATTTCAACGATGCTTTTGTTGTAATAAGACTCAAGTTTCTCCTGCGAGCCCAACTCGTTGATAAAATATCTTAGCCGGCGCTCCATTTCCTGATCAACTTGGTCGTCGGTAACGGTGATGCTGTCGAGTTCGGCCTGATTGAGCATGAGTTTTTGAAAAAGCATGTCTTCCAGAATACCGCAGCGAATCTCGCTGGCACTGCCGCTGATGCCCCGCTGTAGCCGCATTTGAATGTATTGGTTTTCGATGTCGGACTGAAAGATGGCGTTTTTACCCACTACAGCCACCACCTGATCAATCAGGGCAGTCTGCTGAGCTGCGGCAGGGCTGACTGCCAATACCAGGAAGAAAATAATGGGTATGAGTGTGAAACGTGTGTTGTTGAATGATGGCATGGTTTGTCGTGTTTTCGTAGGCTAAAAAGTTTCAAAGTCCCCATCCCTGAGGGCTCTGTCGTAAAGCTCGTCTTGCATCGAACGTAAAAACTCTTGTTTTCGTTTGTTGATAAGGATGTTGCGTATGTTTTCCGTCACCATCTCTATGGGTGAGATGCTTTCACTCATTCTATAATCTTTAATGCGGATCAGGTAAATAAACGGCTTGTCGTTAATTTCAATGTAAGAGTTGTTTCGCAAAAAGAGTTCCTGATTGAAAGTTTGGATAGGCACTTGCTGCAACAAATCATCGAATCGAATCCAGGTTTCATCTCCTATATAGTAGGAGAAGGCATATTGTTTGGCCAGCATGTCAATGGTGGAGCTGACGATGGTGTCTTTGTCGGAAAGTAAGCTGCGAAAACGTCGCAATTCTTTTGATTTTTCATCGAGTACGACATAAACCGCACGAACAATGTTGTAACGCAACTGAAAACTAGCATTATTTCGAACATAGTAATCGTTGATTTCCGATTCGGAGACAATGGTATCAAGCTTTTGCTTGACCAACTCCGATTCGTAGGCATAAGTGAGGAGCGAATTTTTGTATTCTTCAAGCTTTTCGCTAAAATCTTTTTGTTTGGTATTCAGATTGCGTTCGGCCTGACGGATGAGCAATTGTCTTCTGATCCAACCATCAATATAGTTGGAAACCAATGCAATACTGTCTTTTTCAGCGGTTCCAGGATGGACAATATCCCGAAGGTCGGAATTGTAAAGATATTTGTCATACACCCGTGCCACCGCTGGGTCATCGCTACCCCGTCCGGATGAATTACACCCCGCGAAAAGCGGCAAAAAGAACAATATGATCAGTTTGATCCGATTCATTGCACGTACTGTGCTTTCAATTTATCAAAATTTTTGGTGTTCACCTTCACCGGAAACTCTTCTCTAAGTGATTTTACCCATTCTTTTTCAAGATAGTTCTGGTAATCAGAGGTAATGAGTCCTTTGGCTTCGTCGAGCTGTTTGGGCATCGAAGGCAGTATTTGGCGGATGTCAACAAAAATAGTTGCCTTATCGGCATCGGCTTCAAAAGGTCCGTAGAATCCGGCTTCCCATTTGCAGTTGTTGACGTATTTGTTGTCGCCTTTTTCAAATTTGCCAGGCTGCATTCTCACCGAATGGATGCTGTCCTGCTCGAACTGCTTGCGGAGCTCAATGAGGCCAGGGAACTTCCGAATAAGTTCCTTCGCTTTGTCAATTTCATCTTTGTTGGTAATGGTAAAAATCACCGCATCGGCACGTTCGTCCCAAAGATAATCGTTGACGTGGGCTTCGTGAAATGCCTTTAACCCAACCGTATCCTGCAGGGCTTTCGACCAAACTTTCTTGTCCATCAGGTCGAAAAGCAAAATGCCATCGTGATATTCTTTCATCAGCGAAGCAAAATCAGGATGTTTGGTTTCTAATTGACTGTCTTCGTATGCAAGGCAGCTTTCTTTCACAAAATCGCTAAACAGTTTGCGGGCATAGGATTCGATGTCTAAATCGGGGTGCGATGTCTGTTTTTTAACGATATAGGCTGCAAAATCGCTTTCGGAATAGTTTTTCTTCCCGAGCTTGAACAAGGTTTTTCCCGGTTTTTCCACAGATGCAGCATCAAATTTCCCATTGATCAGTGTGCTGTCGAGTTGGGCAATAAAATGATTCAGGTTTTCTTCCGACGCACTGAACTTCGACTCGGCTTTGATCCTGTTGATGACAGATTCTTCACTCATCTGGGCACGGCTGTCTTTGCTCACTTTCTCTTTCAATTTGGCTGACTCTTCTTCAAAGCTACCGGGTTTTTGCATCCCGACTAATTTGATGATATGAAAGCCATAAATGGTGCGAATGGGAGCGCTGATTTGACCGGGCTGCATTTTTTTAACGGCTTCAACAAACTCAGGAACGATGCGGTTGACGGTGAATTTGGTAAGCAGACCGCCGCGGGTTGCCGAGCCTTTATCATCGGAATAATCGGTTACTGCTTCTTCAAAACGCATACCGTCCATGATTTTTTTGTAAATGAAATTGGCTTTTTCAGCTTTTTCGGCCACCTCTTGCTCGCTCGCATCAGGATTTACGGCAATATAAATGTGGGCAGCTTCGATCAGGCCGCTTGCCGGAGTTCTTTCCTCCACTTTAATGAGATGATAACCGAAGTCGGAACGAACGGGCATCGAGATTTTTCCGACGGGAGTATTGTAGGCTCCTGTTTCGAAAGGATAAACCATATCGAAAACGGAAAAATATCCAAGATTGCCTTTGTTGCCCGGACGGAAACTTTGTTTGCCAACGATTTCCTCGCGATCGCGTGCCGAGGGATCTTCGGAAGTTTCGACGGCCAACTGGCCAAAATCTTCGCCATTCAAGGCTCTTTCTCTGATGGCCATGATGCGTTCATAAACCCTGAGGGTATCTTTTGGCGCTGCGTCCTTATTGAGCAAAAGCAGAATATGACTGGCCCTGATGTCTTCAAGTTTGCGCTGATAAGCCTCCTTTACCAATGCTTCGGTAACACTTTCGTCGGTAAAATAGGGCTTGGCCAATTGTTTGCGATAACCCTCAAGCTCTTGAATAAAAGCTTTGGCTGTATCCATTTTCAGCTTTTTGGCTTCGGCTACCTTCAGCTTGAAGTTGATGTAAAGATCGAGATATTCTTCCAGCGATTTTTTATCAATGGTTTCATTCTGAAGGTTGTTTTTGGTAAATACATCCATAAATTCCCCAACGCTAACCTTTTCGCCGGCAATATTCAGAAGCTCGGCCTTTGGATTGACTTTCTGGGCAAAAACACCCGAAGTAAACAAAATGAGGGCAAAAGCAAAAAAGAGATTTTTCATAAATACTTGAATAACTAATGGTTTAATTTTATCGAGTTGAATTCTCGGTATTATTTTGGACTGTAGTTCGGAGCTTCGCGGGTGATGGTGATACCGTGGGGGTGGCTTTCGTAAACACCGGCAGCCGTAATTTTAATAAACCTGGCTTTTTGAAGCTCAGGAATGGTGGCCGAACCTGTATAACCCATGCCTGCACGCAGTCCGCCAGTGAGTTGGTGAATCACTTCGGAGAGTGTGCCCTTATAGGGGACTCGGCCAACAATGCCTTCGGGAACAAGCTTCTTGATGTCGTCTTCAGCATCCTGGAAATAACGGTCTTTTGATCCTTCCTGCATGGCTTCGAGCGAGCCCATGCCACGATAGGTCTTGTATTTTCGTCCTTCGAAAATGATCGTCTCCCCTGGTGACTCTTCGGTGCCGGCAAAAAGTGATCCGGCCATGATACTCGAAGCGCCGGCTGCCATGGCCTTTACAATATCGCCGGTGAAACGGATGCCGCCATCGGCAATCACCGGTATGCCGCTGCCCTGAAGGGCTTTAGCTACGTTATAGACAGCCGTAAGTTGCGGCACACCCACGCCGGCAATGATGCGTGTGGTGCAGATGGATCCGGGGCCGATGCCAACCTTAATGGCGTCGGCTCCGGCCTTGGCCAGATCGAGGGCAGCCTCGGCTGTTGCAATATTTCCGGCAACAAGATCAATGTTTGGGAAAGCATCTTTAACCTTACGGGCCATCAGAATCACCCCTTGTGAATGTCCATGGGCAGTGTCAACTACTATGGCGTCAACACCGGCTTCGACAAGCGCCTCCACACGTTCCATCGTATTGGCTGCAACGCCTACAGCAGCGGCCACACGAAGTCGTCCGCGATGGTCTTTGCAGGCATGAGGCCGCGCCTTAATTTTAATAATATCTTTATAGGTGATCAGACCGATGAGTTTGAAATCTTTGTCAACAACAGGGAGCTTCTCAATCTTATATTGTTGAAGAATATCAGCGGCTTTCTCAAAATCGGTAAACTCGGTGGTGGTAATCAGGTTTTGGCTTGTCATCACCTCGTGGATGGGGCGATTCACCTGACGTTCAAAGCGAAGGTCGCGGTTGGTAACGATGCCCACTAATTTGTGGGTTTTGTCCACAACAGGAATGCCCCCAATATGAAATTCATTCATGATCTTCAACACATCTTTTACGGTGGCATCCACACGTACGGTGATGGGGTCAATGATCATGCCGTTTTCGGCCCTCTTCACTTTTTGTACTTCTGCAGCTTGTTTCTCAACGGTCATATTCTTATGAATAACCCCAATGCCCCCTTCCTGCGCGATGGCAATGGCCATAGTTGAGTCGGTTACGGTATCCATGGCGGCGGTAACGATGGGAATGTTGAGCTCAATATTGCGCGAAAAAACAGTGCGCAGGCTCACTTCGCGAGGGAGTACCATGCTGTGTGAAGGAATGAGCAGCACGTCGTCGTAGGTTAATCCTTCGCCGACGAATTTTTCTGGATCAAATGACATAGGGCCTGATTCTGGAAATTATTGCCTGCAAATGTATAAAATCTATTGTTACGGGAGATGCTCCGTTCAGTCTGTGGAAGGTATGTCAAAGTGTTATCTTAACAAAAATTAACCCTAAAGGCGTGATTCTTCTTCTGCATCATTGGCCATATCTGAACCAATTAATTTGATCAAGACTACTTCGGGTCGGTTTCCGATGCGTACGGGTGGACCCCAACTGCCAAGACCACTCGAAACATAAACCATAGTGGAAGCAAAAGCTTTCAATCCCCAGCTTAGCGGAAAAACAGCATTAGTAATATAGTTTAGCGGCCAAAGTTGCCCGTGATGAGTATGTCCGCACAGGAGCAGCCCGACGCCGGCTTCAACGGCTTCAGGTATTGCCCTTGGTTGATGATCAAGGACGATGAGAAAGCTGTTTTTACCTCTCTCTGCGGTGAAAGATTTCAGACTGGCTCGTTTTTTCATTGAAAAACGCCGGCTGTCAATATCCTCACGGCCAGCCAGAAAAATCTTTGGTGCCAGTGAAACCATTGTGTCGCTCAGCATATGAATACCGTGCGAACGCAGATATTCCACCGCCTGGACTGCTCCGCCAATGTATTCGTGATTTCCTGTTATACCATATACTCCAAGCGGCGCTTCTAATGTGGCAAGTATCGAACCCAAATCCTGCCGGATTACTGGCGCCAGATCTTCGTCCACCACATCGCCGGCTAAAACAATCGCATCAGGCTTTAACCCATTTATAAGTTTCACCATTCGGGTGATGCGGCGCGTGCTGATGATGGTACCCAAATGAATGTCGGAAGCCATGATAATGCGCAGTTCGCTGCCTTTGGCAACCTGTGTAATGGGAATTTGGATTTCTTTCACCCGGGGATTCAGGGCATTCAAATGACCGCCAAGAACTATTAAAAAAACAGCTGAAGCAGTGAAGATCGTAAGTATTAGGGAATTACCATAAAACCAGAATCCACTGAAATAATGGAAAAACGGAAAAATCAAGTTCAATAATCGGAGAAGATCGAATAATAATACGGCAAGAAACAGGTAGAGCATGCCTGCCAGCCAGAATGAGCCTGCCCAGGTGAACAGGTCACTCAGGATAGAAAGATAAAATTTTTCGAGAATTCGGCCTGCTATAAACGAAAGCGCCAAAAACCAAAAAACAATGATATAAAAGCTTCGCATGATGCTACCGGCTTCCATCGTCCGGAGTCCCCGAATAAAAATGTAACTGTTTATCAGCCCATAAACCAAAAAGACAATGCCGAAAAAGAGAATAAAAGACAAGGTGCGCATCTGAAAAATTTGACCAAAAATAACGTATTTCACTTTGGTGTTTCTTCATAATCTGAATAATGGATTGAAGGCGTTCCTATTTGTACAACTTAACATTTTGATACTTAGCAGAAAAGATCGCTGAGAAAGAAAAAAACGCAGCTTGTTGCGTAGTCCGTTGGCAAATCTCTAAATTTGTCGGTGAATAAATAAGGAATTCTACCCGGAGGGATTAATACGAAAAAGACCAAACTGGTGTAATTCTTAGAATTAATTGAGAAAAAAATGTTTCATCAAATAACAACAGTATGAAAATTGCAATAGTCGGTACCGGTTATGTCGGACTCGTAACAGGCACTTGTTTTGCCGAGGTTGGCATTGATGTCAATTGTGTGGATATTGACGTTAAAAAGATCGAAAATCTCAACAATGGTATCATTCCCATTTATGAACCGGGTCTCGAAGAGATGGTTCAGCGCAATGTTGATAAGAAACGTTTGTTTTTTACAACTGACTTATCGTCGGTACTCGAAGGCTGTGAAGTGGTTTTCAGTGCAGTTGGTACTCCTCCGGATGAGGATGGAAGCGCAGATCTGAAATACGTGCTCGAGGTGGCACGTCAGGTGGGTGAAAACATGAAAGACTATGTGCTTATCGTTACAAAAAGTACCGTTCCCGTCGGCACAGCCGAAAAAGTGAGGGCAGCAGTCAAAGAAGCACAAAAGAAAAGAGGCGTTGATATCCCGTTCGATGTGGCATCGAATCCCGAGTTCTTAAAAGAAGGTGCAGCTGTTGAAGATTTCATGAAACCCGACCGCATTGTGGTGGGGATTGACTCAGACAGAGCCGAAAACCTGATGAAGAAACTCTATAAACCCTTCACCATGAACGGCCACCCGGTTATTTTTATGGATATTGTTTCGGCCGAGATGACCAAATATGCTGCCAACTCAATGTTGGCTACCAAAATCAGCTTCATGAACGACATCGCCAACCTCTGCGAAATTGTGGGTGCCGATGTGAATATGGTGCGGAAAGGCATTGGCTCCGACCGCCGTATCGGACCCTATTTTATCTATCCCGGCACCGGATATGGCGGCTCATGCTTCCCCAAAGATGTGAAAGCCCTCATCAAAACAGCAGCCGGTTATGGCTATAAGTTGCGTGTGCTTCAGGCAGTTGAGGATGTGAACGATGACCAGAAATCGGTGCTTTTCAACAAACTGATGAAATATTACAACTACGACCTTAAAAACAAAACCATTGCCATCTGGGGGCTCTCGTTTAAGCCCAATACCGACGATATGCGTGAAGCGCCATCGCGTGTGATCATCAGCAAACTACTTGAAGCCGGTGCCACCGTCAGAGCTTACGACCCCGTGGCCATGGAAGAAGGAGAGCGGATCTTCAACAAAAGCATTGGTTTCGCAAAAGACCAATACGATGCATTGGTTGATGCCGATGCACTGATCATTGTTACCGAATGGGCAGAATTCAAATTCCCTAACTTCAGGGTAATCAAGAAATTACTTAAAAAACCTGTCATCTTCGACGGAAGAAATATTTACGATGTCAAAGAGATGAAGCAGGAAGGTTTCGACTATTTCTGTATTGGAATCAACACGAAAAAATTAAGTTGATTTCTACACGGCAAAAATGAATTAAAACGCTGACAAAACGAATCTTTATGAAACGAATATTGGTGACCGGCGGCGCCGGATTTATCGGTTCGCACCTTTGCGAAAGACTCCTCAACGAGGGCAACGATGTGATTTGCATGGATAATTATTTCACCGGACAAAAAAAGAACATTGCCCATCTGATGGATCATCGCTATTTCGAGCTTGTTCGGCACGATGTGACGGCGCCTTTTATGGTGGAAGTGGACGAAATCTACAACCTGGCTTGCCCGGCCTCGCCCGTCCACTACCAGTATAACCCCATCAAAACCATTAAAACCTCTGTGATGGGAGCCATCAATATGCTCGGATTGGCCAAGAGGGTGAAAGCCAAGATTTTACAAGCCTCTACCAGTGAAGTTTACGGTAATCCGGAACAGCACCCACAAAAGGAAACCTACTGGGGTCATGTGAACCCGATTGGGCCGCGATCGTGTTATGACGAAGGGAAACGCTGTGCTGAAACCTTGTTTATGGATTACCATCACCAAAACAAGGTGCGTATAAAAATCATTCGCATATTCAATACCTATGGGCCACGCATGCACCCCAACGACGGAAGGGTGGTTTCCAATTTTATAGTTCAGGCACTGCGCGGTGAGAACATTACAATGTATGGTAACGGCCTGCAAACACGTAGCTTTCAGTATGTTGACGATTTAGTAGAGGGAATGATTCGCATGATGGCTACCGGCGACGACATTACCGGACCAGTCAACATTGGGAACCCGGGCGAGTTTACCATGCTCGAACTGGCCGAAAAAGTGATCCGAATGACAGGCACTTCCTCCAAAATCATTCATCAGCCCCTGCCAACCGACGATCCGCTTCAACGCCGGCCGGACATCAGTTTAGCCAAACAATTGCTCGACTGGGAACCGAAAATCATGCTTGACGAGGGATTAAAACGTACGATCGAATTCTTTAAATCCGAAATTTGATCAGTTGTCAGAAATGGTTTAAAGCAGACACCATGAACATCTTAGTAACAGGTAGTAAAGGGCAACTTGGCAGCGAACTTCAAAAAATAGCTGTACTTCATCCAGAGCATCAGTGGTTTTTTACGGATGTGGACGAGTTGGATATCACAAAAGCTACCGAAGTGAATCAGTTCTTTCATGCTCACAACATCAACCTATGTTTGAACTGTGCGGCCTATACTGCTGTGGACAAAGCCGAAGAAGAACCTGAAAAAGCTTTCCTGATCAATGCTTCGGCTGTTGGAGTAATTGCCGATGCCTGCCTCGAAAACCATGCGCTTTTCGTACAGATCTCTACAGATTATGTGTTTGACGGCTGCCATTATAAACCTTATGAAGAAGCTGACCCGATACGGGCAGTTTCGGTTTATGGCAAAAGCAAGGCGGCCGGCGAGGCGCTGATTGCCGGTCATGATTGCAATTCCATCGTCATCCGTACGGCCTGGCTCTACTCCGCTCATGGGAATAATTTTGTTAAAACCATGATTCGCCTCGGAAACGAGCGTAGCGAGCTGAAAGTGGTGGCCGATCAGATTGGTTCGCCTACCTGGGCTGCTGACCTGGCGCAAGCTGCATTTCAACTATCTACTCATTTTGTTGGTCAGAAAGTGAAAGAAATTATTCATTTTAGCAACGAAGGCGCTATCAGTTGGTACGATTTTGCACAGACAATTATGGAAATCTGTCAAATACCTTGTCAGATCCATGCGATACCAAGCTCGGAGTATCCTGCAAAAACACCCCGACCGCATTACAGCGTCCTTAGTAAGGAAAAATATAAAAAAATTCTAAGAACTGAAGTGCCTTATTGGAAAGTGAGCCTGCAAAAGTGTATCCATGAACTTAATGGAAAAAGCCAGACGAAGTAGTTTAGCCACAGTTATTTACGATTGTGCTCAAGAGGTTCATCGAACGCTCGGCTCGGGAATATTGCCTTCAATTTTTAAAACTTGTCTGGCTCATGAGATGCGACTTCGCGGCATTCGTTTTCGTTCTAACATGCCTGTTTCGGTGTATTATAAAGGTATAAAACTACCAGAACAACTGACGGCAGGTTTCATAATTGAAGAAGATATTGTGGTTGAAATTCTCGAAAACCCAGGCGACATCATTTATGCACAAAAAAAGATACAGAGCCTCTTGCTTTTTACAGGCTGTAGCCTTGGTATTATCATTGATCCGTCTGCAGATCAGATGATTGACGGTTGGAAAAAAATAACATTAAAAAATAAAAAAACATGAAACAACAACTTGACCCCCTAGTACTTGAAAAAGCTTCGCAGTGGCTCCTCGAACCTTACGATGCCGAAACACGACAAAAGGTAAAACACCTGATCGAGAACGACCCGCTTGAGCTAACAGAGTGTTTTTATAAAAATTTAGAGTTTGGAACAGGTGGCCTGCGAGGTATTATGGGCGTAGGTACAAACCGCATGAATAAATATACAGTGGCGATGGCTACACAGGGTCTGGCTAACTACATCCACAAGATGTTTCCCGACATGGCAGAACCAGCCATTGCCGTGGCTTACGATTGCCGAAACAACAGTGATCATTTTGCACGAATCACCGCTGAGGTAATGTCGGCCAATGGCATTCGGGTTTTTCTTTTCGGGAAACTTCGCCCGACTCCGGAACTGTCGTTTGCCGTCCGACACCTCCATTGTCAGGCCGGTGTTGTCATCACGGCTTCACATAATCCAAAAGAATATAATGGTTACAAAGCGTATTGGAACGACGGAGCTCAACTGATAGCCCCACACGACAAAAATGTGATTGCCGAAGTTGAAAAAATTGCCGGACCCGCAGATGTCAACTTCAATGTTCGGCCAGAACTCATTACCATACTCGGAAAAGAATTCGATGCGATTTACCTCGAACGTATTCAAAGCCTGAGCCTTTCGCCTGAAGCTATCCGCCGACAGAAAGATTTCCGTATTGTTTTTACTCCCATCCATGGCTCAACCGTAGATTTAGTGCCTCAGGCCCTGAAAGCCGTGGGTTTCGATTCGGTTACCGTGGTTGAAGAACAGATGATGGTCAGCGGCGATTTTCCAACCGTTCATTCACCAAACCCCGAAGAACCCGCGGCACTGAGTATGGCAATTGCAAAAGCCAAAGAAATAAATGCCGACTTAGTACTGGCTACTGATCCCGATGGTGACAGAGTGGGAATAGCCGTGAAAAATGATTTGGACGAGTTTATTCTCCTCAATGGAAACCAGACAGCATCGCTTTTGATGTATTACCTCATCAGCACCTGGAGCAAAAAGGGAAAACTCACCGGAAACGAGTTTATGGTCAAAACAATCGTCACATCCGAGCTGCTTTTTAATATTGCCGATAAATATGGTGTGGATCGCTATGATGTGCTGACGGGTTTTAAATATATCGCCGATATCATCAAAAAGTTTGAAGGAAAGAAAACTTTTATAGGAGGAGGCGAAGAAAGTTATGGCTATCTCGTGGGCGACTTTGTGCGCGATAAAGATGCTGTGATCTCGTGTGTGATGATTGCCGAAACCGCAGCCTGGGCGGCCGATCAGGGTAAGACAATGTATGGGCTGCTTAAAGAAATTTACGTTGAGTTTGGTTTCTACAAAGAAAAACTTCTTTCGGTGACCAAAAAAGGAATGGCAGGTGCTCAGGAAATCAAACAGATGATGGAAAGATTCCGCAATAACCCGCCAGCTACCATTGCAGGTTCGCGATTGAGCCTGATCAAAGATTATGAGTTGCGACAGTCGAGAAACCTGGCTGATGGTACTATTTTACCCATCGAATTGCCAAAATCAGATGTGCTTCAATTTTTTACCGACGATGGCAGCAAAATCAGTATCCGGCCTTCGGGCACCGAGCCAAAAATCAAATTTTATTTTGGTGTAAAAGGTCGCCTCGATCGTATCGAAGATTTTGATCAAGTGGATCAACAGCTTGAGGAAACCATTGCCGAAATGATGAAATCCCTCCAAATCTAAGGCTGGTTTCTTTGTAAATATTCAATAAAAGGCGCAGTGAAGCGCCTTTTTTGATTAAGCCTGCTTGATAGATTGTTACGAAAAACGTATTATTGCAAAACAAAACAAGACAACCTCAAATCAAATGAAACAACCATTCTTAGTTATTTGCGGCATGATCCTGTTGTTTGTAATCGGTTCATGCAAAAAAGATCCTGTTCTTATTGCCGGAAACTATCAAACAGAGAAAGTTTTTAATGGAGTCTCATACTTTATTGAACTCCAACTGAACGAATCTGGCGAGCTGAGTTGGGTGCCTTTGCAACCTATTGATGGATGGCCGGCCATCTCATCCAAATACACATTAATTGATGATGTGCTGGTCGAATTTAGTCAAACCGATGGTTGTGAAGCTGCCGGACGTTACCTTTATTCTTTCGATGGCAAAGAGCTGACTTTGATGTCGGATCGTGAAACTTGCGAAAAACGAATGACTGCCTTCAGTGGCAAATGGCAAAAAACGGAATCAAAATAAAAGCCGGTTTTGACCGGCTTTTATTTTGATGTGATTTTGATGGTTCATCTTTTTGTTGGCAGTCTCTGTGAATCATTTTTGCTTGAGCTTTCCGAACGTGAAGGGGCAATCTCACTTTTGCGGCTGCTCTTCGATTGTGCCGGTGGAGGAGTATTGTTACCCGAATTTCTGATTACATCTTGTTTTAAACCGGCAGTGCCTGAACTTGACTTCTGTGGGCTTGAGACCGTGCTGCCGGCTTTACTACCACCGGAGCGTTCATTGGATTTTGTGTTGCCACGCATCACAGGGTTGTCCGAACCAGACTGGGTGGTAACTTTTTGCTGTCGGCTGCTGCCGTCTTGACGCACCGGAGTCTGATCTTTTCGGATATCGCGTTGCCCAACAGATTCTTGTTGTGACTGCCTTCCGTACACATCAGATTTACGTGTGGGTTCGCGATTTGTTTCTTTGGTAACAGACTGTGTCCGGATTTGACGGTCTTTGCCGGCTTCAAGACTGCGTTGAACAGGCGTGGCACGATTCTGAACCGTGTTACTGTTCACAGGACGTTCCATCTGTTTAGTTTCAGCTCGTCCGGGGCTTTGCTGGCCTCTTTGTAAACCTGGATTCACCAAGTTTTGTCCGTTCTGGCGTACTGCTTGCCCTTGTACGTTGGTACGCTGGCCTCGTCCTGGAACATATTGGTTCTCAGCTACACGACGATTGTAATAGGCTTCCCCGTCGCGGCGTTGCTCAGGACGGCTGTAGGTATCGCGATAGCGCCCATTGTTAATGTTTACCACCACTATTGGCGATCTGTGGCGGTGATGACCGTAATAAACGTCGCGGTAGTAAACCGAGCGCGGCTGATGCCAAAGGCGAAAACATGTGTGATAATAATGGAAGGAAGGGTAGTGATATCCATAATAATAATCCCAGTAATAAGGCCGCCAGGTTGCCCAATAAGGCGGATAGTAACCCCAACGCCAGGCGCTGCGCCAGGGGACATAAGCAGGGCGTGTGATAAAGACAATCATTGGCCAGGCGGCGACTTCGTAATAAGTGGTATGAACCACTGTCACTGTTTCAACAGGCACCTGTTTTCTGACATTGCCAATATAACCCGGATTGGGGGTGGAGTCGTAAACCGGCTCAACGATGTAGTTTGGGCCGTAAAGGTCTTCATCGCCAATAAGTTGAATACTGACGCCCCCGTTGCGAAGTTTCTCAACAATGAAAACAGCCACATCCTGAAGATCATCTTTGCCTAAAGCAACCTGAAGCACGATCTGATGGATGTTGTCGGTAGGATAATCATTCACAAAAATGTAATCAACCTGATTGTCGTTGTTCAGATCGAGATTGTTGATGAGCAACTGAGGGTCGTTCAGCTTTCTCTCAAACTCTTCGAGGGTCTCCGAATTTTGAAAGATGTCCATCACGGCATAGAGGTTCAGATTATCGCCGGGTAATCCTAATTTCTCATTGGGATTGCGTGCTGCCTGCAGTGGAATAAATGCCAAAGACAGAAGGGCGATCAGCGCGGTGGAAAATAGCTTTTTCATGGCTTTAAGGTTTTAGGTTTGCTTTTGACCTTCTCAATCCAAACGCTGTGCCAAGATTTTAAAACGGCTCCCTTCTTTGAGTTTTTCTAATTTTTTACAAAATTTAAATATCATTAGATCAATATGATAAACACAACATTCTTACAGGCTGATTTTTTAGGCAAGTAAAAAAACTGATTTGTCGGGGATGTAAAGGCGCATGTTTTTCGTCAACACCATCAAAGTATTGAAAAAAATTACTGATGATTTTTGATGAAATATCGGGTGAAACACAAACGTTTGCGGCGCTTTTATTTAGAATGAGTACACTTTAGCCTATTATTTCCAAAAAACAGTTGAAGAATGGACGTAGTTACGTTGAAAATAAGTAATTTTGCTGCGTTAAGAAATTAACAATGTTAATAGTTCACAGTCATTATTAAATACATAACCTTTTAAATCCAAGACCATGAATCTTGAAAAAATCATGACCGACCTGGAGAAGAAACACCCGGGTGAAGTTGAGTATTTGCAGGCAGTGCGCGAAGTTCTGGAATCTATTCAGGACGTTATGAAGGAGTATCCTCAGTTTGAGGCTAAGGGTATTATTGAGCGTATTGTTGAGCCCGACAGGGTTTTAACGTTTAAGGTGCCGTGGGTTGACGACAATGGCAAAGTGCATGTCAATATCGGTTACAGGGTACAGTATAACAACGCTATCGGGCCATACAAAGGCGGTATCCGTTTCCACCCGAGCGTAAACCTGAGCATTCTGAAGTTCCTCGGTTTTGAACAGATTTTCAAGAACAGCCTCACCAGTCTGCCAATGGGCGGTGGTAAAGGCGGTTCCGATTTCGATCCCAAAGGAAGATCGGATGCTGAAATTATGCGTTTCTGCCAGTCATTTATGCTCGAACTCTGGCGCCTCATTGGCCCCGAAACTGACGTTCCGGCAGGCGATATCGGAGTTGGCGGAAAAGAAATTGGTTATATGTACGGCATGTACAAAAAACTCACCCTCGAACACGTTGGCGTGCTCACAGGTAAAGGCCTCAACTGGGGCGGTTCGCTCATCCGTCCGGAAGCTACCGGTTTTGGTGCAGTTTATTTTACTCAGGAAATGCTGGCCACCCGTGGCGAGACTTTCAAAGGCAAGAAAGTTGTTGTTTCGGGCTTCGGTAACGTTGCCTGGGGCGCTGTTTCCAAAGTTACCGAACTTGGCGGCAAGGTGATTGCCATCTCCGGCCCCGATGGCTATGTGCATGATCCCGATGGTATTTCAGGCGAAAAAATCAAATACATGCAGGTATTACGCGCCTCTAACCAGGATATCGTGAAACCATATGCCACTGAATTCCCCGGCGCTACTTTCGTTGCCGGTAAACGTCCATGGGAACTCAAATGCGATGTGGCCATGCCTTGTGCCACCCAGAACGAACTCAACAAAGCCGATGCAGAAGCTTTGGTTGCCAATGGCGTGTTCTGTGTTGCCGAAGGTGCCAATATGCCTTGTACTCCCGAAGCAATTGAGATATTCCATCGCGCTAAGATCCTCTTTGCACCCGGAAAAGCAGTAAACGCCGGTGGTGTTGCAACTTCGGGCCTCGAAATGTCGCAAAACTCCCTCAAACTCAACTGGAGCAGGGAAGAAGTGGACGAAAAACTGCATACCATCATGCGCAATATTCACAGCGCTTGCGTAAAATATGGCAAACGCGAAGATGGATACATTGATTACGTAAAAGGCGCCAACGTTGCCGGCTTCATCAAAGTGGCCAATGCTATGGTTGACCAGGGTGTGGTCTAAATCCCAATTTGTAAATCAGAATACAAAAGAGGCCGCCCGGCAGAGGCGGCCTCTTTTTTTAAATGTGTGCTGCCGTATCTGACGGCTAATCGTTACTTTTGCTGTTTAAAATCCAGAAAAAATTCTATGGCTTTCAGGCATCCCGCCATGCTTTGGTGGCTTTTTGCCCTCATCATTCCGGTTTTGATCCATCTGTTTAACTTCAGAAGGCATAAAACTATTTTGTTTAGCAATATCCAACTATTGCGTAATCTCCAGCAGGAAACCAATAAGACCAATAAGCTGAAACACAGATTGATCCTGCTTGCGAGGTTGTTAGCTTTGGCTGCTTTGGTTGTCGCTTTTGCTCGCCCTTATGTGAAGAATAATCAACAGATGTCGCTTCGAAAAAATACTGTGGTCAGCATCTATATTGATAATTCACCCAGTATGCAGCGCAGGGGTAAAAGCATGACGCTCTTAGATGAAGTGCGTGAACAGGCTGAAAGGATAGCCGGAAGTTTCGATTTGAATACACGTTTTGTGCTTCTTTCCAATGAGTTTCATCCCGGACGTAACAGAATGCTCAGTCGCGACGACTTTTTGCGCGAGCTATCCACCATTGTGCCTGTTGCCGTTTCTGCCGATCTTGGCGATGTTATCCGACGCAACCGGAATATCAACAAAGACGATGAAGCTGCCAACCGTTTTCTCTTTTTGCTTTCCGATTTCCAGAAATCGGCTACTGAGGCCTCACATATTGTGCCCGACACAAGTTTGCAGCTCGTTTTGATCAAGACAGGCTCATCAACTGACCAAAACCTTTATCTCGACACCTTATGGTTCGAGAGTCCGGTGGTGCGTTCGGGCCTTGAAGCACGCCTGCATTTTGAGGTAGTCAATGATGGTAGCCAGCCGGTGAGTGGCGTCCCGATCAGGCTCGAACTGAACGGACAACAGGTTGCGATTGCCAATACTGCCATTGAGCCGGGCGAACGCGCCAAATTGACGATACAGTTTCTTGTGCCACAAACAAAAGGCTTCCAGCGGGCTGTTTTATCTGTTCAGGACTATCCCATTGTGTTTGATGATGAACTTTATTTTTCTTTTGAAGTGATGCCGAAAATCCGGGTGCTTGAGCTTACTCAGGATAAACCAAACATTTATACCAAACTACTTTTCAGTGATGACGATGATGTGGAACTGATGCATACACCGATTACAAATGTGGATATCCAAACGATTCCAGGTTTTCAGCTCATCATCCTCAACGAAGCATTTCCACTGTCTTCGGGTTTACTCACTGCCCTCGATGACTTTGTGGCCTCTGGCGGAAGCTTGGTCATCTTGCCTTCGGAAAAAGCCAAAGACGACTACAATGCTTTGACCCAGTATTTTGGATTTACATTCCAGGCTGTTGATACGTTCTCGACAAGGGTTTCAAAAGTGGAAGAAAAACATCCGTTCTTTACCGATGTTTTTGTGAAAATCCCCGAACAAGCTGATCTTCCGGTAGTTTTTCGTCATTTTCCCATCCGGATGGAGGCCGAAGCCAACGCTTTTCCATTGATACGCCTATTGAACAATGATCCTTTTTTGTTGGCCTCACACGGACGTGGCGCCGGCACAGTTTATGCGTTTGCTGCGCCCAATAACCCAGACTGGAGCACATTTGTCAATCATACGCTATTTGCGCCGGTGCTCTACAAGATGTTGTATATGAGCCCTTTGATCCAACCGCCTTATATAGCAAACCGCGAAACGGTAGAATTGTCTGTGCGTAATCCCGTAGATGCTTCGGAGGGAAGGCTGAGAGTGACTGACGAAAATCACAAAACCTCGATCATCCCCGGGATAAGCCGCGGATTGGAAGGCAATAATCTTATTGTCAGTGGTTTGTTGCCCGAAGCAACACATTATGACCTAATACAAGGCGATTCGTTAATAGGTGTCTTTTCGGTAAATATTGACAGGAAAGAATCGGCTCTCAAAGAGATGAATCTGGAGGAAATGCATCAGATGTTCAAAGCCGGAAATTATGCCGGCGTTTCATTTTATGATTCCGATAAAAACTGGGTGGCTGATGATACTACGGGTTTGATAGAAGGGCGAGGACTAACGGCGCTTTTTTTGGCCATGACTTTAATTTTCTTGCTGGCAGAAGTGATGCTCATCAGATTTTGGAAATAATTGAAAGATAACGATTCTCAAGATAAAGATATGTCGAACGAACATGAAACCGGCGAACTGAATCAATTGCCGGCTCAGGCAAAAGAACAGGCTAAAACCTTGCATCTGAATGGGATGTACGAGAACTGGTTTCTCGACTATGCTTCGTATGTCATCCTCGAAAGAGCAGTGCCAGATATTGACGATGGATTGAAACCGGTGCAGCGCCGCCTGCTCCATTCGATGAAAGTAATTGACGACGGGCGCTATAATAAAGTGGCCAACATTATCGGGCATACCATGCAATATCATCCGCATGGCGACGCTTCGATCGGTGATGCCTTGGTGCAACTGGGTCAAAAAGAGCTGGCTGTTGACACCCAGGGTAACTGGGGCAATATTTTGACCGGCGACAGCGCGGCTGCTCCCCGTTACATCGAGGCTCGTTTGTCGAAATTTGCTTTGGATGTAATGTTTAATCCAAAGATTACGAACTGGAAACTCTCATACGATGGCCGAAACCGTGAACCAATCAGCCTGCCGATCAAGTTTCCCATCTTACTGGCACAGGGTGTTGAAGGAATTGCAGTTGGGCTGGCTTCGAAAATCTTACCGCATAATTTCAATGAACTGATTGATGCTTCAATTGCCTGCCTCAAGGACGAAGCTTTTGATCTGCTGCCTGATTTCCCCACCGGAGGACTGGCCGATGTGTCGAAGTACAACGAAGGCATGCGGGGAGGCCGTGTGAGAATCAGGGCTAAAATTGCACAACTCGACAAAAGAACATTGGTGATCACCGAAATACCTTTTTCAACAACCACCGGCTCGCTCATTGATTCGATCATTGCCGCCAATGAAAAAGGAAAAATCAAAATCCGAAAGATTGACGACAACACGGCGCAAAATGTGGAAATCGTCATTCATCTCAACCCCGGAACCTCGCCCGACCAAACCATTGATGCCTTGTATGCCTTTACCCAATGCGAGATATCGGTATCGCCCAATGCCTGCGTCATTGCCGAGGGTAAACCGGTTTTTTGGAGCGTCAACCGAATCCTGAGATACAATACCGAACGAACGCGCGAGCTCCTGCGCAGTGAATTGATGATCCGGCTTGGCGAGTTGCAGGAAAACTGGCATGCCGCATCGCTTGAAAAGATTTTCATCGAAAACCGAATCTATCATCAAATTGAACAATGCGAAAGCTGGGAAGAGGTGATCGCTACCATCGAAAACGAACTGAAACCTTATCGGGAATTGCTGCGACGCGACATTTCCCAAGAGGATATTATTAAACTAACCGAGATTAAAATCAAGCGTATCTCCAAGTTTAATTCTTTCAAGGCGGATGAATATATCAAAAGCCTTGAAACCGAGATGGATGAAGTGAATAATCACTTAAATCATCTGACTGATTTTACCATTCAGTTTTTCGAGCAAATCCGTAAGAAATACGGAGCTGATAAATACCGCAAAACCGAAATTCGCAATTTCGATGTCATTCAGGCTGCTGCCGTTGCTGCCAACAATGAAAAACTTTATGTGAACCGGGCCGAAGGTTTTGCCGGTACTTCGCTTAAAAAAGACGAGTTTGTATGTGATTGCTCCGATATTGACGATATCATTGTTTTTCGTGAGAACGGCACGTTTTTAGTAACCAAAGTCAGCGCCAAATCATTTGTAGGCGAGAATATTATCCATATTGACGTGTTCCGGAAAAACGACGATCGTACCATTTACAATCTGGTTTATCGCGATGGGAAAAAAGGCCCGCTGTATGTGAAACGTTTTGCGGTGATGGGTGTTACTCGCGACAAGGAATACGACCTTACAGCCGGAAATCCTGATTCCAAGGTCATCTATTTTACTGCCAACCCCAACGGTGAAGCGGAAATTATAAAAGTATCATTGCGCCCGCAGGCAAAGCTGAAAAAAACATCCTTTGAATACAATTTCGCCGAGCTGGCCATTAAGGGCAGATCGTCAAAAGGCAATATCCTCACCAAAAAACCAATCCGACAAATCAGCAAACGCGAAGACGGTGTTTCCACCCTTGGCGCCAGAGCAATCTGGTATGACGAAACCGTGAAACGTCTCAATACCGATGCACGCGGACAGTATCTTGGTGAGTTTATGAGCGATGACAAATTGCTCTGTGTGATGCAAAATGGAGATTTGAAAATTACTGGTTATGAGCTGAATACGCATTTTGACGATGACTTGCTCAGCCTTCATAAGTTTGAGCCAGATGAAGTGATATCGGTCATTTATATTGAAGGTGAAACAGGTTTTCATTATATCAAACGTTTTCAAATTGAGGAAGATACCCCGGTTAACAAACGTTTTTCCTCCATTGGTGAACACCCGGGAAGTCGTTTTCTGAAAATCATTTTCGATGAGTTGCCCAAAATCCTCGCCCATTTTGCTGAAAACGAAAAAGGCCGTCGTCCTGAAGATGAAGAAATCAAAATAGCCGAATTTATTGGGGTGAAGAGTGTGAAAGCCAAGGGAAAACGTATTGCTGCTGTTCCGGTCGAACAGATTGAACTGCTTGAGCCCGATGAACCGGAACCAGATGAAGATGAAACTGAAGACTCCGATCACCTGTCTTCGGAACCTGATGGAAATCCCGAAAGGGAGCCTGATGAGGACAGCCCGAAAGTTGAGCCGACTGTTGTGCCACCTACCGAAGAAATCAAAGGAAGGCCGCGACCCGAAGGCCCTTTGCAGATGGAACTGCCATTTTGAGTTTTTCGGAACCAGAAACAAAATTGGATAAGCCTTTTTTAAGGTGTTATTTTATTCACATTTAGACGGCTTTTATAAGGTCATCTGCCGAACAATTCATAACTTTGCAACGGTTTTTATTGCGCTCTTTTTGTGCAAAACCTGATACACGAACACCTGTTTCCATTTTTAAACAAAAGCTATGATTACCAACAATTTTGTTAAACGCCACATTGGCCCGAAAGAAAACGAATTGCCAAAGATGCTCCAGGTCATTGGGGTGAAATCAATGGACGAGATGTTGAACAAAATTTTGCCCGATAACATTCGCCGCCCCGATCCGTTGAAGTTAGATAAAGGTATGAATGAGCCTGAGTATCTGCAACATCTGAAGGAACTTGGAAGTAAAAACAAGCTGTTTAAATCCTTCATCGGGATGGGCTATTACAACACCATCACTCCCGGTGTCATCACCCGCAATGTATTGGAAAATCCGGGTTGGTACACTGCCTATACTCCTTATCAGGCCGAGATTTCACAAGGTCGTTTGGAGGCTTTGCTCAATTTCCAGACTGTGATTGCCGATTTAACGGCTCTACCCATAGCCAATGCATCTCTTTTAGACGAGGCTACGGCTGCTTCAGAGGCCATGATCATGTTTTATAACAGTCGCTCACGTCAGCAGGTGAAATCGGGCAGCAATCAGTTTTTTGTGTCGGATAAGGTGTTCCCCCAAACAATTGATGTGCTTTATACGCGTGCTGTTCCACTGGGCATCGAGGTGGTGGTTGATTCTTTGACGACTTTCCGTCCTGATGAACGTGTTTTTGGTGTTTTGGTTCAATATCCTGATCAATATGGCGAAATCCGTGACTACAGGAATCAGGTTGCCGAATGGAAAGAAAAAGAAATTCAGGTTGCCGTCGCAGCCGACTTGCTGAGCCTGACTTTACTCACGCCTCCGGGCGAATGGGGAGCTGATGTAGCCGTTGGCTCATCGCAGCGCTTTGGTATCCCCATGGGATTTGGCGGGCCGCATGCTGCCTATTTTGCAACGACCGAGAAATATAAAAGAAGCATCCCCGGCAGGATCATTGGCGTATCGAAAGACGCTTTGGGCAACGAAGCTCTCCGAATGGCGCTGCAAACCCGTGAACAGCATATCAAGCGCGAAAAAGCAACGTCAAACATCTGTACGGCTCAGGCTTTGTTGGCTTCAATGGCCGGTTTTTATTCCGCCTATCATGGCCCCGATGGTCTTCGCGAGATTGCCCGACATATCCATATCCTGACATCGGTGCTTGAAATTGAAGCCGAAAAAATGGGTGCCAGCCAACTGAACGATGCCTTTTTCGACACCTTGCTCTTCCGTCTGAGTGGAAAGGCCGATGCTGTTTGTAAAGCCGCAGTCAGCCAAGGAATGAATTTCAGATTGATTGACGAATCACATTTCGGTATCAGCCTCGACGAAACCACAACACTTGCTGATGTGAACCAGATTGCCGCAATCATTGCATCGGTAAGCGGTAAAAAGCACGAAAACTATGTATGCGACCCCGTTTATTGTGGTACACTCAACAACCTTCCGGAAGAACTGCGCCGTAAGTCGGATTTTCTTACCCATCCGGTATTCAATACTTATCATTCCGAAACGGACATGCTCCGCTACCTGAAGAAACTTGAAAACCGCGACCTGGCACTCAACCGGACGATGATACCCTTGGGCTCGTGCACAATGAAACTCAATGCGGCTGCTGAGATGTTTTCATTGAGTTGGCCAGAGTTTGCCAATATCCACCCGTTTGTCCCGGCTGATCAGGCAGAAGGCTATTTGGAGTTGATCCGTCACTTTGAAAAAGATCTTTGCGAAATCACCGGATTTGCGGCTGTATCTTTCCAACCCAACTCGGGCGCCAGTGGCGAGTATGCCGGACTGCTGGTGATTCGTGAATATTTGATCTCGAAAGGCGAAGGCCATCGCAATGTGTGCCTGATTCCCAGCTCGGCTCACGGAACCAATCCCGCAAGCGCGGTGATGGCCGGCATGGAGGTGGTAGTGGTCAAATGCGACGAAATGGGAAATGTTGACCTCGACGACTTGAGACTCAAAGCGGAAACACATCGCGACAAGCTGGCAGCCATCATGGTCACCTACCCTTCGACACATGGTGTATTTGAAAAAGGAATTTCGGAACTTGTAGAAATCGTGCATTCAAATGGCGGTCAGGTGTATATGGACGGAGCCAATATGAATGCTCAGGTCGGGTTGACTAATCCGGGCTTTATTGGCGCCGATGTCTGCCACCTGAATCTGCACAAAACCTTTGCCATTCCGCATGGCGGCGGCGGCCCAGGGGTGGGACCCATCGGCGTTGCTGCTCATCTGGCTCCTTTCCTACCCGGCCATACACAGGTGAAAACGGGTGGCGGAAAAGCCATACGGGCCGTATCGGCAGCGCCTTTCGGCAGTGCCATGATCCTTCCGATTTCCTACGGATATATCAAATTACTGGGTGGCGAAGGCCTTACACAAGCCACCAAAATGGCCATCCTTAACGCTAACTATCTGAAAGAACGACTTAAAGACCATTATCCTATTCTCTATACCGGAAATGAAGGCACTGTGGCTCACGAAATGATCTTAGACTGCAACCATTTTGGAAAAATTGCCGATGTGGGCGCCATTGATATTGCCAAGCGGTTGATGGATTATGGTTTTCATGCTCCCACTGTAGCTTTCCCCGTACATGGAACCTTGATGGTTGAACCTACCGAAAGCGAGCCGCTGAGCGAACTCGATCGTTTTGTGGATGCCATGATTGCCATTCGGGAAGAAATTCGTGAGATTGAAGAAGGTAAAGCCGACCGTGCAGACAACGTGTTCCGTCATGCGCCACACACGGCCGCCATGGTGGTGAGCACCGACTGGGATTTGCCTTACAGCCGCGAAAAAGCTGCGTTCCCGTTGCCATATCTGAAAAATGACAAATACTTCGCTCATGTCACCCGGATTGATGAAGCTTATGGTGACAGAAACCTGATGTGCACCTGTGCACCCATCACGGATTATGAGTGAGAAGCTTGTGATGCATAAAAAAGCCCGGAAACGGGCTTTTTTTATTTTTATAAAAAGTCATTGCTAATTTCGAGCGACCATTTATTTTTGAGAAAAATTCAGAATACTATGGAAGCACTTGGGATTGATTTTGGTGGTAGCGGCATCAAAGGCGCAATTGTAGATACCACAACAGGCCGTCTCCTTGGCGAGCGACACCGGATTCCCACGCCTCAGCCGGCAAGCCCCGAAAAAGTGGCCGAGACAATCGTGCAGCTGATCCGTTATTTTAATTATCAAGGTCCGGTTGGTTGTGGATTCCCGGCTTTGATTAATAATGGAACGGCAATGACAGCCTCCAATATTGATAAAGGCTGGATTGGGGTCAATGCGGAAGAGCTTTTCTCAAAAGTGAGTGGTATGCCTGTTTATGTACTCAATGATGCCGATGCCGCCGGTATTGGCGAGCTTCGGTTTGGTGCCGGAAACGGCGCCAGGGGAGTGGCTTTGCTACTGACCATCGGTACCGGTATTGGCTCAGCATTGCTCAATGATGGTGTGCTGCTTCCTTCCACCGAACTTGGCCATATAGAGTTTAAAGGGGATATCGCCGAACGCTATTGCTCGGACGCCGTGCGCGAGCGCGAAGGGCTGAGCTGGGAGAAATGGGGGAAACGTTTTGATAAGTATCTGGTTTATATGGAGAAGCTTTTTTCTCCATCGATGTTTATCATCGGTGGTGGCGTCAGCAAAAAGATGGACCAGTTCAAACACTGTCTCACCGTGAAAGCGCCGGTTTTGCCTGCCACCTTACGTAATCAGGCTGGAATCATCGGAGCAGCTTGTTATGCCGCTGATAAGGAAAAACAAAAAAGCCGCTGAACGCGGCTTTGGTATAGACAATAATTCAATCATTCAGTGACTTAGATTGTCCCAGTCTCAATGAGACAGGTTTTAATGCGTTGCCAGGTATTCTCAATGTCGTCGTCGAGGCCAACGCTGAAACGAACCAAACCTTCTGAGAGCCCCATTTCGCGTTGAATTTCTTCGGGGACTTCCGAACTGGTGCTTTTACCGCTATTGCTGAAAAGTGTCTTGAAATAGCCAAGGCTCACGGCGAGGTAGCCCACATCGGCCAATTCCATTTTTTCCATGAGCTCATTTGCTTTTTCGGCGGTACCCAGATCAATGGAAATCATGCCACCGAAGCCATAACGCGTGTTGAGCATTTTTTTTAGGGTTTCGTGACCTTTGTGATTTGGAAGTCCGGGGTAATTAAATTTGAGGCCGGTTTCTTTGAATCGCTCTGCCAGATACATGGCATTGTAACTGTGTTGTTTCATACGGATGTGCAAGGTGTGCAGATTTTTCAGAATGCTCGAGCTGCGGAAGGGGTCGAGCACCGGACCGAGCAACATAGCCGTTCCATCGTTCACGTCAACAAGGCTGTTGATGAATTCCTGACTTGCACAGATAGCTCCGGCTACACAATCATTTTTCCCATTGATGAATTTGGTGAGGCTGTAAACGACGATATCAGCGCCATGTTTGGCAGGCTCCACCATCAGGGGAGTGAAAGTATTGTCAACCACCAACTTGATGCCTGCCGAACGAGTAATGGCCGACAAAGCTGGTAAATCGCTGATCTGCAGCAGGGGATTTGTCATCGTCTCTGTATAAATCAGCTTGGTGTTGGGGCGGATGGCAGCTTTTACAGCTTCCAGATTGGTAATGTCAACGAAAGTAACCTCAATATTAAAACGCGGAAGCCAGTTTTGCATAAAAGCAAAAGTGCCGCCATAGGTAGTCATACTCGAAACAATGTGGTCGCCCGATTTACAAAGCTGAAGCAAAACCGTGGTGATGGCGCCCATGCCACTTGCTGTCACCCAGCCGGCTTCGGTGCCTTCCATGGCCGCAAGTGCATCGGCCAGATATTTGTTGCTTGGGTTCCAATGGCGCGAGTAAAGGAAGCAGCCTTCGGCCTCACCCTGAAAAGTTTCGGTCATGGTTTTGGCCTGCATAAAGGTATAGGTGGCTGAATCAGTTACGGATGGGTTAACATCGCCAAACTCACCAAATTGTTTCAGATTAAAAATGCGTTCGGAAGGAGTGGTTTTCATAAAATTCGATTTTTAAAATACCTGACAAAAGTACGAAAATGTTACATTATTTTTGCATTATATGATAAATAGTAAATATAAACATGAAATTATTTTAAAATAATAACTTAAAAAGTTATTTTTGCAATAAAATATTACCTAAACTTTTAAAAAAATGCCTTCCGACTTTCATCTTGATACTTTAGACCGGCGGATTCTTTCGTTGCTGCTCAAAGATGCCCGAATGCCTTTTGTGGAGGTAGCACGAAACTGCCGTGTTTCGGGTGCGGCCATTCATCAGCGCGTGGCCCGACTGACTGAAGCGGGTGTCATCGAAGGATCACAATTCCGACTCAGCCCTAAAGGCTTAGGCTATATGACCTGTGCATTCATCGGAATACAGGTGAACCTTACTGCGACCAGCACCCATCAGGAAGTGTTTAATAAAATACGCGAAATTCCAGAAATAGTTGAATGCCACCATATTAGTGGTAAATATTCTTTGCTCGTAAAAATTTATACTTTTAACAATGAGCATTTAAAACAGGTTATCGTCGAGCGGATTCAGTCAATTCCCGAAATCACTTTTACGGAAACCTTTATTTCGCTTGAGGCCGGTTTTCAGCGCGAACTGCCTGTAATATCTTGATTAGATAAACACAAGTAACATTATGAGAACATTTCTTATAGGCGGTGCACTGATGATTTTTATTCTTGTCCAGCTCATGCGGCAAGGCTCGGCCATACATACCATTGATGGCGATGGAAGTGGCTATTATGCTTATCTGCCAACGGTTTTACTGTTTCATACTACCGACTTCAAACAAGTGTATAAGCTGGAAAAAGCAAGACATGCCGAAAATTATGAGGCACACTATTTTCACGTTCAAAATGGCGTGGAAACGAACAAATATTTTATGGGGACGGCCTTGCTGCTCCTGCCGTTTTTTTTGATGGCGGCTTTTTACTCCTCCTTGATTGGGATGCCCGTTGATGGCTACAATATTCTTTTTCAATATGCCGTGTCATTGGGTGCGGCCGTTTATGCAGCTCTGGGATTGATTGCCATCACCCGTTTACTCAACTCATTTGGTTATCGAAAGATGGTGCAGATTGCTGTTGTTGTGATTTTGATTTTTGCAACCAATCTGTTTTATTACACTTTCCTTCATCCCTCACATTCTCACGTCTATTCATTTGCGGCGGTCTCATTTTTTTTGTTTTTCAGCCGTAAATTTTTACTCCATCAGCAAGCCAGTCATCTTTTTTTTGCAGCCATGATGCTTGGTTTCGTTGTGCTGATTCGTCCTACCAATGCTTTGATTGTTTTGGTTGTGCCGGCTCTAGCCGATGATATGAAGCAATGGCGGCTGGCTTTTGATGGTCTAAAGAAACAACCGAAAGTCCTTTATGGCTCGGTTGCAGCCTTTTTCTTCATTGTTGGAATGCAACTTTTGTTTCACTTTCTGCAAACAGGCAATCCATTTTTATGGTCATATCAGGGTGAGGGGTTTCGTTTTTCGCAACCGGCCTTTTTTCGGTTTTTGTTCGGCTTCCGTAAAGGATTTTTTGTTTATACTCCGGTGATGTGGCTGATTTTGCCGGGCTTAGCAGTTCTTTATTATCGCTCCCGTGCTCGTTTTGTCTGGTTTATGGTTTATCTCGTGAGTTTAATTTACGTGTTGTCGTCCTGGTGGAACTGGTTTTATGGCGATAGTTTTGGAATGCGTGCCATGATTGACCATTATGCTGCATTATCACTCCCGATAGCACTGCTGATCGAAAAGGCCTACCCAAAAAAATGGAGTCGCTATCTGCTGAATACCTTGGTGTTGAGCGCTTTGGCATTAAACCTTTTTCAAACCTGGCAATACCATGTAGGAATCTTGCATCACGACTCGATGTCGTGGGAAAAATACCAATATGCTTTTTTGCGGACGGCACCTGCTTATCGCAATGCCTTCGGCGAGTTTCCGGAGGCTCTTTTCATTCAGCCGGACGAAACTCAGGCGAAAAAGTTTCACAATGATATGGAAACATCACTGGCTTGCTGGACCAATAATGGTTTGCGTGAAGAAGCAGGGGCACATAGCGGCAGGATGGTTGCTGCTTTAGATAGCGTCAATGTTTATTCTCCAACACTTGATTTGACGGGCGCAGATATGCCTTTTATCGGGCAACCCTGTTATATCAAAGCCGAATGTTTTTTCAAGGAATCCGTGATGGATGCAGCCGATCAGGCTTTACTCGTTTATGCCGTTTCTGGTTTAGACGATCATTTGCTATTTTATAAAACATTTAAAGTTAAGCAATTGCCCGGTGGTAAATTGCATGTTTGGAAGAAAGCGGAGTTTGGTTTCAAAGTACCTAAAGTGAACTCACTTGCCGATCGGATAAAAATCTATCTTTGGAATCGTGAAAAAGGCAATTTTTTGATAGACGATTTTCATGTTTCTTTCTATCCTTTAGCATCATGAAACCATTGAATGATGATCGTTTTTACCGTTTTAACAGCCACTTGAAAGAAGGCGAAGACTATTATCTCGAGAACGGGCTTCGCATCATGACCAAATCGTTTTTAACCCGTCGTGGCTATTGTTGCGGCAATGGATGCCGCCATTGCCCTTATTTTCCGCCACATTTTAAGGGAAATCGTACACTTGCAGAAGAGAAATAGCAGTTTTTTTGCATTCATAAAACTAAATGCCTAATTTAGCGCAAAATTGGTCAAGAACCCTGTTCCCGCCCTCATTTTACTGTTTTTATGGACATGAATGATCATAGCCATTTTTGGTTTCCAGCCCTACATGTTTCGGATGATCCTGATTCGATCCCATTATTGTCAACTGCATTAACACGTTCATCTATTGCCTGCTTCTTGTTTCAACCCGATCAAAAACTTTTTTGGTATAATGAAAGTGCTGCTTCTATTCTTCAGGGTGCTCAAAACAATAGTTATCCAAGCCTGAATGGTTTATTCACCCAGGCCGGTTTTCACCTTTCGGCCAATTTAGATGAGGCTGTGAATGAGGCCATATTGAATCAGACAAACCAATCTTTTTTTGCGGAGCAAGACAGACTGAGCGAAACACGATTTTTTCTGATTGAGATTCTCGGGGGTGCATTGCCTTCAAACTGGGTGCTTGTGCAATTGATTGACCGTTCGGACGATGCTGTGAAACTGCATGATGAATTGCTGAAACGGACAAAAGCCGAAGAAAATGATCGGTTGAAAACGCTATTCCTTGCCAATATTTCACACGAAATCCGGACACCCCTTAACTCGATTATTGGATTTTCTGAACTTATTCTGGATCAGGATGATGTGGCCGAAGAACATCAGGAATATGCCCGCATGATTCAGGCAGCGGGCGATACACTTTTGCAATTGATCAATGATATTATTGACATCTCGAAAATCGAGGCCGGACAGATCAAAATCACTAAACTCGTTGTGGATGTGGATCAAGCCCTCGACGAAATCTTGCTTATGGTTCAAAATCAACTGAGGTCCAAAGGCAAAGAACATATCAGAGTTTATATCGAAAAGCCGGTTTACGTTTCGCCTTTTCGAATCGAAACAGACCCCAATCGCTTCAGGCAAATTTTCATCAATTTGCTTACCAACGCAATCAAGTTTATCGAGAACGGCTCAATACGATTTGGCTATACCGAAGTGGACGGCGATTTTGTTCAGTTTTATGTTAAAGACACGGGACTGGGTATCGAACGCGACAAAGCGCCTCAGATTTTCCAGCGTTTTGCCAAATTCGACAGCCCTTACGGCCACAACCGCGAAGGTACGGGGCTTGGTTTATCCATCACCCAACAGTTAGTCGAGCTGATGGGCGGAAAAATTTGGTTTGATACGGAATATCAAAAAGGCTCTACCTTCTATTTTACCCTGCCAACCATGCCCGACCAACAGAAAAAACCACTACCAAAGACTTTTTTATCTTCAGCCAAAAGCTGGGAAGGCCATGTCTTTTTAGTAGTTGACGACGTTGAAGCAAACTACATATTTTTTAAATCGGCGTTTAAACTCACTGGTGCCGAGATTCTCTGGGCATCCAATGGCGATGAGGCTTTGCGTCTTTGCCGCGAAAACCCTTCTATCTCACTGGTGCTGGTGGACATTATGATGCCTTTGATGGATGGCTTTACCACAGCAAAGCATATCAGAGAATTACGCCCGTCGCTGCCCATCATTGCCCAAACGGCCTTTGCCGACCCGGATGGAGAGCGTAAGGCAAAAGCAGCCGGGTGCAATGACTATGTTACCAAACCCATACAGAAATCTGAACTGGTTAGTTTGATCAATAAATTGATACAATAAAGATTTTCAGGTTTCGGGCTTTTTCAATCAATAGAAATTGTTCCCATGAGCAGGCAGTCACTTGAGGTATTGGTCAAATATTGGGGCTATTCCTCATTCAGACCAATGCAGGAAGACATCGTGGACGCCGTCATTGATCGCCGCGATACGCTTGCTTTGTTACCTACAGGAGGGGGTAAATCTATTTGTTTTCAGGTTCCGGGCATGGTTTTGCCGGGCTTGTGTCTGGTGATCACACCTCTGATTGCTTTAATGAAAGATCAGGTGATGCACCTGAAACAAAAAGGTATCCCGGCGGCAGCCATCTACTCGGGTCAGCACCCTAATGAAATAGAAATTATTTACAATCATGCGGTGTTTGGCCAACTGAAGTTTTTATATGTCTCGCCTGAGCGTCTTGTTACAGAGCGTTTTTTGGCTATTATCACCAGGTTGAATATCAATTTGATAGCAGTGGACGAGTCGCATTGCATTTCGCAATGGGGTTATGATTTCAGGCCCCCTTATCTACGTATAGCAGAGATTCGGCCTTACCTGCCCGGAGTGCCTGTTCTTGCCCTTACTGCAACGGCTACTCCCATGGTGGTGAATGATATTCAAAACAAATTGCTGTTTCGAAAGCCCCATGTGATCCAGACAAGTTTTATGCGGCCTAACCTCACTTACAACATCATTCACCACCCCGATAAGTTTGGTACATTGGAACGCCTTTTTCAACGGATGAGTCAAGGTAGTGGAATTGTGTATGTACGTAACCGGCGACGTACCCGTGAGATTGCCGATTTCCTCAACTCACACGGAATCACCAGCACATGGTATCATGCCGGTTTAGATAGCCAGCAACGGGACGAAAGACAAACGGCCTGGATGTACGGCAAAGTGAAAGTGATTGTGGCTACCAATGCCTTTGGAATGGGAATTGACAAACCCGATGTGCGCCTTGTGGTTCATATGGATTTGCCCGACAGCTTGGAAGCATATTTTCAGGAAGCAGGCCGTGGCGGGCGTGATGGAAAGGAATCTTACGCCTGGCTGCTGACAGCAGATCAGGATGTGCAACAGTTGAAAACCGGTTATAATACCTCATTCCCCGAGCTGCAAAAAGTCCGTAACATCTATCAGGCATTGGGGAATTATCTCCAGGTGCCAATTGGATCAGGGCAGGGGATGAGTTTTGATTTCGATTTGCATGCGTTCGCAAAAGATTACAATTTTCAGGTAACCGAAGTTTTTGCGGCATTGCAGTTTTTTGAAAAAGAGGGTTACCTTCAAATGACTGAGGGTGTACGTGTTCCAGCACGTCTATTTGTTCAATGTAGCCGCGAAGATCTCTATCGCCTTCAGGTTGAGCAGCCGGCTTACGACCACTTTATTAAAAATCTCTTACGCTCATATCCAGGCCTTTTTACAGATTTTGTACCTGTCAGAGTCGAAGAAATCAGCCGGAAAACCGAACTACCGGCCGAACGGGTCGAAGAATACCTCAACAAGATGATGAAACTCGGCTATATGACTTATATTCCGGTAAAAGATAAACCTCAGTTGATCTATCTGTCTGAACGTCAACCTGCTGAAAATATTTTCCTGACGAAAGAGAATTATTTCGACCGAAAAAAGAATGCTGCTCTTCGGTTACAGAGTGTCATTGATTTTGTCTATAATGCCGATGAGTGCAGAAGCACCCAGCTCCTGCGTTATTTTGGCGAGCAACAGCAGCAGCGTTGTGGTAAGTGTGATGTTTGTGTCAAGCGCAACAAAATGAAACTCAGCGATGTGGAGTTTACGGCCATCAAGACGCAGTTGTTTGGATTGCTTGCTCAAAGACCATATCCGCTCTATGAAGCCCTTTCGAGAATTGATGGCTACAGCGAAGAAAAAGCCCTGACAGCCATTCGTTGGATGCTCGAGAACCGGCTGATCGAAAAAGATAGCACAGAAAGGCTCACGATAAAAAAACAGCTTGGATTTGATGCTTTATGGTCATGATATCCAACGAATCACCGATTGATCTGCTGAGCGAGGATGTGTTGCACCTTGCCCGTGAACTTATTGGCTATGAACTGCATACGTTCATCCATGGACGACATTGCAGCGGGATCATCAGTGAAACCGAAGCTTATGCCGGGGTTCATGATCGTGCCTCGCATGCCTGGGGTGGGCGACGCACCGAACGGACGAAAGTAATGTATAAAAAAGGTGGTATCGCCTATGTGTATTTCACCTACGGAATGCATTATCTTTTCAATATTGTCACCGGTCCCGAAGAAGTTCCGCATGCCATCCTCATTCGTGCCATCTGGCCGCAAATAGGTTTAGAAATCATGCAACAACGGCGTAAAAATAAGCCCTTTCAACTCCTTGCCAACGGGCCGGCAAAACTTTGTCAGGCTATGGGTATAGATTTGCAGCAAAATGGAGTCGAAATTGGCAGCTCCATCATCTGGCTCGGAAGAAAACACGTCATTGAGCCGGCGAATATAATCGCCGGCCCACGTGTTGGTGTGGATTATGCTGGCGAGGATGCACTCCTGCCTTACCGTTTCGTCTGGGTTAACCCCTCTTTATAAACGATTAGCCGCTGCCGGATTTCCTCCACTTCGGCGGGAATGAAATCATAAAACTGCTCCAAAAGCTCATTGAGTCGCCCCGACTGATAGCTATGATTCAACAAGCGTATGGCCGAACTGCTAATGGTTTCAATCAGATCGCTCCGGGTGCGCCGGCCTTCGATATAAAGAGCCACCTCCGTATGCCAATACAAAACGGGAGTATAAACACTTGATTCAATATGTTTTTTTTCAAGGGCTACTAATTTGTAACGATGTGAAACTGCGATAATCTGTTGGGTTTTGCCGGCATAAAGCAAAGCTTGCAAATAAGCCGAAAAGAATAAATGCCAACGTGTTTCGAAAATCTCTTTTCGGTAGGCATCCAAAAAAGTGGAGGCATAACTGGCTGCGTTTTTGGCTTTGGAATTGGCAACCAGGGTGCGCACATAAAAACTCACAAACCCAATCTTGTTGTAAAAACTATTGGTGTTTTTCAATTCGGGAATTGACTGGCTCATCAGCCGTAGAGCCTTTTCGTGCTTTTTGTTGCGCAGCAGTATGCCGCAAAGATTTGCAAGATAGAAAAGGTAGTCGCTGTTTTTTTGCCTGATGGAAAGATAACCATAATGCTCGGCTTTGTTCAATTCGTTGAGCTTACTGTGCATCATCGCACGATTTGAGTAGTAGTTGGATAACAGTCGTTTGGAATAGAAAAGATCGGTTTTAAACTCCTCGTCCAAACGATTGTAAAGAGCAAGCAGTTTCTCAAACTCCCGGAAATTATAATAATGAAAGGTTAATCGCACAGCAGCGCGGTAGCGGGTGTAACCATCAAGTTGAGGATTGGAAAAGCTCTGATGCAGAAAATCGGTAAACTCCAATGGGGCAAGCTCTGGCGACTCGTGATGCCGGATAATGCCAACCGTGGCTTCGTTGAGCCCTTTGTTGACCGAAAGACAACGGATATAATCCTGCTCATGTTCCATCAGATAGATGTTGGTCGGCCGGTAAAAAATGTGACGAACCCGAATCAGCAGATAATCTCGAAAATGCTGGACTAGCTCATAAAAACGAAGGAAACAATAATGTGTCGGGCCAATGACTTTCAGATATGAGATGATTTCGCGTTCTTCGGCAGGCGAAATAGCATCGAGCATTACCTGTTTTTCGGTCGCCAAAATCCATTCATAAAAGCGGTCAACATCTGCGCGGGCAAGACTTTCAACTATCCATTTTTTGACATACGAATAACTGCGTTTGTCAATCTCGGGGTCAAATTCTTTCGCCTCAGCCGGACGATGGCAGTTAAACAGAATCGTTTCTAAAATTTTTTTATTCTCATCTTTCTGGAATCTTGCAATAGAGTGCAGATAATCAGCCTCATGAGGATATAACTGATTGGCAAATTCGGTAAAAGAAGCCAGTTTGTGTTTCATGCCCGACAATTAGAGGTTGAAGATAGGTATTTGAATGTAAACTGATGCAAAAAAACAGTGAATTTAGTGTGGGACGGTTTTCTTTTGGTGTTCAAGATATGGATTGATGAGGTTTGAAATGAAAAAGGAGGCCGAAACCTCCTTTTCTCACTATCCAAAAACAAAACCTATTGCAGGAATTTCTTTGTTTCGCTGTTGAACACCTCAGCTTTCTCAAACATCATAAAATGGCCGCATTTTGGCACCATCACCAATTTGCTGCCGGCAATGCGTGCTGCTCCTGATTCTGCAATCTGGCGGGTAGTTCCGGGATTGAGAAAACGGTTGGGGATAAGATTGTCGTCCTTGCCAAAAAAGATCAGGGTGGGCACTTTGATGTCTTTCAAATAATCTGCCACCGGATTGTCCACCATCCCGTTCACCGATTGCACAACAGCATAGCAATACGCATTGAAATCGGAGGCTTTGCGCATGGCCAGACGGTCGGTAATCATAAATTCGGCATCGGCTGGAAGACGATAAAAATTGGTTGCAAGATTGTTTTGAATGGCCTCAGCCGTTGTGAGCCGTACCCCGTCAAAAGTCATGACATCCCGAAACCATTGTTTCTGACCTTTGGTAAATTCCTCGAATCCGGCCGGATCTACCAAAATTAAACCGGCAGTGATCTCCGGATAAAGCAGCGCTGTGGTGATGGAAATTTGCCCGCCCATGGAGTGGCCGGCCAGAAAAACCTTGCCAAGCTTGAGCTCTTTGACTAACTCGTCAACGATGCCTGCATAAAACGTCATCTGACCGCTGTGAGGCTCTTTGCTTGATTTCCCATAGCCCGGCAAATCAATCGAGATGCAGCGGTAGTCCGATTTTAACACGTCCACATTTTTGATCCAGGCCTGGAGGTAACTCCCCAGTCCGTGAATAAACAAAATTGTTTTTTCGCCTTGCCCTTCATCGGTATAGGCAATGGTGTAGCCCGAAGCCGGTAATTTCACCTTTTTCACTTCATGGCGATAGTTCAGCTCGTCAAAGTTGGAAATGGGCTTCACCGATTGATATGGGGTTGAGCAGCGGCTCATGGCAAACAGCAGCGTCAGGGTCATAAGAATTGAAGATATTGTTTTCATCATGCTGAGTCTTAAAGGTTAAAACATGAGCCATTTAAAGACGAGAAATGTCGTCCAGGGGTTAACCGGTCTGGTGTCGCTGCCGCCATTCACGGCCGAACCATAGGTGTCTTGTTTACTATCATAGAAGTCGCCGAGCATCAGATAGGCGCTGTGAAGTTCGAGGCTCATAAAAGGCCCGAAGTTGTATGCAATATTACCATTAATCTCGGTTCCGATCAGGCTTCCGCCACCACGCGGTTGCACATTGGCAAAGGCGATAGCGCTTCCAATTTTGCCATTCAATTTGTTGGGAATAAATCCTTTGGAGGCATTCAGGGTAAGTGCAGTCATGCCATAACCCATATTACTGATGTCCATCACGGTAGGCGTAAAACGGTTGACAACATTACCGTGTGGCATCAGCAGATATGAGCCCGAGCTGATGAAGATGGCTCCGGGAGCTCCCCACTGGTTGCCGGTGATTACGCCCGAATAACGCCCGTCTTTGAGCCCGTCGGCATCACCCGAGGTGTAAAGCGCATCAAGAGTGATCACATCGCTGGTGGTTTGGCCAAAACGCCATGAACCTCTCAGATTAGCTGCAAAACCCATGATACTGGCAGCATCGGTATAGCCTGATTCGGGCTTAGTATTTTGCATCAAAGTATCAGTGTTTCCGATGTTAAAATTTACAAATCCCGTAACCATCAGTGGATCAATCCAATGCTCGGTATTGCGGCCAAAGAATGTTCCTAACCAGACGATATCGGCTTTGTAATCGGTATTCTTGTAGTTGAATTTATACACTCCATTGTGGGCGGCAAGGGCACTGTTGAGCCCCTGACCGAGGATGGATACGCCGCCTGCTCCTGCTGCCCGGTCGCGCATATAATAGGCCGATGCGCCAACTTTCCAGGCGCGGCTTACGTCTTTCTCGCCCGTGAGTTCCATCAAGGTCACATCGTCGTCAAGATGGACATAATTCTCATAAAGCTTGTAATAACCGGCTTTGATGCGTTGAAAATCCCAATCTTTTCTCACCGAAACGCCAACTCCGTCGGTACCAAAATAGGCTAAACGATATCCGGTGGTTGTCATCTTGTCGAAAAGCGTCCGGTATGGATTGTAGGGGGTATCGAAAATCCGTTGCAAACCGAGATTGATGTACCATCCTTTGTGCGGATTAAACTCAAGCTCAATATTTTGTGTTTGAATATTTACCTGGTCGGCCGAGAAGGCGCCGCCAAAGTTACCGCCTGCGCCATACGCCACATCGCCCCAGGTGAAGTCAATCTCGAATGAGGCACGCAATAAAGCTTTGCCGTTGAAAAGATGGGGCTGATAGATGAAAAAGGGTAAAATGCGCTGTTCAACATACGCGCTGGTGTGTTCCTTGCTCGTGGTGGAAGTGTTGGCGCCAAACAAACGCCCAACGACCTGACCCTTTAAAAAATCATTTTCGGGATGAATATCGGAAAAAACTGCCTGATTGATATAAAAAGCTAAAAACTGTAACTCTTTGTTGGCTTTTTGTGGAATTTCTTTTGAAAAATATTGATTGGTAGGCAGTTGCGAGAATCCCGAAAGACCCAAGGCAAGGCTCAAAAAGAAAAAGTAAAATTTTTTCATTTGAACAGTTTTGATTGAAGAAGTTCTAAACTATCGGATGCAAAAAAAGATCAGAAAGACGATTTTCAAATCGTCTTTCTGATCTTTTCGGGTGAAAACAGCTTATTTTCCGATTTTCACAAAGGTCTGTATGTTTGTGTTGCCAAGTGCGCCGCCGCTGGTGCTGCCGAAACCTGCAGCTGGTGTTGGCGGTGTGGCGCCAATAGCCGGTGCTGTTTGAGCAACTTCGTATTTCATGGTGTAGGTTTCACCGGTTTTGGTGATCTCAAAAATGCCTTCGCTGGTTACAGCCGTCGGGGCGTTTTGCTCAAGCTTGATGGTCCAGATAGTTCCGGTGGTGGGTTTGGTCTGGGTGTAGATACCGGTGTAGGTAACTTTCACGCCGGCTGCAAACGACTCAACCACATAGGTGTTGTTTTCTTTGAAATTGGCATAGATCGAGTCAACATGGAAATAGGTGGAAAGCAATATGGCAACATTGCTGCCCGACGACTGCCATTCGCCAACCATACCGTCTTTTTCCGGACTGTAAACATCTTCTTCCTCACTTTTTTTGCACGATACCAATGCGATGGAAAACGCAAAAAGAACAATCATTAGTTTTTTCATGGTGAATTGAATTTAGGTTATGAAACAAATTAAAGAACTAGTATTTATATCATTAGAATGTTTATGCAAAATAATTGGGTTGACTTATTGGTTCGTTTTCTGTACAAAGGTAGATAAAATCTGATTATTAACTATTTATCATTAAAAAATAGAGTGCGACTATTTATCCCCAACGAATGACGTTTGCTCCCCACGCATAGCCAATTCCGGCGGCAATCATCGCCACGATACTTCCGGCCTGGATCTTACCTTCTTTCAGACCAAGATGTAGCGATAAAATTTGGTCAATTTGGCCAATATGGCCGTAGTTTTCAAGATATGTGGTTTGGTCGGCATTCAGCCCGAGCGATTGTACAAAGCTGAAATACATGGAGCGTTTGAAATGGAGCGAAGCCAGATAGCTCAATTCGGTTCGGGCAAGGTTTGATTTGGCAAATGCCTGATCAATACATTTCATCCAGTTATCCATCGAAACTTCGTTCAGTCTGTCCTTCATATGTTTTTCGTCGAAAACCCGCAGCGATTTATAAGCAACATCTGTTACCTGGCAGGTGATGGGTTTTTCTGTTCCGCCGAATTCTACGCCTGCATCACGCGCCATACTGCCGTCGGTAATGATGTGAGTGCCGAGCAAAAGGTTGCGTCCGTAGTTGCGTTTAAGAATTAAAGCGCCGCCGCCTGCTCCCAGATTAAACATGAACGACACGGCCGGATCGGTGTAATCAATAAAGTCGCCATTGCGATAACCACCGGCAATCAACACCGTGTTAATTGTGGGGTCGGCCATCATCATGTCACGTGCAATTTTCATGGCGGCAACGGTGGTGCAGCACCGTTGTTGAAGGTCGAAAGCCCAGGCATTGGTCGCGCCAATGCGGTGCTGAATGTAGATACCGGTCGTGGTTAGGGGGAACTCTTTCCATTCTTCGCCAATCGAAATGATCAAATCAATTTCCAGAGGGTCAATGCCTGTGTTTTTCAGGCAGTCGAGGGCGGCCAAAGC
>JACFNF010000080.1 GCA_019454985.1 Bacteroidales bacterium
GGATACACTGACACCACGTCCCAGGCAAGGACATTCTAATAACGCAAACCGTTAGCCCGCATCTTGCAGAACAAAGTCTTTATGTCAGGGCAATAGATAGATGAACGAAACTGAAACCACTGTATCATTGGCGCATTTAGCAATCCAATCCGCAAGAGAGCGATTTGGAAAGACTCTTGCTTTTTCAGAGAATTCATTGCCCGATTTGGAAGATATGTTAAATTATGCAATCAGCCAAATTGATAAGTACAAGGCTGAAAAGAAACCTACCGATAAAATGATACAGCGCACAGCGGAAGTATGGGGCAGTTATTTAGGCGAAGTTATGATTCATGAACTTGGGGGAAGTTGGTTAATATCAAGTCAAGACAGATTGTCATTACTTATCAATGGGGTAGAAGTTGACCCAATAAAATACATTTCCAAACGGATGACAGGTCAGGAATCCAATTCTGTTCCTCAATTTTATTCAGCAGTAAAAGAAAAAATTGATTTGTCGCGTAAAAAATCTGCTGAAAACGCCGCAAAACAAAGAAATGTCGGAAGCCCTCCGCCACAACCTTCAAAAATTACGTGTGGCGGCTATATTATTTTGGGAATAGTTGGTCTCTGCGTAATGTCATTATTGGGGCAATGTATAAGTGGTTTTCAAAATCTTACAGCGTCGCCTCCCGCAACCGCTGACCCACAAGAGCAAGCCGCAATTGACGCAGTTCAAAATCAAAGCACTGTTTACGCCAGCAACATGAAAGAAAGCGTTGCTTTTATTCTTGTGCTTCTCGAAAACGAAGGTCATACAGTTAGCGTGGATGGCTGGTATGTAAGCACGGGGAATGGCTATTATTCTGTCAAATTCTACTTTTACCTCGATGGCAAACGTGAATATGCAGAATGGTGGTATTATGCGGATACAAAATTTATAATGCCTAAAAATGATTGGGCTTTTACTTTTATGGGAGATTAGGCATGACAGCATTGCACGAAAAATTCGCAAGTTGGTATTTGCGCTTCAATGGATACTTCACCATTGATAATTTTGTAATTCATGCCGCCGATGATCCTACTCGAATAAGCAGGGGAATTATTGCCCCGCATACAGAAACCGACTCAATTGGAATAAGAATGCCATATTCGGCAGAAATAGCAGGCAGGTTAAGAATTGTCAATCATGATTTGCTTATTGAAAATCAAAGAGACAGGTTTGATGTGGTTATTGCAGAAGTAAAATCAGGCAATGACAATAGACCAAACCCAGTTTGGAGAAATAAAAACTTTGCACCTATTGAATATATAGTTCGTTTTGTTGGTCTGTATGATGAGCGTCAAATTGCCGATGTCGCCAGCCAACTTGCCACCCATTATTGCTATGAAAACGAGAAAAGCCGCATTCGTTACATAGTTTTTGCCAATGAACCAAACCAGCATTATTTAGAGCAGGGTGTAAAGTATATTACCTTCTCTCAAATTGCCGAATTTTTAGTAGAAATTCGGGGACAATGCTGGATAGAGTCTGGTATTGGTATTGCATCAATTCATCATCAATGGGATGAGCAGATTAACAAGATATTCGCAATGGCAAATGATTTTGAAAAACCATTGCCCGAAAGACAGTCTGCTATTTTAGAGTTTTTAGTGTCTGAAAGCCAAAAAGCGGGCTAACACAGCGTGCAGCGGACAGCAGGGAGTCAGCGCGTTTTTCAGGCATTTTCCTGGCTTTGGGCTTTTTCTGCTTCGACGGCGAGTCCACGCCCGCCCTGCTGCCGCTACCGATTACTTGCAGTGTCAAGTCTTTGGGATGCAATTCGGGAAATCAATTTTT
>JACFNF010000081.1 GCA_019454985.1 Bacteroidales bacterium
CCTGCCACATCGTTAGCCAAAACGTTGATGTCCACCGGTGTGTTCATATCGGTTGATGCGTTGTCGTCTATGGCATCGGGCCCGTCAACGGTATTTACCACTACGGTAATGGTAGCTACATCACAAAGGGCATTGACATCACACACCTGATAATCAACGGTTACTGTTCCGGTAAATCCAAACGCGGGTGTAAAGGTTACTTTTCCGTCATTGTCTTTGGTAAAGGTTCCCACGGTTGCTGCATCTGGCAGGGTACCCACGAAGGTTACCGAGGCAGGGTTGAGGGCACCGGCGCCTGGAAGGTCGTTTGTAAGGATTAGGATGTTAACCGGTGTGTTAAGCGTTGTTGATGCATTGTCATCCACAGCTTTTGGACCGGGGATGGCTGTTGCGGTAGCCGAGTTGTTGGCGTTATTGGGGTCATTCTGATTTCCGGTGATGGAAGCTGTATTGCTGTAGGGTCCGCCACTGTTGACGGTAGCTGTCAAGGTCAGGGTAGCAGAAGCGCCATTGGCTAAGTTGCCGATATTCCAGTTGGGAGCCGTCCATGTTCCGGCCGAAACGCTGGAATTGGTTACGGTGAACCCTGCAGGTACCTGATCGTTCACCACGACGCCCGAAGCAGCACTTGGGCCGTTGTTTTTAGCCGTGATGGTGAAAACTACCGTTTCGCCCACATGGGGATTTGTTTTGTCAAGGGTTTTGGTCACGCTCAGGTCAGCCACAGCCGAAGGCGAAGGCGTTACCGAGCTGCTGTTGTTTCCTGAGTTGGGATCGCTTTCATTTCCAGTGATGGTAGCCGTATTGGTATAGCTGCCCGAAGCATTCACAGTAGCCTTGATGGTCAGGGTTGCGGTAGCGCCATTGGCTAAGTTACCAATAGTCCAGTCAGGAGCATTCCATGTTCCCACAGAAGGCGTAGCGCTCACAAAGGTATAACCCGTAGGCAGGGCGTCGCTCACCTTCACGCCGGTGGCGTTGCTTGGGCCATTATTTTTAGCCGTGATGGTAAAGGTTACCTGGGTTCCGACGGCCGGATTGTTATTATCGGCCACTTTGGTCACACTCAGGTCAGCCACAGCCGAAGCCGAGGGCGTTACCGAGCTGCTGTTGTTTCCTGAGTTGGGATCGCTTTCATTTCCAGTGATGGTAGCCGTATTGGTATAGCTGCCCGAAGCATTCACAGTAGCCTTGATGGTCAGGGTTGCGGTAGCGCCATTGGCTAAGTTACCAATAGTCCAGTCGGGAGCGCTCCATGTTCCCACAGAAGGCGTAGCGCTCACGAAGGTATAACCCGTAGGCAGGGCGTCGCTCACCTTCACGCCAGTGGCATTGCTTGGGCCATTATTTTTAGCCGTGATGGTAAAGGTTACCTGGCTTCCGACGGCCGGATTGTTGTTGTCGGCCACTTTGGTCACACTCAGGTCAGCCACAGCCGAAGCCGAGGGTGTTACCGAGCTGCTGTTGTTTCCTGAGTTGGGATCGCTTTCATTTCCAGTGATGGTAGCCGTATTGGTATAGCTGCCCGAAGCATTCACAGTAGCCTTGATGGTCAGGGTTGCGGTAGCGCCATTGGCTAAGTTACCAATAGTCCAGTCAGGAGCATTCCATGTTCCCACAGAAGGCGTAGCGCTCACAAAGGTATAACCCGTAGGCAGGGCGTCGCTCACCTTCACGCCGGTGGCGTTGCTTGGGCCATTATTTTTAGCCGTGATGGTAAAGGTTACCTGGGTTCCGACGGCCGGATTGTTATTATCGGCCACTTTGGTCACGCTCA
>JACFNF010000039.1 GCA_019454985.1 Bacteroidales bacterium
ATTGATGGATTTAGTGAACAAAATTTTTTAGGGTGCTGCAACGCTGAAAACAGGAAAAGAGGCTGCCCGAAAAGCAGCCTCGTTTTTTTGTTAAAAGATAGACAAGTATTACCAACAATGGTAACAACTTCTTGATTTTACGTTATTTATTTAGTTTCTTCCTGATTTCCTGCAACATAACTTCGGTCATACTGTCAAGGGTATAAACATCATTCAATCCCCAATCGGCGCGGGCCTGGCTGTCGTCAATGCTGGCTGGCCAACTGTCGGCAATGGCTTGTCTGAAATCGGGCTCGTAGCTGACTGAGAAATCGGGCTGGTGTTTGCGGATGGCTTCAACCACTTCTTTTGGGGTAAAGCTCATGCCACCCACATTGTAGCTTGAACGCAATGAGAGCTTATCGGGGTTGGCTTCCATGAGTTGGATGGTGGCTTTGATGGCATCGTCCATAAACATCATTGGCAAAGCAGTATCTTCACTTAGGAAGCAGGTGTAACTATTGCTGCGTACGGCTTCGTAATAAATCTCAACGGCATAGTCGGTGGTTCCGCCACCGGCTTCGGTTTTGTAGCTTATCAGACCTGGATAGCGGAGGCTGCGGAAGTCAACCCCATAGCGTCGGTTGTAATATTCGCCCCAACGCTCTCCTGCCAGCTTGCTGATTCCATAAACTGTGTTGGGCTCCATCACCGTGAGTTGAGGCGTGTTGTGACGGGGTGTTGTGGGTCCGAAAACAGCAATCGAACTGGGCCAAAACAACTTTTTAGCATCCGAATCGCGTGCCAGTTCCAAAGTGTTCATCAAAGCACGCATATTGATTTCCCAGGCTTGCTGCGGAATCTTCTCGGCATTACCCGATAGAACTGCTGCAAGATTGTAAACCTGTGTGATTTTAAACCTCACCACAAAATGCAGCAGGTTGTTGTAGTCCATCACATCTAGGGTGTTAAAGGGGCCGCTTTCCAAAATGTCTTTCGGTGGCTGTTTGATGTCGGTGGCAAACACATTGTCGTTGCCATAAATCTTTCGCAGGGCTAACGTAAGTTCCGAACCAATCTGCCCGGAACAGCCTATGATGAGGATGCGTTCCATAAAGTTGTTGTTAATCGTTTCACATTGAAAGTACAAAAGTAGGCGTTTTCTGCACTTGTCGATAGGCAGACGCCCTCTTTTCAGACGATTTTTAATAGTTTTGCAGCCTTAAGTATCCGTTGATTATGACGAACCTTATTCCAACGACCGAACCCTTGCATATTTTCAACAGCCTTAGCCGAAAAAAGGAAGTTTTTTTGCCTATCCACCCCAACCACGTTGGGATGTATGTGTGCGGCCCGACGGTGTATGGCGATGCGCATCTGGGTCACGCCCGACCGGCCATTACCTTCGATCTGGTATTTCGCTATTTCCGACATCTGGGCTATAAGGTGCGTTATGTGAGAAATATAACCGATGTGGGTCATTTAGAGAATGATGCTGACGAAGGTGAGGATAAGATCGCCCGTAAAGCAAGGCTTGAACAGCTTGAACCGATGGAGGTGGTGCAATATTACACGGTCAGATATCACAAAAATATGGATCAACTGAATGTGTTGCGCCCTTCGATCGAGCCTCATGCTTCGGGTCATATCATTGAGCAGATTGAGATGATTAAGAAAATTCTTGCTGCCGGATACGCTTATGAATCTGATGGGTCGGTATATTTTGATGTGGAGAAATATAACCAGACTCATCCTTATGGAATCCTTTCGGGTAGGAAGATTGATGAGTTGATCAGCAATACCCGCGAATTGTCGGGCCAAAATGAAAAAAGAAACAGCTTTGATTTTGCCATTTGGAAGAAGGCTGACCCTACACACATCATGCGATGGCCCTCGCCCTGGGGCGATGGTTTCCCGGGCTGGCACATGGAATGCTCAGCTATGGGATGCAAATATTTAGGAGAGCAGTTTGATATTCATGGGGGAGGCATGGATTTACTATTTCCGCACCATGAATCGGAAATAGCTCAATCCACTGTAGCCAATGGAAAACCACCCGTGCGCTACTGGATGCACAACAATATGATTACCCTCAACGGCCAGAAGATGGGCAAATCGTTGGGCAATGCCATGTCGCTCGACGATATTTTCACTGGCAATCACCCTTTGCTGGCACAGGCTTATAGCCCGATGACCATCCGTTTTTTCATCCTTCAGGCACATTATCGCAGTACCCTCGATTTTAGCAACGAAGCGTTGCAGGCCGCCGAAAAAGGATTAAAAAAACTACTCTTTGCCGATGAAACAGTCAAAAAGCTGAAACCTGCCACCGGAGCAGCCTCTCAAAATATTGAAGCCATAGCAAAAGCCTGTTACGATGCCATGAACGATGATTTCAGCAGCCCAATGGCCATTGCCTCGCTTTTTGAGGCTGTCAAACTCATCAATGCAGCAAATGACGGTCATCTGAAGTTGAATCCGAATGATTTGGAACTCCTGAAACAGTTGATGGATGTTTTTCTTTTTGATATATTGGGGTTGCGGGCCGAAGATGCGGGCACCGATCATCATTTGGTAGAAGGTCTGATGGAAACCATCATTGGCCTACGGCAGGAAGCTCGTGCACGTAAAGATTTTGCCACCAGCGACCTGATTCGCGATGGGCTCGCTAAGCTGAATATCGTACTCAAAGACGGCAAAGAAGGTACAAGCTGGGAAATGAAATAGGACAACTGCACCGTACTTATCGAAAGGTCGGCTATAGGAAATTTTTACTTTCATAGCCATGAACTAAGATTTAAGCCGGATGGTTACAAAAACTACTCTCTGAACATCAATACCTGAAAAGGTTTTCCTTCTTTGGCCACACCCCTGAACATTCCGGGACTGTTGAACGGCATGGCAACATTTCCATCTTTATCCACAGCGATGAGGCCACCCATAGCGCCTTGTTTTTTCAATTTGTCGTTGATGATATAGTCGGCCGCTTTTTCGAGGCTTTCGCCTAAATAGCTCATCCTGGCGGCAAGGTCGTAGGCCACCGCATTACGAATAAAAAACTCCCCATGTCCGGTACAGGAAACCGCACAGCTTTGGTTGTTGGCATAGGTTCCGGCGCCAATCACAGGCGAATCGCCGACACGGCCATAACGTTTGAATACCATTCCGCCTGTCGAGGTGGCTGCAGCAAGATTTCCGTTTTTATCGAGAGCCACAGCTCCAACAGTTCCTTTTCGGCCATCTTTTTCGTTGTTTTCTTTGACTTTAAGATATTCCTGCCAACTCTCGTCCGTATAAAAATAAGAAGGATCCACAATTTCAAGATGTTGGCTTCGGGCAAATTCTTCGGCGCCTTGTCCGGCCAGCATCACATGTTTGGTAGAATCCATCACGCGGCGTGCAGCCTCGATAGGGTTGCGTACAGTACGCAATCCGGCCACAGCTCCGGCTTTACCTGTTTTACCATCCATAATGGATGCATCGAGCTCGTTGCGGCCTTCGGCCGTGAACACTGCTCCTTTGCCGGCATTAAAAAGAGGCGAGTCTTCCATCACTTTCACAGCGGCTACCACGGCATCGAGCGCCGAGCCGCCCCGTGCCAAAATCTGAGTTCCGGCATCTAAGGCGTGCTTCAACTCCTGTGTATAAGCCTGCTGACGCTCTTCGGTGAGACGCGCCCGCATGATGCTGCCGGCTCCCCCGTGAATAACCAAGGTATAAGTGTTCTGCCCGTCATTTTGACCAAAAGAAATGAGGGTTAGAAAAAGAAAAAAGAATGAGAAAAAATGTTTCATCATCACTGGATTTTGTGGAGTGACCACAAAGATAGACCGTAAAGTGGTGAATGAAACTGCCGCAACGAATTATTCAGCCATTTTTTTGATCTGTTTCACCAATTGGTCTCCCAGACCAATATTGTAACCTTCGGAATACCAAACGATTTCTCCTTTTGGATTGATGAGCATTAGTATTGGCCATTGCGGAATAGCTTCAATAGAACAGGCCGTGCTCAGTGCTGCGGCGGTTTTGCCTTCGGCATCATAACCAAAAAATGCAGTTTTTGGCAGGTCGTAATAAAGCTTAGGCTGAAACCCCGGGCTGTTTTTTTCGCGGGCTACTACAAACAACACCTTTCCACCCCACTGATCTAAAGCAGTTTTGACCGCTCTGAGGTCTTCCATCAGATGTTTGGTTGGTTCTTTCGATGGATCGAGGAGGGTTACAACAAGCCCTTGTGTACCAAAAAATGATTTAAGTGTAACTGTTTCCTGAGTATCTAAAGTGATGAAACTTGCATTGAGGTCGGCCTTGCCTGTGATGCCGCTCAGTTCGTGTGCTGATGACAGACTGATATCCACGTTTGTGGTTTGGTCTTGTTTTACCCTGAAATAGGAAATGTTTGCTACCACATTTCCACTGCTAAGCCGGTTTCCGGTAATCAGCCGATAAAAGCCGGTGTCAACCTTGAGAGCAGTGGGGAATTTCAGCAGCGAGGCATCGTTTTCATAATCGAGGGTTACGAAAGCACCATTCTCATATCTCCCGAAAGTGTAATGAGTATAGTATCTTGGGATAAAATCCTTGTCGGGCGAGAGGTTGTGCAGGACGAGGATGCCGCGTGGCGATGAGCTTTTGGCGGACTCAGTTCCGAAAAAGACATCGTTCCAGGTTTTCCCCTCGAAGAACTGGGGTCGACGGGTCGAAGGCTCAAGGCGTGACGCAATACCAAAGCTGCGGCTGATAGCCACAAACAATAGATTGCGCGAGTAATTATCGGCACGACCTAACTGTAACATTCCTTCGGGGCTGAGTGCAGCACTATAATAGTTATTCAGGCTATCCAGCACAATATTTTCAGCAATCCAATCACGGATAAGTATTGGATTTTCCGAAAACTGACGGGCTTGCTCGGACGAAAAAGCATTTTGGATGAAGCTGCGCCAAGGGGTGATCAGCTCACGCCCGATGCGTGGCGACAGCACATAGCGCTCAAAATAATCTGTCGAAAGCCAGGAAGCTTTCGGAAAATTGTCAAGAGCCTGAAGGTGGTCGTTTAGAACAGAAGCCTGAACATCGTGCAAATCTTTTTCCGAGATATTGGCAAGTATTGCCAAACCATTGTTACGGTGATCTGAACTCAGGCCCTTCACAAAATGATTGATTTCGTGCCAGTTGCCACGACTGAGGACAAAGTATTTCCAAAGGCCGCTCATATCGGAAGGTAAGTCGGTAGCTGGTAAATCTGTGGCAACAGAGTCCACAAAAGTGGCAGTATAAAGAGAGCTGATGGAATCTTCCTGAAGCAGGCGACGGTTATTTTTTTCCACCAATTGCGGGTCAGCAGTGGCAACCGACTGTCGCACCGGCACAACGATGGTGTAAATCCCCTCAGGTAAAAACGTTGTTTTGTTGCCAAGGGTAATTTTTAAGGTATCAGTCAGCGTGCTGCGTGCCCAGGCCGAGCTTGAAATCCCGTTTTTTGAAACATGCACCAATAAATCGCCAAAGCCGGTTGTGATCCGGCAGTTTCCACTTTGATCGGTAAATTGAGTGGCAATAGGATAGAATTCGGCATAATTGTAAAGACCAAATTCCACTTTGGCATCAGCCACACCCTTTCCGTCGTCATCCAAAATTTTGACGGGGAGTTGTTTCACATCGGTGTAGTTACGCAGCAGGTTGAGTCGGGCATAACGATCTTCTGTTTCAATCACTTCTTCCTTTCCGTTGTATTTTCCGAAGACGAAAGTATGTGTCATCATGGCACGTTTTGCGGGTTCGGCAAACCATCCCATATCGAGGGTGGGTTCGGGTTCGCAAGCACCCAGAAAATGCCATTTCCCGTTGACCCACACTTCTACCCAGGCATGGTTATCGTCGGAATGAGCCCAGCGGGGAGTATAAACTTGTCTGGCAGGTATCCCGACTGCACGCATGGCTGAAACCGTGAAGGTGGATTCCTCGCCGCAGCGTCCGAAAGCAGTGCGCACCGTGGTTAATGGGCCGGAGGTGCGCTCATCGGTAGATTTATAAACGACCTTTTCGTGACACCAATGGTTGACTTCCAAAGCCGCAGCTTCCATATCCAAAGACGCAAGACGGTCTTTCAATTCGCCGAAAAACACTTGACGGGCTGTGTCGGTATATTCATTATTTACACGATAAGGCAACACAAAATGAAGGAAAATATCATTTGGAATGTCGGCTCCCCATTTGAAAAATGATTTTGCTTCGAGTGCGGTTTTCACCTGTTTCAGCACATATTCACCATCGTTCATGGCTAAGTCGCTCAAAGGCATGAAAGCATACAAAAACTCAAGTCCTTCGGTTTCGGCTTGCGTAAGTTCCCTATCGAAAACAGAAAACAAAACCGAATCGCGTCCTGCTGCCATAGCCCGCTGTTTCAGAAATTGTTCGTGAACATAGGCACGGTAGCTATCGTCGGTTATCAGATGACTGTCGGAAGCGGCATTCCGGCAACCACACAGGCTGATGCCCAGAGCTACTATCCAGAATAGTTTATTGAAGCGAACCATAGAGGCAGGTTTTTGGAATTATCGAAAAGGGAAGAGTCTATTTCGACTTTTTAATGGTAAAATTAAGCGAAACTACACCCGGAAGGTCGAATTTTGTCATCTTGCTTTCGATGCGGATACGATGAGTGCCATTTTCAGGAAACTGCATTCCGCTGATAATCGGGAGATGGGAGGTGAAACCTTGGGGGTTCTTTTCGCCGGTCCATCGCCGATTGTTGTCCTGAAGCCGGAACGTATAATCGCGTGAACGCATACCCGACGATGCATAGAAAATGGTGAAATTCAGCTCGATATAATCCGACGGATAGTCTCCGTTGTGAGTAAAATCAATGGATAAATCGTAAAGCTGCCCGACATCAGTGATGGGGACATCCAATTCGATAAAATGAAAACGATTCCAAATTGCCCTGTCAAACTCTTCATGATGTGAAAAAACAACGGGCGACTGGCAACCTGCAAAAGCAATCAAAACAAAAAGAATAAAAAAACGTTTCATGCAAAACCGGTTTTGACGGCAAAATTACAGAAAAACCCCATGAAAAGACTTTTTGCCATACTGTCGAAGCCGCCTGAAGGGCGAAAAATCCGTGAAGCGTTATTTTATTTATTCCGGATAATAACAAAAAATCTTACTTTTGTGCCTTGAATGACAAAAACCGTTCAAAATTAAAGACTAACCACCAACGTATGAAATTTAATCTTTTTCGGCTGCTTCCGTCGGTATTGGCCATACTCACCGGAAGCCTGATGTTTTTTTCCTGTGTGCCGCAGCACAAAATGCTTTATTTGCAGGACAAGCATAAATCGGAAGGCAACCTCAATTATGCGAACGAACGCAGTTTCACTTACCTTATTCAGCCGGGCGACAACCTCTACATCAAAGTAGTGAGCCTCGACGAAAAAACGGCTACCCTTTTTAACCCGTTGGAAAGAACCACCGGCGGTGGCTCTAACGTGAACGATCAGGGCATCTATCTGAACAGCTATACCGTGAGCGACGAAGGAAATATTGAGTTCCCGCTGGCCGGAAAAATCACCGTCCAGAACCTGAATGTTGAAGAGGTGAAAGAGAAAATCCAAAAAATTCTGGATCAATATCTCAAAGAAACAGTACTGATTGTCAAGTTAGTCAACTTCAATCTGACAGTTTTGGGCGAAGTGCGGCGCCCTGGGCAATACAAGGTTTATCAGTCGGAAATCAACCTGTTTGAAGCTATGGCAATGGCCGGCGACCTCACTGAGTTTGCCAATCGCCGACAAGTGCAGATTGTGCGGCAAACCAAAACAGGTTCGGAAGTTGTGGAAGTGAACTTAGAAAAAGCCGACATCTTAAGCTCAGATTACTTTTATCTGAAACCCAACGATATGATTTATATCAAACCCATGCCCATCAAGCAGTTTGGGTTTGCAGCCTTCCCCTACACCCTCATTTTCTCCAGTATATCAACAGCCCTGTTGCTCATCAACTTCTTTAAATAAGCTTCAATTGTGGAAAATTTTCAACCCTATCAACAGGAAGAAACCATTGACCTGAAAGCCTTGTTTTTTAAATTTACAAGGTTCTGGTATCTTTTTGCCATTTCGGTTTTCATTGCCATGCTGGTGGCATTTCTATTCAATAAATACACCAAGCCGATGTACGAAGTAAAAACCAGTGTGCTGGTAAAAGACCAGAAAGGTGGTAAACTCGACCCCACTGCTATGTTGGGACTCAGCTTTGGCGGACAACAAAACGTGCAAAACGAAATCGGAGTTCTGAAGTCCTATTCCGTAAGCTTCAGAGCCATAAGGTCGTTAAACTTTGAAGTGTCATATTTCAACGAGGACGGATTTATCAAAAAGGAACTCTATGGTACTTCGCCTTTCATGGTGGAGGTGGATTACGACTATCCACAGTCGGTAAGCCTTCCTTATGCCATAAAATTTAAAGACAGAGAGAGCTTTCTATTGGAAGCCGAAGGCGAAAATATCACCCATTACGATTTCAAAGCCGCTAAGCCAACCGGAAAAAAAAGTGAAATTGTACATTGGTCGGGCGAGCACCGTTTTGGCGAGTGGATTGACAACGGCCTGAACAGATTCCGTATTCTGCTCAACGACAATTTCAACTACGAAGAAAGTCGTAAAGGTAATCTGAGTTTCGTCCTCAACGACTATCAATCGCTGTTGAGGGTACTGCGTGGATTTAAGATCGAACCAATCAGCCGCGAAGCCAGCATTCTGGAAATTTCTCTGAGAGGTAACATCAAAGAGAAATCGGCCGATTTTCTCAATAAACTTACCGAAACTTACGTCATTCGTGGGTTAGAAAATAAGAATCAAATCGCCGAAAGCACAATACAATTTATTGATAAACAATTGGTTGACATTCAAGACTCGCTCCATTTTGCCGAAATTGCCCTGCAGGATTTCCAGACCAGAAACGAGTTTATGAACCTTGATGTGCAATCGCAAAAAGTGTTCGACTACCTGAAAGACCTCGAAAAGCAGAAAGCGGAAATGATTGTCAAGAGCAAGTATTACCGCAGCATGCAAAAATATATTCAGGATAACATTGACGAGTTAGATAAGTTGGTGGCTCCCAGTGCGATGGGCATCGAAGATCCTTTGTTGAACCGCTTAGTGCAGGATTTAGTGAATCTTTCGGCGCAAAAAGCTGAACAACTGCTCACTTCAACCGAGAAGCACCCAACTGTCGTAAGCATCGAAACACAGATCTCGAATACCAAGCGCACCTTGCTCGAGAATATCACCAACATCATCAAAAACTCCGATGTGGCCATTGGCGATATCAACCGTCGCATGAGCGACGTAGAGCATCAGGTGAGTGCGCTTCCCCTCACACAGCGACTGCTTTTAGGCTATCAGCGTAAATTCCAGCTCAACGATGCCATCTACAACTTCCTGATGCAAAAACGCGCCGATGCTCAAATCACCAAGGCCAGCAATATGCCCGACAACGAGATTATTGACCGTGCCGAAGCCGGACTGAGCGAAATGGTTTTCCCAAAGAAAAGCCTGAATTATACCATTGCGCTCTTGCTCGGATTACTTATCCCGGTAGCTTATATTCTCGGACGTGACTATTTGAACGACAAAATCATCGAGCGCAAAGACATCGAAAAAATCACTAAACTGCCCATTGTCGGTCAGATTCCACACAGCAGTAAAGATACGCAATTAGTGGTGGCCGATGCGCCAAAATCGTCCATTGCCGAATCTTTCAGGTCGGTGCGAACCAATGTGGACTATTTGGCTCAAGGCCTCGATAAAAGTGTCATTTTGGTTACAGCCGATATGGTGAGCGCCGGTAAGACATTTATTTCCATCAACTTGGCCAGCATCTATGCAATGTATGGGAAAAAGACCGTGCTTCTGGGGTTCGACCTTCGAAAGCCAAAAATCTATCAGGATTTCGGGCTGTCCAACACCATGGGATTAAGCGATTATCTGATTAATAAATACTCTCTTGACGAAATCATCCAACCTTCGGGCAAAGTGGAGAATTTCGACATTATCATGGCCGGTAAAATTCCGCCTAATCCAGCCGAACTAATCGCCTCCGACAGGTGCCGTATTTTATTCGAAGAATTGCGTCTGCGCTACGACTACATCATTGTGGATACTCCGCCGGTTGGGCTTGTTACCGATGCTTTCCTGCTGATGAAGCATACCGATGTGAATCTGTTTGTGGTTCGCCAGGGTTATACCCATAAGAAAATCTTCGAGGGAATTATTAAGGATATTGAAGACCGCAGTATCCAGATGAACATTCTGATTAACGACATCAAAGCCGGTGGTGGCTATGGTTACGGCTATGGCTATGGTTACGGCTATGGTTACGGCTATGGTTATGGCTACGGTTACGGCTATGGCTATTATACAGACGAGTCAAAGGAGAAAAAGCCAGGTTTCGTCAAACGACTGCTCAACAAAATCTGAGGCCGTCAATAACAATTTGAAACCATGGCTGGCGTAACAAAAGAAAAGCAGTGGTTTGCCCTTTATACCCGTGCCAGAGCCGAAAAGAAGGTTTATGACGAATTGGTAAGAATCGGTGTTACTGCTTTCCTTCCTCTGATTAAAAAAGTTCGTCAGTGGTCGGATCGGAAAAAAATTATAGACGCACCGCTGTTTAGCTCATATATCTTTGTATATGTGGATGTTAACGATTATTACAATGCACTGAATGTTTTTGGAGCGCTCAAATACATTACTTTCGAAGGCAAGGCTGTGCCTATTCCAGAGAAGCAGATTATCGCCATCAAACGCTATTTGGACGACCCTTTGCCCGACGGTGAAAGCGAGTCAAAGCTCGAGCCGGGTCAGTTAGTTATCATCAAATCGGGACCAATGGAAGGGCTGATTGGTCATTTGGTCAGCTACAAAAATAAATTTAGGCTGATGGTAAAGATCGAGGCTGTCGGGCAGACCATTAGCCTGAATATCCCGCGCTCAAAAGTAGAAGCCATTCATCAACCTCCGGCTACAAATCTTTAATCGTTTCAAACCTATGGAAACCCTGTTTGCAAAAAAAATCCTTGTCACGGGCGGCGCCGGTTTCATCGGCTCCAACCTCATCGAAGCACTGCTGGCTAAAGGAGCGCAGGTAGGCTGCCTCGATAGTTTTGCTACCGGGCACCGCCGCAACATTGAAGATTTTCTTTCAAATCCATCTTTTCAACTTATCGAAGGCGATATCCGCGATCCAAAAACCTGCGAAGAGGCTTGTCGCGGTTGCGATATTGTGCTGCACCAAGCAGCGTTGGGCTCGGTTCCGCGCTCCATCAATGACCCTGCAACCACCAACGAAGTGAACATTTCCGGCTTCCTCAATATGATTATTGCCGCACGCGACAATGGCGTGAAACGTTTTGTATATGCCGCCAGTTCAAGCACTTATGGCGACTCTGAGACTCTGCCCAAAGTTGAAGAAGTGATAGGGAAGCCCTTGTCGCCTTATGCCATCACCAAATATGTGAATGAGCTCTATGCCGATGTCTTTGCCCGTACCTATGATTTTCAGGCCATCGGTCTGCGATATTTCAACGTCTTTGGCCGCAGGCAAGACCCTCATGGAGCTTATGCAGCCGTCATCCCCAAATGGGTGAAACAGTTTATGCAATATGAAAGCCCGGTGATCAACGGCGACGGGAACTACAGCCGCGATTTCACCTATATTGACAATGTGATCCAGGCCAATCTTTTAGCTGCTTCAACTCAAAACCCCGACGCCCTGAATCAGGTTTACAATGTGGCATATGGCGACCGAACCACCCTCAACGAACTTGCATTATGGCTCAGAGAAGCCCTCAGCACTTTCGATCCAAAAATTGCCAAGGTCGAAATCCTTCATGGCCCATACCGTAAAGGCGATATCCCACACTCGTTGGCTTCGATTGAAAAAGCAAAAAATCTTTTAGGCTATAAACCCGAATTCAACCTGCGTTTGGGATTGAAGGAGGCTTGCCGGTGGTATTTCGAAAATCTTTAAATCACTACTGAAGGTTTTTTCAATCCTAATGCATTCGACAGTTTGGTATTCCTTTACTTTTAGCCTAAATTTGCAGGCTGAATAGTAAAAGGCTGCTGACTATGGATCATCCGAACACTCCACGAGAAAACACAACAAAAAATCCCTCGACCTGGCTTTTTGCCACCTTAGCCATTTTTGCCGTGATCATCATTGCGCTGTCTATCTGGCTGATCTCGGTTAAATCGAGCCTGCGTCTGCTCGAAATTGAAAAAGAAGAACAACGTATTGCCCTCCAGCACGAGGTGGACAGCCTGATTAACGAGCATAACCGGACAAAAGCAGCCTATGGTTTTCTGGCTGATTCATTGGCTAAAAAAGACAGTATTATCATGGCCAATGCCCATGAAATAAGGCTATTGCTTGATGAGCAATGGGAGTATCAGAAGGTGAAGAAAAAATTGGCAAGATTGCAGACCATATCGCAAAGCTATATCAGACAGATGGACTCGCTTTACAATGTGAACAAAGAGCTCGTCGAAGAAAATGAACGCATCCGTGAGGAAATGGTTACGGAGAAAAAGCGCGTTCGCGAACTCAATAAAACCAAGGAAGAGCTTAGCGGAAAGATGGAACAGGCTGCCATCTTCCGTACATTCAACGTTGATGTCAAAGGTGTAAGAAACAGGGGAAGCCGGGGCGAGCAGGAGGTGGACAAAGCCTCAAAAACAGAGCGTATCAAAATCTGTTTCACTTTAGCCGAAAACAGCCTCATTCAACCCGGCGCAAAAAATATTTATATCCGCATTGCTGCGCCTGACTCCAAAATCCTGATCAAAAGCCGCGACGATGCTTATTCATTCATTTACAAAGGTGAGAGGTTGCAATATTCAATTATGGAAGTGGTTGATTATCAGAATGTAGATAAAGAAATTTGTGTTTACTGGGATAAACGCGACACACAGGAACTTACCCGTGGATTGTATTATGTAGATATTTATGAGGGCGACCACCAGATTGGTGAGGCGAATCTTGTTCTGAAATAAAAAAACTCGCAGCCGCAACAAAACATAGGCGACCTTAATTCAAAAAGGCCGCCTATGTTTTTTTCTCATGTGGTTTCGTGTGCTGTGCGGCGGATAATTTCGTCCTGAAGATCGTCACCCAAATCGTTGAAATAATCTGAATAGCCGGCAACACGTACAATCAGGTCGCGAAACTGCTCCGGCTGCTGTCGGGCCTGAATCAGGGTGTCGGCATTGACAACATTAAACTGGATATGATGCCCGTTGAGGCGGAAATAAGTACGGATGAGTGCAGTGATATGCGACATGGCTTCATCCGTTTTGAAATATTCCGGCGTGAATTTTTGGTTCAACAGCGTTCCTCCTGTCAGAAGATGGTCAATGCGCGAAGCCGACTGCAACACAGCAACCGGTCCTTTGGTGTCGGCTCCCTGAACAGGGCTGATGCCCTCGCTCAACGGCCGCCCACATTCACGCCCATCGGGCATAGCGCCCGTTACGCTGCCGAAATAAACATGAGATGTGGTGGGCAACATATTGATGCGAAACACGCCTCCCCTGAAACTGGGTAAGCCGTCAACAGCATTGAAAAAGCTGTTGAACACCCGAACGGCATGCTTGTCGGCCTGCTCATCGTTGTTGCCCCATTTTGGACTTTCGTAAATAAACTTTTGTTGCCAATGTTCATGGCCTTCAAAATTGTCTTTCAGCAAACTGATGAGTGCCGTCATCGTCAACTGACGGTCGTTGAAAACCCATTTTTCAATCGAAGCAAAGTTGTCGGTGATGCTCCCCAATCCCACGCCCTGCACATAACTGGTATTGTAACGCGCACCTCCGGCATTATAGTCGCGGGCGTTGGCAATGCAGTCGTTGATGAGCAGCGACAGGAAAGGTGCGGGCATGTTTTCGGCAAAACACTGTTCAATCAGGTTGTTGCCGTTGATTTTGATACTGATAAAATGTTTCAACTGCGCCTCAAAAGCCTGATAAAATGCCTCAAAATTCTTAAACGATTCTGAATCACCTGTTTTGAGACCAATTTGTTTTTGGGTTCGGGGGTCGAAGCCGTTGTAGAGGGTTATTTCCAAAACTTTATTCAAATTGAAATAGCCCGACAGGGTATAGGCTTCGGTGCCGAATGCTCCCGTTTCAACGCAACCACTGGCACCACCGTTGCGTGCATCGGCAAGACTTTTACCTTGGCGCATCAGCTGTTTCACAATGCCATCTGTATTGAAAAACGAAGGTTGGCCGAATCCTGTGGCAGCAATTTTCAAGGCCCTTTTGATAAAGTTGTCCGGATTTTTTCGGCTGATCTGAACCATTGAACTGGGTTGCAGCAGGCGCATTTCCTCAATTACATCGAGCAGGATGAAACTCATCTCGTTCACGGCGTCCTCGCCATCTTCGGTAAGCCCACCAAGATTGATCAATGCAAAATCGGTGTAAGTACTGCTTTCCAATGCGGTGACACCCACTTTGGTAGGCGCCGGATGGTTGTTGAACTTGATCCAGAAAGCTTGCAGCAACTCAATGGCTTTTTCTTTGGTGAGGCTACCCTCAGCAATTTCTTTCTGATAAAATGGCAGCAGATGCTGGTCTAATCGGCCGGGATTGAACGAATCCCAGGGGTTGAGCTCGGTGATGACACCAATATGGATAAACCAATAATGCTGGAGTGCTTCGTGAAAGGTTTCAGGCGCGTGGGCAGGAACCCGCTCACATACCCGAATCATATCGAGGAGCTCGTTTCGGCGCTCCTCCGACGATTCATAAACCAATGTTTCCCTAAGCTTGTCGGCATGACGTTTAGCAAATAGTATCAGAGCTTTCGCACTGATTTCCATGGCATCGAGCTGGTGAATCTTGTAAGTCTCCTCGGGCCGGATTTGCTTTCTGCTTTCGTTTATTTCTTCTATCAAGCATATCATCCCTTTGGCAAACACATCTTTTCCTGCAACGGTATGGCCGGGAGCGCGCTGTTCCTGAAACTCGGTGAAAATTCCAGCAGCATAGGCCGACTTCCATTCTTCTGGCAAAATATTGAAGATACGTTCGCGCTGACTTTTGCCTTTCCAAAATGGGATGATACGTTCAGCATACACTTTTTTGGTGTCTTCATCCACGCGATATGCTACTTTCTGGCGGGAGTCGAGCATATCGAGATCGGCAAGGCTATGTAGCGAAATCTCGGGATAGGTGGGCACTGCTTTGGGGCGGGGGCCGCGCTCACCTACAATCAATTCATTTTGACCAATATAAATGGTTTTGTGCTGCAAAATATATTCGAAAGCCCGTGCGCGCTGTATTGCTACCGGAAAAAGCCCAGTTTCGGGTTGTTCGTAGAAGTCGGTCAACAGAATAGCCCGCTCGGCCGAGATGCTGTTGATGGCCTGAAGGCTTTGCTCGCGAAGTTGATGAATACGAGGTGTTAACATATAGCTCTGTTTTTTGGATTATCCGCCGATGCCGACGGTCTGGGCCAAAGGCCCAAAAAATGTTTGAATTGTTTCACTTTTTGAACGGTCATAGGCAGGTTGGTCGTTAAAGGCAAACGGTAAGCCCAGCCGTTCGTATTTGCTTTTGCCAAGTTGATGAAAAGGAAGGAGATCAATGCGCTCAACAAATCCTAAAGTCTTAATAATCTGATACAAGCCTTCAATATTTCTCGCTGTGTCAGTGATATCGGGGATGAGTGGAATACGGATGAAAAAACGCTTTGACGAATTGCTGAGCCACCGAAGATTTTCGAGGATGAGCGCATTGCCTTGTCCGGTATGTTGTTTGTGTGCGTTGGTGTCGGCAATTTTCAGGTCGAACAAAATTAAATCGGTATGATGGGCAACTTGCCGGAATGTTTCGCTGACAGCATATCCTGAAGTATCGAGGGCGGTGTGAATCCCGTTTTCAGAAGCTAATTTGAGAAGATTGACGGCAAAGGCGGGTTGCATCAGCGGCTCTCCGCCCGAAAGGGTGAGGCCTCCTCCAGACTCCTCAAAAAAAGGTTTGTCGGCCTCTATCTTCGACATAATATCAGCAGCTTCTACCTCATAACCAATCACTTCGGAAGCCTCAAAGCTTTTATTGCCCAGCTTTCTGATCTTTCTCACCGATTCGCTGCGGCAATGATAGCTCTCGGGATTGTGACACCAACTGCAGCGCAACGGACAGCCTTTGAAAAAAACCGTCGTTCGGATGCCCGGACCATCATGCACGGAAAAACTTCTGATATCGAAAATCAGCCCTTTCATTGAAAAAGAA
>JACFNF010000040.1:0-12966 GCA_019454985.1 Bacteroidales bacterium
AGGTTTAATGTGCTTCAAGCCAGTTGTTTCCGGTATTGATTTCGGTTTCGGCTTTCACGGAGAGTTGCATAGCATTTTGCATTTTTTCGGCTACAATTTTCCGAAGCTCATCCACTTCCTCGCGATGCGCATCAAAGACCAATTCGTCGTGTACCTGAAGGATCATCCGCGATTGCATTGATTTTTCCTGAATTGCCTGATGGATATGGATCATGGCGATTTTAATCATATCGGCCGAAGTTCCTTGTATGGGCGCATTGATGGCATTACGTTCGGCAAAACCGCGTACCACGCTGTTGGCCGAATTGATGTCGCGCAACTGTCGGCGGCGGCCAAGCATGGTTTCCACATAACCTTGCTTTCGGGCCAGCTCAATCTGTTTGTCCATATAAGCCCTGATTCCGGGATATTCGGTGAAATAACTGTTGATGATGCGGGCGGCTTCGGCACGGCTAATGCCAAGTCGTTCGGCAAGGCCAAAAGCCGAGATGCCATAGATAATGCCAAAGTTGACCATTTTTGCATGGCGACGCATCTCTTTGTCAACCTTATCAATATCAATGTGATAAACTTTTGCGGCTGTTGCTGCATGAATATCCTGGCCGTGGTTGAAGGCCTCAATCATACCCTTATCGCCGCTCAGATGGGCAATAATGCGCAACTCTATCTGGGAATAGTCGGCGGCCAGCAGCATAAAATTCGGGTTTCGGGGCACAAATGCCGTACGGATTTCCCTCCCTCTCTCGGTACGAATGGGAATATTTTGCAGGTTGGGATTGTTTGAACTGAGTCTTCCGGTGGACGCAACAGCCTGATTATATGAAGTATGTATCCGGCCATCGCGTGGATTAACAAGATCGGGTAAAGCATCAACGTAGGTAGATTTGAGCTTGGTAAGCGAACGATAATCTAAAATAAGCTCGACCATGGGATGCTGATGAATGATTTTGGTCAACACTTCCTCACCGGTAGGATATTGACCGGTTTTGGTTTTTTTGGCGTTCGTCTTCAGTCCCAGCCGTTCAAAAAGCACTTCGCCCAACTGTTTTGGCGAGGCAATATTAAAAACCATGCCGGCGGCGGCATAAATATCCTGTTCCAACTTCGCAATTTCAATCTGAAGACTCTTTCCGATTTGTGCCAAAGTTTCTACATCCACGCGCACTCCTTCGGCTTCCATCGAAGCAAGCACAGGCACAAGCGGCATTTCGATTTCATCAAAAAGCTTTCGCAGCTTCAATTCCTCAAGCATGGGTTCGAAAACAGCCTTCAACTGCAAGGTGATGTCGGCATCTTCGGCTGCATACTCCCTGAGTTGTTCGGTATCAACCTCACGCATCGTGCCCTGTCCTTTGCCTTTTTTCCCGATCAGGTCTTCGATAGGTATCGGGCTGTAATTCAGATAATTTTCGGCCAAAACATCCATATTATGACGTTGATCGGGCTCGATGAGGTAATGTGCAATCATGGTATCGAAAAGCGGACCGGCCACTGCAATATCGTACCATCGCAGCACTGTGATGTCGTATTTCAGATTTTGTCCAATTTTTTCGATGTCCGGGTTCTCGAAAAATGGTTTGAGGTACCCCAGGAGTCTCACACATTGATGATAGTTTTCGGGCAGCGGCACCCACCAAGCACGATGAGGCTCAATGGCAAACGACAGACCCACCAATTCGGCCGAATGGGCGTCAATGGCGGTGGTTTCGGTATCAAAACAAACAGATTTACAGCTCATTAACTGTTGAGCCAGTTCACGAAGGCTTTCCTCATCCTCAATAGTGATGTATTCATGAGGAGTGGTGTGAATGGTTGCTTTGGACGAGAGGGTATTTGCTGCAATTTCCATTTGTCCAAAAAGGCTCCCCTGCACAACTTTAGGCGCTACCTGTGCTTTGTTCTGATTTTCATTTTCGGCATCCTCTCGCATCCGCTTGGCAAAAGTGCGAAACTCCAACTCGTCGAAAAGCCGCCCCAATCGTTCCATATCGGGCTGACGAAGTTGTAAAGCCTCCTTATCAAAATAAATGGGTGCATCGGTGACGATGGTAGCTAACTGCCGCGATTGGAGCGCTAACTGGCGATGGTTTTCGATATTTTCCCGTAGTTTTCCTTTCAAATCGGAGGTGTGGCTCAACAAATTTTCGATTGAACCATAGTCGGCAATGAGTTTGATTGCTGTTTTTTCGCCAATACCCGGCACACCGGGAATATTATCGGAGGCATCGCCCATCAGCCCTAAGATATCAATGAGTTGTTCCGGACGCTCAATGCCATAACGGGCACAGACCTCGTCAACTCCCCATATCACAGCATCTTCGCCGGCCTTCGCCGGCTTGTACATCAGGATGTTTTCGGTAATGAGTTGTCCGAAATCCTTGTCGGGGGTCATCATATAGGTGAGGAAGCCTTCTTTTTCGGCTGCTTTTGAGAGGGTGCCGATAAGATCGTCGGCCTCGAATCCATCTACAGTGAGCAAAGGGATATTGAAGGCCTCGATAAGCTCAATGATATAAGGGATGGAAGCGGCCAGATCGTCGGGCATTTTTTCGCGGTTGGCTTTGTATTCCGCAAACTCGGTGTGGCGGTGCGTGGGAGCTTTGGTGTCCATCGCCACACCGATATGGCTTGGCTTTTCTTTTTTGATGACCTCATAAAGGGTATTGGCAAAACCCAGAATAGCCGAAGTGTTCAGCCCTTTCGAATTGATTCGGGGGTTTTTATTCAGTGCAAAAAATGCCCTGTATATCAATGCCATAGCATCGAGAAGGAAGAGTTTTGGACGAGGTTCTGACATTGTTAAAGCCGGTTTTTAAAAGGTAAAAGTAAGGATTTTGCCCGATGAGCGGAAAAGAAATGTCCGTCACGTCAGCCTAGTGTATGAAAATGAAGGGTTTTAAAAATCAGCCAATAAACCTCTCGGATCAGAGCTTAATGAAAACGATGTGGTTTTGAGTAACACAGGATTTTTTTAAAGCAATTCGTTTGCCAGATTTGCCAGTTCGGAACGCTCACCTTTTTCGAGTCTGATGTGGGCATAAATGCCGTGATGTTTAATTTTATCAATGAGATAGGAAAGGCCGTTGGAGTGGGCGTCGAGATAAGGGGTGTCAATCTGGAAGATATCGCCGGTGAATACAATTTTGGTGTTCTCGCCGGCGCGGGTAATGATGGTTTTTACCTCGTGCGGGGTGAGATTTTGGGCTTCATCCACAATAAAAAACACATTCGAGATGCTTCGACCGCGGATATAAGCCAGAGGAGTGATGACCAATTTCTCTTTTTCAACGGCTTCCGTAATGCGCTTATATTCTTTATCTTCTTCGCCATATTGGTTTTGAATAAATTTCAGATTGTCCCAAAGCGGTTCCATATAAGGGTTGAGCTTCGATTTGATGTCGCCCGGCAAATAGCCGATGTCTTTGTTGCTCAGCGGGACAATAGGTCGGGCCAGATACACCTGTTTGAAGCTTCTGCGTTGTTCCAAGGCGGCGGCTAAAGCCAGAAGGGTTTTTCCGGTTCCGGCAATCCCTTGCAGCGACACTAATTTCACCTCGGGGTTCAGCAGGGCATGAAGGGCAAAAACCTGTTCGGCATTGCGTGGCATGATACGCGAAACAGCCTGTTTTTCAATTCGTTCAATGCGGTTGGTAATGGGGTTGAATACAGCTAATGTGGTGTTTTTGAAGCTCTTCAATACAAAATAATGGTTCGGAAGAGGATTGGCAATGCCTAGGTCGGCAGGCTGACAAAAACCCTGTTGATAGAGTTGATCAATCGCATCGGAAGACACATTTTCAAGGTTCGATTTTCCGGTGTAGAGCGATTCGACGTCTTTGATTTTTCCGGTTTCATAATCTTCTGCCAAAAGGCTCAGCGATTTTGCTTTCAGACGCAGGTTAACGTCTTTTGAAACTAAGATCACCTTGGTGCCCGGATTGTCTTCCGAAAGTTTCAGAGCTGCATTCAGAATACGGTGGTCGGGCTTGTTGTCGCCAAAAATCCGGGTGGCATCCAACTGGCTTTTTTCGTCCATCAGCACTTTGAAACGCCCTTTGTCGGGGCCATTGAGCCGACGCCAGTTTTTCATCGTCGTTTTGCCTGAAATCTTATCCATAAAACGGATAAATTCGCGAGCCTCAAAATTTTTGGTGTCGTTGCCTTTCTTAAAATTATCGAGCTCCTCGAAAACCGTGATGGGGATGGCCACATCATTATCCTCAAACGTGTTGATTGCATTGTGGTTATAGATAATGACCGAAGTGTCGAGGACAAAAATTTTTTTGGGTTTCTGGCTTTTTTCCGTCATACAGTAATTATTTTCGGATAAACACTCTAAAAGTACGGCAGAAAACCCCAATTCATTCCCCTTGTCAGGAGAAAATATCAACATCCGCTTGTTCAAAGCCCATTGTAGCAAGCATTTATGAAAGTATTTGCGTTGATTTAGAATGTTTCTTTACGCCGGTGCTGTTCTATTCTCGTGAAAAGGTGCTATTTTTGTACGAAGCAAAACAATCAATCTCTTCCGGTTATGCTCGATTTCAGTGGTCATATCATCTCAAAACTTCCCAATGCCGGGACGTCCATTTTTGCCGTTATGTCGAAGCTTGCTGCCGAACATGGCGCCATCAATCTCTCGCAGGGGTTTCCGGACTTTCCGATTTCTCCCAAGCTGATTGCCCGTGTAAACCATTATATGAAAAAAGGGTTCAATCAATATGCCCCTATGCCGGGAGTGAAGCCCCTGCGCGAAGCCATTGCGGCTAAAGCGCGGCAAACTTACGGTGTGAGTTACGATGTTGACAGTGAAATCACGGTAACGGCAGGCGCTACCCAGGCCATTTATACGGCCATCAGTGCCTTTGTGAAAGACGGCGATGAAGTGATTATTTTCGAGCCGGCCTACGACAGTTATGCGCCGGCGGTGAAAGTGAATGGCGGAACGGTGAAATACGTTGAGCTGAAAGCCCCTCTGTTCAAAATCAACTGGGATGAAGTCAAAAAAATGGTTTCGAGCAACACCCGCATGATCATCATCAATAGTCCGCACAACCCCAGCGGAAGCCTGCTCGAAACCAACGACCTGAATAGCCTTGACGCCTTGACGCGCAACACCGACATCATCGTGCTGAGCGATGAAGTTTATGAGCACATGGTTTACGATGGTAAGACACACCACAGCGTTTGTGCATGGCCTGAATTGGTTAAACGCAGCTTAGTGATTGGCTCCTTCGGAAAGACGTTTCATGCCACCGGATGGAAAACAGGTTTTGTGCTCGCTCCTGAACGGCTCACCGTCGAATTCAGGAAACTGCATCAGTTCACCGTCTTTGCCAGCAACACCCCTATTCAATATGCCATTGCCGATTTTTTAGGCGATGAAGCAAATTATCTGGGTATTTCGGATTTCTATCAGGCAAAACGTGATTTTTTTGATGAGAAAATCAAAGCTTCGCGTTTTGAAGTCCTGCCTTCTTACGGCACTTATTTTCAGCTTCTCAGCTATAAAAATATTTCGAAGGAAACCGAGCTTGATTTTGCCAAAAAGTTGGTGAGCGAACACGGTATTGCACTCATTCCTGTTTCACCGTTTTACAGCAAACAGACCAATCAGCAACTGCTGCGCGTGTGTTTTGCCAAGCAGGAAGAAACCCTTACCAAAGCTGCCGAAGTTCTATGCAGGATTTAAAGATTGCCCTATTGCAATGCGTCCTCCAGTCGGGATCGCCACAGCAAAACTATCGCCATCTGGAAGAGCTGATGAAACAGCAGCGTGTTCAAAACGATTTAGTGCTGCTCCCCGAGACTTTTGGAACAGGTTTCTCGGCCGACCCGGAGCATTTTGCCGAAGAACGTGAAGGCCCCGGCATGGCCTGGATGCAGCGTATGGCACAAACCTATCAGACTGTTGTTTGCGGAAGCCTGCTCTTGAAACAAGGCAAAACCTACAGCAATACCCTCGTCTGGATGCGTCCCGACGGAAGCTATGAAACATATGCCAAACGACATGTATTTCGCATGGGTGGCGAGCACGAATATATCACTCCGGGCAATACCCTCCAAACTGTTGAACTCAAAGGATGGAAGGTGCGACCGCTCATTTGCTACGATTTACGGTTCCCGGCATGGTGTCGGAACTCTTATTCCGAGGGCGTTTATGAATACGACTTATTGCTTTTTGTAGCCAACTGGCCGGCACAGCGTTCATGGCCCTGGAAACAGTTGTTGATAGCACGTGCTATTGAAAATATTTCGTGTGTGGCAGGCCTCAATCGAGTTGGCAACGACGAACAAGGCAATTCCTATACAGGCGATTCGGTGGTGCTCGACGCACGTGGAATAGCTGTTGCCAACGCAACTCCTGGAGAAGAAACAGTACTCGAGGCAAGGTTAAGCGCCGCCCAGCTGCTGGATTTCAGGCAGAAATTTAAAGTTGCTCTTGATTGGGACCGCTTTAATATCCTACATTTGTCCGAAGGAAAATAGCCGATTTTATGAACATCATTATTGCCGGCGACGGTGAAGTGGGGCTCCATCTTGCCGAGTCGCTCGTAAACAGCAACCACAATATCACCATTGTTGACCCGCACGAAGACTTGCTAAAAATGGTTGAGTCGCATGCCGACCTGATGACCATCAACGGCAATTCTACTTCCATCAGCGTGCTTCAACGGGCCAGTGTCAGAAAAGCCGATTTGTTGATTTCGGTGGTTCACGATGAACACATCAACCTGATGACTTGTATCTTAGGCAAGAAGCTCGGCGCCAAAAAAGTTGTTGCCCGGGTCAACACCATGGAAAACCTGAGCATCGAAAATCGCCAGATTTATCAGGAGTTAGGCATTGACGCCCTTATCTCGCCCGAGGATGTGGCTGCACAGGAAATCATCTCCCTGCTCAAGCAGTCGGCTGCCACCGAAGTGTTCGACTTCTCCGAAGGCAGGCTTCAACTTTTTATGATCAAACTCGAGGCCAGCGCTCCGGTGGTTGATAAAACCCTGAACGAAATTGCCAACGAATATAGAAGCTTGAATTTCAGAGCGGTAGCTATTCACCGTAACCGCAAAACTTTTATCCCGCGCGGCGAAGACCGTTTCATGGCCAACGACCTGGCTTATGTGATTACCAAACCTGAAGCCATTGATCTTCTCTTGGAATTAGGCGGAAAAGTGGAACACGAAATTCACAATGTGATGATCGTTGGCGGTGGAAGAGTTGGGAGGATAACGGCAAAACGATTAGAGAAAGAAATGAATATCAAACTACTCGAAAAAGATATTGACCGTTGCCTGACGCTTACCGACTACCTCGAAAACACCCTTGTAATCAACGGTGATGCACGCAACATCCAACTGCTCGAAGATGAAGATATTCGCAATATGGATGCGTTCATCTCGGTAACAAACAATACCGAAACCAATATCCTCACCTGTCTCCATGCCCGCATGAGTGGAGTGAAGCGCACCATTGCCTTAGTGGAAAACATTGATTATATTGACATTGCGCAGAATATCGGCATTGATACCATCATCAATAAAAAACTGATTGCTGCAAGTTATATGGTTCGGTTTACGATGGGGAATGAGGTGCTTAACCTGAAATGTCTCAGCGGAATAGATGCCAATGCAATGGAAATGATTGCCCGCCCCGGTTCGGCCATCACCAAAAAACCGCTCAATAAACTAACCATCCCCGAGGGAATGATTATCGGCGGGATTGTTCGTGACGAGAAGGCCTATATTGCGACCGGCAATTTTCAGGTGGAAGAAAACGACAAAGTGGTGGTTTTTGTCATGCCCAACACCATCTATAAGGCCGAGAAACTTTTCCATTAAGGTTTTTCATTATCATGATTACCCTGATCAAAGACATCAATGTCAGGCTGATCGCCAAGATCATCGGTTATCTGTTGGTTTATGAAGCCCTTTTCATGATGTTGGCGGTGGCGGTTGGCTGGTTGATGCACCCACCAGAGAGCCCGGAATTGCCTGTTGCGGCTGCCACCACATTATTATCTGGTCTGACGCTGTCGTTGGTTCACGGCGACGCCAGCAAACAGTTGGGTCGTCGCGAAGGCGTTATCATCGTTTCGTTTAGTTGGGTGATCATTTCGTTTTTTGGCGCACTCCCTTATTATCTCGGCGGGCTAATCCCATCGTTTACGGATGCTTTTTTCGAAACAATGTCGGGTTTCACGGCTACCGGCAGCAGCGTGATTGCCGATGTGGAACGGATTCCTCCTGAGATTCTCTTGTGGCGCAGCCTCACCCATTGGCTTGGTGGCATGGGAATCATTGTGTTCAGTGTGGCATTGCTGCCCAAGCTGGGCATCGGAGGAATGCAGCTTTTTGAGGCAGAGATGACCGGCGTCACACACGACAAGCTGCATCCACGAATCACCTCCACCGCCAAACGACTTTGGGGGATCTATCTTTTGTTGACGCTTCTGGCATTTCTTATGCTCTGGGCCGGCGAGATGAATTGGTTCGATGCGCTGAACCATGCCTTTTCGACCATGGCCACCGGAGGCTTTTCGACAAAAAATAACAGTATCGCTGCATTCGGAGCATACAGTCAATATGTGATTGCTCTTTTTATGATTCTGGCCGGAACCAATTTCACCCTTCATTATTTTAGTTTGAACGGATGGTTCCGACAGGTTTTTCGCGACGAGGAATACCGTGCCTATTTGCTGCTGCTGATTGTGCCGACATTTATCATCGGCATCGGGCTTGTGTTGATGCGCAATACGGGCATTGAAGAAGCTTTTCGCAGCGCTCTTTTCACCACCGCCTCTATCCTTTCCACAACAGGCTTCCTCACCGAAAACTATCTCGCCTGGCCTGTTTCACTTTCCATTTTTCTATTTTTGCTAATGTTTGTGGGCGGCATGGCAGGCTCAACCAGCGGCGGCATCACCGTTATCCGGCAATTGCTTTTACTCAAGAATTCGCTGCTTGAATTGCCCCGTTCCATTCATCCCAATGCCGTACTTCCGGTACGCTACAACAAAAAGAATGTGCCACAGGCTGTTATCCAGAAAGTGATGGTGTTTTTTCTGTTGTATATCCTGTTGTTTGTGGCGGGAATCCTTACACTCACCATCATCGGGCTTGATTTCAATACTTCGGTGGCCGCCTCGTTGGCCAGCATCGGGAATATTGGTCCGGGGGTTCTTTTTGGCGGCGCGGTGCAAACTTATGCCTGGATGCCCGACATGGCCAAATGGGTACTCACCCTGTTGATGCTCCTTGGCAGACTCGAAATCTTTACCCTAATTATGATGACTTCAAAAGATTTTTGGCGGAAATAAGCTCTTCTCTTTGCCTGTCGTTTTTGTACAAAACGCAGATTTTCAATAGTATAAGATATATACATCAGGACGGGCAAGCTTGAGCTTATCAATGGTTTTTTTACTAATTTTTGTGTTGTAACACTTCAGATATTTCAACGATTCAAGCTTATCGGCAGGACTTAGGCTTTTAATGCGGGTGTTGTAAAGCGACAGTTCGGAAAGTCGTTTGAGGTTGGCCAGACTTTTCAGGCTTTTGACCTGTGTTCCGGCAATATTCAGCCGGCTTAGTTCCGTAAGTCCGGCTATCGGCGTAAGGTCGGAAACAGGTGTACTTTCGAGGCTGAGTGTTGTGAGTTTTTCCAGCTTTGCCAATGGGCTCAAATTACTGACCGGATTCCCCGAAAGTTCGAGCCATTGCAGATGTTCTAAACTTTCTATTGGCTGAAGGTTGTTCACCGCGCATCCGCTGATGACTAACTTTTCGAGCATTAACAGGGGCATCAAAGGTTCGAGATTGGATATCTCAGTTTTGTTTTCGATGCTGAGTTCGCGTCGGTCGGCTATAGTTTGTAGTTGCATGGCGTCGGGTTTGCCGCTGATGTCAAACCCATTGGCCAGAATGCCTTGCCACAGTGCACCAAGGTTGTTCCACCAGAAAGTGAGTTTCTCAGTTTGATAGATGATAAGGGCTTCGGGCAACGCCAATTTGAGTTTTACGACACCTTCGCTACTCACCCTGCTGTTATCGGCCAGCAGCAACTTCAGGTTTTTGAGTTTATGCAAAGGTTCGAGATTTTCAACACGGGTGCTTTCAATGTTGAGCCAGTTAAGCTGAAAGAGGCCGCTCAGTTCTTCAAGGCTGGCAATACGGGTTTGGGAGATATCGAGCCTGACCAGATTCTGCAGGTCTTTGATGGCACCCAGTTCGGTAACCTCTGTCTTGGAAATAGAAAGATTCTTCAGGTTAATCAACCGGCTCAGGGGATCTAATTTTTGCAGATAAGCATTGCTGCTTAAATCGAGCTCGTGAATATTCAGAATCTTATGCAATTCTTCTGTTGTGGGTTGAGCGCCAACACCCGCCTGACCGGTGAGCAAGGCTCTCCAATAGATGGGCAGCCCGTGCCACCAATGAATAAGCTCTTCCGAATCGAATACGATCAGCATGGCTGGGTGGTTTCGCATGATTTGGGCGGCTTGCCCAGGCTTGAGCTCATTTTGATCGGCATACACTCTGCTGAGGTTTTTCAGGTTTTCGATAGGTGCAAGATCGGTTACTTTAGTCTCGTTGAGCTGAAGCAAGTTCAGTGCATCGAGCTTTTGCAGCGGGCGAAGATCGGAAACGAGTGTCTTGTCCACATTGAGTTGCTGAAGATTGCTCAGGTTTTCCAAAGGCTGAATATCAGTGATCAGTGTCTGGGACAGGTCGAGAATACGAAGCTCTTTCAGCTTGGCCAGAGGTTCCAGATCGCCAACCAAAGTGTTTGCAGCTTTTAAAACCGTCAGTTGCAGCAAATTGGCTAAAGGTTCAAACGAACGAATGGCAGTTTTTGACATGAAAATCTTTTCGAGATTTTTTAAAAACCCAAGAGTGCGAATGTCGTCAACACCGGTATTGTTGAAGTAAAGTTCTTTGATGTTGTGGGCGTATTGCAAAGGGCTGAGATCGTTCACTAAGGTCGAGTTAAGTGCAAGAATCTTCAGCTTGCTTAGGTTTCGTAAAGGATGGAGGCTGTTTACCGGAGTGTTAGAGATATTCAGCTCGGTGAGTTCTGTAAGCTGGCTAAGCGGTTCGAGGTCAACCACATGGATGTTGTTCGACACATCAAGATTAGTGGTAGCAACAATTTGTTTGAGTTTGTTGTCAATTACAGCCATATTCATGCTGATGCTGTCGGTAAGCCATTGCATGCTGAAATCATCTAAATAAATCACCGTGTCGGGCTTATGGTTGAAAAGCCGATGAGCTTGGTTGGCCGGCAGGGTGTCTTGGTCAACAACTAAATAATTTCCTTGGCGATGAACCATCTGCTGGTATCTTACAAGTGCTTTTTGTTTCCCGATACCCTCAATATTGGTCATCAGCAGGGTATCGAATACAACGGCATCACGTCCGAGAATGTCTTTCCATTCGCTCGACATATTTGTCCACCATTGGCGCAACTCTTGTTCTTCGTTGAGTTTTGTGGTGTAATAACTGGCGATTTTGAGGTCTTTTTTGAAGGGGTCGAGGTTGATTTCGAGGTAACGCAGTCGGGTTGACCGGATGGTATCGTATTTCAGATCAACTGCATTGAGGCGTCGCATGAAAGTGGCCTTAAAAAAGAGCACTCCATTATCATCTACCATTGGTTCAACCGATTGAATATCGAAACTAAACTCAGCCCGATGGAAGAAAAAGTCCACATCTTTCAGATAGGCTTGAACGTCTTTATTGATCGGCACATCGCGGTTTTCGTCCAAATCGTCTTCCACTTGTACCTTGTCGTTCACAAAAATTTTGGACCAGCTTTCGCTGATGATGATTTCTTTTTCCTGTGTAGTGGATGATGGGTTGCCTAAAAAATTCAGTGTCCCTTCAAAATAGGAAATGAGCGAACGAGCCTGCGCTTTATAACTCTCTACTTCTTCGGGAGTGAGTTTATAAGAATCGTCCTGCGGCTTTGCAATGCCGGAAATCAGAACAAGAAAGATGAAGAGTAAGGGAATATGTTTCATAGCCCTCGGGGTTGATAAAATTTCAGGATAGGAATTTTGTCGGCTTCTTCGATATACATCAGGTTCGAGATCAGCCATCCGGAGTTCATGCCTTTGCGGTTGAAGTACGAAACCTCGAAATACCAGTTGCGGATTTGAAAAATATGGAACTTCAGATGATTGATTTGTTTAAAACGAAGCCTGCCCAATTTCACTTCGTAGAAAAACAGGGTAAGAAAATCGGGCTTATAATCTTTATACGCGTAATATTCAATCACTTCCGGCTGTTTGAAGGCTTTGTGGATGTTCATAAAATCCAGCTCATGGCTCATTGGGTGGAGGAAATGTTTTTCGCGTTCGGCCATTTCGCCTTCAGGGAAAAGTTTGTTGAAAGTTGGAAAATACACATTGGTGAGTACCCATTTGGAACCAAGTCCCTCTTTTTCAATCATCAAAAACAGTACTACCGAAACTGTTTTGCCCTGATAGTCGAAGCTGGCTTCGGCTTCGGCGTACCATTTCCCGCCCTGAAAACGCATGAAAATTTCTTGGTTTTCATGGGTTAAATCTTCGATAAACATATCGCGCAATTTGCCTCCTGTGCGTGGATTGTCGGCATCAAAAAGAAGTGGAAGCACGTTTTTCCGCAAGCTGTTGTTGTGATATTCGGGAGCTGAGGGATGAATTTTTTTGCCAAACTGATCTTCCTCCTGATTGAACCGGCTGAAAAACTGGCTCATCTGTTTCGTCATGGCGTAGAACGAACTTTCGTCAAAGTCGAAATCGCCAATGGTTGACGACTGTCCTTTCCCGATCAACGGAAAAGCAATGAGCAGAGCGAGCAGACAGCACAAGAGGTGATTGAAGGGCTTCATAGGCAGTTTTGGACGACAAAATTAATCATTCGGATGTTTCGCTGGCCAGCTATATGGCACTGGTTATTATTTGGTGGCTGATGAAAGCCGTTTTCA
>JACFNF010000040.1:13066-16270 GCA_019454985.1 Bacteroidales bacterium
TCGTAGTTGAGCCGCATCAGTCTTTCGAAATATTGCCTCACTTTGTAATAGAGCACATCGGTTTGAAAGAGCGATGAAACGCCCATTTCGGCACCTGGCATAAAAAGTTCTTCGGCGCGGTCAATCACGCGGTTAGCTTCGCTCCAGGGAGTTGATTTGTTTCCAATGATACTGATGTATTTGCTGAGGTCGCGCACTTTTTCGAGTGCAAGGCTATCAATAGCCTGTTTTCTTTCGGGGCTGATGTCCTGAGCTTTAATGGTGCTGCCAGCAAAAAGACTGGTAATCACGAGGGCTATAACAGCGATATTTCTCATGTTTTTACTTTTTAATCAGTTCGAGTTCGATGATTTTTCCATTGGCGTCATATTTCACCTGTTCCACCACATTGCGGTAAACTTTCTGGTCTTTCAGATATTCTAGATAATGGCGAATGGTGGTAGGCCGGTCATAGTCGTTGAATCCGCCATCCTGACTGATGATAATCAGCACCGGAGCATCGGGTGTGGCAAAAAGCTGTAGAGCCTGGTTTATTTTTGCGTTGGCGGTGGCCAGATCGGGAGCGGCAGCCACTGAGAGCAGGGCGGTTTCCACATCGGAATATTTCGTTGCCTTCGCTTTGTTACGTTCTTCTTCGGCTTTTTTCAGGCGCTCTTCTTCGGCCTTGCGCAGCGCATCGGCACGCTCACGGGCAAGCTTATCTTCCACCTGATCAATGAGTTTGAGCACTTCCTCGTCTTGCAGGTTCCACGATTTGATGGTTTTCACGCGGGCTTCCTTTTCGGCCAAGCTCCAGTCGGTAGCGTCGTTTAAGATGGCAGTCAGGTCTTTTTTGGCCTGTTCAACGCGGGAGGCGTATTCGGCTGCGGCTTTTTCGCGGGCTATTTTCTTCTTGCTTTTGCAACCTGTTGTTCCGCCAATCACTATGGCCGTCATCAGCATCAGCAGCAAAAAACGTGAAGCCAAACGGAATTGGTTTGTGTTTTTCATGCGTGTGTTCATTTAAATTTATCCGTTACTATAACTTGGAAAATGCAAAATTATTGAATTATTCGCAAAATTTAGATTTTATTGCACATTTGCATCATGGCAAAGCACTACAACATCCCTTTGTTTTTTCCGGAAACAGCCTGTCCGTTTCGTTGCGTTTATTGCAATCAGCAAGAGATTTCGGGACGAGTCGGGGTTCCGGAGGATCATGAGATTTTGCACACGATCAACCGTCACCTTAGAAGCTTTCCGAACAATGAGCGCGAGGTCGAAATTGCTTTTTTCGGAGGCAGTTTTACGGGTTTGCCGGCCGAGCGCCAGAAACATTATCTTGCTTTGGTTTCCGGTTTTGTGGCTTCGGGGGCTGTCAGCGGTATTCGGCTGAGTACCCGCCCCGATTTCATCAGTCCCGATGTGCTTGATCTTTTATGTGCTTATCCTGTGAAAACCATCGAGCTGGGTGCGCAATCGCTTGACGATGAGGTGTTGCGCAAAAGCGGACGCGGTCATACCTCCTCACAGGTGGCTCGGGCTTCAGCCTTGATTTTGGAGCGTCGCCTGCGTTTGGGCTTGCAGATGATGACAGGTCTGCCTGGCGACACTCCCAAAAAATCTCTTGCTACAGCACAAAAAATCATTGAGTTAGGTGCACACGAAACCCGTATTTACCCCTGCGTTGTCATCCGCAACACCGTTCTCGAAAGGCTCAATCATAAAGGCATTTACCATCCCCAGTCATTGGACGACGCGGTTGATCTGACTTCCCGCTTGTATCTGAAATTCCGTGAAGCCGGTGTGAAAGTGCTCCGTATCGGACTTCACCCTTCGGAAGATCTTAATGGCTCAGCTTTTGTGGCCGGGCCTTATCACCCTTCGTTCAACGAATTGGTGATGAGCCGCATCTGGCACGACCTTTTTCTCGAAGAATTTGCCTCACGAAGTGGCAACTTGCTCGAACTTCGCGTTCCGCCCCACCAGCTGAATCATGCGGTCGGCTATGGCGCATCAAACAAGAAGATGCTGCTTCATCAATTTAAAAGAGTGCGTTTTCGGGCTAATAGTGCGCAAAACGATTTCACCTTCAGTTATTCCATCGTCCCATGATTGCCATTGCCAGCAGCCAGATGCCTGCCGATGCGGCCTCAGACCTCAGCCGAGTGGCTCAGGTACTTTGGCTTGAACCACAGCCACAGCTCTACAAGGGCATCGAAAGCCACCCCGACATCTTTTTTTGCCAGAAAGATACGCTGTTCGTGGCCAGCCCCGACATTCCTCCGGCCTGGGCCGAATGGTTGACAAAAGCCGGTGTAAAAATCATCTTCGGTGAGTCGCGTTTGGGATCAGCCTATCCGCTCACCGCACGCTATAATGCAGTTTTTGCATCCGGAATGTTGATTCATCACCGCAATGTAACAGATAAGAAACTGAAACTGCTTTGCCAGAGAGCTGAAGAAGTGCATGTGAAACAAGCCTATACTCGCTGCAACCTCTTTCATCTTGGCGAAAATTATTTCATTACCAGCGATAAAGGTATTCAAAAGCAACTCAGTATGCGCGGAATGAACCTGATTTTTGTGGATCCGCGCCAAATTCGATTGGACGGACATCCCTATGGTTTCATTGGTGGGTGTTTCGGAAAATCAGGAAATCAAATTTTCTGCTGCGGACGACTCGACAGCCTGAAGGAAGCTGCGGAAATCCGGCTTATGATACAGCAACTTGGGTTGAAACTCGTTGAACTTGGCAACGGCCATATAACCGATGTAGGGAGTATCTTTTTTTGTGATGTTGGATGATGGCAGTCGCTTAACGAACGTTTTGTGCTGCGTTTGTGGTGAAGGGCTGTGTTACGAACTTACGTTCAATCCACTTTTTCTGGCCTCAATGTGTTTTATATTTCGAAGCATTACTATAAAATTTTCACAATCAGAACACAAACGATTCTCCTTTCTGAACTGATTCTTTCCATTTTCATCAATCAATTGACAATATTCTATAAGGGTAATTTTTCACTGGATTTCAAATGCTACTACACATTTTGAAAAAACCAAAACAGAACGTATCTTTGTGCACAAATTGCCCTTCAATGCAGGATTATTTTGTTTCCACGCTGTACCATTTCAATGGAAAAGGCCTCTTTTCCTGCTGGATTTGCTGATTTTCTCCTGCTATCAACATTTCTCTATTTCTTTTTTATCTATCTTTTTTCTTTTT
>JACFNF010000082.1 GCA_019454985.1 Bacteroidales bacterium
GAAGCTGTCCAAAAAGGGTGGCTTCTTTTTTATGCGGCTAATTTTTCAGAATGTTCAAAAAGAATTGAGTTTTGGTAATCTTGAGATAAAAGATGGTTGTTTGCATAAATTTTAACAAAAACAGCAAATTTTGAGTACCAAACATAAGTTTTGAACACAGTTTTCCCTGATGAAGCCTTTGCAGCAACCATTTTTCTGAGATTGTGTCCAAGAGCCATCAGTAGAAATTCCAATTCTACTTTTTCTAATCCTGTAAGTGTAAATCGGTTGAATTTATTATTGCTTTTGAGTTGGCCAAACACCGCTTCTACTTCTATCGGGCGTTTACTTCGGTGTTCCTGGCCTTTTTCGCTGTTCAACAGTTCCCTCGCTTCAGATTTCAGCTCATTCAGGCGGTGATTGACTTCAATTTTCCGGTTACCTTTTGCCTGAAAACACTGTCCCCGAAGCGGACAGCCTTCACATCGCTTTGCTTGATAATAGGTTACTTGAGATTCATACCCGTTACTCGATATTCTCTTTCCTGTGCCGATATTTTCCATCCGCTGTCCCATCGGGCAAACAAAAAAATCTTTTTCTGCATTATAAAACAGATTCTGAACCAAAAACGGATTGTTTTTCATTGTTCGTTTCTGTTCTTTATGAAAATAATTATACTTTACATAAGCTGTAACCTCCTTTTCTTTAAGCATTTCATAATTCTCCTCACTGCCATAACCTGCATCAGCGACCACTTCCCTGCTTTGTTTTTCATAAGCACTTTCAAATCCGTCCAGATGAGATTCCAGGGTTGTAGTGTCACCTGGAGTTTGATGAATGGAAGCGTGGGTAATGAACTGGTTTTCGGTAGAAATCTGAGTATTATAAGCAGGTTTCAGTTGTCCGTTCTGCATATGATCATCTTTTAGACGCATAAAAGTGGCGTCTTCGTCTGTTTTGCTGTACGAGTTTCTTTTGCCTAAAATCCTCAGGTCTTTTTCATATTTCGTTAATTTTGGAAGATGCTCTTCCTGAAGCTTTTGAAGCTCTTTTGTTTGCTTTTTCGTGGGTTCTTTCAGTTTTTTGTTCAGCTCCGAAAGTTTCTCCCGAAGTTCTTCCGAATTGATTTTTTTTGGTAACTCTTCCTTGTTGACATCCTGATTATCAGAGTTAATGCTGTTTTCGATATCTGAAAGAACCTTATTGATCTTTGCTTCTAATTTTTCCTTGTATTTTTCCACAGACCCCTTCCAAACAAAGGTGTAGCGATTGGATTTTGCTTCGATTTTTGTGCCATCGACATACTGGACATCAAGGCTTACATAACCCATCTCGACAAGCATTTTCACCACTTCAGCAAACAATTTTTGAATGTGATCCTTTAAAATCTTACTCCTAAAATCATTAATCGTACGAAAATCAGGAGTAGAATTACCTGATATGTACATAAAATGGATGTTTTCGTTAAGTGCTTTGGCAATCTTACGGCAAGAATAAGTATTGGATAAATAACTGTAAAACAAAACTTTTATCATCATTCTCGGATGATAAGCCGACGTGCCGCCGCCTTTATACAGTTTGATTATATCGCTAATATCCAGCGAATTAACAACGGCGTCAACTAATCGGACCGGATGGTGGTCAGGAATTTTGTCAAAAATATTGATTGGAAAAAGTTCTGGAGCGTTGCCTGTTTGATTTTTAAAAACTACTTTAGCCATTGTTGGTTTTTATTGCAACTCTAAGATAAACATTTTAGAGAAAAAACACAACAAAAAAAGG
>JACFNF010000041.1 GCA_019454985.1 Bacteroidales bacterium
AAAGAAAAAATTGTAAATTCGCAAATGAGACTGACACAGTTTTCTGAATACTCCCCCCTTAACTAACCGCAAAATCGGAAGTTTCATTTTTTCTATGTTTCTATCTTATCGGGTTGATGGGCGGTTGAGCCGAAACCGCCACTCCAATTACGATAATGGGCGGTTGAGCCTGTCGAAACCGCCCTTGAATAGAAGCATATTTGAAGATGTTTTTCGGAAAAAACTGTCGAAAATCTTCAAGCCCTTGCCGGGCTGGGTGTGCGGGCAGGCGCATCGTTCGTTTGGTGCTTTTGAACCCTCAAAAGCATAGAAAGCAAACCTTTTCAATACGTACAATGGTGGCTGAGCGTAAAATGGTGGCTTCGATGAACTCAGCCACCATTTCGTCACACAAATTTATTTTTTCTGTACTTTCCCTTGATGGAAAGTACCAAAAAATATTGAATGGGCGAAAATTTCCGGAATCTTTTCAGGGAATTTATTTTTCCTCTGATTGTATCACTTTGTGAAGACAACGTTCAATCATTTCGACTGCTCGATCAATAATTTCTCTCTTGGTACGGAAGGCTAAGATAGCCATTCGAATCACAAAGCGTCCGCCAATGACCGATGAGCTGAGATAGACCGACCCATCGGCATGAATCTCATCCATCAGTCGTTTGTTCATTTCATCTGTTTCGTTTTCAAACGGAAACCAGAAATAACTCACCGAGAGGTCGGGTTCGGGGCCTAAGCTGAACCCAAGCTTTGCAAGTCGTTGCCGGAAATAGCGCGTCAACAGAAGTTTTTCTTCGAGGCAAGCTTTGAATGGCTCAATTCCATGCACTTGTAAGGGCAACCACACCCGTAACCCTCTGAAATGTTTGGTAAGTTCGGGCGAGAGGTTGGCCTGGCTTTTGAGCATCTCCTCGTTTGCACCGTCCTGCATATAATTGGCCGTATAATAATGCGAGTGTAGCGCCGAATCCGCATCTTTAATCAACACAGCACCAACGCCATAAGGAATAAACAGCCCTTTATGGGGGTCAACAATCAGCGAGTCGGCTTTTTCGATGCCGCGAAACAGGTCTTTTTTCGAGGTCAGGATAAAAAAGCCGCCATAAGCCGCATCCACATGAAACCATAGCCGATGACGACGGGCTATCTCGCCGATCTCGTCAATCGGATCAACGGCACCGGTGTCGGTGGTGCCGGCCGTAGCCACCACCAAAAACGGGTTCAGTCCGGACGCAAGGTCTTGTTGAATTTGCACTGACAGATCCTCAGGTTGCATCCGATGGTGCTCATCCATAGCGATATAGCGAATGATGACATCTTCTAAGCCGATGATACGCAAAGCCTTCTGTGTGGAATGATGCACCTGGCCACTCACATAAACCACACTATTACGCACCTTTTCGTTTTTCACCTGATGACGGTCGCGGGCTGCGGTGAAGGCAATCAGCGTGGAGACCGACCCGCCCGACGAGAGACTTCCAACGGCGGTTTCGGGAAACGAAAAGACAGATTTCAGCCAGTTGACGACTTCATTTTCGATGGAGGCAGCTCCCGGTGAGGCGTAATAGACACTGGCATAGGGATTGGTTACGGCAGCAATAAAATCGGCCAAGGCAGCCGTGTAAACTCCTCCTCCCGGAATATATCCCAGATGAGTGCCGGCAGCAGCGTTGATGCCTGTTTCAGCCACCTCGTAACGATAGGTTTCCAAAAGTTCGGAAAGCGGTGTCTTCTCGGCTTTGATTGCCAAATTCCCATTTTTTCTGGGGTTGTATCCCCGCACCTGCGGAAGACCGTTGATGAACTTATCGGTAACTTCGGTCACCTTTTGCAACATGATTCGTTGTTCGCTTTCAGGAAGATCAAGCTCGTTGCTTACTTTTTGCAACTCATTCAGTCTGTGGATGATCTGTTCGGTTGTCATAGTAGTATTTTTTGAAAAATAGGTCAGTATTTCACGTGTATTGCTTTAACATCGGGTAAAAATAAAACTTTCCGAAAAAAAGACGTGCTGCCCGAAGCCTTGAAGTCAACTTTCGGCTGTTTCCGTTCGGTTTACGGTGGTTAAAAGGAAAATTATCTGCTAAAATATTTACCTCAGAAGCAGTTTTCGGCTAATCTTCGGCAGTATTTTTCAGTGCCATCAACAAAGTATATGCGCCTTTGGCCACAAAACTGAGATGGTTTCCATTTTCGACGCCTTCAATTTCGGTGAAGCCATTCTCCGACTTCCCTGTAACGATTTCAAGCATTTCAAATTCAAGCTCTCCTTTACGTACAAAGGCATAAGTCTTATTTTCGAACCTCACGATTGCTTCATCAGGAAGGCAGGGAACGGTTTCGCCAGCTATTTCCACTTCGGCATTCATAAACATTCCGGGTATCAGGGTGGGGTCGGCCTGATCAAAACGACAACGAAGCTGAGCTGAGTTCTCCGATGAAAGAACTTTATCCATCAGAAAAATGGTGCAAGCCATCTTTTTCTGTGGCTGCGTGTTGGTGAAAGCAACAAGTTTCTGACCCACGGCAAGATGTCCGATATCTTTGTCGAAAACGGTTAAAACCAATTGTAAATCGTCGGGCGAGATGATACTAAAAAGCATTTCGCCGGGATTGAGATATTTCCCGATATTGGCATTCATTCCGCTGACATATCCGCTAATGGGTGCATAGACCGGGAGTTCGGCGCTGATGTTGGAAGGATTCAGGCGGGCGGGATCAAGGCCGATAAGCCGAAGCTTTTGCTCCAGCGACTTCATCAACACCTGGCGGCTCACATAATTTGTTCCGGCATATTCTAACTCTTTGTCACTGCTGGCTTTTGATTCATTGAGCTCTTGCTGCCTGTTAAACTCGCTTTCGTAAAGCGCAAATTCTGCCTTTGCAATCAGATAATCCTGCTGGAGCTGAATATATTGAGGATCCTCAACGATGGCAATTTTTTCACCTCTTTTCACCAACATCCCCTTTAACAGTTTTGTGGATTTCAGAAAACCACCGTAAGGCAGGCTAATGGTAACCTCCTTCTGAGGAGGAATTTCGGTTTTCCCGTTGAGCCGCTTCATCGATGAAAGGGTCTTTGTTTCGACTTCCGTGAATGTGATGCCTGCATTATCGAACTGCGCCTTCGTCAAAACCAGATGATTTTGCGTTTTTTGTACCGGCGAAACGGCTTCGTTTTGATGTTGATTCTGACATGAAAAAAGTATGAATAAAGCCAGAAATCCAATTTTATCTATTCTCATTATGCTGATTATTAATTATTTACAAAATACTTTAATTCAACAACCGCCCTGTTTCTTTCGAACATGGCATCAATATAATTTGTTTTTATTGCAACAGCCTGACCTATCAGAAGGCTCCATTCCAGATAATTAATTTGGCCTGCATTGATTTTATGGTTGGCTGTGGCTATCAACAGCCCTGCATTTTTCAATGCGGTTTCCTCATAATGTCTGACAACGGCATCCCATTTTTGGTATTGGGCGAGGGCGGCATCAAATTCCACCTGAAAGCTTTTTACCGATGACTCGAAATCCGTTTGGGCGATGAGGATATTCATTTTTGCGGCATGGATTCTTGATTTCTGGGCTGTAGAGATCAAAGGCAATTGCAAACCGATCATGACAGATTGAAATCGCGGCTGTGCGTCATATACAACTCCATCGGAGCCTAATCCGCTGATGCCCTGCCGATAATAACCCAAAGATATTTCAGGGAGCAATTTTGCCCGTTCGGCTTTCAGTTCTGCCTCGGCTACAACTTCTTGCTGTTCGGCAAGTTGGATTCGGGGATGATGCTGTAAAGCCGCCTTATCAGGGTTATCGTCATAATGAAGGACGATATTCTGCTCCGAAGGTACGAGCAAGGTTTTGCTGTTGAGCAACAATTGAAACTGACGCAATGCCATGTTTCTATCCATTTCAAGCTCTACAAGCTGAAGCATGACCTCTCCCAACTGATTCTCGGCGGCTGCCACCTCCAAAGCCAAGGTTTCACCTTTGGCTAATCGCTTGCGTGTTTTGTCAAGAAAAACCTTAAAAATGCTATCTACCTCATTGAGAACCTGCTGCTTTTGTCCAAGATAATCAATCTGAAGATAGACCCGTGTTACCTGTTTTTTCAAGAGAGCTGCGCCGACCTCGGAGGCTGCAAAGCTTGTCTTCCATTCCTCTTGCATCAGCCATTTTTGCGAACGATAAACCGTTGGGAAACTAAATGACTGTTCAATCCCAAATTTCACATCCGAGCCGGGGCTGTTCATCTGCCCGTATTCGCTAAAAACCCTTGTCATCGGGATATCGAACGATGAACGTATCAGGGCTTGATGATATCCGGCACGAAGTCGTTCATTTTTGAGGTCAAGGTTATTTTTCAAGGCCGTATCTATGGCCTGGTCGAGGCGAACAGGAGCCTGAGCCATGCTATCGGAAAATGGCATGAACAGCATGAACAGCATTGCCCCCAAAACCAATGTTTTGTTGCGTTTTGGGCCAAAGCGCTTATGAAAAAACATATAAAACACAGGCAAAACGTACAAGGTGAGGAAGGTTGCCACCAAAAGTCCGCCAATAACAACTGTGGCTAATGGGCGTTGCACCTCGGCTCCTTCACCCTTGCTTACGGCCATCGGCAAAAAGCCAAGAGAGGCGACAAGAGCCGTCATCAGCACGGGCCGGAGTCTTGTTCTGGTTCCTACGATGACAATACGTTTCAGATTGGTATAACCTTCGGCATGCAAGCGATTAAATTCGGCAATAAGCACAATACCATTTAACACGGCCACACCAAAAAGTGCGATGAATCCTATGGTTGCGCTAACGCTGAAAGGTATCCCCCTCAGGGCTAAGGCAAAAACACCTCCGATGGCCGAAAGTGGAATGGCGGTGTAAATCAAAAGTCCCTGGCCGATAGAGTGAAAAGTGAAATACAACAAAAGGAAAATGAGCATCAGTGCCAATGGCACGGCCACAAAAAGCCGTTCTTTAGCAGCTTCTAAGTTCTCGAAGGCGCCACCATAGGTGATATAATATCCTGCTTGCAGTTTCAGGTCATTTTCAACCTTCTGCTGAAGTTCGTTCACGGTTGACTGGATATCGCGTCCTCTGACGTTGAAGCCCACGATAATACGCCGCTGCGAGTTCTCGCGCTGAATTTGATTCGGGCCTTCGATGATGCGTATGTCGGCCACCGTACTTAGCGGAATCTGAGTACCATGAGAAGTAGCAACCAACATATTTTGAACATCTTCGAGATGCTGACGCTTTTCGCCTGTCATCCTCACCACCAGGTCAAAGCGTTTTTCGCCTTCATACACCGTTCCGCTCGTCTCGCCGGCAAAAGCCGCATTCACCGTCCGGTTAAGGTCGCTGATATTCAATCCGTACTGTGCGATGCGTTCACGATTATAGGAAACAACAATCTGGGGCATTCCTGTTACAGCCTCCACATAAAGGGCTTCGCTTCCCTCGACGGTGTTGCAAATCTTAGCCAGTTTATCGGCATAAAATGCAAGGGTATCGAGGTCTTCGCCAAAAATTTTACATACCACATCCTGCCTTGCACCCGAAATAAGCTCGTTGAAGCGCATTGCCACAGGATATTGAAATCCGAAAGTTACACCGGGAACAGCCTCAAGCTCCTTCGCCATCTTGGCTTCAAGCTCCGAATATGTTTTTGCCGATTTCCATTCCTTTCTGGGTTTCAATATGACCATCATATCCGATTCATATACTGCCATAGGGTCGGTTGGCACCTCGCTGCTACCGGTTTTTCCGACAACCTTGTCCACCTCCGGAAATTTCCCGAGCAATATTTTCGAGGCCTGCGAAACGGCTTCGATGGAAGTATTGAGATTACTTCCGGGCAACACACGCGTATCAACAGCAAAATCGCCTTCGGGGAGTGAAGGGATAAACTCACCGCCCATGCGCGAGAAAACGAACAGCGACAATACAAACATGAAAAAAACTACGATGAGAATGAGTTTTTGATAACGCAGGGAACTGACAAAAAATCGTTGAAAAAGTTCTTCGATTCGTGCCATGATCCTGTCGGACAGACCCTGTTCGTGTTTGGCTTTTTTACTCAAAAACAGAGCCCCCATCATGGGGATATACGTCAACGAGAGCAAGAATGCACCCAGTAGCGCAAAGACAACCGTTTGAGCCATTGGCTTAAACATTTTGCCTTCGATTCCCTGAAGCGTCAGGATAGGCAAATAAACCACCAAGATGATGATTTGGCCAAAAACGGCACTGTTCATCATGCGGGAAGCCGACTGTCCAACAACATCATCCATATCGCGCTGATTCAGGCGGTTGACCTTTGCAAACATCTTACTGTGCGACAGCTTGTGCATCACGGCCTCCACGATGATGACCGCCCCGTCCACAATGAGTCCAAAGTCGAGCGCTCCCAGGCTCATCAGGTTGCCACTCACTCCAAAGATGTTCATCAGGGTAACGGCAAAAAGCATTGAAAGCGGTATGACGGAAGCAACCAACAGTCCGGCACGCAAATTGCCCAGAAAGAGCACGAGCACAAACACCACAATCAAGGCACCCTCAATCAGGTTTCGGCTGACGGTGGTGATGGCGTTATTCACCATTTTCGTACGGTCTAAAAAAGGCTCAATCTCAACACCTTCGGGCAACATCTTCCTGATATGGCCGATTCTTTCTTTGATATTTTTAATCACCTCATTGCTGTTGGCTCCTTTGAGCATCATCACAATGGCTCCCGACACCTGTTGCTCGCCATTCCATGTCATGGCGCCATAGCGTGGTGCATGGCCAAAGCTAAGGCCGGCAACGTCTCTGATGAGGAGCGGACTGCCGTTTTCAAGGTTTTTCACTACAATATTTCCAATGTCGTCAAGACTTCCGACCAGCCCTTCGCTGCGAATAAAAAGGATTACCGGCCCTTTTTCGATGTAAGACCCGCCGGTATTTTGGTTATTTTTTTCAAGGGCATCATAAATATCAGTGATTGTCAAATTGTTAGCCATGAGTTTTTCGGGGTCAACGGCTATTTCATACTGTTTCAGAAGTCCGCCAAAGCTGCTCACCTCTGCCACCCCTTGTACACCAAGAAGTTGTCGTCGCACAATCCAATCCTGAATCGTACGCAGCTCCATCGGACTGTACTTATTTTCGTAACCTTTTTTAGGTTTGACAACATATTGGTAAATCTCGCCCAAGCCTGTTGTTACCGGAGCAAGAACCGGAGTGCCAACGCCTTGCGGTATTTGGTCCTGCACTTGTTGCAAACGTTCGGCCACTTGTTGCCGCGCCCAGTAAACATCGGTTTTATCGTTGAATACGATAGTTACCACCGAAAGACCAAAGCGCGAAAAGCTGCGCATCTCGATGATTCCCGGAATATTATTATTCACCTGTTCTACCGGGAATGTGATGAGTCTTTCCACATCGGGCGCCCCCAATGCCGGCGCTACTGTTATCACTTGCACCTGGTTATTGGTTATATCAGGCACGGCATCAATAGGCAGATGTTTCACTTCATAGAGGCCATAGCCGGCAAGGGCAATGATAAAAAGGCCTACAATGAGTTTGTTATGAATTGAAAATGAAATAATTCGGTTCAGCATAATGATTTAATCCCAAATAAATTTTTGATTGAGCATCTGTTTTTTGATTGAAAAATCAAAAAGTTTACACAGCCGGAGTCTTTGCCCGTTGCTGAATGCGGCTATGCCATTGAAAAGCTCAAACGGGGAGGCTGCCAGATGCTGACCAGGCAGTCGTTGGGATAAATCTGACCTTCAGCAGGTTTTTTTACCGGTCGGAAAGCAATAATCGGAACCCGAAAAACGGTACACACCTGTTTCGGCGGCACCAAATCTGAATGAAACGAATGATTTTCTAAAGAATGAAAAGGAAGACGGGAATGATGCCGACTGGCATGCGTGCTGTGCCTATGCCCAATATCGGATTTATAATGGTTGCCCAAAAAGACCAAAAACGTGGTGGAATCATCCTCCTTTTTATGTTCGAAATAATGATGCAATAAGGTTGGAATTTTCCAAATTTCACCAAAAAACGGATCAGCACTCAGAAAAACAGTCAATAACAGAAAAACCGATAAACGTCGCATAGGTAGCAGGCCTTTGCCAAAGTGTTGATCGAGTGATGTATTAGATTTCAAACCACAAAAGTAGAACAAACCCATGATATTGTCAAGACAGGCGAATCAAAGCACAGTTTGTAACCTTGATGAGTGGGTATGGCCAAATTGCTTCCTCACCATCAGAATGCTTCATAAAATCTCAATGAATCCAAGGATTAAGTTGAATGAAGGTTGGTATCTTTGGGCATTCGTAGCCGACAGAAATAATAGTAACCAAATCACGAAGGAAGGTTTTTGTGAACTGACCGGGTTTGACTCTACAGTTCTTTTTCAAGTTCAAAGAAATTAGGATCACAAGGGGAAAGTACTGAAAACAGCAATCTTTTCATTAGAAAAGTTTCTCACTAAGTTTAAAATAGCTGAAATGAGGTCTAAAGGCTGAGGAGTCAGCTTAGTCACGGCTTTGGCCTGCCGATATGCCGAAATAAACTCTAATTTTGCAGCAAATTCTTGCTCAATATGCGAAAAAAAGCGCGAAAAGTCCGCGAGATACTCGAGAATGTGGAAATCCTTTCGGCCGGCGCTGAAGGCATGGCAGTGGCCAAACCCGGGGATAAAGTCGTATTCGTGCCTTTTGCTGCTCCTGGAGATGTTGTAGATTTGGTCGTGCTGCGAAAGAAAAAAAGTTTTATTGAAGCGAAAATCTCTGCCATTCATCAGTTTTCAAAACAACGCACTGCGCCACGTTGTCAGCATTTTACGGTTTGCGGAGGCTGCAAATGGCAACATCTGGCCTACGAGCATCAGCTTGCCTTTAAGGCGCAGCAGGTGCGCGACACTTTCGACCGCATCGGCAAATTCAGCTATCCGCCCCTGTTGCCGATCATGGGTTCCGAAAAACAATATGAATACCGCAACAAGCTCGAGTTTACCTTTTCCAACCGTCGTTGGCTCGTTGAGAAGCCTGCCGCAGGGTCACTCACTGACGAAAGCCTCAATGGACTTGGGTTTCATCTGCCTGGCATGTTCGACCGTATCCTCGATATTGAGCATTGTCATCTGCAGGAAGAGCCATCGAACGCCATCCGCCGGGCGGTGAAAGACTATGCCACAGCCCACGGTTTGTCGTTTTACGATGTCAAAAAAAACGAGGGCTTACTCCGCAACCTCATCATTCGCAATGTTGCCATCGATCAATGGATGGTGATTTTGGTGGTGAGCGAGGCCAATGAAGCTATCCTAAAGGGTTTGCTCCCACATCTGTCTGCCCGTTTCCCACAAATCAGCTCGTTGATTTATGTGGTGAACACCAAGAAAAACGATCAGATTAGCGATTTAGAGGCTGTTGTTTTTTCCGGGAGTCCTTTTTTGATTGCTCATATGGATTCGCCCGTTTCAGGTCAGCCGTCATTGAAATTTCAGGTAGGCCCTGTTTCATTCTTTCAAACCAACAGCGCACAGGCCGAGCGTCTTTATCGGTTGGTTTTTAATTTAGCGGGTTTCACAGGCAACGAAACGGTTTATGACCTTTATTCGGGTACCGGAACCATTGCGCTTTATGTGGCAAAAGCCGTCAGAAAGGTGATTGGGATCGAATATGTGGAAGAGTCCGTCAACGATGCCCGCACCAACGCCTTACTCAATGAGATTGAGAATGTAAGCTTTGTTGCCGGTGATATGCCCAAAGTTTTGAGTAACGATTTTGTGGCGCAGCACGGCCGCCCGGACGTGGTGATTACCGATCCGCCCCGTGCCGGGATGCATCCCGATGTGGTGGCACAACTCCTTGAAATCAAGGCTGAGAAAATTGTTTACGTCAGTTGCAACCCCGCCACGCAAGCGCGCGATATATCTTTGCTCAGCACCATCTACTCCGTTGAGAAAGTTCAGCCGGTGGATATGTTCCCGCAAACCCAACATGTTGAAAATGTGGCTCTGCTCCGACTGAAAAGCGATACTGAACGGGCCTGATTTTATTAAATGAGATTTTTCAAACCAACCTTTGTTTTCAGACAAGTTTGCCGTTTACCGACCGTTACCTGCTCCGGAAACGATTGTTTTTTTTTTTGGATTATCATATTCCTCAAACCCAATTATCTTTCACCCTTTTTGAATGTTTGGCGTTGATTCATCGGGCTTTAAGCCTTGCCTCACCTCTTTCGGCTACTTTAACAGTCAAATATGCGAAGAACTATTGTCTGTGTTGAAAAACTCTGTTATTCAACATGTTAAGCGTTTATGATTGGGATATTCCTGTCCTAACATTTTTTTTAAAGGATTATAAAAAACTTGGGCATATAATCCAGAAAAGACTATTTTTGCTTCAATCCGTGCAGAAGGATAACTGACGAATTATCAGCATTATGATTAAAAAAAGATGAGATTTTCTGCTACAGTCCAAGCTATTGCACTTCTAAACACAAATAAAACATGAATTTAGACCGTATTTTTGGTTTTCTGGTTCCTAAAAACAGAAAGTTCTTTCCGCTTTTCAAACAGTCGGCCGAGGCTCTTGTCGAAGGATCAGGCCTATTGGTAAAACTTTTTGAGGAAGAAGACGTAGAAAAAAGGGATGTGATCATCAAAGAAATTAAAAAGGTGGAAAAGAAAGCCGATGAAATCACCCGTCACTTGTCGGATGAGTTGAACGGTACTTTTATTACACCTTTTGACCGTGAGGATGTCCATGATCTGATTAATAGCCTCGACGATGTAATTGATTACATTGATGCAGCAGCCAAACGTGTTTATTTTTATAAGGTACATTCTTTTCCGCCTGAATTTGTGAAAATTGCCTGTCTCATTCACAATGCAAATCTGGAAATCCTGAGCGTGTTGAGCAACATCAAACATGCTTCTGATTTTTCAAAATTTCAGGAATCCTATCAGAAGATTGACCGTTACGAAACTGAGGTTGACGATATTTATCAGCATTTCCTGGCCAATCTGTTTGATTTTGAGAGCAATGCCGTTGAGTTGATCAAAAAGCGCGACATCCTCATGGCCTTGGAAAAGGCCATTGACCGTTGCGATGATGTGCGTAAAGTATTTTCCACAATCATGGTGAAATTGTCGTAGGCCGCTTCAGATTAACTCCAAAATAATTTTTATGGACTTCACCCTGCTTGTTTTAATCATCCTGCTTGCCTTTGCCTTCGATTTTATCAACGGTTTTCACGATGCGGCCAATTCTATTGCCACGGTGGTGGCCACCAAAGTGTTAACTCCGCTGCAAGCCGTGATTTGGGCTGCATTTTTCAATTCGCTGGCCTATGTGGTTTTCGATCTTCACATAGCCAACACCATTTCTAAGGTTGTAGATACGGGCGCCATTACGCTTCTGGTGATTCTTTCGGGTATCATTGCGGCCATCATTTGGAATTTATTCACCTGGTATCTCGGAATCCCTTCCAGCTCATCGCATACCCTTGTGGGTGGTTTTGCCGGCGCGGCAGTAGCTCATGCCGGATGGTCGGTCATTCACGATAAAGTGATTCTGACCATCGCCGCCTTTATTTTCGTCGCACCGGTGTTGGGAATGTTGGTATCCTATTTCATCAGCATTATTTTTCTTTGGATCTTCCGAAAGGCCAATCCATTTAAACTTGAAAAGTATTTCAAGATCGGACAATTGTTTTCGTCGGCAACCTTTAGCCTTGGGCATGGTGGAAATGATGCGCAAAAAGTGATCGGTATCATTACGGCTGCCCTCATCGTTTATTTCCACGGAACGAACCCTGCTGATATTCCGCATTGGGCGCATATCACCTATCATGCTAACGGCGACATTCACCATATTCCGCCGTGGGTAGCCATCGGATGCTATGGAATGATTGGTATTGGTACATTGATGGGCGGATGGCGAATCATCAAAACGATGGGAAGCAAAATCACGCGACTCACTCCTTTTGAAGGCGTTACGGCGGAGCTGGCCGGTTCGGCACTGCTTTTTGGAACAGAAGCGTACGGTATTCCGGTAAGCACCACCCACACCATCACCGGTGCCATCATGGGCGTAGGCTTGACCAAAAGGCTTTCAGCCGTGAAATGGGGCGTCACAGGAAACTTGCTGGTAGCCTGGTTAGTAACCATCCCAATCTCCATGATCATCGCAGCCTTGACCTATTGGCTCTTTAGTCTGCTTGGCTTCTAATCCCGCGCAAGAGGCAAAGAACATTTTACCGATTTTGATTTCCGCTCAGTGGAAAAATCCTATTTTTGAGCATGGAAATGAAGATGATCTACGCTCGGTTATGCCGTTTTTTTACGACTTTTCAACTTGTCGTGCTCGCCTCGGCCATATTGGCTCAAACTGCAAAGGAAGTCAATGTCCTCGATAAAAATATTGATTTTGAGCATATTGATGTCGAGTTGACGATAGAGGCAGCACAGAAACTCGTGCGGGCAAAGGTTAGGTTCGACTTTGTGGAAACAACATCAAGGGCCGATTCGGCCTGGCTGAGTTGCCCGCGTTTCGCAGTGTCGAAGGTCGAGGTTGACGGTCGGGAAGCCTCCTGGCGAATAGAAGATGACCGGTTGATATTTTTCTATGAAAATGTTGGAAAACCCTCTGCCTCTCATAGCTTTTACATTGAATATGAGGTTGTTGCGCCAACTGAGCTGCATTTTGTGGGTTGGGACGATAACAGCCACACTCGACGACGGCAGATTTGGGCGCACCGCCCTCACACCTGGTTGCCATACGCCGACGATAGGCTGACGATGGATTTCCGAATCACCTTCGATGAAAACTATCAGGTGTTCAGTAATGGAATCCGCAAAGAAATCACCCCAAATGCCGATGGAACAACCACCTGGCATTACAGTCTCGAAAAGCCGCATCCCTTTTTCTCCACTGCCTTGGTCATCGGACAGTATGAATGGGACACTTTGACAACTCATTCAGGTCTGCCTGTCGAACTGTGGTATTATCCCGACCTGAAAAGCCATCGGAAACCAACCTATAAATTTATGGATGAGATGGTGGATTTCTGCGAAAATGAGTTAGGAGTTAAATATCCGTACTCCATCTACCGGCAGGCTCCCTTGACCGACTATCTTTACGGCGGCATGGAAACCACAACCTCCACTGTTTTTGGAGACTATATGCTGATTGACGAACGCGCCTGGTGGGAGCGTAACTATGTGAATGTGAACATTCATGAGCTGGTACATCAGTGGTTTGGCAACGATATCTCGCATCGTGGAAACCACAATGTCTGGCTTACCGAGAGTTTTGCAACCTATTATGCCAAGCGGTTTGAAAAGGCAATTTTTGGCGAAAACGCCTATCAATGGGTCAGGCTGAAAGAGGAAGAAAACGCCTTGCTTGCTGCAAAATCGGACGATTATGCCATTGGCGATGGCCGTGGAGGCACTCACCGCTGGTACTCCAAAGGCTCGTTAGTGGTTGATATGCTGCGCGATGAGATGGGCGATGAGGCTTTTAGAAAAGCCATCACGTATTATTTGCAGAAAAACCGGCAGTCAGAGGTGGAAACCGCCGATTTCAGACAGGCCGTGGCAGAATCGTCGGGGATGCAACTCGATTGGTTTTTCGACCAGTGGGTCATGCGCGGTGGCGAACCTCACTACCGTATTCAATACGAAGATCAGGGCTTGAGTCTGTTGGTGAAAGTTGAGCAAATTCAGGAAATAACACCTGAAAAACCGCCTTTCAGGGCAAACATACGCTTTGAAGTGGGTTATACCGACGGTAGCCGCAGCACCCATCACTTTCTGAACGATAGCCGCGAACAACTCTATATCATCCCCAAAGAAGGACAGCAGATCTACCTGCTCTTCGATCCCGGAAACCGGATATTGAAGCGTGAAACGATTGTACGGCCAAAATATGACGTTTTTGACCAACTGCTCAATACCCCGAAAATGATTGACCGCTATCGTGCTTTGGTCGAAATGCGGGATTTTCCTGTTGATGAGAAAGCTGAAGTATTGCAACTTGCATGGAAAAAAAACCGTTACCATTTGGTGCGAAGCGAAATTGTGGCACAATTGGCCTCGGATAGCTCGGCAGCTTCGATAGCTGTTATTCGGGATGCCCTAAAATCGGATGATGTGTATGTGCGCAGAGCCGCATTGACAAATTTGAAACTCCACCACAAGAGCCTGATTGGTCCCGTTGCAGCCTGCCTTCAGGATTCCTCCTACAGCAATGTGATTGCCGCTTTGAGGGCACTCAAACAGCTCGATCACCGACATCTGAGAAAATATCTTCGCCAAACAGACGGACAACAAGGCTATCCAGGCCTGAATGTGCGCATTGCCTGGCTTGAAACAGCCATCCGTTTTGGTCGAATAAAATATCTTGACGAGCTAAGGGATTATCTGAGTCCGCGCTTTGATTTCCGTACCCGTATCAATGCCGTTGAGGCCATTGGTCGTTTAGAAATTTGTGATGACAGTATTGCCAGTGCATTGGTTGAAGCTGCGCTTTATTGGAATTTCAGGCTGGGCGATGCCACAAAACCGGTGCTCAAAGCGTTTGCAGCCAAACCCAACCTGAAGTCTTTTATTGTTAAGGCTCTTCAGAATACCGGCGCTGAAGGTCGCAAGTTGGAAGCTGATCTTGGCCTTTAAACCGTTTGAACGATTCGGGTTGCAGCGTTTTATTGGTGCACGAAACCGTTTGCGGAATAAAAGCAAAGCTTATTACCCGTTTTGCAGTGCATTGTGAAGACGAATACCTATCTTTGTATAACAATCATTTTTATTTAAAATACTGATAATGAGCACGAAAGAAAAGATCGTTGAGTTGTGGGAGCAACTTTATCCCCAAATACCGTTAAGTCGTTTATATAGCTTTCTCGAACAGCTTGAAGTTCAGCCTGTTCGCCTTGAAACAACCGACTGGTATAAAGATGCCGTGGTTTATTCGCTTTATGTTGATCTTTTTGCCTCGGATTTCGACGGTCTTACGCAGAAGTTAGACTATCTTCAGGGCTTGGGTGTTTCCTGTCTTTGGTTGTTGCCCATCTTAGACAGTCCAATGCGAGATGCAGGTTTCGACATCCGCAATTACGACCTCGTGCGCCACGATTTATTGGGACTTGAGAAAGGTTTTACCCGTGAAGAACAAGAGCAGCGTTTTGGCCGCTTTTTGGACGAAGCCCATGCCCGCGGTATCAGGGTGATATTTGATATTGCCATTAACCATTGTTCGGAGGAGCATCCCTGGTTTGTGGAAGCAAAAAAAACGGAAGATAACCCTTATCGCAACTATTTTATCTGGTCGAAAGATCCAGGGAAATATGCCGATGCACGTATCATCTTCAAAGGCATGGAAACCAGCAACTGGGAACCCTGGGGCGATAGTTATTACTTTCATCGGTTTTTCAATTTTCAGCCCGACCTCAACTACCGCAATCCCGCGGTGCTCTTGGCAATGCTGGAAAACTTTCTCTATTGGCAGAAGCTTGGTGTTGACGGCTTCCGGGCCGATGCAATTCCATATCTTTGGAAAGAAGAAGGCACCGACTGCGAAAACCTACCACAGACCCATCTGATTGTGAAGATGTTCAGGGCGGTTCTCGACTTCGTGAAGCCCGGAACACTCCTGCTTGCCGAAGCCTGCCAGAAGCCTGCTACCGTGGTGGAATATATGGGTCAGGGCGACGAATGCCATGCCGCATACCATTTTCCGGTGATGCCCATGTTTTACAAAAGCATTGCCCAACAAAGCAACCAGCCAATCCGGCAGATTCTTCATCCTTCGGTAACGCCCCCAATTCCCGAAAACAGTCAGTGGTTCACCTTCTTACGATGCCACGACGAGCTGAGCCTTGAATTGGTTTATGTGTCGGAAGACGACCGTAAATATATCCATCAAAACTATTGTTTGGAACCCTCATGGGACTTCAGGCTTGGCGAAGGCATCTCGGCACGTCTGTCCAACCTTTTCGGCATAGACGCCCGCAAAATAGCCTTAGCTTATTCCATGATGCTCAGCCTGCCCGGAACCCC
>JACFNF010000042.1 GCA_019454985.1 Bacteroidales bacterium
ATTTTTAAATTTATTGAAAATCAATGGTGTATATCTATATACATGAATGTGAGTTGTGTTGCTTTGATACCTCTTTTAAAATTTGGATATATGTTAAGGGAAGAAAATAAAGCCTGCAAGAACCATTTCCGACAGGCTTTTTATGAGCTCGCTTGATATTAAAACAAAGGCAGTTTATAGCTTATTGTAAGATAGAATGCACTGTTGTAAACTTTCCAATAAGCTGTATTTTGTGGCGCTTCAGCCCGATGAAAGACATCGGTGAAACCACGGTAATAATTGCAACCAATTTTCCATTGATCCAAGCTGTAAAAGATGCCGGGTTGCACACCAAATTCGTATTTTGCTGCTTCAGGGCTCGTTTCGGTTCCTCCTACCAAAAAACCATTGATGAGTGCCAAGCGGATACCGACTGTTTTGAATACCGGTGCATCAACACCAATGGGTATCCTTAGAAAATTGAACCTGAAACGGTTGGTTGGTTCCAAAAGATGCCAATCAGTTGGATAATCAAGTTTGCTTTGCAACACATAAAAGGAGCAACCTGCAAAGGGTTGGATATGCTTGCTTTTGTTCAACTGAACAAGCATATCAACTCCCGATGTGAAACAATGATTACTTTCAATTCCCTCGGTTTGAAAGTGCTGACCCTGCAATTTGCTCAATCCACCTGAAGCGGAGAGCGTTAGATCAAATTGTCCGAAAGCGACAATTGATATTTGGATCATTGCCAATAAAAAAATCACATTTTTCATGATAGAATATTTTTAATAACCACAATTGATTTCATTCCATAAACCACCTAATCCAGTACTTGTTGCTTTCCCTTTAACTTTATAAAAAACCGGGTTTGTGATTTGGTAATTATGTATTACATCACCCATATTATGGGTCATTCCGTAATAAACTCTGGTCATTAGTTTTGAATTGCTTACGTTATCTGACTTATTAATTAATCCGCGTTTTTCATATCCGACAACAGTTGTACATGTCTGATTATTGTAACCATTTTGTCTGGGAACGTCAAGTTCACAATAGACCTCTTTAAACTCTAAATTTGTTTTGTATTTGAACCAAATCCCTAACGTCTTTTTTTCTCCATATAAGTTGATGAGTGAGCAGTATTTTCTGTAATTCATTAATTGATTGGTGCTTGGGCATCTTGTTGAAGTTGGATCTTGTACAATACTAACACTAATGCAAAAATTTATCCTTCTGTTTTGGCTCGCATTGTATTTTACAGCCGATTTTTGGTTTCCGCAATTACTTTCTATTGGGTCGAGTTCCACATTTTTAATATAAAAGAATTTTCCATCCGAAAGATCATCGTCAAAGTCTTCGTTTAGGGTTAATGATTTAATTTGAGTTAATGTGGCTCCAGTCCAACCAACGATCCCTTCAGGGAAGATACGGAAAAATGTATTGCCAACTTTGAAAATCCCATGAATATTTGCCACACACTGATGGCCGTAGAAGGGTAATTGGGTAGTAAGCGTACTGTCTTCAACTTTAACAAAATCGTTATGGCTATTTATCAGCTGCAGCATTTCATTTTTAGTCGAGGCATTAAAAACGATGTCTGATAATGAATCAGTGATAGATGCATAGGATGTAAATCCCCATTGAACTTCTTGAAGTTTTCTGAGAGAGTCTGGCATTGCCAAAAGGCTGTTAAGGTAATATTCAAATGACGGCATATCCAAGAAGCATAAAACACCATCTGTAACCTGAATTATTTCTTCAGAATCTTTTAAAAGTGCTTGTGTTTCGCTTTTAGATTGTTGTGATTCCTGCTCTTTTTTGCATCCGAGTAACAGCAAGATGGCTATTAAGATAAAGAAGGAAGGAAGGAAGGAAGGAAGGCGTAAAACCTTTGCCCATGCGGCTTTTGTTGATTGGGTTGGCCGCAGAAAACCCCGTTAGACGAAAGGATTTCATCATGGTTGTTGTATTTGGTTATCCAACAAAGATAAAAGGCTTTTTAGCCGGTTTAACAAAGAGATGAAAATTTATTTCAGATGAGAAAATTTTTAAATTTATTGAAAATCAATGGTGTATATCTATATACATGAATGTGAGTTTTGTTGCTCAGTTATCTCTTTTGAAATTTGGATACATGATTGGAAGAAAAAAGCCTGCCAAGTGGAGCCTTGGCAGGCTTTATTACAGACGGTATTCTATGGCATTAATTGAATGAGGAAAGGCGATAGGCAAAGTTGAATAGTATAATTCGGTTAAAATGACGAAAATCAGACCCACCTATATAACCATAGCCAAGGGCGTCATTAAAACCAAAATAATAGGACAGGCTACCTCTCCATCTTTTATATTGATAATAGATGGCTGGCTGAACCGCAATGTCCCAGGTTGCAGCTTTTGGAAGAACTGTGTTTCTGGATTTATTGGCTATCTGAAAGCTGTTTACGCAAGAGGCTTCGAAACCTAATGACTTGTAAATACGAATTCGCAATCCAATGGGTACAGAAAGATACTGAAATCTGTAATGTGAACCAATAATAGAATCAAAACGAACTTCCTGATCGGCGCCGGTGAATGAAAAATTAAGGCCAATAAATGGTTTGAATCTGGATGGGCTCTCCCATGTCATTTCTGCGCCCAAGCTGCCTGCAAAAATTGATTTCAACTCAAAACCGGCCTGAGTTTTATCTCTTTCTATTTCATTAAAGTAATTGCCAAGGCCTGCGCCTCCAGTAAGATAAAGATCAAATTGGCCGAAAGCCGTGCCAGATACAAACAGTAAGATCAGGAGTAGTTTCAATGGCTGGAAATCATGAAAATGAGATGTTTTCATGCGGAAGGAAGGAAGGAAGGAAGGAAGGCACAAAACCTTTGCCCATGCGGCTTTTGTTGATTGGGTTGGCCGCAGAAAACCCCGTTAGACGAAAGGATTTCATCATGGTTGTTGTATTTGGTTATCCAACAAAGATAAGTCCATTCTAAGCTCTTCCGACAAAACGAAACAATTTTATTTCAGTGATATAGAGGAGCGTTTGGGGGGATGATTTGCTTCTGCCGTGCCGGAGATTTTGGGTTGTTTTTAAACAGAGGAGGCTGCTTCAAAAGGCAGCCTCCTCTGTTTAAAAAATGGTCAGAATCAAAACGGTTGTCTAACGGGTAATGATGATTTTTCTGTTCGCAAATTCGCCGTTTTTCGTTTCGAGCTGAAGGATATAAGTCCCGTTGTTGAGTTGTGCCAGATTCAGGCGTTGGGTGTCATTTCCGTTGAGGTTTTTTTCGATCACCGTCTGGCCTGTCAGGTTAAGTACCCGGGCCTTGATGCAATCTCCTGCCCGATCGAGAAATATCTCGCCGGAGGCAGGCTGAGGATATACCCTTACTTGCAGGGCGGCAGTTTCGTCTATTCCTACCACGATATCCATTGTAACAGGAATTGTTTTAACTTGTGTGACGGGGTCATTGCTGCTAATGATGATGTTAGCTGTGAAAAGACCAAAATTCAATCCGCTCGGATTAAACACGACATTCACTTGCTGTGTAGCCCCGGGGGCAACAGAGCCACTGTTGGTTGACAGACTGAGCCATGCATTTCCGCTGAGTTTTGCACGGATATTCCAGTTGTAATTCAATCCAAAGGTCGAAATGTGTTCCCAGGCCGTACCATCAGTCGAAATCCAGTCGCCATCGGGATTAGCCGGGCCGGCATCACAGCCAGTGGGGAACTCGTTGGCACCATGGGTCACCGAGTATCCCACCCAGATATCCTGTCCGAGGAGCGTCAAAGGCGAGCTCAGGCTGATGTTATTCCAGCTTTGTGCTGTAGCTGTGAAGCTCTGTTCGTGGAGCAAAGCTCCGGGTGTTGTGGTTGTTCCTGCTCCCCAAATTATCAGCTTCGCGGGGTTTGGCACATCGTTGATATAAACCATTACCTCATCGAGCGTATAGCCGGCATAGCCCGAAGTAAGGTCGGCGGGGAACCGGGCGGCAACAAAATAACTTCCGCCACCAGTCAATCCAATAGCATCATCATTCTCACCATCATAATGTAGTACAACGCCATCGCGAACCATTGATGGAGCGCCACCCATTGTACTCTGGGCTTTTGACAGTTTGATATCGCTTTTACCGGGACGTGGTCCAATGGGTACTGTCGAGGACTGAGAACCGTTTTTGTTGGTGTACACAATGCTGGCCTGCCAGTCTAAATTGGAAAATCCGTTGTTGCCAATGCTCATTGTCTGAGTCTGAATGGATCCCGGATAAATATAATATTGATAAAGAGCATTCGGGTTTACCGTAATTACAGGGGCATTGGTGCCTTCGTAAATATGGATGTTGTCGAGCTGCCATTTGTTGAAGTTGTAAGTGGTTTGGCCTGTGGCTTCAAACTTCACTGCCGTATAGGTGTTCAAGGCATATTGGGTGATATCAAAGACATGTGTTTCCCAATCAAGCGAGCCTTCGTTGGCGAATGAGGTGATCATCACCCAGTTTTGTGTATTGCCGTTCCATACCCAGACTTTGATTTTCTCAGTGCCTGCGGAATTATAGTCATCAAGGAACAGATCGAATTTCAGACTGACGTTTTCCGATGCTGACGAAGCATCAATGATGGGGCTTACAAGGCTATAGCTGTAATTTGTTGCCACCGGATCCCAGAAAAAGTCGGCCGTTGGTGCAGGATTTCCTCCCTCGGCATAAACAGACCAATTGCCTTGGCTGGGAACAAACTTCCAGTTGTTAGTGGTGAAGTTACCGCCCGACCAGTTTTCGGCAAAAGGCAAGCCGATGGGATCGGCAATGGTCAGGTTTACTACTGCCGGATCGGAAATGCCGGGAGTGGGTGCGCCATACACAGCTGCAACGCCATAAACATAATTTCCGTTGGATAAGGGGCTGTCAATAAATTCTTTAACGTCAGGCGTGGTGCTGCCAATCTCTGTTCCATTGCGATACACTTTATAAGCAGTGAGATTGGTATTGCCTCCCTGATTAGGTGTTGACCAACTGAGTCGTGCGGCGTGGCCTATATCCATTGCGTTGAAATTCAGTGGCTTTGGTAACTGGGATGAGCTGACGTTGAGCGTTGCAGGAACGGTGATGCTGGTTCCGGCTCCATCGCTGAAAGCAAAAACCAAGCTGCCATCATAGGTTCCAGGCTCGAGTCCAGTGGAGTTGAACGTAGCGTCAACTGTGGCAATTGCACCTGCGGCAATGGTTCCACTTAGTGGTGTGGCGCTTAGCCAGGCTTCGACCGAGCCACCATCGCCTACTTTTACGGTATAGTCTTCCACTTCGCCGAAGGGGAAATTGCCACAAGGTGCAGGAATCACTACATACGACAAGCGGATACGCAGTCTGTAAAAGCCGTCGGGGGTGCCGGCAGGAACAGCAATATTGCCGGTGAAAGTTGCGCCTTCATCAGCTGAACTCAGGACAAACTCTTCATTGGTTCCGACATCAAACTGATAATTGTGATCCCAGTCAACCCAAACGGTCACTTTATCCGTTGGCCATGGGCTGCCGTTTGTCACGGTGATCATTTCACTTTGACCGGCATCAATCTGAGTGTAAAGAGCTGTGTAGTCGGCCACACCGCCTTGCCATCCGCTGCTGTTGCTGATGCTGCCAAGAAGCACATGCGAGATGTATTCTTCCTGTCCGGAGGTGGAGGCATCGCAATAAGCGCCTGAGAGGCTACCATCAGTTTGGCGTCCGGCATTGATACTTATCTGGAAATCAATCGGGCTGCTGCCGTTGTTTCTTACCACGAGCTGCTGGGTGGCTGATTGATTAGCGGCCAGTGTCTGAGTCAGCACTTCGGGTTCAACGCTTACATTGGCTGGAGCAACCGAACGGGGGATATAGCCGGTACGGTCGTTACTTCCTTTATAGGTGCCGAAAAGTACGTCGGCTTGCTCAACCGGAATATTTAGCTCGTAAACGTTCACATAAGCAGAATCTGTGGCCGAGAAAGTCTGTTCATAGGAAAGTGAGACCAGATCGAGCAGGCCGTCGCCATTCACATCGCCTAAGGTCGGGCCGTTCATAAAGGTGAAACCAGTAGGGCGAAGCGGAAAACCGTTGATCTCGCCACTGCCATCCATCTTATAGGCATGGATAAACCCTTGGCCTTCAACCATCAGATTGCTGCCAAAAATAAGATCGTGCGCCCCGTCGCCCGTGATGTCGGCCACGCAAATAGGCGATTCAAGGCCACCCGATTTCTCAATAGGGAAATGTTCCATCATGCTTGCATCGGGATTAAAGCCAAAAAGCATGGGAGCCACCTCTTCAGAGATTGGAAGACTGGCGAAGATTTTAAAATCGTTGTTGCCGGATAAGTCAACTGCTGTGGGTGGGCAATACGTCCAACTTGCGTTGGGGGTTGGCACAGGCCATCCGGTGCGGTAACTGCCATCGTAGTTTCTAACGTAGAAATTAGGGGAATCGCCATGTGCAGCACCGACAATGCTCAGATGCCCGTTTCCATCGAGGTCAACAAGCAGTGGCGATTGATAGCTCAACGATGAGCCGTTAGCTTCTGTAGGAAATCCATTTTTGTAAGCTCCGTCAGTACCATTAAAAGCATGTAAAATACCGTTGGAGGTGCCGGTTACGATATCATTGATGCCATCACCGTCAAGGTCGCCTACTGATGGCGTGATGGCTGGCGTACCGCCAAGATTGACAGTCCAAAGAATGCTTCCGTCCTGTTTGATGACATGAAGGTTGTTGGAAGTGCGCGTCTGTACGATGATTTCTTTCTCACCATCGCCATTCATATCAGCTAATGCCGGAGCACAAATGATCCAGTGATTGGTGAAAGTTTTTGGAAAACCGGGCATATCGTTCCCGTTCACGTCCAAGTAGAAAACCCTTCCGTTATTTGGAACACCCCCTGTAACCTGCACAATACCAATGGTTCCATTCTGATCCATTACTGAAACTGAGGGAGGATAAATGGGCGTGCCAATGAGTTGTTTCTGCCACAAAAGACTTCCGTCGTATTTAAAAACCCGCAAATGATTCATCGAAGCCACAAGAATTTCTTCTTTTCCATCGCCATTGATATCGGCCAGGGTAACATTACGGAAGTTTTTAAAGTTGGGATGTGCCGGCACTTTTTTCGGAAATCCGGCCATCTGATTAATGGTTGAGGGGGCACAAGCGGGTAAAAAGCCCGGATCTACCACAACATCACGGGTGAGCACCTCGTCGTCGGGGCCTAAATAAGCCTGACTAACCCGGCTTTGAGACCAGATCAGCAACGGTAGCCAAAGCGCCACAAAAAATAGAGCTTTTTTCATAATGATTTAATTTGAATAAGTGAAATATCAGACCCTGATGCAGCCAGCCTGACAGAGTACAAAATTAGATATCCACGATAGAAAACAAAGAACAGAGCCTCAAGCCGCCCTACTACAATTCTTTCACAATTTTTAAATACATGTTTTATACTTCACATTTTCAACATGATAGAAATAATTGATTTTGAATGAGACCACAACAAAAGTTGAGTCTCAAACAAGTGGAGCGTTAGTAAAAACAGAACTGCCCGCGAGAAAAGTGCAATTTCCCGACGGGCAGAATGGCTGAAAAAACCAAAAATGAGTTTAGAAAAGTCCGGTGATATTGCCGTCTTCATCCAAATCCATTCTTTCAGAAGCGGGAATTTCGGGCAAACCGGGCATACGCATAATATCACCTGTGATGGGAATGAGGAATCCTGCTCCGGCTGCTATTTCGATCTCCCTCACAGTAATCACGAAATCTTTTGGCCGACCCAAAAGTTCGGGGTTGTCGGAAAGTGATTTCTGCGATTTAGCCATACAAATGGCCAAATCATTGAGCCCGAGGTTGGAAATTTTATTTAGATGTGCCTTTGCCTTAGGAGTGTAATCAACGGCTTCGGCGCCATAGATTTTCTTAGCGATGGTTTCGATTTTCTTTTCAACGCTGTCGGTCAGCGGATAAAGAGGGAGGAAATTGGGGCAGCAGTTGTCAGAGGCTTCTACCACTAAACGGGCAAGTTCTTCGGCTCCTGCTCCTCCTTGTCCCCACACATCGGCTATTGCTGCCGGTACACCCTTTGATCGGCAATAATTAAGCAGATAATCAAGCTCTTCGGGGGCGTCGCTTGAAAATTTATTGATGGCAATGACCGGCGCCAGTGAGAATAACCGAATGTTTTCGACATGTTTTTCAAGATTCTCGATACCTTTGGCCAGCGCAGCCACATTTGGTGTCTGAATATCTTTCAGGGCTTGTCCGCCATGATATTTCAGTGCACGGATGGTGGCCACTAACACAGCCGCATTAGGCGAAAGTTTGGCATGACGGCATTTGATGTCGAGGAATTTTTCGGCACCAAGGTCGAATCCAAAACCGGCTTCGGTCACCGTGTAGTCGGTGAGGGATAAAGCGGTTTGTGTCGCTACAACAGTGTTTGTGCCTTGGGCAATATTGGCAAAAGGCCCGCCATGAATGATGGCCGGAGTGCCTTCGAGGGTTTGGACCAAGTTGGGTTTGATGGCATCTTTGAGTAGGGCGGCCATAGCTCCATTGGCTTTCAGATCGCGGGCATAGATTGGCTTTTTGTCGAAAGTGTAACCGATGAAAATATTCCCCAGACGCTCTTTCAAATCCTGAATGTTGTTCGAGAGACAAAGAATGGCCATCACTTCGGAAGCAGCGGTGATGTCGAACCCTGTTTCGCGTGGGATGCCATGTGTGGTGCCACCTAAGCCCACTACGATGGAGCGCAACGACCTGTCGTTCATGTCCATCACCCTTTTCCATGAAATGGTACGCGGGTCAAGATTGAGTGACCGGGTCTTGCTTTGGATGTTATTATCAATCAAAGCAGCAAGCAGATTATGCGCTTTCTCGATGGCCGCAAAATCGCCGGTGAAATGCAGGTTGATGTCTTCCATCGGCAACACCATTGATTGCCCGCCGCCGGTGGCTCCGCCTTTCATTCCGAACACAGGCCCCAGCGAGGGCTCGCGCAACACAACTGCCGACCTTTTGCCGATGCGGTTCAAAGCTTGAGAAAGACCGATGGAAACGGTGGTCTTACCCTCTCCTGCAGGAGTAGGCGAAATAGCCGACACCAAAATCAGTTTTCCAAATTTAGACCGGTCAATATATTTCAAAGGCAGTTTGGCCTTATATTTTCCGTAAAGTTCCAAATCGTCGGCTGGAATGCCAAGTTGTGCCGCTATCTCGGCAATAGGGCGAAGTTTTGCTTTCTTTGCAATCTCAAGATCGTTCATAATGAATTATTTATGTGATATTTTCTGATTTTGAATGATTGTGCTACTGTCAAGATTAGCCATTGGAAATATTGAAATTTTCCTGACAAGGAACGCCTTTAACGCATGGATATTGTTTAACAAAATGTACTTTGAGGCCGAAAAAGAAACGGCTGAAACTGTGGGGTTCAGCCGTTGAATTGTTTCCGGTGCCCGGTATGTCATATCATCTTGGCAGGATCTACCCAGTCCGTAAATTGTTCGTCAGTGAGCAGTCCAAGTTCGATAGCTGCCTTGCGTAGTGTGGTATTCTCTGCATGTGCTTTTTTGGCAATCCGGGCAGCATTGTCATAGCCTATATGGGTGTTTAGTGCCGTTACAAGCATGAGGGAGTTTTCGAGGTTGTGGCGAATGGCGGCTTCGTTGGCTTCGATACCCTGCACAGCATGTTCAGTAAAGCTGACGCAGGCTTCGCCCAACAGCCTGGCGGCTTGCAACAGGTTATAGATCATCACCGGCTTGAAAACGTTCAATTGGAAATGCCCTTGCATCCCGCCGGCGGTGATGGCAGCATCGTTCCCAATCACTTGTGCGCACACCATGGTGAGGCTTTCGTTTTGCGTGGGGTTCACCTTGCCGGGCATAATAGACGACCCTGGTTCGTTGGCCGGAAGGATAATTTCGCCTATACCACAGCGTGGCCCTGAAGCCAGAAGACGAATGTTGTTGGCAATGTGCATCAGACTCACTGCCAATTGCTTGAGTGCTCCTGAAGTTTCTACGATGGCATCGTGAGCCGAAAGGGCTTCAAATTTATTGGGAGCAGTCACAAAAGGTAAACCGGTGAGCTTAGAAATATTTTCGGCCACTTTTTCCGAATATCCTTTTGGGGTGTTGATCCCGGTGCCCACGGCAGTACCGCCCAGAGCCAGCTCGCTCAGGTGCGGAAGAGTGTTTTTCAATGCCTTGATGCCATAATCGAGCTGGGCAACATAGCCTGAAAATTCTTGTCCAAGCGTTAGCGGGGTGGCATCCATCAGATGGGTGCGACCGATCTTGACAATGCCGCCAAATGCAACTGCTTTTTCGTGAAGCGCTTTACGCAGCGTTTCAAGACCCGGAAGTGTGGTTTCTGTGACCATCTTATAAGCAGCAATGTGCATTGCCGTTGGAAAAGTATCGTTCGACGATTGTGATTTGTTGACGTCGTCGTTCGGGTGGATTTTCTTTTTCTCATCGTCGAGCCTGCCACCGGCCAACACATGAGCCCGATTGGCAATTACCTCGTTCACATTCATATTGCTTTGAGTCCCCGAACCTGTTTGCCAGATCACTAATGGGAACTGGTCGTCGAGTTTTCCGGCCAGTATCTCATCAGCCGCGGCAGCAATCAGCTCACATTTTTCTTTCGGCAGTACGCCCAGTTCCATATTGGTGATGGCGGCGGCTTTTTTCAGGTAAGCGAATGCAGTGATGATTTCTTTGGGCATGGAGCCTTCGGGTCCGATGCGGAAATTATTGCGTGAGCGCTCGGTTTGGGCTCCCCAATATTTTTCTGCGGGAACCTCAACTTGACCCATGGTGTCTTTTTCAATGCGGAATCTCATCATTCTTCTGTGTTTGGAGTTGTTGAATTAGCGTTTCTTACGTTCAACACGTTGATTTAAAGTCAATAATTCTTTCTGAATTTCAATCAGTTCGTTTTGAATTGCTTCCAATTCATCAGGCTTTATCATGCCGGTATGTGTGGCAATCTGGAGTAGGGTATCAATTTCGATGGTTGCATCGAAAGCACGTTGAAGACGTTCCGAGCTGCCAGTCCGCAGGCCATTACCAAGGGCTAAAGCCAGAGCAACCGGTACTTCGGTGATAAGGTCTTTGATTTTACGGCCAAGTACGTCTTTTTCTCCGCTCTGAAAAGTTCCGGTAACAGAATAAAGATAATGCAGGAGCTGCATTGATTTTTGCCAGACCGGCAACTGGGTGTGTGGACGTTCGTTCATGATAGTTTTTTTTAAGTGTTTCAATTCAGGTGGTATGTAGAATCCGGTCGGCCTGTTCGGGCGGATCGGCATAAACAGCTTCTCTGTCGGATTCAATCAGTGGTCTTTTTAAGAGCTTTGGATGAGCTACTATGGCTTCAATCCATTGATCATCAGTAAGATCTTTACCTTTATATAGTGTTTTGAAAATATCTTCCTGGGTGCGAATCAAATCTTTCGGGCCAAGACCTGTTTTTGAAATCAGGGTCTTTAACTGGCCGGCATTGAGCGGTTTTTTGAGGTATTCCACCACCTCAAAGTTGTGGCCGCTCTGTTGGAGATAATTTAGCCCGGCCCTGGATTTTTTACAATGGGGATTATGGTAGATTCGGATCATATCGTCAGTAGATTAGTTTTCGTATTCAGGCTTGTGACCAAATTCCATGAGGTAGGTTTTGATGAAATCGTTGAGTTCGCCATCCAACACGGCTTGGGTGTTTGAGGTTTCATAACCCGTTCGGTTATCTTTCACCAATTTGTAGGGATGCAACACATAGGAACGGATTTGGGAGCCCCATTCAATTTTCTTCTTGTTGCCTTCGATTTTATCAATGGCTTCCTGTTTTTTACGCAATTCCATTTCGTAAAGCTGGGATCGAAGCATCTGCATGGCTTTTTCGCGATTTTGCAACTGGGAGCGAGTTTCCTGACATTCAATTACAATGCCGGTTGGGGCGTGGCGCAGGCGCACAGCTGTTTCCACCTTATTCACGTTTTGTCCGCCGGGTCCGCTCGACCGGAAAGTATCCCAACTGATATCGGCCGGACTGATGATGATATTGATATTTTCGTCCACTACCGGATACACATAAACCGAAGCAAAGCTGGTGTGACGACGGTTGGCCGAGTCAAACGGGGAAAGTCGCACTAAACGGTGAACACCGTTTTCACCTTTGAGGTAACCAAATGCATACTCGCCTTCAAACTCGAGCGACACGCTTTTGATACCGGCCACTTCGCCTTCCTGAAGATCTAATTGCTTCACCTTGTATCCGTTGTCTTCTCCCCACATCACATACATTCGCATAAGCATCTGCGCCCAGTCCTGACTTTCAGTACCTCCGGCTCCGGCGTTGATGTTCAGAATTGCCGGTAACTTGTCTTCCTCGTTACTCAGCATATTCATAAACTCCATTTCTTCAATTTGCTTCAGACAAGCTCCCCAGGCTTGATCCAGCTCGTCGGCTGTGGCATCGCCGCTATCAAAAAAATCGCGTGCCATTGTCAGCTCGTCAAAGAGCATGGCAGCCGTGGCAAAACCTTCGGTCCAGCGTTTTTTTTCTTTGATGAGCTTCAACTGTTGCTCGGCTTTCTTGGGGTCGTTCCAGAAATCGGGCGCCAACGTTTTTTCTTCTTCTTCTTCTATTTCAACGAGTTTGCGGTCAACGTCAAAGAAACCTCCTCAAAGCCTCTAACCTTTTGGACAGCTCCTTATATTGTTCAGTAGTAATCATGGGGATAAAAATTCTATTTAACTGAGTTTAAGCGGCGAAGATAGTAAAATTGAAAATACATCAGTCGTTTTGGTTGAGTAATTCCCAGACTAATTGAGGTTGAAAACCTTTACCGATAGCATATTGCGCAAGTTTTGCCTTTTCGGTGTAAGCGTCAGCGGCTTTCACTTTTTTGTGCTTCAGGAGTTTTTTTAAAACCTCAGTGTATTCTTCGGTGTCTAACTCCAAAAGGCCAATCTGAATGGTCAGGTCGGGGATTCCCTTCATCCTTAAGGCATACAAAATCTTGTTGCGCCCCCAATGGTTGTTTCGTAGCTTGCCCAAAGCATAAGCCTTCACATAACGATCTTCATCAATCAAATTCTCATTCTGGAGGATTTTAATGATTTTGTCGCACACTTCGGACTGAATCTCCCATGACCGCAGTTTGTCTTTAACCTCGCTGATGCAGCGTTCCTGATAATCGCAAAAACGTCTGATTTTGTCAAGAATAAAAGGATAATCGTCTGTCATAGCCGTACCTGTCAGGCAATAAAATTAAGAAGAAAAGCAAAAATAAATTAATCGGAAAAATGAAACAGACTCACATCAAAAATAAGAGGAGAGTTGGCCGGAATCTTTCCGTAGGCTTTGTCTCCATAGCCTAAGGGGGATGGAATAAAAAGACGGATTTTCCCGCCCGCACCGATGAGTGGGATGCCTTGTTGCCAGCCTCTGATCATGTGCGACAACGAGCCGGTGAAACCTGAGCTCGAATCGAACTCAGTGCCGTCAAGAAAAGTGCCGCGATAGCTTACCGTAACCATCGAGTTTGGTGTGGGGCGGTTGATATCACCCGCTTTTTCAATAATATAGAACAGCCCGCATTCCAAGCGTTGAGCCTGAAGCTGATGTTCCTGAAGGTATTGCTCGATCTTTTGAATATCAATGGCTAAATAATCGGGCTTTTCTTCTTTCTTGCAGGAGAATAAGAAAAGAGTTAGGGCGATGAAATAGAAGATGTTGTGTTTCATTCTTTAGATTGAAATGGTTAATAACTGCTCAACAATTTCAGGAACACCCTCACCGGCCTTTTTGCGGATCAGGTGGATGTTGTCCATGTCTCTATGCCCTGTGGCTTGTGGGTCAATCAGATAAATGGGTGTATGTTGCGATGCATAGCCCAGAAGTCCGGCTGCCGGATAAACCTGAAGCGAGGTTCCGATGACCAGCAGAATGTCGGCTTTTTTAACAATTTGGATTGCCGGACTGATATTGGGCACGGCTTCGCCAAACCAAACGATATGCGGGCGAAGCTGGGCTCCGTCGGGGGCTTTGTCGCCCCATTTGAGTTCCCAGTGGGTAAGTTCCACAACAAGATCGGGATTGCCAGTGCTGCGGGCTTTTTTGAGTTCGCCATGCAGATGAAGCACACTTGTTGAACCTGCCCTTTCGTGCAAATCGTCCACATTCTGGGTGATGATGTCCACATGATAATGCTGTTCCAAGCGTTTCAGCGCATAGTGTGCGGCGTTGGGCTCTACCTCGAAAAGCTGTTTGCGACGGACATTGTAGAATTCGAGCACCAACAATGGGTTGCGTTGCCAGGCTTCGGGTGTGGCTAAATCCTCGAAACGGTGGGTGCGCCAAAGTCCGTTGTGGTCGCGAAAAGTACTGATACTGCTCTCGGCACTGATACCGGCACCACTAAGCACTGCAATGCGTTTCATTGAATCTGCGGGCATGTCAAAGGGTTTGATGGCAAATTTACAAAAAAAAAGCTGTCCGGTTGGGACAGCTTTGTGGAGGTTTCTTTAAAAGAGGCGGTAGTCTAAAACAACTGCATATCGTCCAACACTTTCATCAGACTTTTCACGGAATCTGACGAGTCGTAGAGGAGTTTCTTTTCTTCTTTGTTGAGATCCACCTCGATGATCTCTTCGATGCCGCGGCGGCCTAATTTTACGGGAACACCAAGATAGACGTCTTTCAGTCCATATTCGCCTTGCAGATAGGCACAAACCGGAAATACCCTGTTTTGGTCGTCAACGATGGCTTCCACCATCTGCGCGGCAGCGGCTCCCGGAGCATACCAGGCCGAGGTTCCCATCAGGTTCACAAGCTCGCCACCTCCTTTTTTGGTACGCTCTACAATCTTGTCAAGTTCTTCTTTTCCAAGAAGTTCGGTTACCGGTATTCCGCTGATCGAGGTATAGCGCGGAAGCGGTACCATTGTGTCGCCATGACCACCCATGAGCAGGGCGTGAACATCGGAAGGCGACACATTGAGCGCATCGGAGATGAAAGCACGGTAACGGGCCGTATCCAAAGTGCCGGCCATGCCAAACACTTTGCGCGAAGGTTTGTTGCTGGCCAAATATGCAGCATAAGTCATCACATCCAAGGGGTTCGAAACTACTATGATGATGGCATCGGGTGAATATTTGACGGCTTTTTCGGTTACCTCCTTGACGATGCTGGCATTGGTCTTGATCAAATCATCGCGCGACATGCCGGGCTTGCGTGGAAGCCCCGAAGTGATAACGATGACGCCGGAACCTTTGGTTTTCAGATAGTCGTTGGTCGAACCTACCACACGGGTATTGTAGTGGTTGATGGGAGCCGTTTGCCAAATATCCAGTGCCTTGCCCTCGGCAATGCCTTCTTTGATATCAACAAGCACAACTTCCTTACAAAGATTTTTGTGAGCAATGACGTTGGCACAAGTGGCACCGACGTTTCCCGCACCGATAACAGTAATTTTTTCCATTGGGTCAGAATTTGGTTTAGCGATAAAGTGGTTTTTTAGATGCAACAAATATACATAGCTTCATGTTTCAAGATGTAGGTTTGCGAATTTTTTAATTTTTTTTTGCTTTTCCAAAAAGAAACTGCTTTGATTTATCCTTGCTGTGTGAACTTTACATTTTTGGTACAGTTCAAAAGTTATCAATTTTCATTCTGTGATTTATTGAAATGTGCCGGAATGGGTCAAGGGTATAGTGGAGCTGTGGCGATGCCGTTGCGAACAGCAGTTGTTTTGTCGAAAAAATAAAAATAGCTCCATTTTGCCGGAGACTATTCAAAAAACTGTGTCAAATTGAAAAAATGGTATTAATAAATTTGACA
>JACFNF010000043.1 GCA_019454985.1 Bacteroidales bacterium
AGGATTTTGACCTTGCCAAGAAAGACTTTGACAGATATACCAAGCTCTACGAAGAAAAAGTGATCCCTGAGCAAGAACTTGACAAGGCACAAAGCAGCTATTTATCCAGAAAACTCAGTTTCGAAGCAATCAGAACAAGTCTTGCAAACATCAGGATACAGATCAGGCAGCTCGAAGCTTCGATAATGGAAATGCAGCTACAAGACCAACAGCAAGAGAGCAGCCTTGTTTCAGCTTATTCGGAATCTATCGAAAACCTGAGCGCTCAGATTGATATTTGGGAAAACAGCTATATACTGAGATCGCCGATTGATGGGGAGTGTATTTTTACGAAATATTGGTCTTCCAATCAAAACCTGACATCAGGAGAAACTGTTTTCACGATCCTCCCCGATACGATTGGGGGGCTTGTCGGAACGCTTGTCATTCCACAGTCTGGAGCCGGAAAAGTGAAGCTTGGTCAGGTGGTGAATATCCGGCTCGACAACTATCCTTATATGGAGTTTGGAATGATAGAAGGGTGCGTGTCGGGCATCTCCGCTGTTTCTGAACAAAGTTTCTATTATGCGAAAGTAACTTTTCCAAGGGGTATGTTAAGCAGTTATGGCAAAGAGTTGGCATTCAACCAAAGGCTTACAGGCTCAGCTGAAATCATCACCAATGATTTGCGTTTGTTTCACCGGATTATTCAACCACTAAAACATTTGCTTCATGAAAGGATGTGAAAAAATAAAAAAAGCACAACACCCCAATCAGGATTGTGTTTTTTCAACAGCGTTTAAAAAGCGTTTCAAAGCTGTTTAAGCCTGGTTTACTGAATGTTTTCTCTCAATGTAATTTATAGTAATTCTAAATAAGCCACAAAGCATTGTATCTCAGCTTAAATGACTCCTTACATCAATCAGAACAAAATTTTTAACATTTTAATGATTGCTTTTTCATTGGGGAGTATTATAGTGAAATCGGATTTGATTTTCTGTTCCATAATCTTTTAATTGCCAATAAGGTGGTGAAGTCAAAATCAAATGAAAACTCTCATCTTTAAGTTCGTTCATTTGTCGGCTATCTCCATTTATAATTCTATGTTTGGTTTGTTTTATCATTTTCTTTTTCTCACGTTTTCATCATTATCACAAAAATACTCAATAATTTAGTGTAAACTTCATCGGAGCGGTTTTCTCGCATTGTGCATAACGTCTGATTTACCTACGTTTGAACCTATCAACTATTCGTCCGGGAATTTTTCAGGACGGGAATGCGCCGGATTGTTCAGGAATACGGTGTCGTGCAGGCAAAGCAGAAAGGCTTTCAGGTCAGCTTTTTGTCCCGGCGTTAGTTGCACACCGCCTTGCAGCACATGATGCATCAGGGGGTCAATGGTTTCGGACGAAACCACATGATGCGAATAGAAATCAATCACCTCATCTAAAGTTGCAAAACGACCATCGTGCATATAAGGACCTGAAAGACTCACATTGCGCAAACCAGGAGCTTTGTAGGCACCACGCTGCATAGGATCGCCAGTAACTGAAAACCGATCGTGCTGTGGGCTAAGCAAGCTGTCTTTTCCATTATTGTAAAAAAGATGTGTCGTGAAAAGCGGATTGCCTCCTCCGCCATGACAATGAAAACAATCGGCACCTTCCTCCGTCATAAAAAGCACATACCCATTGAGTTCAGATGGAGAAAGCTGGTATTGTCCACGCAAATACCTGTCGAACGGCGCATCGGCCGAAACAAGGGTGCGCACAAACTGTGCAATGGCCCGTTCAATATTTTTGAAAGTGATGGTCTCACTGCCAAAGGCTTTTCCAAAAAGCTCGGGATAACCTTTGAGCGACTGGAAAAGACGTTTCACACGAAGAGTATCGCCGTTCATTTCATCGGGGGCAATGACAGCTATCCGAACAAAATCTTCAATATTTTGCAAGTCAGGCCGAGGGTTGCCGGGATAGATGAAACCGTTCCATCCGTAGCCGCTATGATTCCAAACCAGATTGACCAAAGGAAGAACCACATGCGTGGTAGCTTGTCCGCTAAGGCCATGCACAAAGCCTCCGGTGAAAACCGGGTGATCTACCCCCGGCTCAAAATTATTTTTTTGAATATGACAGGTGCTGCAACTCATCAGCGAATCGGGATGCGTTCGTCCGCTCAGCCTACCATCGTAAAAAAGAAAGCGTCCCAGGCTGACACCCTCTTCGGTCAAAGGGTTATCGGATGGGATATTGAGTTTTGTGGGGAAGCCAAAAGGAGTTTTCAGCTCATAAGGAGTTGGGCGGTGAGGCGGAAGCTCGTCTTTCGTTTTGCAAGCCGTCAACCAGAACCCAGTCAGGATTAATCCGATGAGGGTGAACTTATTCATCATTCCGATGCATTGAGGATATGAATGGCAAAGGCATATTTCCCATTCTCGCAAGCCTGCTGCATCGCTGCCTGATTTTGCATAATATGGCCTCCCCAGAAATCGAAATCGTAAGGGTGTCGGGCCGAAAACCACTGTTCAACTTTCATCTCAAGCTCGACGGAAGTTTGTTTTTCAGGCTTAAGTTGCAGATTACAAGGCAGTTCCACTTCAAAATAATTTTGTACAAAGCGTACAGCATCAGTGATGCTGTCGTAAACCTGACCAATGCCGAGGTGAAAATTGAAAGGAGCGATGAGCCCATCGGGTCTCCTCCACTTTCCATTGAGTTTCATATAGTGATAGCCGCCGCCAAGTTGTTCGGGCCAGAACATAAACGACTCCGGAGGGTTCACAAAACGACCGCTTGTGTTATCGGTCTGATTCAACCCAAAAACAAATTTCAAACCTGTATAAACACCCGGATTTATGGGGCGCGAAGAGTGAATTGTCCAGGTATCCGAAAGGTCGGTATCCAAATAATAAATGCCTTCGTCATCGGCCAGCGGCTCAAGGCTACCATCGGATTTCTGCAAAGCCAGATGAGAAAGAAACCACTGTATCTCGGTGATTAAAAATGGGTTTCCGGCGGCATTCACATAGCGCATGGTGTCCACCACAAGAAGGTTACCTTCCACCGAATGACGAATAGTCAGTTGGATTGAAGCAGGCTTTTCCGGCTGGTTTTTCCGGCACGAAGGCAGCAAAAACAAGAAGCAAAAAAAGCAAAGAATCGTTTTGTTCATTTTTTCAGTTTATTTAATCAAGTTTGCAGTGCAAAATAGCACGACTAAAGTAGTAGTTTTTATCGGCATTTGCAAGTTCGTCTGGTTTAATATCTTCAGAATATCATTGACAATAAAAGGATTAGAGCTACTTTAACCGAGTACCGAATATCGAAAAATTAAGCATTCCATTATCAAAAAGGTTATAGCACATTGTTTATCAGTGTATCACTACCATTTTACCCATTTAGTAATCTGGTAAGCCCGCGATGGATTTGTAGGTATTTTTCAAAACTCACATTATATTTGTGAATCCCGACTATCCTCGATCTTTAGTGCAAAATTGTTGCGAAATTCATCAGCAAAAACCATGAGAGACGGGAAAAATTGCTGAAATCGAATTTCCAAAAAATCATATTCCTGTTGCAGCACAACAACTGCATTTTCCATTCCTGAGTAGAAGCGTGTACGTTGCGACATGTTTACAAAGTTACGGTGCAGCGATTCAAATCCGGCATAACCGGCAAGCCAGTCTTGAGCCACCATCCATGGGATGATGCGTTGTGACTGAGGAGGAAGCTGCCGGCTATGCGCCTCAAGCAGGCGATACACCTTTTCGACGAATTGCCTGAGTGGCGTCGTGCTATAAGTATCCCAATGACGGGCAAGAAAGTGATCGAAATAGATATCGGTAACCACACCGGCAAATTTTCTGAAATAGGGTCGCAATCTTACATTACATTCCTGAACGAGCTCGTGATTATCAGTATATTGATCAATGGCTCTATGTAGCAGAACCCCATTTCGGAAATCCGTTCCGTAGTTTTCAATCATACGGCCTTTCACACTGTCGGCCACAAAATTGCCGAGGAGTACCTGTTCATCACCACCCGAAAGAAAAGCATGCGCAAGGAAATTCATGGGTTGATTTTTGCGCGAACTTAAGGTTTTTGTACGCTACAGCGCCTTTTATCCATCAAGCTGTTGTATTTTTACTCACAATTCAGATGAATTTGACACCATGAACCGACTTGCTTTTTTCATCACAATTCTATTTTCACTACTGATTTACAATAGCTTATCAGCAAAACCTCAGGCGAATGATCACACAAAAACTTTGCGCATTTATCAGTTTGACATTCGCGAAGAGATTGCCCCTCCGGTATGGCGCACCACGCAGAAAGCCTTTGCGCAGGCACATGAGCTTGGCGCAGGGCTGATGCTCATCCACATGAACACATACGGAGGTATGGTGGACGCTGCCGATTCAATTCGGACGAAGATACTGAATTCCGACATTCCGGTTTATGTGCTGATTGACAATAATGCGGCATCGGCCGGGGCCCTCATCGCCATTGCCTGCGACAGCATCTATATGGTAGAAGGCGCCAATATTGGCGCGGCCACGGTAGTTAACCAAAGTGGCGAAGTAGTTCCCGACAAATACCAGTCTTATATGCGCAGCATGATGCGCAGCACTGCCGAGGCACGCGGTCGCCGGGCTGACATTGCCGAGGCAATGGTAGATCCTTCACTCTATGTGGAGGGCATCTCCGATTCGGGCAAAGTGCTTACTTTCACTACCGCCGAAGCCATTAAGCACCGCTTTTGTGAAGCTAAAGTTGCAAATGTCAACGCACTTTTGCAACATGCCGGGCACGATGATGTGGAAATCATCTATCACCGTCATAATGCCCTTGACAAAGTAATCAATTTCCTGATTCAGCCTTTTGTGAGCGGACTGCTCATCATGCTCATCGTGGGCGGGCTTTATTTCGAGTTGCAGACACCGGGGGTCGGATTTCCACTTGTGGCCAGCCTTACGGCTGCCGTGCTTTACTTTGCGCCGCTTTATCTGGAAGGTTTAGCCACGCACATTGAGATTATCTTATTTGTGGTAGGCTTAGTTTTACTTCTGATTGAGATTTTTGCCATTCCCGGCTTTGGAATAACCGGGATTCTGGGCATTTTGCTCATGATCAGTTCGCTCACGCTGGCCATGGTGGAGGAGTTTGGCGATCAGCCTTTTCAAACTGAACTGATGCCCTTTATCCGGGCATTGATGATTGTTGTCGTTTCGCTTTTTGCAGCCATAGGCATTTCGGCTTATCTGGGTCAAAAACTACTCCGAACAAGGCGTTTTGGACATCTTGCTTTGACAACAGTACAGGAAAAATCCGAAGGTTTTTCGAGCGCCGTATTCGACTTCGAAGCATTTATTGGACAACATGCCGTGGCACATACCATGTTAAGACCGGCCGGGAAAATCGAGCTTAACGGCGACATTTTTGATGCGACGCTCGAGAGTGGCTATGCCGACAAAGGCGAAAAAGTAATCGTCACCGGGTTCAGTATGGCTCAGTTTATTGTACGCAAAACGGTAGGGTAAAGAATCTTGTTTCATTTCGCATGAAACATAGTCAATGAAAGAAGTATCATTGTATTTCCGATATGTTTATTCAAACAGACTTTCATTATCGGGCGAATGCAAGATTTCGTAGATTTTGCCCAACACCTGTTCACCAGAGAGGGGTTTGACGAGGCAGGCTTTAGCGCCTGCGTTCAGCATTAAAGCCAATTCCTCCGGTTGTGAATATGCTGTCTGCCCTATCACAATCGTTTTGGGGAACTCAGCCAATATCTGCCGGGTTGCGATATCCCCATTCATCCCGGGCATTTTAGCATCCATCATCACGATGTCGAAGCGGTGTTTCCTTTGCATTTCGATAGCCTCGGCGGCATTGCGAGCCATTCCGACCGTTGCAAATCGTTTCTCAAATAAAGACGAAAGGTACAATGCGTTATCATATTCGTCATCAACCACAAGTATGCTATAATCACTGAAATCAGCTGTCATCCAGTCAGCGGGAGTTGTCTTCACAGGTTCGGGGTGGCTGTGATCAACAGCCAGTATAACGAAAAACTCCGACCCTTTGCCGGGTTCACTGATGAGGCCGATTGTTCCACCCATGACTTCCACAATACGGGCAGCAATGCTCAGTCCGAGGCCATTGCCTCTGACAGCCATTTTTTGCCCTTCCTGTCCACGATAGAAGCGTTGAAAGATAAATTCCTGTTCGCTTAAAGGCACTCCGATACCGGTATCTCTGACATAAAACCTAAGACGGTTATCCGTGATCTTCGCACCAATGCTGATACTTCCCTCAAAGGTATATTTGATGGCATTTTCAATCAGTCCGGTTAAAACCTGCCGGACTTTTCTTTTATCCATCATCACCGTTAAAGGTTTTTCTGGCAGCTCTTTAATCAACTCTAAGTTTTTGTGACGGCAGATAATGCTATGGCTCATATAAAGCTCGTTCAGCAAATCCGAAATGTCGGTTTTTTCGACTTCGAGCGGGAGATTTTCTGTATCTAAACGAGAAATGAGAAGCACCTCATCAATGATGTGCAGCAATTGTTCGGCATTGTTATTAATGGTGTCCACAAAGCTACGCTTCTCCTCATCTGAAAAATCATCGAAAAGCAACTCAGAGAAACCCATGATGGCATTCAAAGGCGTTCTGATTTCATGATTCATATTATTCAGGAAGGAGGTTTTCAGCTTGTCGCTTTGTTCGGCCTGTTCTTTTGCTTTTTTAAATTGTTCTTCAAGTTGTTTTTGTGGAGTAATATCGGTGATGATGCCGATCAGGCCTGCAATTTCGTTGTCATAACCCGGAAATGGTGATTTGGTGATGATACATTCCAGCTTCCTTCCATCGGGCAAAATGATGGTTCGCTCCAAAGACTGAAAATGATCTTCTCCACTAAAAATACGCTGATCAGACTCCTGATACATCCTGGCATTCATTTCATTCTCCAGACTATAAACATCTTTGCCAATAAGGTCATCGGGATTGACCTGGTACAAGGTACGGAATGCTTTATTGATTCCCAGAAAAACCCCTTTGTTGTCCATGTAAAACAGAGGGTTAGGAATGCTCTCGATAAGGGTTTCGATAAATCGTTTCTGTTTTTTGATCTCGCTTTCCGATTCCTTACGACTTGTCACATCCCTTACAAAGGCAAGCACTTCGTCGTTGCCACTCCGAACGATGCGTGCATCAAACCAATAAACCTTGTCATCCATTTCAAACTTAAACTCACGGTTGATTGACTGTCCGGTGAACAGTACTGCATCAATATTTTCGCGAAAAGGAATATGAAGTTCAGGTGATACGAGATCGAATATTGATTTTCCTTCCAGATCTTCCGGAATAATTCCAATCTTATTGAAGTCGTTGACTAAATGATCAATCACATTACCATCGCGGGCAATTCGAAGAAAAAGATCGGGGATGGCCGACAGAATGATTTTGTTACGTTCTTCGCTTTGCAACACGGCATTTTCTGCCTCAATCTGTGCACTCACATTGTTTGCGATGACTAACAACGCCTTTTGATTCTGAGGCAAATCAACTACGGTTTCGCGAACATTGAAGATTAACGTTTCTCCGGTTTTCGTCCTGACCAAAGAATTTCGCGAATGGATTTTATTGTTTGCCGACTTGTGAATGGCTTGCGGGTCAGAATATTCTTTTTCAAGTCGGAAAATACTCACATGTTGTCCGATAAGTTCATCAGCAGTATAGCCAAGATCTCGACACATGGCCTGATTAACGTGAATAAAAACTTCTTCGGTGGTTTTAAGTGCCATTCCCACCGGACTTGCTTCAAAAAGAGCCTGATAGCGTTCAGAAACCAGTCGAAGATTGTTTTCGGCATTTTTACGCTGGCTGATATCGTAGCCAATGGCAAGCACGGCAGGCTGATTATTATAAATGGTGCTGATGAGGTGCATTTCCTTTGGGAATATGGCGCCATCGGATTTTTTTCCAAAAAACTCAAAAACAGAAGGAAAGCCATTGAAAGCATCCTGTATAAATTGTTTTATTTCCTCGTTGTTATTCATTCCGGGAGCGCTCAACACTTCCTGAGTTTTCCCGATAAAAAATGATTTTGGATAGCCATACACCCGGCAAGCTCGTTCATTGACATCAATAAAATGCCCATCAACATCCTGCACAAAGGCCAGTCCTCCGAAATTATTAAAAAATTTCCGGTAGCTTTCTGCCGATTTGAGCAGCGCACCCTGTCGTTCAAGTTCGGGTTGCCGGTTACGGACGACAACGGCAATACCGGTTTTACTACCTTTAATTTCATGAATATCCGAAATATTGATACAAACCGGCAGCATGATGCCCGAAGGCTGTTTCATCAGAAAAGTGGTTTGTTCATCAGAAATTTCTCCGTCCAAAATCCGATAAACCGGGTGCTTAACAACCTTACCGTCCAGATTGTCATGAAGTTGCATCACAACTTCTATTGGTTTTCCCCTCATGGCATGAGCCGACATTCCGAGAAGCTTTTCAGCTTCGGGATTTACTCTTTTTACCCTGCCAAAATGGTCGGTTGTCAGCACTGCATCGCCAATACTGTGAAAAATCGTCCGGAAATGTTTCTCACTTTGCCGAAGATCAGCGATAAGTTTCCTGTTTAATTCCTGATTCCTGATAATATAACCCATCAGCAACGAAGCCAACGGATAAAAGAACATCACCGGAATACCAGTACGCTTGAGGGTTATAAACCATAAATCTTTAGGTATGAGATAAATAAGCAAAACCATGACAGCATGAACCAAAAGGCTCATGATGTAAATCTGGAGAAGTGTGATGTAGCCATTTCCATGTTTCATAAACCGGTTATTCCAGACCCATCCAATGAAAAAAGAGAAAATGATCACCGCACTACCCATAAAGGCACCGGATCCCCCGAGATAAACACGTAAGGCCAGTGGAAGAACAATGCTGATGAATCCGGTCAAAGGACCAAAAAAAAGTGTACCAACGCTAATAAGAACCGAGCGCCCGTCGAAAAATACACCTTCCGAAAATTGGGCCGGATTTAGCATTCCGGCGACAGCAGCAACACCAAATAAAAGGCCGTTCAATACGCTTTGCAGCCACCTTTTTTCGGCCGGAATTTTTCCAAAAAAACCCGAAATGGCGCTGATGGCAATGAGCAGCGATAGATTAAATATTAGTTGGAGATTGAACATACGCAAAAATATTCATTTTCACGTTAAAATCGTAAAGGAAAATTCAGATTCTTAAATATTTGTCAAAAAGAACACATTATATCTCAATCAATATGTTAATGATGGCCGTTAATAAAGCTTGCTCCTTTTGATCAGATATTCGGAGAGTATATGGTGGTATCCTTTATTGATATCAGCTTCCACATAATCAATCTGATACTGTCCGCAACGCAGTTTTATTTCGCTGCTTTTATGATGGAAAGCCTTTTTGTATGCTTCACGAATTTCAAACGGATTGAGTTTAAGCGCTTCTTTGGTTTCCATATCCACAAAACGGTATGGGCGATTGTCGAGCTGCAAACCGGCTTCAACCTGACCGTCAATCACATGAAAAAGAACAACCTCATGTTTGTTGTAGCGAAGATGCTGCAGAGCTTCGAACATGGCGTCAGGTTGATTATTTTCATCCATCAAATCACTGAATATCAACACTAAGGAGCGGCGGTGGATTTGTTCGGCCACTTGGTGCAAGGCCTCGGCTGCAGCAGTTTTATGGTTTTCGAGGGCTTTGGACGGGTCAATCAGCTTTTCGAGAAGGCTCAAGAGGTAGCGATGATGTATTTTATTCGATCGCACTGCAGTGTGGGTATCCAATTGGTCTGAGAACAAACTCAACCCCATGGCATCGCGCTGACGTTGAAGCAATTCCATAATGCTTGCCGCTGCATATACCGAAAAAAGTAATTTATCAGGCTGTTCGAGACCGGGCTTTTCCCGATAAGGAAAATACATGGAAGAAGAATGGTCTATCATCAATTGGCAGCGCAGATTGGTTTCTTCTTCAAAACGTTTGATAAAAAGTTTTCCTGAACGTGCAAACAGTTTCCAATCAATAAAGCGTGTTGATTCGCCGCTGTTGTAGAGCCGGTGTTCGGCAAACTCAACTGAGAATCCATGAAACGGGCTTTTGTGCAACCCGGTGATGAAACCCTCAACCACTTGGTGCGCCAGAAATTCAAGGCTCCCAAAACGGGCAAGATCGTGATGCTGAATTGAATAGGGCATGAGAGAAAATTCAATTATCCGCCTGAGATTTAAAGAAAAAGTGTGGTATTCAGGTTTTAATCCCTATAAACACAGCTACCATCAACTGCACCTTTTTTTTAGGTTGGCGGCCGATGGTAGCTCATTTGGTTTTCTTGATGAGTTTACAGGATGGCTTCGAGTTTTTTAACTAAAACGGGTTTAGGCACAACACCTACCTGTTTGTCGACAACCTGACCACCTTTAAAAAACAAAAGAGTTGGGATATTACGGATTCCAAACTGGCTGGCTGTGCCGGGGTTGTTATCCACGTCCACTTTAACCACTTTGGCCTTGCCTTCATATTCGGCTCCAATTTCTTCAACAATGGGAGCGACCATGCGGCAAGGGCCACACCAAACTGCCCAAAAATCAACAATCACAGGGACATCGGAGTCCAAAACCACTTCTTTAAATGTTGCATCGGTTACATTAAGTGCCATATTGAAAAAGATTTGAAATTCGTCGTGCAAAGTTAAGGTTATTCTTTATTGAACCACAAACCGTTTTATGCGAAGTTTTTTAAACGATCATTCAGGCAGAAAAACTAATGGGTTCCAAACCCGAAAACCTACTGATACCATAAAAACAGCAAGTTGTTTCAAACCATAATTAAAAAAACGGAAAAGTTTTCCAAAAAAGAGAAAAACCTGAAAACACTATCTGCAGATTTAACAATATTATTTTGCTAAAAAGCAAACACTTAGACGCAAGGAGTAATATCTGGCTTAAATTTTGATACACAAAAAAAATATATTTTTTGAAATCACTACAACTTACAAAATATGACAACAAAAAGACTAACCCTGTTCATTTCGGCAGCACTTGTTATTTTTCTGACTACCTCATGTAGAAAAGATCCGCAAACGCCTGCTGATACTACGCCTAAAACCATGAACGAATTGGTTGTTCCACAGGATTTTGACTGGAAAACGACAAAAGATTACAAATTAACGGTAAGTAGTCCGGTTGGCGGTATTCTTGAAGTCAAAAATTCGCAGGATAAAACCTATCTGCGTGCCTATTTACTGGCAGGACAAGCCCATACCACCAAACTATGTTTGCCTGCATACGAGAAAACAGTACAACTGAAGATCGGGACGATGAGTGGCCAGCTTGAACTCAATGCCGGCACTTTGAGCTATCAATTTCAATAATCGCTGAATACAAATGATACTAATATGAAAAACTTTCGTTTCACTCTTATACTAAGCCTGTTTGCCACTTTTGGCATTTTGTCAGAAATCAGTGCACAGGAATACCTCCGCGTATATGCCAGCGAACCGGCAACTCTGAGTTCTAATGTAACAGGAGGGACTCTGAAAACAGAAACATTTAGTAGCTATGCCGTTCCTGATTATAATTGGGCCCCTCTGCCGGCAGGCTCTCCCTCGGTGTTAGGTACTTATTTTCAAACTGCAGGCCAGTCCTATGTTAAAGCTGATGACCAATATGGTTCAAATGCAGGAAATTATCTTGCCCTTCAAGTGGGCGGTAAAGTAACCCTTAAATTCTCTAGCCCGGTCAACTATTATGGTTTTTCGTGGTCGGCAGGTGATGGCGACAACACCATAAAAATTATCCGCAACAATCAGGTGATTGGCACTTTTTCAACTGCCGACGTGATTGCGCAATTGCCAAACAATCCGTTACATACGGTACAGGCCATCAACGGAAATTTATATCCCACAAGCCAATATTACGGAAAGCCAGGCACCGGACAAAATGCAACTGAGCCCTATGCCTATCTGCATTTTGTGGCTTCGGCAGGCCTTGCGTTTGATGCCATCGAACTTTCGATGGGTGTAGGCGGCGAATTTGAAAACGACAACCACTCCATTCTAGAAGGTGGTTTACCTGTTCTGCAAGGCGATTGGGTAGAGCTGATTTCCATTAGTACGCCCGTCGCTTTTGACGATAGCGGCAACGGCATGCCCAACAACCCGGTGACAGTTGACGTATTGGCCAACGATCAGAAAGGCGATGCCAACCTGATTCCCGGCAGTGTACAAATTGATGGGACAGCTTCAGCCGGTGATCCGCTAACTGTGCCCGGCGAAGGAGTTTGGACAGTAAACGGTGTCACGGGAGCCATCACCTTTACACCGGAAGTAGGTTTTGTTGGCTGCCCGACACCTATTCATTATTCCGTAATGGATCTGAATGGTTTCCGTTCCAACTTAGCCACTGTAACGATTACCTATCCCGTAGGACCAACGGCAAATGACGATATGGCAGCAACTGATGTAGATGTTCCGGTTGATATAGCTATTCTGAGCAATGATGTTCCCGGCAGCACTGCCCTTGATCCGGCATCTATCACTTTTGTTCCGGCTACAATACCCGATGCAGCCACAATTGGAGTTTTTACAGTTAATCCCGTTACCGGTATCGTTACTTTTACCCCGGCTGCCGGTTTTACTGGGACTGCAACAGTGGACTATCAGGTTTGCGATTTGAATTCACTTTGCGATATTGCCACCATCACCGTAGATGTTGTGAGTGGAATACTCAACCTCTACCCTGCCCTCGGGCCAGGAACTCTGGCTTTTGAAGACCTATGGCCGGCTAAGGGTGACTACGATTTCAACGACGTGGTGATTGATTATCAATTTGAAATTATTACCGACTTGAGCAATATGCTGAAAGAGGTGAGTGGAACCTTTACGCTGAAAGCTTTTGGAGCCGGATTTGAGAATGGTTTTGGTTTCCAGTTGGCCAATGGTATTGATCCCGATGACGTTACGGTAACAGGAACTGCACAGACAGAAAACATTGTTTCGCTCAACCCTGGTGGTACGGAAGCCGGGCAAACCCGCCCAACCATCATCGTTTTTGACAACGCTTTCAAACAAATGCAACATCCCGGAATCGGCATCGGTGTAAACACCACCCCAGGCGCACCTTATGTAACACCGGTTACCTTCAACATTAAAATGGTGTTTAAACCAAGCACCTACAATTTTGCCGACCTCGACATTGCTAACTTCAATCCCTTCATCATCGTAAACAAAGTGAGAAGCCACGAAGTCCACCTACCCGGCTATGAGCCCACCGATCTGATGAACGTTTCGCTTTTCGGACAGGACGATGATAGAAGTGATCCGGGCAACGGCAAGTATTTTGTCACGGATGACAATCTGCCCTGGGCAATCAATATTTACGAAAGCTTTGATTATCCCATTGAAAAACAGGATATCCTTGGTGTTCATCTCAAGTTTGCCGAATGGGCCACAAGTGGCGGTGTTCTTTTCCCCGATTGGTATAAAAATCTTCCCGGTTATCGCAACCAGTCGCTTATTTACCAGATACCCTGATACTAAAATCCAATTTCGGGCATGTTAAGCTTTTAATAGGATTTCTGATAAACAGCATAGAAAGCCGGCCTCCGTGCCGGCTTTTGTATTTCCTTGACACTATATGAAAGATTTGCTTATTTTTACTAAGAAATTCTGTAAACTAAAAATCATCGTTACAGGAATATTTCCATTTTTTAGACTTTTTTCTGTTTTGGGAACTTTTCTTGGAAAACTATTTTTTGTTATATAAATGGAGATCAGTATATTAAGAATAAATAACGAGTTTGGCACGGAATTCGAGCTTATCAAATCAAAGGAAATTAATTAAAAAATATAGCCATGAAAACTCGCATCCTCCTCATCATTTTAGGTTTAAGCACACTCTTCGTATCGTGCCGTAAAGACCGTGAAATTGTTCAAGACCCGGGTACACCAAAAGTAATGGAAGATTTGAAAGTTCCTTCTGAGTTCAATTGGAAAACTACCAAAGATTTCGGTTTGACACTAACGTCTCCCGTTGCCGGTATTGCCGAGGTAACCAACTCTTCGGGCATCGCTTACCAAAAAGCTTACCTCACCGCAGGAATGCCCTATACCATGAAGCTCACCCTTCCGGCTTATGAAACATCGGTTCGTTTGAAGCTTGGAAATATGTCAGCAAATTTGGAACTCAGTTCAACTGAGCTTCAGTACACATTTCAATAATAATAATAAGAGAGTTAACCAAACCAAATAAAAAGAATGACTATGAAAATTTTAAAAAAAACAATTTTCCTTTCATTTTTTCTGGTTGCGGCGCTGGCTGCCAGATTAAATGCGCAGGAAGCCCTTAAGGTGTATTGCAGTGAACCCTTGAGGATGTCGTCGGACGTTACCGGCGGGATACAAAAGACGGAAACTTTTAGCAGTTTCAACCCTATACTACCTATTTATAACTGGGCTCCCAATCCGGGAGGATACAACTCCCAGATTGGAAATTACAAAAAAATATCGGGAAATTCAAAAGTTAAACTGGATGATACCTATGGTGCCAATCAAGGGAACTATATGTCGCTTGAGAAAAACAGTAAAGTGAGGCTTACTTTTAATAGCCCTCAAAACTATTTTGGTTTTGCATGGCCAGCAGGCGACAACCTAAACGAGATTAAGATCATCCGGAATAATGTAGTCATTGGCACTTTTTCAACTGCAGATGTGATTGCGAAACTTCCGAACAACAACACAAAAGTTACTGCGCTTAACGGTTCGCAATACACCACAAAAGACTACTACGGGAAACCGCCATCACGCATTCTTAATACCGGCGAACCTTATGCATACCTTCACTTTATTGCATCGGCCGGATTGGCGTTCGATGAAATTGAGTTTGTACAAGGCAACTCCGGTGGCGAGTTTGAAAACGACAACCATACCATTCTAACCAACGGAACACCCGTTGAGCAGGGGAAATGGGTGGAGCTGATCTCGGTCAAAGCTCCTACTGCCAACAATGACAGCGGTACTGGAATTATTCATAACCCAGTTACTGTAAATGTTTTAGCAAATGATACTCCCGGTGATCATCCGATCAAACCCAGCACAGTGCAGATTAACGGCACCTCTACGGCCGCATCTCCGCTCGTTGTTCCCGGCGAAGGTACCTGGAGTGTAAATGCAACAACAGGAGCAATCACATTTACCCCGCTACCCAGTTTTACCGGAAATCCCACACCTATTCAATATAGTGTACAGGATACCAAAGGATACAGCTCGAACTTAGCAACCGTCACCCTCACCTATCTGAGCGGCCCCACGGCTGTTGATGATCTGGCTTATACCCAGATGAACACGCCGGTAGATATTCATGTGCTTCAAAATGATATCGCAGGGAGCAATCCGATTAATCCGGCTTCGGTAAGTTTTGTCCCGGGCACTGCACCAAACCCATCGAAAGGGGTGTTCACTGTGAACCCGGTAACAGGACTTGTTACTTTCACCCCGGCCAACGGATTTACCGGTGAAGCAACCATTGATTATCAAGTTTGTGACGTCTATCCTCTTTGTGATGTTGCCACCATTACGGTCAAAATCCTTAAAGCCGACGTGATGATTACAAAAACTGCCAGCAGTAATACTCCCCAGATGGGAAGCAACATCA
>JACFNF010000044.1 GCA_019454985.1 Bacteroidales bacterium
ATGCGGCACGGATACAACCGTTCGCAGATCCTGTATTTCATCGCCGAGAATTTGGACGCGCGCAACGCCGAGTTCGCCACACGAATTGTTGAAATGACTGGATGCACAAAGAAGTCAGGGCAAGCCGAAGTGGACGCGGCGGTGGAGCGCCTGTTCACGTACGCGGCCTGGGCGGATAAATACGGCGGCAACATCCAGGAGACTACCCTGCGCGGAATCACGGTGGCGGTGAACGAGCCTGTGGGCGTGATCGGAATCGCCTGCCCCGACGAGTATCCGCTGTTGGGATTCGTCTCGCTGATGGCGCCCGCGATTGCGCGCGGCAACACGGTGGTGATGATCCCCAGCCAGCGCTTCCCGTTGAGCGCGACCGATTTTTATCAGGTGTTGGATACGTCCGACGTGCCTGGCGGCGTGGTCAACATCGTCACAGGCGACCGCGACCACCTGACCAAGACTCTCGTCCAGCACGAAGACGTGGACGCGGTCTGGTACTTCGGCTCGGCGGAAGGCAGTTACTGGGTGGAGTACGAGTCCGCCGCCAACATGAAGCGGACGTGGGTCGGCTACGGCTTGCCGCGCGATTGGATGGATCGCGAGCAGGGCGAAGGCCATGAGTTCCTGCATGAGGCGACGCAGGTGAAGAATATTTGGGTGCCGACGGGGGAGTGAGGGGGGAGGAGAGATTGGAGAATAGAGAGTAGTGCGTGTTGCGTAAGAACTCCGAGGATGAGCCGAGGTCTTTAGTCGCCGTGCTATAATTTCGCCTACGATCTTCATATTTAGGAAAACCGATTATGCCAAACGAGCGAAAAACAGAAAATCTTGTAAGAGATGCGTTGCGGACATTCGATTACTATAGTCAGCAAAGCGATATACGTGTTGAAGAACAGAAAAGCGAAATTGAATCTGTTAAACGCTTACTAAAAAACGCTAGTAAAACTCATGGCTTGGGGAAGGGTTCGCCAGAATTTATTATTAGTTCCGCAAACACGCCAGATTTTCTTATCATTTTTGAATGTAAAGCCAGTACAAAGCAACATGAAAGCCCTAAGAAAGATCAGCCTGTTAATTATGCAGTTGATGGAGTTCTTCACTACGCAAAATACCTAAGCAAAGAATATAATATTATTGCGGTTGCTGTCTCAGGACAGACCAAATCAGAACTGAAAGTGTCTAATTATATGCTTACAAAAGGTGGGGACACTTATAAGGTGCTTACAAATAAAAGTGGAAAACAAATTTCTAGCATTTTATCTTGGGAAGAATATATTGCTGCTGCTACATTTGACCCAACAATTCAAAGAATGAGATATGAGGAGTTAATGTCTTATGCTAGAGAATTGCATGACTTTATGCGTGACCATGCCAAACTAACTGAAAGCGAGAAGCCTTTGTTGGTCAGTGGCACGTTAATAGCTTTTAAAGACAAAGCTTTTGCAAAAGGATTTGGAGATTATTCGGCAGATGACCTTCAAAAACAATGGCTTCATGTTATTAAAACTGAAATAGAAAAAGCTGAAATTCCGTATGCAAAGAAACAGAATATGGTTCAGCCTTATTCGAGCATTTCAACTCACCCAGAGTTAGGAAAACCAACTGGAAAAACGGCAATAAAATACCCTAAAGGCGTACTTTACGAATTGGTTAAAATGCTCAAGGAAAAAGTATGGCCTTTTATTAATGATTATAATGATTTTGATGTTGTTGGACAATTTTATGGAGAATTTCTTAAGTACACTGGCGGAGATAAAAAGGCTTTAGGTATTGTTCTTACACCACGCCATATAACCGAACTATTCTCTTTGTTAGCCAATGTTCAGAAGGGCAGCAAAATTCTTGATATATGTGCGGGGACAGGTGGATTTCTGATTGCTGCAATGGGGCAAATGATAAAAAAGGCTAATACAGAAAAAGAGATAGAAGCAATTAAGAGAGAAGGAATCATTGGGGTTGAGCAACAGCCAAATATGTATGCATTAGCCGCAAGCAATATGATACTGCGCGGGGACGGCAAAGCAAATTTGTATCAGGGAAGTTGCTTTGACAATGCGATCACTAAGGCAATCAAAGAACATCAATGCACTATTGGTATGTTGAATCCACCATACTCTCAAGGTGATGAAGACTTGCATGAGTTAGTTTTTGTCAAGCATTTGCTCGACAGCCTCAAAGATAAGGGTATTGGCATAGCGGTTGTGCCTATGTCTTGCGCAATTTCACCTAGCCAATGGAAAGAAGAGATACTTAAAGAACATACACTGGAAGCAGTAATGTCTCTGCCAGATGATCTATTCTATCCAGTTGGTACAGTGACTTGTATTATGGTGTTCACTGCACATATCCCACATTCAGAATCCAGTCGTAAAACATGGTTTGGATACTGGAAAAACGATGGGTTTGTAAAAACAAAACAATTTGGTCGAATTGACCTAAATCACAGGTGGGAAGAAATTAGAGACACTTGGGTAGAGGCGTTTAGAAATAGAGATGAAATTGCTGGTTTGAGTGTTAAACAAAAAGTTACCAGTGCTGACGAATGGTGTGCAGAAGCATATATGACAACAGATTATTCAAACCTAACCTTTGATGATTTTGACATGGAAATAAGAAACTACATTATGTTTAGATTTATGAATACTCTTCCAAAGGAAATAGAAGATGATTAAATTAAGCAACGTTTTTTCGGTTGTATACGGACATAGCTTAGGTCTCAATAAATTAGAACTGGATGATTCGGGAATAAATTTTGTTTCCAGATCATCAGCAAATAATGGTGTAGCAGCAAGGGTTAAATTAATTTCTGATCTACCGCCAATGCCATCTGGAACTATTACTGTCGCGCTAAGTGGTTCTGTGCTTGAATCATTTGTCCAGCCTGAACCTTTTTATACCGCTTTTCATATATATTGCTTAACTCCTTTAGAACCCATGACTTTTCAAGAAAAGATATATTATTGTATGTGCATTAAGGCAAATAAATATCGATACAATTATGGACGTCAGGCGAACAGAACACTTCGCGAGATTTTGGTGCCAAATCGAAATGAAATACCAGATTGGGTAATAAACAATGACATTAAAACCGTATATAAAAAAGAATTTCTTGAAACAGTTAAAGAAATAGGTTGACATGTTTCAACTATGAGTATTTTTTATGCTATACTCCCGTCCATCGTGGGGAAACCACTGCAACAAACCCTTCCCCAAAACCGTGAACCTATTTTCATAGCCAAAGGAGGCTGAAATGACCGTGAAATACAATGTCGTCGAGCGCGGGAATCCGTCGAACCCTGCCGCGCCCAAGAAGTTCTATCCGTCCATTGAATCGAGCGGACGCAAGACCCTGCGGCAAATGGCGGAACGCATTTCGCAAATTTCCACCGTTTCCACTGCCGATACAATGGCTGTGCTGGAAGCCCTGCTGACTACCATTCCTGATGAATTGGCGGCTGGAAATATCGTGGAATTGGGTGATTTCGGCAATTTCTGGTTGAGGAGCGATTCGGAAGGCGCTGATACCGCCGAAGCTGTGCGCTCCAGTCAGATCAACAGCGTTTTGCCCCGCTTCAACCCTGGCAAGGAATTCAAGAAGGTCTTGGACGCTATTGAGTTCGAGAAAACGTAAAAGCCCCACCCTGTCCCGCCCCAAATTCGCTCGTTGAATTTGGGGCGGGAAAACATTTCGATGTTTTCCCCAAAACTTATAGATGTTTTTGGAAAAATATATAGAAGTTTTTGTTTCCTATCTCAACTCACTCATTCAAAGCAAACAAAAATAATATGAAAGACAAACATGATTGACTTTGAACTCTCACCAGATCAAAAAATGTTATATGAATGGTCTTTAAGATTTTCTCAGAAATATTTGTTGCCAGTATCAGATTCTATTGATTTTTATGGGGAACTTTCTCAGGAAACCATTAAACAATTAGAGATTACTGGTTTTTTCAATTATTTTTTCGATGATATTTTTTTTTCAATCCTCACTAATCTATTAGTTATTGAAAATTTGGCTTTTGGGTGCGCTGCCATATCTTCAATAGTGTCTTCAAATTATTTATCGAAGTTATTATACTCATATGCTGTAAACAAAACGCCATCAGAAATTCCTCTATTTGAAGTTTGTAATACATTACTTTTTTCTCGTCATGAAGAAATACATAACCAGCATAAAATTGCCCATATTGAGTGTGTTGGAGACCGTTTTATTCTTAAAGGACACGCATCAAAAATCATTATGCCGCGAGAAGCGTGTGTTATTTCAATGGTTACTCCAATAATAGGCGCAACCAACCCACAATCTATTGCTTATCTTGAAATCCCCGCTGCTCATTTTGGAATTTCCTTTGAAAACAATAAAACTATAATGGGGCTTCGCGGGATTCAAATCTTAGATGTCAACTTTGACAATATCGAAATTAATCAATCTGACAAGTTTCTAATTATGGATTATCAAAAATTCAATTACACAGTTGTAGATAGGATTCGTGTCGCGTATTTGTTATGTTTGGCATCACAATCTATTGGAATAGGAAGATCTGCGATAAATGAAATCCATAAGTTTGCACAACAAAACGGGTTATTTACATCTAGTGGGAGTTATAGTCATTCCCTTCTATCGAAGTTAAAGATACAAGTAAATGCTTTAGAACTATTACTTTGGCATTATGCGTGGAGTTTTGACAAAGGCGAATTGCTTCTAAATGACAGCGAGGTTGTAGTAAAATATATCTTATGTGAAGCGAATCAAATAGTATACGCTTCTGTGGAATTAGGTAGTGGACTAGGTAGAATTAAAGATTTCAGAGTTGAAATTCTTCAAAGGGATATTCGGGCATTGATTTCTCTATCCAATATCGAAGTTCCTTGTTAGGATGAACTTTGTGAAGCACTGTGCTGATGTCATAGTTGTTGGTGGTGGAATTATGGGGGCTTCCATATCATATTATTTAACAAAGCAAGGGATTAAACCTACTTTACTCGAAAGAGGCATTTTGGCAGAAGGCACTTGTGGTTCTAGCGGCGGTTCATTAAGTCTCGTGGATAAATCTCCTGGTATCTTAATGATGCTCGCTCAAAAAAGTGTAAACCTGTATCACAACTTGGAACAAGAATTAGATTATAACTTCGGTTATCAAAGATGTGGTACGTTGGTTCCTGTTGAAGATGAGGAAAGTTTTACCGCGGTGAGAAAATGGATTGAGCCTCTACGGCAGAATGGGCTTGAATGTATTACATATTCTCGTGAGGAACTGCGGCATAAAGAACCATTTATGAGTGATCATGTAATTGGGGGTTTTTTATTTCCCCAAGAGGCTATAGTTGATCCTGTAAGAGTTGCATTAGGACTGGCTTGGAAGGCAAGATGTTTAGGTGCAACAATATTAACAGATTGCAAAGTAATAAATATTAATTGGCAACCAGGAAGTAGCGACTTTCTGGTCAGCACTTCAAAAGGCGACTACACAGCTCCGTTGCTTATTAATGCGGCGGGTGTTTGGTCGCCAGAAATAGCCTCTTTCCTAGACCGTACTATTCCAGTAATACCACGACAAGGGCAACTGGCAATAATGGAACCAGGCATTAATCTTTTGCAAACGTTGATTTTGGGTGCAAGTTATTTTCGAGTTAAGTATGACAATTCCCAATATAATAACAAGTCTGAAAGCATATCAATGGCCATAGAGCAGAGGGGACCCTACGTAATTGTAGGCAGTTCTAGAAGATTTGTTGGGATGGATCGTACTCCTGATGATAGCCTTATCGCTTACTTGATAGATCAAGCTACTAGGTTTTTGCCTGCTCTTGCAGATAGAAAATGTGTAAGTAAAATTGCTTGTGTCAGGCCTTATACCCCAGATCATTTACCTATTCTAGGTGGGTATGTAGATTTTCCATCCTTTATTCAAGCAACGGGGCATGAAGGAGATGGAATTTGCCTAGCACCGATAACTGGAAAACTGATTGCAGAAATAGTAGCTACTGGTAAGACAACAATTGATATATCTGCATTGAGTCCTAGCCGATTCAAGGAGAAAGAATGGGAAAAATAATAGAGTATAAACTTTTCGATCCAGCAGGTAACATAACGGCTATTGTTTCAACCCCCGTACCAATGGATGACCGTTTGCAAATTGGAAAAAAAATGCTGCGCCAAATGAATATCGAGCAAATGGGATTTATCTCCCTACCCAATAACGAAGAAGACTTACCTGAGTTTCAAATGATGGGAGGCGAACTGAGTGGAAATGGACTAGCAAGTGCTGGCATGTTTCTGGCAGTAAACAAATTAAATGCATCAAAGGTTTTTTTTATGCGTACAAATTGTCTACCAGAACCTATCCAAATATCTTTTTCCTTGATAAGACAACGTACAGAAGCTGTTATCAAGGTTTCAATTATAGATTTTTCTTATAAAGTACGAACGCTTGGAGATTGGATGTTGCTTGATTTCAATGGTATTTCACATGCTGTTATTTTTTCAGAATTAGAAAAAGCCACCGTTAAACGCGCCAAAGATGATTTATCTTTCATAGAAACGACGAACCCTGCTCAAGGTCTAATATATTCATCTTCAACTCGTGAAGGCTGGGAAATAGTTCCTTATATCAGTGTGCCAGCGGTTGATTCTTTTATTTGTGAGAACGCTTGCGCTAGTGGTTCTATCGCATTGGCGCTTGCGCTTTCAATAAAAGAGCATAAAATTAGTAATAACTCGGTAGCAATCAAGCAACCTAGTGGAAAGTTTCTCAATGTGTATATAGAAAAAGCAGAACGGTCATTTGTGTCATTGGGTTTAGAGGTACCTGTTGTCTATATTGGCGATGGGGTTATAGATTTAGATTAGATTATGGCGTAATGAGATGTGTGCGTCTTATACATACAAAACCTAACCGCGCTGTCTATCTGTTGTTCTATAAAATAATGCATCAAGGATCTATTATGAAAACTAAAAAACACTCTAACTTGTTTGAAATTTCGAAAATTTACTTGACAAAATTTTTTTCTGCTGAAAGCGTCCTGTCTATACTTGTGAAAAGAATAACCAAGCAAAAATATCTTTTTGCGTTAGGTGTTATAATATTAATAGTTGTAGCAATGTCGGTAGTGTATTCATTTGGTTCAAACATTTTACAGCCCTACTATTGGGCAGTTATTGTTATACTAGTGATTGTGGTATTTGCATTAGCTCAATCTGGTCGCAACGAGAATTCTCGCCATAAATCTGAACAGATTCACACTCCAAATTCTAATGAAAACATAGCAAAGAAAGGGTCACAATCTGTGGTCTATATAACTTCTTCAGAAATTCCTAGTAATTGTATAACTATTGAACGTCAATTGGAGGCGGCACAATTAACTTTACAAGAGCTAGAAATACAAGAGGCTGCTATTCCACTTACGGAAAGGACTGCTACATTTAGTAGGAATTTGCGCGAACAACGAGAGAAAGTTTCTCTGTTAGAAATTAAACTTAAAGACTGCATAGAAAAAAATAAAATTTAGAGTGTCTATTTGTGGGCAATAATTATGGAATACGATAAGAAAATCTCACTAAATAAGGAACTACAGCACCTCAACAATTTACTTGAAGAGGCAACTAAAACATTAAGGGAACTAGAACTTCAAGAGGCTTCGGTTCCGCGGGCAGAACAGGAAGTGAACTTTGTGCGGAAGTTGAAAGATCAAAAAGAAAAAGTTGAAAAAATACAAAATGATATTGTTCAAAAACAAGAAGAACTCTTATTTTTGGACCCAGAGTCAAAAAAGACAGAAAATTCAAAACTCGAGGAAAATACTAGCAAGATTAGAGGGGGGGATACTGATTTTTTTGTTAATAGAAACCGAGAACTGGTTGAGTTGTCAAAAGATACTTGTCCGCCATTCATAATATTACGAGACCCTGCGGGTTACGGTAAAACATATCTCCTAAAAAAACTGCACAGTAATTTCAGTAGTATTGGTGGCCACAAAAGTGTATATATAAACTTTGATGAAACTCCTCAAGCGCGAACCAGCATATATAATTTTCTTTGTTGCTTTTTAAACATAGTTGATACCAAAATTCGGATTCCAGAAGGCACTTCATTAGCATGGCTACAAAATCAAATATCTGGTAACTTAGGCCACTTTTCCTATAAAAATGTTTTAGTAATAATTGATTCGTTGGATTTGCTTTCCAATGAGAATGAGGTGCTTGCCTATATTTGGAATGATTTTGTACGTACGCTTAGTAAGAGTTTACAGGGCGCTCAGAAGTTTCGAGTCATTTTCTCTGGCAGATATATTGAATCCTTATGGAAAGGGGATTGGAAACATAATTTAAGGAAATTGCAAATAGGTGCTGGGGAGGGCCTCGCGCCTTTTGACGAGAATGTTGTTGTGGAGGCGATTAGGGTAATATGTGAACGAAAAAATAAACATGCGGTATCCGATTTGGATATGGAGATTATAGCAAGAGAGGTGGTACAAGTATCTGGGGGAAATCCAAAATGCATTATGCAAATCTTGAACGAACTCGATACATTAAATTTTAAAATAAACCTTGATATTAATAGTTCGACTTATTATTTTTCATCAGAAATAAAAAGGAAATTCATACGAGATTATATAGACCCAGAGTTGGATGTAATATTAAGAGGAGTAAGTCCTAGTGTAAGGGAAGCTTTGATAGTACTCAGTGCATTTAGAGGATTTAATTCAAGTACTATATTGGCTCTTGCCAAAGCAAGTTTTATCAAATGGTCGGATACCCCATCATCTTTGCTAACTGCTCTTGTAAGTGAAACGCACTTAATTACTGGACCTAACGAGCAGTCCCCGTTATTTTCTGACCGCATTGCGCGTTTGATGTTGGTTAGCAAGTTGCAAAATGACAACAATGGTTTTGACTACAATAAAATAACCCAATTTGCGATAGATCTATATAAACAATGGAATGCTGGATTAGACGTTGATGGGTCAACTTTGCCCAATCGCCCATCTGATCAGTTGCAATTATTCCTTATCAAAGAAGGGTTGTATCATTATTGTGAATGGATATTGTTACGCAAGGTAAACCCTGTTGTGGCACTAAATGAGATAAGAGATTATTTAACATCTCAGGTCAAGTTGTTAATAAGTCCATTTGGAGAAAATGGAATAAGTGACCTTGTTGAGCAACTTAAGAACAAGGTTGAAGCGGACGCGCAGGTTGTTTCATTGTTAAATAAATCTGTTGGATATTTGGAGCGCGACCAACTAATGGAGTCTTTGTAGAGGAGATAATATGCAAGAGAAAACGTTTGTTGGCAGAGATGCTGAAATCAAGCGTGTTGAATATGCGGTAAGCATCCCAGCTAGTCGGCGAATATTTTTTGTTAATGGTGAGGGTGGAATAGGCAAAACAAGGTTTTTACAAGAGATTAAATCTAGATATTACTCATTCCGTCAGTTTGCTAATGTGCCCTTGGTGGTGTCTGACTTGGTAGATTTGGCAAATTTGGGCGTATATGTTCCATTAAATATCGAGTATGCCGTTTGTAAAAATTTTGGCATTCATAATTTTGAAAAATTCATGGTTGCCAGGGATGATTATGCAAAGTTTCAAACCATGCATGCGAGCGTTGAGACTCTCAACCAACAATTACGAATTTGCTATGAAACTTTTGTTGAAGAATATAACTCTTTTTCTTCTGAGAATCGTTGTGTCCTGTTGATCGATACAGTTGATATTCATATAATCGAGTCGGATTCTTTTGTAAATTTTACGCAAAAAATCTTACCACAACTTCAGAACTCTGTAATTATTTTGGCTGGACGTGAGTGTATATCTGTCCAAAAAAGATTAAAGACCTTGTTAGATTCTGACATGATTCAGCTAGAAGGTCTAAAAACGACTGATGCTAAATCCTTTTTTAATCAATTAGGTCTCTCTGCCGATCTTGAAGAAAAACTTATTTTCTTAACTGATGGACGTCCCATACTTTTGGGATTGGCTTCGGCGTGGATGGAAAAAGATATTCCCTTGCCAGTAATTTCAGAAGCGACTTTAGTTGAACTAAAATCTTTTTCAAACGAAAAACTTATTGCGTTGAAAGAAGAATTTAAGCACGCACTGATTGAGAATATATTAAAACTGGATCAAAAAGATCACCCATTTATCTTAGAGATGGCGCATTTACAAAAACGTTACACACCCGAAATATTAGCATTTATCCACGAAGTCAGCGCAGAAGAAGCAGAAATGATTGTGACTCGACTATCTAATCTTTTTTTTGTGAAAATGTTGCCTGATTTCGTTCATCTGCTTCATGATGAAATGAGGGATTTAGTTAGGCAGTACTTATGGCCGACAGTAGATCCTTTTGGTGTCGAGCGTAAAAATTTAAGTCAAAAGGTTCAGGAATTTTATCTTAATAAAATATTGTATATTGATTCTCAATTAGAAAAAATGATAAAGGAAATTGACTACAGCAGAGAAGTAAGTGACCATATTTCTTTATTAAGTAAAGCTAGAACTTTTAGCGATATACAAAGATATAAACTAGTTTTGGCTTCTGAAAGACTGTTTTATTTATTAGAACAAAATCCAGACCAAGGCGCAAGCGATTTGGCACGCGAATTAGAAAAAAGCATAAAACAATCTACAAGAGATTTTTCTAGCATACTTGTAAATCTTGCTGAAACATACGCCAACAAATTTAATGTAGATTCATATTATAAAGTTAATTTTCAAGTTGCGCGATGGAAGCGGTCCATTGGAGAATTTCGAGACGCCCAGACAATTTTGGAAAGGTTAGGGGAACACTACGCGGATAATAGCCAAAAACAAGTTAGTATTTTACAGACATTGGCCATAACTCAAGGAGACCTAGGGCAAACTAGAGATGCTCTGGAAAACTTGAAAGAGGCTCTCCGTATATGTGAAACGCAGAAAATTTTGGGTACAATCCCTCAAATTAAAAGCAACGAAGGAATGATTCTAGTCTCGATGGGAAAGATAGCAGAAGGCGTTGATGCGTATAACGAATGTATTTTACGGTGTGAAGAATTGGCAATTGATGATCTTGCTGCATCTGCTATGAATAATATTGGGTACGCTTATAGCATCTTGGGAGATCATGAAAGTGCTTTGTCATTTTGCGAGAGCGCACTTGGTAGACGCGAATTACTTGGGGATACTCAGGCAATAGCGGCTAGTCATGCTACGTTAGGCTCTGTTTATCGTGATATGAGCGATTTTGATTTGGCAAATTTGCATTATCAACATGCTTTAGATCACTTTACAGCAATGGATGATAAGTTTTGGATTTCTCGCATTCGAATGGAAAGAGGGTTATCAAAATTGCTAGAGTATGAAGAAAAATTTTACAGATCAACTCATCGTTCTGCTACAACGGTTAATATGCTACGCTCCTTGTTAGATGAATCTGAGAATGATATAAAGGAAAGCATTGCATTAGGTAAAAGTTATAATCGCAAAGAGCTATCTAAAGCTATCCATGAAATGGGACATGTTTATTGGGAGCGCGAAGACCTTAATGGCGCCGAAAAAATATGGAAGGAGAGTTTAGAAGTTGCTTTTGAAACGAACAACTTACGATATATATTAGAAAACCTTGTAGGATTTTGTGAACTAGATTTAGATCGACACCTATACAGTAAGGTTTTAAACCATAGAAACGCTCTTACTCCGTATTTTGAGGAAACCAAAGAGAGTCACGCCCTTCTATGGAGCAGACTAGCCAAGATGGAGGGTATTGCGGCATTTCACAACGGTGATTTCGATACAGCGTTTCAGAAATTTGGATACTCATTCCCTACATTAGCCAAGCACGGTGGATGGGGGCGATACAAGATTACCATTGAACTGGAGTCCATTGCTGGTATAATAGATTCACTGGATTCCATTGAAGCACTAAAGTGGTGTGAGTTTTTGAAGGCGGAGTGGAATGCTACAACCGTTGTGGTTCCCGATAGATATAAACGTGCTTTAAACATGTTTATTTCAGACCGCGAAATTAAAGCCAAACGCAGACAAAAGCCTGCAAGTTTAAATTAAAAGGAGTTCCAATGAAACCCAATATAGTAATTCTGGATGATATGGAATTAACCGATGCCCAATTTCAGTTTCTTTCTGAGATGGGAGATCTTAAAGTGTTTACTGGAGTTCCACAGTCTGATGAAGAAGTGATAAATCGCGCTGCGAATGCGGATATATTGATTTTAGGCTGGACACGTTTAACAGCTAGTATTTTTGAAAAGCTACCTCGGTTAAAATATATCGCGGTGTGGGCTACAGGATTTGATTATGTTGATGTTGTTGCGGCGGCTCAAAAAAATATCCCTGTTTCAAATGTACCTGGCTACGCGGCCGAATCGGTAGCAGAATTAACTATAGGTTTAATGTTAAGCTTATCAAGAAAGATTCCACAGGCGTATGAACATGTTCAAAAAGGTGGATACAGTTGGAAAGGTTTTAAAGGTGGTGAGCTTTTTGGAAAAACTTTAGGAGTTGTTGGCGTAGGTAATATTGGAAAGAGAGTTGTGGAAATTGCCAAAGGATTTGGCATGAAAACCATAGCATATACAAAGAATCCATCGGTAGATAGATCTTTAACTTTAGGGGTAGAGTTTGTTAATCTTGATGATTTGTTGCGGGTAAGTGACTTTGTGTCTTTGCACGTTCCTTTGAGAACTGAAACCGAAAATATGATTGGTAAGCGCGAGTTGTCTTTGATGAAGCCAACATCGTTCTTGATCAATACTACTAGATGGGCTGTAGTAAACCAAAAGGATCTCTATACTGCACTAAACAATAAGCAGATAGCAGGGGCAGGGGTTGATGATCTCAGAGTGCCAGATGATGAATTCCTAAACCTGAAAAATGTGGTGATAACTCCGCACATGGCATTCTTTACAGAAGAGGCTATTATTCGTAAGACGGATATTTGTATAGAGAATATCCATGCATACTTAAGCGGAGAGCGAAAAAATATTGTAAATTTATAGTTTTTCAATTTGTGTTATAAGATGTGTCTTGACAATAGAGAAACCTCAATAAAATCCGTATTATTGAGGTTTCTTGGAAGTACCAACAAGTGAAAATTGAAATATGTTGAGGGCAATTTATGTGTCCTAGTATATGGTATTCTTCTTATCTTTCAGAATCTAATAATAACGATTGTGATTGTGATTGTGATTGTGATTGCGCTTGCGCTGGGCAAACAAACCTATCTGGTGCAAGTTTTGTAGGGGATACAGGTTGGCGGAATGGTAGTTTAATCGTTCCGAAAGGGTTGATTCAAATTCATTTGAAAAACGACTATGTATCCATATTGAATCCCAACGGCACTTGCAGAATGGTTGTTTTTGACCCACCTGCGTTTCAGGTTTTTAATAACTTATTTAAAAACAAATCAAAAGGATTTGGTTCTAAAGATGTCCTTTCCGAACAGCAAGAAAAATTAATAAATAAATTGTTTAAAATCGGTTTTTTTAATAGAGTCGGTACTGGAGAGGATTTTTCCTTGCCCAATAAACGAATGCTTACCGCTTGGATAAGCATCACCAATAAATGCAATTTGGATTGTTTATATTGTTATGTGCCTAAATCTGTTGGTAGTAACTTAGACTTTAAGATTGGAACTAATATTATTGATGCCATCTTTAGATCTGCTCTTATTAATAACTATAACAAAGTAAAAATTAAATATTCTGGCGGCGAAGCATCATTAAACCTTAAATTGGTTGGGTTTTTGCATGATTATTTACTACAAAAATCGGCAGTTACGGGAATTGAAATTCAAGAGGTTTTACTTACAAATGGTGTGTTCTTACCCGAAGTGGAGATTGACAATCTTAAACAAAACAATATTGGCGTAATGGTGTCGTTGGACGGAATTGGACAGTATCATGATGATCAACGTCCCATGTTTTCGAAAGACAAGGGAAGTTTCAGTCAAGTTTTATCTACCCTAAACCTGCTTCAAGATAAAAACTTAACGCCTTTTATCTCCATAACTGTAACCAAATTAAATGTATTAGGCTTAACCAATTTAGTCGAATTTTTATTAGCACGAGAGTTGCCATTTGGTTTTAATTTTTATAGAAAGCCACTGTCTGTTCAGACAAATGAAGAAGATCTTTCCGCTCATAATGAAATACTTATCACCGAGCTACGAAAAGTTTTTGAGATCATCAGGAATAAACTCCCTAGGGCAAACTATTTGGGCACCTTGTTAGATAGGACCAACATCAATTATCCGCATGAACATTCCTGTGGGGTTGGAAACAATTATATTGTTTTTGACCAAAACGGGCAAACATACCCATGTCATATGAAAATGACAGACAGTATGAAATTTGCAAATTGTTATTCTTTAGATGTTCTGGATGATATCAAAAAATCCTTTGAGGATAATTTCTTTCGCAAGCACAGTGCCTGTCATACTTGTGCTTGGCTGTCAATATGCGCAGGGGGATGTCCTGTCATGTCTAAGCATAAAGACTTAATGCCGCCGCATTGTGAAGTTTACAAAGTTCTTTTGCCTGAAATTGTGGAACTAAAATCTTTACAGCTGTTAGCGTATACGAAAAGTTTGGCTTTATAATGTTTCAAGGAGAACACATATGGCAGATAATTTATGGCAAGAGTTCAAGCAACGTGCTCATTTCGTATGTAATTCTGACATGGAAATTGGAGGGGCAATTCTAGAACTGCTTGGCGTTTTTTCTTTTGGAGTTACATCCTCGGTTTCCAATCAATATATTTATGGTCCCTATGTTCAAGTTCAATTATCTTCTGGTGCTGAAGGGATTTGTATTGCATTTAACAATATAGATATATCAAATGAACTTAATACACTTCGCCTTGTCGGAAAGAAGGTGCTAGATATTTTTGACTTGGGCGAAAAAGTTTCTATTGAGGTGCAAATTGCACTAGTTGACGCGATATATCATCATATTAAGATAAAAGAAAAATTGGTTCCATCCAAGTCGGTTGAGTTTTTGGGATTGGCAAAGCAAAAATCATTTGAACGAGCAAACTATATTGCATCCTTATTAAATATTTCGCAAAAAGATAAGGTTGCTGTAGTCGGTTGCGTTGCACCAATTGTGAAGTCTGTTCTAAATTGTGGCGGCGAATTACGAATAGCGGATCTTCACTCTCTTTATTCCTCGCTATATAATACGCAAATTGAGAAGGATACCGCGTCTGTTGTTAAGTGGGCTGATAAAATTATATTAACTGGTAATGCTTTGTGGTCACAAACAATTACAAATATTTTCGATGTAATTCAGCCGCAAAGTGTTGTGCTTGTATACGCGATGACGGCACACAATATTGCGCCTTATTATATAAACTACCGCGCAAACATAGTTACAGCAGAGAGTTTTCCTTTTTATTGGTTTAATAATACTATCAGTAAGATCAATACCTTCGCCAAATTGAGGTGAAAAAATAGGGCTTTTCGGGTAAAGTAGG
>JACFNF010000083.1 GCA_019454985.1 Bacteroidales bacterium
GAGAAATTGTAGAATAGTTATTATGAAATTCATCCTGTTATTGTGGTCGCTGATTTGTCGGTTTGTTTCTTTGGCTTTGTTACTTTTGCATCATGCTTGGATTTGGCCGCGATTCACTTTTAAAGAGGCAAAGCCTCAACTTGTCGCCCGGACGGATTGCCTGGCGCCGATTCTGGGCTAATCCCACGGGAACGGCCGCTTTTATATTTGTAGGCTTCTTGTGCTTTATTGCCCTGGCCGGCAGTCTGATGACGCCAGATCCAACGCCCAACGCCAATCGGCAGCTCCTCGAAATTGGCACCATGCCGCCGGGTTTTTCCGTCAATATGCTCAAAATACCGATCGAAGGAAACCTTCCGCCAGTGAACTGGTTTGACAAAATGCTCTTTGGCCAGAAAGATCATTTTGTTTATCTGCCAATCGAGGATGTAGTTTTTCGCAATGATAGCCTTCAGGTACGTCTGTTTGTGGCCGCCGATGATGAACCCGGCGAAATAAAGACCTTTAGTTTAGCTGAATTGGCAGGATCGGATTTTGTGATACCTGACACATCAGACAAAACAGCACAACTGAAGCAATGGATTGAACATGAAAGAATTGTCCGGAAAGTTTTTATTCTTGGAACCGACCAATACGGGCGCGACATGCTCAGCAGGTTGATGTTGGGAAGCCGCATCAGCTTGGCAGTAGGATTCATTTCGGTGGCCATTTCGCTGATTATCGGCATTGCTTTGGGAAGTATTGCCGGTTACTTCAGGGGCTGGATTGACGATGTCATTGTATGGGTCATCAATGTCGTTTGGTCAGTGCCGACGCTCTTGTTGGTCATTGCCATTACCTTTGCTCTTGGAAAAGGCTTTTGGCAGGTTTTTATTGCCGTTGGTCTGACGATGTGGGTCGAAGTGGCCAGGGTGGTGCGCGGACAAATGTTGTCAGTCCGCGAAAAAGAATATGCCGAAGCGGCTGTTTCTCTTGGTTTTTCGCATTTTAGAATCATCACCCGGCATCTTCTTCCCAATGTCATGGGGCCGGTCATCGTGATTTCGGCAGCCAACTTTGCCTCAGCCATCCTCATCGAGGCGGGATTGAGTTTTCTGGGTTTGGGAGTGCAGCCTCCTGTGCCAAGCTGGGGTGGCATGATCAAAGAAAATTATGCCTATATCATTTTAGACGCAGCGTATTTGGCTTTATTACCGGGATTGGCGATCATGCTAATAGTGCTGGCTTTTATGCTGATTGGAAACGCCTTACGCGATGCTTTGGATGTGAAACAAATTTAGGCTCGAAAGCAATTTGAACCTTGAGCCTCGGGCATTCCTGTTGGTTTGCCAGAAAACATGGACTGAGATTTTTGCGAAATGTCCGGTATTACTCTGATCCAGATATTATTGGACTGGGCCGCCACAAATACAAAGTGCGCTTTATCAAAAAAATATCAAAAAAACTAAGAGCTGATGTTAGAGTTTGCATCATTGTTGTATAATTTTGCAGTAAACTATTTTGAAGCAAAACCATTGAGCGTCACGCTCGTGTATTCCAACCATCATTGAACCGTGGCTTCTTTTTTCTTGTCGCTTCGGAATAGAGAATATTCTCTCATAGTGTGTTTATAATTTAGGATGAAATCAATAGTGTCTCGTTAAAATAGATTGAGTTCCAGTTGGTTAGAAAAACGTTCTTTGAC
>JACFNF010000045.1 GCA_019454985.1 Bacteroidales bacterium
AGATTGAGTAAATTTTCAAGAGAATAATCAAAACCCTTTCTTATTTCCCCAACTTTATCGCCTAATAGAACTGACCAGGCTTCCAACCGTTGTTGATCCACATTTTTATTGTCTCCGCCTTCTTGTGATTTCATGATTTTTAGGTTTTTATTGTTACGAATTGGAAGAGGTTGTTTTTAATTGATTTGGAAAAGTCTCTGGCATCAACAACTTTTTGTAATCAAACAAAATCACAAATCTTTTGCTGCAACACAAAGATACAACAAACCTTATCAAATAACAATGCGCTGATTTTGCTCAATAAGGTTTTCAATCGTGTAGTATTGCAAAAATCTGCAAGTCTAAGCTTTCATCCGTAAACTAAGCAAAATCCGGAATTTCCTGATTTTATTAGGCGGCATTTCGTACTTTTGCGCCACGCCGCTTCCAAACGGCCAAAACAGATGTTTTGCAGATGAAACTTTCGGTCGTTATCGTCAATTACAATGTGGAGTTTTTCCTCGAGCAATGCCTTTCATCGGTTCGCAAAGCCGCTGCAGGCCTCGAAGCTGAGATATTTGTGGTTGACAACAATTCGGTTGACGGTTCGGTACGTATGGTCAGGGAACGTTTTCCCGAGGTCAGGCTGATTGCCAACAGCGAAAACCTTGGTTTCAGCAAAGCCAACAATCAGGCCATCCGGATTTCGACCGGCGAATATGTACTCCTGTTGAACCCTGACACCGTGGTGGAGGATGAAACTTTTCACAAAGTGGTGAGTTTCATGGATATGCACCCCGAAGCCGGAGGTCTCGGCGTGAAAATGCTCGATGGGCAGGGCAATTTTCTCCCCGAATCAAAACGTGGACTCCCCACACCACAAACTGCTTTTTACAAGATTTTCGGACTCTCGAAACTCTTTCCGCATTCACGGCGGTTTTCGAAATATCATTTGGGCTATCTTGATGAAAACGAAATCCATGAAGTGGATGTGCTGTCGGGAGCATTCATGTTGCTTCGGCGTAAAGCTTTGGACGACATTGGTTTGCTCGATGAAACATTTTTCATGTACGGCGAAGATATTGACCTCTCATACCGCATAACACAGGCCGGTTACAGGAATTTTTATTTTCCTGAGACGCGCATCATTCATTACAAAGGCGAAAGCACAAAAAAAAGTAGCATCAACTATGTGTTTGTGTTTTACAACGCCATGATTATTTTTGCCCGCAAACATTTCAGTCAGCAAAGAGCGCGCACATTCACCTTTCTCATCAATATTGCGATTTACTTCAGGGCTTTTTTAGCCATTTTATCGAGGTTTTTACGCAAGGCTGCCCTCCCCTTTTTCGATACTGTCCTGATGTTTGGCGGGCTTCTGGCCATCAAGAGCGCCTGGGGCGAACTCACGATTTATCGCGACGGAGGCGAATATCCCACCGAATTGGTAGCGGTAGTCATTCCGGTTTATTTGCTCATCTGGTTAGCCTCGGTGTTGCTGAGCGGCGGTTACGATAAACCTTACAAACTCGTTAAAGCGCTGAGAGGGAGCGCTATTGGCACGGTATTTATTTTAGTGCTTTACGGACTTTTGCCCGAAAGCTTTCGTTTTTCGCGCGCTCTCATCGTTCTTGGCGCATTCTGGTACACTGCCGTCCTGTCGCTCACACGTCTGATCGGCTATCTTCTTCATCTCGATGGTTTTGTGCTTGGCGGAAGCGGGAAAAAACGGTTTTTAATCATTGGCAGCCCTGCCGAAGCAAGCCGGGTGGAAGCTATCCTGAAAAGCACTGCATTGAAGACCGATTTCATCGGCATCATCCCGACCGAACAGGTTACCGACGACAAAAGCAGTATTCTCGGTACCTTGGAACAGGTTCCCGATATCATCACCATTTATCAGATCAACGAAGTGATTTTCTGCTCGAAAGACGTGTCGCACCAAACCATCATGGATAAAATGGCTGCCTGGCAATCGAGCGGAATCAGCTACAAAATTGCGCCCGAAGACAGCCTTTCCATCATCGGAAGCAACTCCATCAACACCAAAGGCGACCTTTATACGGTTGCCATTCAAGGCATTGACACTGTTGGCAACCGGCGCAACAAACGTTTTTTCGACCTTTTGGCTTCAATTTTCATCTGTTTATTTTTCCCATTCGTTCTTCTTCTTCCCGGAGGCAGCAAGATTCTGTTGAAGGCCTTCAAAGTTTTCAGCGGAAAGCTGTCGTGGGTGGGTTATTGCCAGCCATTGTCGAAACAAATGCGGTTGCCTTCGATTAAAAAAGGTGTACTTTGCCCGGGCGATGTCTTTGACAAACCCATTACGGACAACGAATTGCTCAATCGCATCAACCTGCTCTATGCCCGTGATTATACGGTAATTAAGGATCTGAATATCTTTTTTCGGGCCATCAAAAAGGCAGGCAAAAAAGATTGATTGAAAAAAGAAGCTGAAAATCGCCTCAAAATTTCTACCTTTGCCGCCTTGTTTTACTAAGGTTCATTCCCAATATGCTGAGCAGACGACATCTCCGCGTAAAAGTTCTTCAGGCGCTTTATGCTTATTTCCAGTCGAACAATTCCCGCCTTGATCAGGGTGAAAAACAATTACTGCTGAGTATCAACAAGCTATACGAGCTCTTTATTTATCAACTTTCATTCTTAGTCGAAGTTCAACGGTTTGCCCTTTACCGGATTGAAGAAAATAAAAGCAAGCATTTTCCAACCAAGGAAGACCTGAACCCCAATATGCGTTTTGTAAACAACCGGGTGCTCACGGCTATTGCCAACAATCGCGATTTTCTCAAAAAGGAACAGCTATACAAGATCAATTGGTCGGAAGAAAAGGAGATGGTTCGCAAGTTTTACGTCATGATGCGTGAATCAGAAGCTTATGAGAAATACATGAGCAAAAACACCAACACATTTTCCGACGACAAAAAGATTGTCCTTTTCCTCATCGAAGAGCTTTTTGCTGAGTTTGAGCTTTTAGAGGCTTTTTACGAAGAAAAGAGCATTTATTTTGTGGACGATTACCATTTGGTGAGCTATCTTCTGATGAAGTTCATCAAATTTATGGAAAGCAGCTTTGACGAGCACACTCCCCTGCCCGACTTGTTGAAAACGGAAAAAGAAGACGATAACGAAGACATGGATTTTGTGAAAAGGCTGTTTCGTGAAACCGTTTTGCGGAGCGAAGAATGGGGAAATCTCATTTCGAATTCTACTTCAAACTGGGAGCTGGAGCGTATTGCCGTAATGGATGTCATCATTCTGAAAATGGCCTTGACCGAGCTCACCTGTTTCCGTTCAATCCCGGTGAAGGTGACCATGAACGAGTACATTGATATTTCTAAATATTTCAGCACCGCCCGCAGCAAGATATTTGTCAACGGCATCCTCGACAAACTACTGGCCGATATGAGTGTAGATGGCCGGATTATCAAAACCGGACGTGGTCTTTTAGACAGCTAATCAGATAATTACGACCGTTTTTTTATTTCCATGAGTTTTCGGCAGGGCTAAGCCACATTTCAAATTTACGGCCGGACTCCACATCACTTTTGTGAAAAAGATCGTGGTGGTATGTGCCGCTCAGAAAATCGTTCAACTGGTTGCAATAGTACGGGCTTTTCGGGATTCCGCTGATGCCTGTCGGAATCACCATATAGCTGTCTTCGAGTCGTCCCATATTGAAGATATGGCGTTGCGAAGCGCCGTGAACCACATCGAAAGGCTGATGAAAAGCGTAGGCCATCGGATTCACGGTGTGAAAACTTCCGCCAACCGCCACGGGGCCTTTGTTGAAATGGAAAAGTTGATCCAATATTTTCACCTTTCCCATTGGATGCTTCAAGGTGAGCTGATGTAAGCCGCCCCAGGTCCATTGTTCAGTATCGGCTCCCAACAGGTTTTCAAGTTGAGCCACGGTTTGCTTAAAAGCCAGAATCACAATTTGTTCAAAACTTTCCTTTTCAGGGGTATCAGTCTTATCTATCCAACCCGAAAGCGGGTGATTCCAGAAATGCCCGAACAAATGCCGCATCAGGCCAGAGGGGAAAGATTTATAGAACGCCTCACCCAATTCATCGGCCATCACCTCTTTCATAAAATTCAGGAAAAACAGCTCGAATACGGCAGGTTGAACCATCGATGCCGACATCCGTCCATTCCAGTCTTTCAATGCTTCAAACATTTTTTGCTCCGATGCATTGAATGAATTTTCATGTTCGAGCACAGCCAACAGTTGAGGAACATAGGATAATACAAAAAGCGAAGTCTGGTCGTTCTGTATTTGCATGAAGTCGTGGCTGTCGAGTGTTGGTTTCTCGTTCAACAGTTGCCGGATTCGGTCAATACGGAAAGAATTATCGTACCAAAATCCGATATAATACGGATAATCAGCCGAAACCGTGCGGTTGTTGGCCGATGAAACATAGCCTGAAGGCGGATTAAACTCGAACGGCAGCGAATCGAAAGGCACGGTTGATTTCCACTCGAAACGATCGGTGTCGCCTGGGACAGGCTGAATTCCAATCCCTTCGTTTCGCACCGGCACCGCTGAGGCTGTTTGAAGGCCAATGTTACCTTTTGCATCGGCAAAGACCACGTTTTGACTGACGGCCAGCATGGTCGTCAACGCCTGGCGGAAATCGCTCCAGTTGCGGGCACGGTTCAACAGATACACGCTTCGGAGCTCATTGCTGTAATCATTTCCGGTCCATCTCATGCTGATTACCTCATTTTCAATGTCTTTAAACTCCGAAATGACCGGTCCGTGGTGCGTAAAACGGTTGATCTTTTCGATGGTATCGCCTCCTTTGACCGCAATTTTTTCGGTGACTATTTCCATGGGGAGCCATTCACCAATGTAGAAATATTGATTCGGATGATTCACATCGGTTTTTTCTACAAAAAAGTCCATTTCATCCACATAAAGGTTAGTCATTCCCCAACCGATGCTGTCGTTATGTCCGTTGATCACGCAAGGTGATCCGGGTAAAGCTAAGCCGGTTACATTGAGTTTTCCTTCGATCACCTGATGGATCTGGTACCAAATTCCCGGCGCTCCAAACCCAAGATGCATATCATTGGCCATCAGGGCATGACCATCTTTACTTTTATGAGCATTCACCGCCCAGTTGTTGCTTCCGTTGAAAATTTCTAAACCCAGCTCTTCCAAAGCATGATTTCCGTCGAGCAGACTGAAAGCGCTGCTGCTCACCGGCTGAGTCTCGTAAATAGTTGTTTTTTGCGGCTCAGGGAAAAGTTGTCTCCACAAACTGTCGGGCAGATGATTTTTCAGTTTGTAGAGGGCTATTTCGTTTTGCCACGAACCCGCAAGATCCCAGGCCATATATCCGATCAGGTTGACGGTATGAAAGCTTTGCCAGGGCTCGGGTTTATAGCCTAAAACCGTAAATTCGGGGGGTAATGACCGGCCTTGCTTCTCAATAAAGGCGTTGACGCCCTGCGTAAAGGCATCCAAACATTCCACAAGGGCATCATCGGATTGGGCAATGACCTCTTTCGATTTTTTGCTCATACGCAAAGTACGCAACAGATGGTCGGTTTTCACCATATCTTTTCCGAAAATCTCTGACAATCGCCCCATCGTCACCCGTCGCAACAAATCCATTTGCCAAAGGCGGTCTTGAGCCATTACAAAGCCGGTGGCAAAATAGAGATCATGTTCGTTTTCGGCATAAATATGTGGCATGGCAAATTCATCCCGCACGATGTGTACCTTCGCATGAAGTCCCTTTGCAGCATAATCTTTATTATAATCCGGCAAAGCTCTGGATGAAATATAATACAGGGCGAGCATGCCAATCAAACCCACTAAAACGACTATTCCAATGGTAATGAACAGAATACGACGTATTATTTTCATATCTTTTTGATTTTATCGTTGCGTAATTTCTTCAGGTTGGCGATTTATTTTCGGAAGTACATCCTCAAGCAAAGCCCGCATTGCAAAAGAATAAGCCCGAAATCTTTCAGCAATCATCTGATCTAACTTATCCACGCCCTCTTGCCCTGAGTAGTTGAGTACCGTCGTAAGCATATCGTCCATTTCTTTTCTGTCGCTGGCTTCCACTTTCGGATCATTCACCAAAACCGGCGGAAAACATTCGCGCAGCGTGCGATCACAGTTACGCGCCTTCTCAACGGATTGCTTCGACACCACATCATACACAAAACGGTCGTTGTAGGTCTGTGGCGGGTACGGATTTTCGAGCGCCTGAAAATAAGGATGCTGGTAGTCATTTTCGAGATAGGCTTTGCGCATGACCTCCCAAACATAGCGTTCCATCACCAAGTGGCGGTTCGACACCAACTGAACGGCATCAATTTTTGATTGTCCCCAGCCCAGCATAGCTTTCAGATTGATCCACAGCATCCTCCAGACACTCATTCCGGGCAATGGAGCACAATGATACGGCATGGTTTGATCGCCAAGATAATGCATTGACCAGCCCAAAAAACGCCAGCCCCAATACGGCTCGCCTTGCTCAAACGCAAATTCTGAAAGCATTTTGTAAAGGTTCAGGCGGTAGTCCAGATAGGTTTTTTTCAGGAATGGGGCAAACCGAAAAACAATGGCTGCCTCATGATAAAAACTCATATGAAAAGGCGCCTGGCTGCTGAATTCTATATTCGGATTGCCAAAAGTTTGCTTTCCAAACTTGTATTCGGAGCCATAATAGGTATTATTGTCTTCAAACAGACCAAGGTCGAAGCCATAGTCCATTTCATCAGTTGCAGCAACCAAAACATCGAACGGAGCTACCATTTCACCTTCGTTTAGCCAGGTGTAACGCACAAAAGCCATCGTGGAGATATCTTCGAGAGTGGTAATTTTATGCGGGTCGGCCAGTTGGGTCGTATCAAAGGCTTGTCCGGGCAAAGGATGACGGTAAAGCGGAGCATAGGTATTTGGATTGATGCGGATTGCCCGGAAAAACCTTTCCCGAATGTCGGCCAGGTTTCCTGTGACCTTAAAAGCCAGAGCCTCGGGACAAGGCTGATAGTTGGGCAGATTGTGCCTCGACCATTCCTCCTGTATTGCTAGAAATCGTTCGAGCGAGGTTTCATTTGCCAATAAAAACGATGACAGCTCTTTGGCTTCAATATTCTCGAGGCTGTTCCAGATCGGGTGATTTTTCAGGGCTGGATAAGTAAACAAAGGATGTTCGTTCCAGGAATAGCCGATTTGGGCTAAAAACAATATCGTTAAGGTTAAAAACAGCTGCTTTTTCAGAGACATTTTCATGAGTATGGTGTTTAGTTCATGCAATAGTAGTTATTTTTTTTAATATGCTTCAAAGAAATGCTTATCCGAAGTTTCCCATTCAAATTGGAACAAGAGATAAAAAAACGTCCGGCTTCATGGCCGGACGTTCAACAGTTTCATTTATTCCCACATTGATTTCGGGTGATTCCATTCTTTGAGCAATGGATTTGCGTTCAACGCTTCGTCCATACGCTGTTTGAACTCCGGCATTCCGTGGTTTACGCCGGTCGTGCCCAATCGGTTCACTACGGCTAATCCTTCTTCAATATTATTGCTGTAGTATGACAAAAACTTTTGGTCGAGGCTGGTATAATAATATAGGTCGTCTAAATAGCGTTTACCTATGATTTCCATCACTTTCAAGGCTTTATCGCGCGCACCGGCTTCGAGATACAAATCCACCCAGGGCAACATAAAATAGTCGTATGGGATTTTTGAATTTGGGAAATACTCTTGCGCTTTATCAAGCACGATCACCGCAGAATCCATCTTTCCTTCAGTCACAAGCTCCTGAGCCACACGCATATACGACTGTTTGACGATAGCCGAATTGCGGAAGCTTTCACGGTCAACAGTTACTTTTGGGTCTTCCAAATTGCCCCATTTGGCCTTGTTGACGAGTAAGTCGTAAGAGCCTTTGGCATACACACCGCCCATTCCTCGATAATAGCCTTTGGCGAGAACGGGCATGAATTTGAAAACGATTCCGTCGAGATGGCAGTATTTATCCACATTCAGCACTTTGCTCACACTGCTCGGGTTTGCAAAATAAATGGGGCGCTGCCAATTGTTGGTTGCAATGAGGTCGAGCAGCAACAAATCATTTTTGTACAAAACACTCTGCGTCACATCCCACTCAATGACATCCACAATTTGGTCTTCGAGTTCTTTGGGGACGATACCACTACGGATAACAGCTTCTTTATCAACGGTGATTTTGAGTTTTTTACTTGGTAAAAAGTTGATTTTCTCGCCCGAGTTCAAAGGGATTTTGCTCTGCTCAAGATCCATTGCCACAAAGTTGATGGCATCTTTTAATTCTACAACATCGTTCACGCGCGATACAACAGGCAGGTATTCGTTCAACCCTTTGTTATATTGTTCAGGTCGGAGGGTCAGAGGCAACGGGTCGGAATCATACACTTTTTTCCCAAGCTGATGGACGTACCAGTCGCCTGACGCCAGCATAAAATTGACCACCCGCATATCGGTTCTGTAATTCTCTACTTCCTGCACATACCAAAGGGGGAAGGTATCGTTGTCGCCATTCGTAAAAATAATTGCGTTGGGATCGCATTGTGCCAGATAACTTTTGGCGAAATCGCGTGCTGAGTATCTTCCTGAGCGGTTGTGACCTTCCCAGCCTTCGCGAGCCATGAGTCCTGGTACAAACACAAGGCTTAATAGCGAAACGCCAATGGCCACGACTTCTTTATTCGAAAGATATTTCTGCAACGCCTCGTACAAAGCCAACACCCCAAAACCAATCCAGATAGCAAAAGCGTAGAATGAACCCGCATAAGCATAATCGCGTTCGCGCGGTTGCAAAGGCGTCTGGTTCAGATAGATGATGATGGCAATACCCGTCATGAAGAAAAGCAGGAAGACAATCCAGGTATCTTTGGCATGTTTTTTTAAATGATAGAAAAGTCCTGCTAATCCCAGAAGCAACGGAAGAAAATAATATTGGGTGTGAGCCGGACTCTTCATGCTGTCTGGCATGTTCGACTGGTCTCCCAAACGCGGATTATCTATAAACCCGATTCCACTGACCCAATTTCCGTTTTCATATTCACCCTGGCTCTCCACGTCATTTTGCCGTCCGACAAAATTCCACATAAAATACCGGACATACATATGGCCGAGCTGATAGGTAAAAAAGAACCTGAGATTTTCGCCAAAGGTCGGTCTTACCAATACATCGGTGCTTCCATCGGGCTTGGTCACCTGAAGCGGAATACCTTTTATGTTTCCGAATTGCTTGTACAATTTGGCATGGCTTGGTTTTTGGTTGCTCCACATCCTTGGAAATACAGTGCTGAAACGTGGGTCGTACACCGCCTTAGAACCTCTGCGTGTATCGGTAATGATATATTTTCCGCTTTGTTTATCCTTGATATAGATCGGAGTGCCATCTTCGTAATCCACAACAGGTGCGTTGTAATACGGACCATAGAGGAGCGGCCAGTCACCATATTGTTCACGATTGAGATACGAAAGCAGCGAAATGGCATCGCTGGGCTCGTTTTCATTGATCGGAGTGTTGGCATTGGCCCGAATCACAATCATAAAGAAGCTCGAATAGCCAATAATGATAAACATCAGAGCCAGTACAATAGTATTGAGAATTACTTTACCTTTGGTTCTGGTATAGTGTAAGCCATAAACAATGGCAGCAACCAACAAAAGAAAATAGATGATTGTACCTGTATTGAAAGGAAAACCCAAATCATTCACAAAAAACAATTCAAATTTACTGGCAATGTTGACAATCTGCGGGATGAGAACACTCATGATGAATCCCAGTATCAGGATTGAGGAAACTCCGGCAATGATGAAACCTTTCCAATTGGGTTTAAACTTTTTAAAATAAAACACATAAACAATGGCAGGAACAGCCAGAAGGTTAAGCAGATGCACGCCAATGGAAAGCCCGATCAGATAAGCAATCAGAATGAGCCAACGGTAATTATGAGGCTCATCGGCCACTTGTTCCCAACGTAGGATAGCCCAAAAAACAACCGCCGTAAAAAATGACGACATGGCATACACCTCGCCTTCCACAGCCGAGAACCAGAAAGATTCGGTAAAGGTATAAGCCAATGCGCCCACAACTCCTGCGCCCAAAACAGCATATTGATGAGCCTTATTATTTGCATCTTCACCTTGCAACATGAATTTTCGGGCAAACAAAGTAATGGTCCAAAACAGAAATAGTATGGTTAAGCTACTCGAAAGTGCCGACATCACATTGATCATTAAAGCTACTTTACTGGTATCGCCAAAGGCAAAGAAGCTGAAAAAGCGCCCGATCATCTGAAACAAAGGGGCCCCCGGAGGATGACCCACCTGTAACTTGTATGCGGTAGAAATGTATTCCCCGCAATCCCACCAACTGGCCGTTGGCTCAAGGGTGAGAAAATAAACGAGTGTAGCGATGGCAAAAACCACCCATCCGGTGAGATCATTAAGCCTCTTAAAATTCATAATATCAATATTTTAACTTTATAAGCAAGCAATAAAAAGGAATCTTTTGCAAAAGTAAGCTAAGTTTTTGGTTTGCCGGGTTGAAGCCGCAAGCAGTGGGCAGGTTTTTAACAATTATTTCTGGTTCACTCAAAACAATCAGGAATGCAGATTAAACAGCGGATTTAAGAATTAACGGCAGTTGAATTCTAACCAGAGTTCCTTTGCCTTCCTCACTCTCAACGTGAATACTTCCTTTGAGCTGTTGAGTAAATTCTTTGACCAATATCATTCCCAATCCCGAGCTTGGCTCGCCGGCTGTTCCTTTGCGCCCTTTAAGCTGCACGTCAAAGAGTTTTTTCAGCATCTCGGCCGGCATTCCAATCCCGCTGTCCTCCACTTCAATAGCGATACCATTATCCACAAGTTTTGTTCTGACCGAAACGGTTCCATTTTGTGGCGTAAATTTCATGGCATTGGAAAAGATATTGCGCAACACCACACTCAGCATGGCAGGATCACTCTGAAGCATCAGTTTGTCTTTCAGTTGTAAATCAATCCGGATGTTTTTCTCGGCAATCTGGGTCTGGTAGTGTTCGAGATTTTTTCTGACAATCTCATCTAATCTAAAAAACTCTGATGTAACCTTCATTGTTTGCCTTTGAATCCCTGCCCACGACAAAAGATTTTCGAGCAGTTCGGCCACTCCTTTTGCAGTATGGTGTAGGGTTGACGCCAGCTTGGCCAGTTCTTCGGGACCATAATCATATCCTTCGCCGGCTAAGATTTCTGTAAGCAATAAAAACGAATTGAACGGACTCCGAAGGTCGTGGGCAATCACCGAAAATAATTTATCTTTTTCCTGATTCGACTTTAATAGTCCGGCTTCTTTTTCAAGCAACACAGCTTCCATTTGCTTCACATCGGTGATATCGCGCGAAATACCAACTAAGCCGGTAATGGCGCCCATCGGGTCGCGAAGTGGCACTTTGGTTGCACTAAACCATTTCCAACCTTCAGATGTAAGAATATGTTCCTGTTTGTTAATGACCGGAATGCCTGTTTCCATGAGTCTTTGCTCGTCTTTGAAAGCATTGCCGGCATGCGATTGGTCAAAAAAATCGTGATCGGTAAATCCAATGGCCTGAGAGGAATCGTTCAATCCAAGTACTGCAGCCTGCGCCTTGTTCACCCGAATAAAGCGGCTTTCGCGGTCTTTGAAATAAATGGTATCGGGCATATTGTCCATCAAAGCCTGCAGAAGGTCACGTTCCATTTTAATTTTGTCTTGTGCTTCACGCAATCCCGTCACATCTTCAATATAGCCTTCAAGGAAAAGCAGCTCTCCTTGTGGGTTTCTAAGCCCCCTGCCCCGTTCCCAAACCCAACGTACCGAGCCATCGGCAGCAATAATGCGATATTGAATCTCCACTATTTTGTTCTGCTCTATGCCTTCCCTCCACTCCTCTTTCACCATTTGCCGGCATTCGGGATAAATGAGATCATTGTAATAGATGGTATCCTTCAGAAAACTTTGTGCCTCGTAACCAGTCACTCTTAAAGCCCCATCACTCACAAAGATCATGGTGTAATTCTCATCAAAATAGCATCTGTAAACCATCCCCGGCAACCAATTCACCATTCGGTTCAGTTCCTGCTCCTGTTCGGCCAGCTTTGCTTCAATATTTTTTCTGTCCGAAATATCCTGATAAAGTGCAAAGGCCAAAGTTTCACCATTTGAAAGCTGAATCGGCATCGCCGTGATCGCTACGTGTATTCTTCTTCCATCGGCGTCCATACGAACTGTCTCGTGGCCTTTCTGTATCCCGGAAATCACTTCTTTGCTCAGGTTCGTGGCTTCATGATATAGCTCGGGCGGAACAATGAAATCGTTCACATGTTTTCCAATAATCTGGTCGGCAGTGTAGCCAAACATTTTAACAAAGGAAGCGTTGATATCTATGATGTAATCCCTTGAATCAACCAAAACCATCCCAAAAGGAATGCTTCCCAGAAGTTTTTGATAGCCGGGCAGATCATCTTCTGGTGATTCGACAATTTGATCGGGTTGAATCAAAACCAAATAGAGTGATTTTTCACCATGATGCCTTATGCGCTTGGCCTTACAACGAACCCTTGGCGCAGAATCCCCTTTCAACAACAAAACGGAAATCAATTCAACCGGTTTATCGCAATCGGCTGAAAGAATTTTCTTTACGGCCTCTTCCCTGAATAGCATAGTCAGGGGTAGGCCTGAAATATTTTTGTGTTCAATCTGTAAGATCTCAAAAAATTGCTGGTTAGCGATTAACAATATACCGTTTTCGTCTGCCACAAAAGCAGGTTCGGGTAGAAGGCCAAGCCATTCGGGTAAATTAAACAATTCTTGATCCAACACTATATCGCTCAATAAATTGGTTTAGAGATTTAAAAACAAAAGCTGTCCCTGTTTTTTTGATTTCAAAATTACGACTTAATCTCATTTGCAGAAATTAAAAAATCATTAAAATCGCAACGCACGCCATCGTAAAAAGTGATCCATCACCACCATTGCAGCCATTGATTCCACAATCACAACAGCCCTTGGCACAACGCACACATCATGCCGGCCATTGATTTTTAAGTCGATGGTCTTTCCATCGACATCAACAGTTTGTTGTGTTTTCATGATTGTGGCCACAGGTTTGAATCCAAGTCTGAAAACTACTTCTTCGCCATTGGATATTCCGCCCTGTATCCCTCCTGAACGATTTGTAAGTGGTCGTATGTTCCCATCTTTAACTCCAAAGACATCGTTTTCCTCGGAGCCTTTCCGGCTTGTGCCGGCAAAACCCGAACCGTATTCAAAGCCTTTCACGGCATTAATGCTCATCATTGCCTTGGCAAGGTCAGCATGAAGTTTGTCAAAAACAGGTTCACCCAAACCAGCGGGTAAACCGTTGATATGGCAGTTGATCGAACCACCTAAGGTATCGCCTTCAGCCTTTGTTTCTTCAATGAGTTGCACCATCCGGGCCGATAAATCGGGGAACGGGCAACGTACCGGCGACGCTTCAACATCTTGAATTTCCGGTTTCTTTTCCGGCCATTGTTCAATCCCTATGGTTCCAATGCAACTGACATAGGCCGTAAAATGAATTCCGTGCTGCTGAAGGAACTGGCGGGCCACCGAACCAGCCACCACACGAGCAATGGTTTCACGTGCCGACGATCTTCCTCCTCCACGGAAGTCGCGAATCCCATATTTTTTCGAATAAGTGAAATCGGCGTGCGAAGGCCGGTAGATATTTTCCAGATTACCATAGTCTTTCGGGCGCTGATCGTGGCTCCAAACCACAAATGCCAATGGGGTACCTGTTACCCTGTCATCCATCAGACCCGAAAGTATTTCAAACTGATCCTGTTCCTGCCGTGATGTGGTCAAATTTGACTGACCCGGCCGGCGACGATTGAGCTGTGTCTGGATATCATTCAGATTGAGCTGCCAGCCGGAAGGAATACCATCCAATACGCCCCCAATTGCTTTTCCATGCGATTCCCCAAATGAAGTTAACCTGTATAACCGACCAAAAGTATTTGCTGCCATAAAGAAAAACCAAATATATATGATTGCAATTCAAATAATTAGCATAAACAGTTGTTTCGTTTAAAACGAAGAGTCCTTATTCGGCGGAATTAGAAAACTATAAAATTTTCCATTGCGCTGATTTCAACTAGTAAAGATAAACTAATTTTGGCCGGCAAAACTAAGGCTTATGCGTTTACGACTCAGCTTTTTTTTGATTGCAATTTGTCTTCCGGTATTTATTTCGGCACAGAGGGCGCGTCCCAATGAACGGGAATTGATACGTTCAGGTACGTCTGATACAAAAATGAGGGTATTGCAAGCAACTGCTTCGGAAGATCTTTTCGTTTTAAAACAAAAAGCGCTGAAAATCTCCCCTTCCAATAAAAGATTATGGAAAAAGCTTTCGCAGCGTATGTTGGCCACCGTCACTGATCCGGTTCATCCGGGAGTCGGCGTTGCTGCACCTCAGGTCGGAATCAGCCGACGGCTCATTCTGGTCCAGCGTTTCGATAAGGAAGACAATCCCTTTCAGGTGATGATCAATCCGGTGATCACTGCTTTCTCCGACTCAACATGGAAAATGGCCGAAGGATGCCTTTCCATACCAGGAGTTCGCCAAGCAGTGTCGCGACCGTGGCAAATCAGTTTGAAATATCAAAACATTGACGGTCAAGAATTTACCGAAACCGTTTCAGGTTTCACAGCACGTATCATTCTACACGAAAACGATCATCTTAACGGCATACTGATTACTGATCATATGGATAATTAAACTTATCATCATAACATGAAAATAATGAAGTTTACCTCATTTTTCGGAATGTATGTGGCATTTTCACTTGCTTTCCTCGTTCAATCTTGCACCAAAGAACCTATAGCTCCAACACAACACGAAGTATATCATATTAGCGACAACTTCAAGAGTTACACAGCTTTTGGTAAAGGGAG
>JACFNF010000084.1 GCA_019454985.1 Bacteroidales bacterium
TCCTGTTTTCAGCGTTGCAGCACCCTAAAAAATTTTGTTCACTAAATCCATCAATTCCTGTTGTTTCTCGTCCATTTTCAACAGTATTTTCTTTGTATTCTCGCTTTGTGGTAGCGTGTATTCCATCTGATACATGTTGTGAGTAAGTTCGGCAGCTTGTTTGAGCGAGAGAGAACTCTTGTTTTCATACAATGCCCTTTCAAGTTCCTTGTAAACGCAATAAGCTGTAAATGCAATACATATATGAGCTTCGATACGCTGCTGCTTTCGATGGAAAATAGGACGTATTCGTAAGTCGGTTTTTGACATACGAAACGCTTTTTCTATATGCCAAAGCTCCTTATAATTATCCAATACATTTTGATTGTCCAATTGGGTATTAGTCAAATAACCTTTCAACCCATCCCAAGAGCCATCCTTTTCGTATTTTTCTCTATCGATACTGAGCTTTACCTCGCCTTCCATTTTCAAATACTTATTGTAACCCCGGTTGTTGATATTGGCTTTGGTTAGTTTACCCGAGGCAACTTTCTTTTCTAACCTTTTAATTCCCCGCTCACGATTATAGCGGTCTTTAGCGGCACGTTTGTCCGAGTATTGTACAATCAGTCGTCTGTTTTGTCCCTTATCCACTACCAGTACCTGTCCGTTTGCATAAGGCTGTGATGTAATAGCTTGTTTTATGTTTTCAGGCTCATTCTTCAATCTTGCTCCCAAAATATACTCATATCTCTTTTTCTCCAATGCTTCAATATTTGATTTGGATAGAAGTCCACTATCGGCAATTACCACGGGTTTATCCAAATTGAACTTCGCTGCTGTCTTTTCGATAAAAGGTATCAGCGTATGTCCTTCGTAGGTGTTTCCTTCGTAAATATCATAACCTATTAAATAACCACCTGCTGCCACGAGCAGACCGATATATATCTGGGGATTACTGTGTTTTCTATCTTTGCTGAACCCGATCTTGCGTAGGTCGTCTTCGTCAGATGCTTCAAAATAAAGCGTGGTCATATCGTAGAATACGATGCCGATATTGCCTTTCGAAACTCGCAGCGTGTGGCGGTAAGCAATCTGCTCTACCTGTTGTTTGAGTTTGTTGTTGAGTTTGTCCAAGAAACGATAAACAGCATCAATGTCCAGCGAAGCACCTTGGTATCGATAAAGATATTCAACCGTTTTGAGTTTGCTCAGTGGAAACGCCAAACGAGCTATGACCAAATGACGAAACATTTCTTCGCCGACTGTAGCGAAACCGATATAATCATAAATTTTACCAAATATTAGTTCCGGACCCACCGTGCGGATACTGCTATTTGAAAGTTGTGAAAAGGCTTGTTCTATCTGTTCATCCTGTTCTGAAAGAAATAGAGATGGTTGATGCTCAATCTGTTTTATTTCTTGTCGTGCAGCTTGTTTCAGCTTCTCAATTTCCTGCCGTGTTGTGGCAGAACCTAGTGATTTTACTACTCTATATCGACCCTTAGCCTTACTAACTATCTGAATACTAACGCTTCCTGATCGATTCTTGTTCTCTCTAATAAACATACGATTATTTTTGCAGCACCCAAAAATAATAAATCATATCTGATTATCAAAGTGTTATAGGGTGCTGCGCGAAAAAGTGCGGAAAACAAGA
>JACFNF010000011.1 GCA_019454985.1 Bacteroidales bacterium
TTTTGCCGGTTTTTTCGGCTTGTTGCTCCAATATGACCTGTCCTGAGAGGTTGCTGATCTTCAGGGTGTTGAATCTGCTTTGGCTGTTATGACTGAGGTTGAGGCTATTGTTTGCCGGATTGGGCCACAGTTGGAGCTTCAGGCTCTGAGGTTTTTCCTGAGTGCCAACGTATTGCGAAATCACGACATTGTCAATCAATAGCGGGTTCCCATAGAAGCTCACCGTTTCAAACGCAATACGCACATTATCCATTCCGGCGTAGGCGGTCAGGTCGAGGGTGTTGCATGGCGCGCCCCAGCCGTTACCGCACCAGTCTTCGGCTTCCATTGGGAAGAAAGTCTCAGTGGTGGGGAGGTGTGTGGCAAAACTGCCACTTCCGTTTTCGCCATAGGCAGCTATGCGTTGCCAGGTAGCGCCGCAATCAGCCGAAGCAAGCACGATCAATGAATCGGTAACCTGAGTGTAGGTCTCATTTTGAGCATAGGCGTGGTCGAAGCTCAGGTAAGCCGATGAGGCGCCGCTCAGGTTAAGAGGCATGGAGATCAGGCGGTCGCGTTGAAGAATAGAATAATAGCTTCTGAAATTGATGCCGGCTGCTTTTAAGCTTCCGTTCCCACTCACACTGAATACTTCCCAGGTGACGGAATTATCAGGGTTTTCAACTTTCCATGATGCGGTGCTCAGGCTGCCCGATTCAAATCCGTCGGCAAAATAACCTTCGCGGCTGCCAATGTGAATCAGGTTGTTTTCGGTGTGGGTGTTCGAACCGGAGGCATTTGAAGCAGTAAGGGTTACGCTGTAGTCGCCTTCAGCATCAAATTTTACGACGGGATTTTTCGAACCTGCACCTGTACCGTTGAGATAGGTAACGGTGGGTGGGTCGAAGCTCCACTGCCAGTTGTTGGGCAGGCCGGTGGAGGCGTCGGAGAAACGAACGGCGTCGCCCGGACAAGCCACATAAACCTCAGCTTCGATGGCGGCCTGCACCTCTCCGGGAAAATCAACCTTGAAACTCATGGTCTCGCCAACCGTCGAAATCTGCGAGATATACACTCCGCCAGGGCTGCCATTCTGGAGATATGCATTGGGATTGGTTTCGTTGTCAAAGGCGGTACGCCCGTAATTGGCGCCAAACACAGCATCGTTCAGGTTGCCGTTGTTGTTATTGGTCCCATTGGGTCGGAAAAGATAAACCTCATCCGGTGGACCGCTGGCATTGCCCTGAGCTGCCGGATTGATGCGGTAAATGAGCAATCCCGACTTGCTGAGCGTGCCGTCGAAAGTGCCTTCCTTTTTGCGGTATTCTACCACAAAATACTCGGAAGTCGAGTTTTGCGAATGGATACGGTAAGCATTGTTCTCGCCAATCTGTTGGGGGTTGATGGTATAAGTGCCGCTCTCGGTAATCCATGGAATGTTGTCAATCCAGCCGCCGTATTTCATCTTCATGAAAGCGCCCATATGTTGCGGAGGGTTGTTGTCAGAGCCCATGATGTCCCATGCCCCTACAGGATCAATCTCGGTGTTGTCGTAACGATAGAGGTCGGGAGCGCTCAGGCTGTGAAACATTTCGTGGCAAAGCACCCCGACACCACTGGAGTTGAGACTCGATTCAAGCTGGAAGTTAAAATCGTACACCCGTTTTCCGTTGATGTAAACGTTCTGGGTATAAAGGCTCCAGCGGTGAGGCCAGAGCAGGGTTGACCAGGCTGTGGGCGCCCCCCTGACGATGAATACCACATTGTCAACAAGGCCATCGTTGTTAAAATCGAGGTCAATGCTTTCGGGTACGGGCGAATTGAGGTTCACATAATTCACGGCATTGGCTAACAAGGTATGCTCGCGAGCAGTCCGCTGCGATTCCTGATAACCAATGGGGTTGGTAGTGGCGTTATAAGGCATGTAATATCCCCGCGGATGACTGTCCTGATACGAGCGAATTTTCTCATCCGATGAAACAGGATAGAAGGTTGATGGCAGCGCGAGCTGACCATACGAGACTTCCTGAAAGTAATTGTACATCGAATTGGCACCGGGTGTTTGCGAGTTGAAACGGTTGTAATTGACTATCGTATCGGTAGTAAACTCCTCCTGGTCGCTGAAACGGATATAGATGACAAGGTTGTTGAGCGTTCCGGCGTTTTTTTCGGAACGTTTTTCAGGCAGGGCAAAATTCATTTCATCTTCCATGAATTTCCGGCGGGCTTTCATCTGCTCGGCGCTGATGTTGATGCCAGGCCTGAGTCCTATGCTGCGCGGATTGGCCTGCCCGACCCTCAACGAGGATGGAACGAGTTCGTCGCCAACAAGTTGGGCGTAATAGTAATAACCGTCAACAGCGCTCTGAATGATGGTGAAACGTTCGGCATCGTGAAGCCAGTTGTAAAATTCGTCGCCGGTCGCAAAACATTGAATGACTGTCTGGTCGGGTTGAACAACGGTAACCGGCTCGTTGTTGAGCCAGGCAGCACGACTTTCGGAAAAGCCAAAAATGATGGCTGTAAAAAGTAAAATTGAAAAAATACGGTCAATGAACTTCATCACAGGAAATGATTTTTTTAACAAAGTTTATCCTGCAAAAATATGTTTTATCGGTATTTGATCGAAGGTTTTATTTCCTCTTTTCCTGTTTTGGCGTTATTCTATACTTTTGCATATGATTTCAAAAGTTTTTCAAAAAAATCCGGTGAGGTCTTTTTTAGCAGGGAAACGCCGGCTTTTAGTTGTGTTTTTCTTTCTCAGCGCTTTACTGAGCAATGCGCAAACCTATGATACCATTAGCAATTGGGATGGCATTGTGCAGGATTGGTATTTTTCTGCCGGCAACGGAAAGACGGTTCTCAATCCGGCGCCCGATGAAGTCAATGCCTCGACACATTGCCTGCAGGTGACGACCACGAATGATATCTACGATTTTTTCAGTTATGAACTTCCTGTTCCTGCCAATTTTGATGCATATCCGCGCTATCGGCTCAAAGTGCTTGCGCCGCCAACAGGAGGAAATATTTTATTAAAGTTTGAAAATCAGGATTATAGCTATTTTCATGAGATATCGGCAACGCCTATTCCAGGAAAATGGACGGATATCACCTTCGATTTTTCCGGGTTGTATTATGATAACTTGGTCAGGATGGTCATTTTTTATGATTTTCTTGGAACCACACCTAACAAAACCTGGTACTTCGATGATATTCTCAAAGAAATTCCTGAGCCTGTTGTTTTTGAAAGCAATCTCCCGATTGTTGTCATCAACACTTTCGGCGTCCCAATCCCCGATGAGCCAAAGATTTCGGCCACGATGGGCATTATTGACAATGGCCCCGGCGCAGTCAACCATAGCAGTGATCCATTCAACGGTTATGACGGACCCATTGGCATAGAGGTAAGGGGGCAATCAACGCAGATGTTCCCAAAAAAAAGTTATGCTTTTGAAACGCGTGATAGTCAGGGCGAAAATTTTAATGTCTCAATACTAGGGATGCCCAAAGAGAACGACTGGATACTTTATGCGCCTTATTCTGATAAATCGTTGATGCGCAACGTTGTCACGTTCGAGATCAATCGCAGGACAGGCCATTATGGCACACGGACAAAATACTGCGAGCTGATACTCAACGGCGATTATAAGGGAATCTATGTGATGGAGGAGAAGATTAAACGCGACAAAAACCGGGTGAATATTGCCAAACTCAAACCCGGCGATATCAGCGGCGATGCATTAACCGGCGGGTATATCTTACGCGTAGATAAGCTCGATCCCGATTTTGAATTTGACTACGATGGCTGGATCTCATATCCGGAGCCGCAATATCCTAACGCCAAAAACATAATCTTTCAATATTACCGCCCTAAGCCTGATGAGTTGATGCCACAGCAGAAGGCCTATATCAAAGATTATGTAGATGCTGCTTCCGGCGCATTGGCTTCAGCCGGTTTTACCGATCCCGAGCAGGGTTACCAGCAATATTTTGATGTGCGCTCATTTGTTGATTTTATGTTAGTCAACGAGATTGCCAAAGAGGTGGATAACTACCGGTATAGTAATTACCTTTATAAAAAACGGGACAGTGATGGCGGGAAGCTGTTTGCCGGACCGGTTTGGGATTTTAATCTGGGTTATGGCAATGTGGATTTTTGGCCAGAAGGCATCCAAATCAACGGTTGGCATTACGAAATGGTTTTTCCGGTCGAATGGTCCATCATGTTTTGGTGGAAACGACTGATGGAAGACCCATATTTTGCTGGTTTTGCTCATGCCCGATGGAAATATCTGCGGCAGGAAAAGCTGACTAACTCGGCTTTACAGGCTGTGATTGATTCGCTTGTGACGCATACGGCACAGGCGCGCGAACGGAATTTTCAACGTTGGAAGATTTTAGGCGAATATGTGTGGCCCAATCACTATTGGCAAGGAAATGACTACGATGACGAGGTGAATTATTTTCGTACATTTCTTTTCAACCGCATGAACTGGATGGACAACAATTTTGCGGTAGAGGTCATTGAACCAACTGCAAAAATCAGTGCTGATGCCAATGTGATTGAGCTGAAATTGGTGGATGATTATTTTGCCAACGCATTTCTTGCAAAAGAGGCTTTTGTCCTGAATAATGCTCCGGAGGGTGCGTCTTTGCAGTCGGTTGAATATGTGAGCGCTTCAGAATGTAAACTCATTTTGAACATGAATGTGGAGCAGGCCGGGCAAATTTCGGTGACAGTTTCATCTCAAGTGCTCAATAGCTGGAGCGACCTCACCAGCCATACCTTGTCAGCTGATGGTTTGAATGGAAAGGTTGCCGCGGGCGAGATTCGCGTCAGGATTACGGAAAGTGGTTTGCAACTGGGATGTATCAGGCCGGAATTGTTGGGTACAACGGCCCGGATTTACAGCTTGGACGGACGTTTGGTGAAACAATTCCAACTATTGAAACAACCTCTTCAGCAACTTCCTTTCAACGAAACGGCCGGTATCTATCTGCTGCAACTAGATTATGCTAATGAGGTCGTAAACCGTAAAATTGTGAAGGCTGGCTGATTTTTGCCTTTTTCAAACGCCGTCAACGAGGCATTGATGGCTTTAGTCCCAGGTGAAGCTTGCCACCGACTTCGCCGGAATGGAATAACTAAAGGCTTTTTGTCCCTGTTTGACCGAAAAGGTCTGGTAATCATCGCCATAATTGGTTACAACCAACACCTTGCTGCCATCGGGGTTGAGGAAAGCCACGGCGTCAATCTTGAAAAGTGATTGCTGGCGCAGGTGCGAAATGCGTTTGGCGCCGGGACGAACATATCTCGCAAAATGACCGATTGAGTAATACTCTTCGTTGAACGTCACCTGTCCGTCGGGCTGGCTGATTGTAATCACTCCACGGCAATTGGAACAACCGTTATTGGTCGGGCCGTAATTTTGGTCGAGAGCCAAATTCCACAGCAAAGCCGAGCGTGACCAGTTGACTGCCGTACCGATAAATATATTTTGCATGTTCCACATCAGATTATCACCAAAGTCGGTTGCCCAGGCGCCACCCGATATTTCGGTAAAATGCAGCTCTTTGTCGGGGAAGGCCTGATGTACCGTTGACATGGCCGATACGTTTCCCGCATAGGCATGAAAACCGCTCCCGGCTGTATAACGACGGGCCAGACTGTCATTGAGAATGTGGAGTGAATACGCGGTATTGTCCCAGTTGTGATCGTAGTTGATAATCTTTGTGGTGATGCCTGCTGCAGCAAATTTTGGTCCTAGATGGTGTTTGATGAATTCGGCTTGTTCTTCGGCTTGCATCTCCATACAGGGATAGTTGGCCGTGAAATAAAGCGGCTCGTTTTGCGGCGTGATATGGGTAATTTCGATGCCGTGCGCTTTCATCTCCTGGATGTATCTTACAAAATAGTCGGCATAGACGGAATAACAGTCCGGGCGAAGTTTGCCGCCTTTGAGGCTTTTGTTGGTTTTCATCCAGGCGGGTGGCGACCAGGGCGTCCCCATCAGGTGTAAATTCGGATTGATGGCGAGTATTTCGTTCAATACGGGGATAAGGTCGTCGAGGTCTTGAGAAAGCGAGAAATGTTCAAGTGCAAAATCGGTTTCATTGATGGGAATGTCATCGTAGGTGAAATCGGATAATGAGAAATCGGAAGCTCCCATGGTCAACCTCAGGAAGCTGATCCCTATCCCTTTCACCGGATCAAAAAGCTGAAGAAGGAGTTCGCGACGTTGTTCGGCAGTCATTTTCTTGTGAATCAGATAAGCTGCAGAGCCGGTAAGTGCAGCGCCGTAACCGTCAATCTCTTGAAAAACAATCGAGGTGTCAATGCTGATAACCGGCCAGTCGGCAGGCACCTGCGGATAAAGAATGAGTGTGTCCTGCATCAGCAACCGTATCTTGTCGCCACGGGTAAGGTTTACCACCACTTTTTTATCTGTTTCGTTTGTCGGCTGGTCGGGAGGGGTGGGGTTGGTTTTCCCCTTGCAGCTAGAGAATGAGATGCTTAGAAAAAGAAAAAGAAGAAGAAGCGTTTGTTTCACCATTAGGAATTTTATACTGATGAGAAGACAAAAAAACAGCATAACGGGTTTTATGGCCGTTATGCTGTCGGTTTAAATACTAATAACCTTCATTCTGAATGAGCTCGGCGTTGTTGTCTATTTCAGACTGAGGGATGGGCCAGAAAAGTTTGTTTTCATTCACCATATAACCCAATGAAGTTCCGTTGGGACCGCGCACAGCATTCATCACTTCGATGGCGCGTCCGGTACGTTTGAGGTCATACCAGCGATGGCCTTCGAAAGCCAGTTCAAGCCGTCTTTCTTTTTCGATGGCCAATTTCATTGCTGCTTTGTCAGCGGCCGGGGTGGGTGCAAGATTTACCCTTGCCCTGATTTGATTTACCAAAGCGGCAGCGCCGGCCACATCCCCGTTTTCGTTCAGTGCTTCAGCCTTAAGCAACAAAATGTCGGCTAAACGTAAGAAGATATAGTTTTGCGGACTGCTTCCGGTGAAAATCCTGTATTTGTTGATGAAAGGGAAGTTTGCCTGAGGCCAGTAGGCATCAGACCATTTACCGGTCACGTCGAGGAAAATGATTGACGATTCCTTACGGATTTGATCGCCTTCGGCATCAAAGGCAGCCACCAGATCGTTGGACGGAGTGTTGAATTTTTTCCAGTCGAGCCCACGAAACATACTTGCGCCCCAATTACCACTTTGCGGAGTACCTTCGTAATTGATCTCGAAGATAGCCTCAGCCGAGTTCTCGTGCAGGTTATCCCAAAGCATATCATATTCAGGAAGTAGCGAGTAGCCTCCTCCGATCACTGCATCGCAATATTGGTTCACCTTATCCCACTGATGTGGTTCGATGGTGGCATACACTTTGGCCAACATGGCATTGGCTGCGCCTTTGGTTACATAGCCTTTGTGGGCAGCGGTAGCGGGAGCATGTGCAGCAGCCAGTTCAAAGTCGCTGATAATTTGTTGGTAAACATCGGCTACAGGAGCACGTGTAGGAAACATTTGCGGGTATATTACCGGCAACAGGTCGTAACTCACCGTTGTGATTTCTTTCAACTGTAGAGGCACATCACCCCAAAGTTGTACAGCCTGAAAATAGACAAAGGCTCTGATCCAGGCTGCTTCGGCTTTGATTTGCTGTTTGCGTGCAGCATCAACGCCCGGAGTCGAATCGGCATTGTTGAATACTAAATTGGCTTTTCCGATGGTGCCATAAAGATAGCGCCAGTCGCGGCTCACATTGGTGTTTGTGGCATCAATGGAAAACTCGTCAATCTGAAAGTTGGCCGGATTGTCGGCGCCGGCATAGCAGTCGTCGCTTTGCGCATCGCCGTTCACAAAATAGTCGAGCTCGAAATATTCGTTGCGGAAATCATCGTAAACGCCCATCAAGGCAGCCTCGAGCTCCGAAGCATTCTTGAAAATGAGCTCGGTAGTTTGATTCTCGTCAATCATAATACCTTGAGAAACAGGCTTGATGTCGAGGAATTTTTCACAAGCCGTGAGGGAGATAACGAGCAGGAGGATGAGAATAAATGAGTTTTTTTTCATGGCTTCATTCGTTTAAAATTCAACATTCAAACCCAATACAACCGAGCGCGACTGGGGATAGGTTCCGTAATCAATCCCTTGTTCAACAGCGCTGGTTCCAAAAGCATTCACTTCGGGGTCAAAGCCGCTATAGCGGGTAAGGGTGATCAGGTTGCGACCGGTGACGTAAACCGACATATCTTTGATAAACTTCACTTTTGAGGTTTTGTCGAACACCTTGTAAGACAGGGTGATGGATTTTAGCCGGAGGTACGAGCCATCTTCGATGAAACGGCTTGAGTTGCGCACATTGTTGATGTTTCCCGAACGGGGGATATCGGTAATATCGCCAGGCTTTTTCCAGCGATCAAGCACGGCAATGGATTGATTTTTGCTGTCGATCATTCCTTCTAAGTCAATACGGGTGGCATTGTAAATATCGTTGCCATAGCTACCCTGGATAAAGAAATTAAGATCGAACTTCTTGTAATTAAAGGTATTAGTAAACCCAAAGATGAAATCAGGCTGTGGGTTTCCGATTACGGTGCGATCGCCTGTGTCGAATATACCGTTGTTGTTGAGGTCTTTATACTTCATGTTGCCGGTTTGCGGATCAACTCCATCGGCCACATAACCGAAAAAGCTCCCCAAAGGTAAACCTGCACGGAGGATGGTTACGTCCTGGTTGTTGCTGTAGATGCGGCCATAATAATAAACCTTGGTATAGTCAAGATCGGTCACCTTGTTGCGGTTGAACGACATATTGAAATCGCTTGTCCAGCGCCATTTTTTATCAACGTTCACTGTATTGATGTTAAACTCAATCCCTTTATTTTCTGTTTTACCGGCATTGGTCATGATGGTGGTGATGGGCAGGGAACTCGAGAGACGGACATTGAGAAGCACATCATTGGTTTTTTTCATATAGGCGTCAAAATTCACGTTCACCCTGTAGTTGAACATACTCAGATCGAAACCAATGTTGGACTGCGCTGTAGTTTCCCAACGCAAGTCGGGATTTCCGTATGTAACCTGAACGGCTGAAGGACCTGAGAGCGGATTGGTAGCCTGAGTACGGTAATAATTCACCAATCCATAACGGGCATAGGTGGGGATACCTTCCTGATTGCCCACTTTACCCCAGCCTCCTCTCAGCTTGAGGTCGTTGATCTGGCTGATGCCTTTCATAAAACTTTCCGAGGTAAGTCTCCACCCTGCAGAGAAAGAGGGCATGAAACCCCAGGGGTTGGCCAATTTTGATGAGCCATCGTAGCGCATACTGGCCGTGAGGTAATATTTGTTGTTGAAATCATACGCAGCCTGACCAAAGAAAGAGGCAATTGTCCACTGTGTTTCATATGAGCTTCCGGTGACTTTGTTGGCAGAATTTACCGTGGTGATACTCACATCGGCAGGGAAATCGGTTCCTTCCACATAGGTCTGATGCCAGGTATTGCCTTGAATACTGCTTCCGCCCATGGCACTCAGGTTGTGCTGTGCAAAACTGTTTTTATAGGAGAGCGTGTTTTCCCAGAGATAAGTTGTCGAGTTTTGCTTGTCCGAACGTCCGATACCGTTTTCTGAACGCCCATAATTGGTTCTGAATGGGTCGAGGTAGTAATCCCACTGATGCGACATGAAGTCAATCCCTGCGTTGGAACGGAAAGTAAGTGTGCGGTGAAGCTTGACATCGGCGGCCACAGTACCAAACAGTTGATTGTCAATGGAAGTCTGTTTTGGCCCTTCCATATAGGCCACCGGATTTTCCCAAGAGGGTTGAAAGGGGTTGGGGTCGAACCATCCGCTGCCGTCGTTTTTGTAAACTCCCAGAAAAGGAGGAGTGTTCAAGGCGCTCATGATGACGCCTCCTCTGCCCGAGCTCAGGTTGTCGGGTGTATCTTTGGTGTTGAGGTTCATCAGGTTCAGATTGGTCGAGATCTTGAGCCAGTCGTTCACCTGATTGTCAATGTTGATGCGCGAAGTGACACGGTCGAAACGAGCTGGTTTTACTATTCCCTGATCCGAAAGATAGCCTAACGAGATATAATGGGTTGACTTACCGGAGCCGCCGGTCACGGCAATCTGATGCGACATGGTGCTTCCGGTTCCAAAGACATAGTCCTGCCAGTTGTTGAATTTTGTTTGGGAAGGATCGAGGCCGCCAGGCATAATTTCTTCCATCAATTGCCTGTACTGTTTGGTATTCAGCACTTCGATGGTGCGACGAATGTCGGAAATGCCGTAATAGGCATTGTAGCGGATGCTGGATTTGTTTTCCTCGCCTTTTCGCGTAGTGATAATCACAACACCGTTGGCTGCTCTGGCACCATAGATGGCAGCCGAGGAAGCATCTTTCAGAATGCTCATGCTCACGATATCGGAGGGATTGATCCCACGGATATCGGTGGTTGGGAAGCCGTCTACCACATAGAGTGGTTCGTTTCCGGCTATGGCAGAGGTGGTTCCACGCACGCGCACGGCTAATCCTGCCCCGGGCTTACCTGATGGCTGAACCACCTGCACCCCTGCAGCCTTGCCCTGAAGACCTTCGGCTGCCGAAACCAACGGACGTTCTTTGAGTGATTTTTCGTCAACAACAGAAACAGCCGTGGTCAGATCTTTCTTTTTTTGTGTCCCGTAGCCGACAACGACTACCTCGTTGAGCACTTCAACGTCTTCTTCCAGAATAATATCAAGGATCTTTTTGCCGGCCGGATTCACGATTTGTTCAACATAGCCGACAAAGGAAAATTTGACCAATTCATTGGTCACATTGATTTCGTATCGGCCGTCAATATCGGTAACGGTTCCCGAGAGTGTTCCCACCAATGAAACATTCACTCCGGGAAGAGGGTCGCCGTTGGTATCTTTCACCGTTCCACTGAGCTTGCGGCTCTGGGCCGATGCTGCGAGAGTGAGCAGCAGGAGAAAAAACAACGGGAGTTTTTTCAGAAAATCAGTAAAGTTTTGCATATTGTTGTCATTCGTTGTTTTAATTTGTTGAAAAAAAAACCAGGAGAAGGGTTATACCCCATTCCCCTGGTTTAAGACTTAAAGATCAATTATCTTACCATAACCATTGTCCAGGAAGCTCCTCCTGAATGGTCGCCCGAGATGTCAACGGATACAATAAGGGTTTCAACTGTTCCATTGTTTGAATAGCCCATTACTTCGTAGCGGTTTGTTGGGTTTCCGCCATTTGGTGGGTTTGCGCCGTTAGCGTTTTCACCGCCGTAATAGCCTTTCATGAATCCAATGAATGCAGCCCTTGTAGCGCTGTTGGTCAGTTCAATAATGGCGCGGTTTCCACCCGAAGCCGGGGTGAAGGTGTAGGTGTGTGCATCATCGCCAAGAGCGCTGCCGAAATAAGCCCCATTGCCGCTGGCGGCAATTTCTTCATCGGTGATACAGCCGTTGGTTCCGCCAAAGTAGCCGTCGTTGCGGGTCGAGCCTTTGGTGTCGTAGGTGAATTTGCCATCGGCATGGAAAGTAAACTCATCGTCAACCATACACGACCAGTCGTCAGGTGTTCCGGCTGCCGAGCCGTCAAGGAAGCCAACGGGTGTCTGCCACCATGAAGGATCGCCCATTCCGGGTCCTACATAAATGGAATTGGGAGCAACACGGATTCTCCAGGGAGCTCCTTGCAGAATTTCGTTGGTAAGTTCTACTGTTGAGACCATAATGTCTACAGTTTTTACATTGGTACCCAATTCATTGGTTGCGGTGAGCGACACAGTGAAGTTGCCATCGGAAGCAAAAGTGTGGGTTGGGTTAGTTTCGGTTGAAGTACTGCCGTCGCCAAAATCCCAGAGATAGCTTGTGGCATAATTCGAAGTATTTGTGAATGTAGCGGTGCGGCCATCAAGCACATAGGTGAAGTTGGCTGCCGGCTGGTTGCCCGGAATCGGGGGTTCATCGGCCGGGTTGTCGTAGTGTACGAGAACAAACCGCCAGTAACCACCATCGGAATCGTCCCATTTGTACTGGCCCTGAACAATCAGTGTGTCGGTAGTACCATCATAAAGCGAGATAATGCTATAAGTGATAGATTCAGGCATCTCAATCGGACTGGAAGCGATTACTTCTTTTCCATTTCCGAGTTTCTCAAAGCCAATGAAAGCGCCTTTACCAATTGCGGTGATTTTGTTGTTGGCTCCATCTAATTCAAAAGCATAGGTTCCGCCGCCCCAGGCTGAGAAGTCTTCGCCGGCAGCGCCTACCATTGGATCAGAAGTGCTGGCGCAAATATTGGCCGGAACATAAATTCCGCCCTCAGCCCAATAATCGCCTTTGCGGTCAATGATCAGTTTACCATCGCGGGTGAAGGTGAATTCATCATTGAGCATACAGGGCCTGTTGGCCAGTTCGTCGTTGTTGAGTCCCATAGCCCACCAAATTTCGTTATGAGCCCAGGGGCCAACTTCAAGAGGATAAACACCGCCCGAAACATCGCGCAGGAGTTTCCAGGTTTTGCTGCTTTCGCCAACAAGACGTGTAAGCATTTCGTTGGGGTCGGCAATGGTTACTTTCTTGGTGTAAACATCCGTTGTAGTTCCTTTCTGCGAGGTAGCAGTCAGTTTTACGGTGTATTCACCAACAGCAGCATAGGTGTGAACAGGGTTCGTTTCGGTTGAAAGAGCAGTGCCATCACCAAAATCCCATGACAAGGCAGAAAAATTCTGCGATTCATTGGTAAATTCCACTTTCTTGAAGTCGTTGTCATCAATTTTAAAAGTGAAACTGGCAATGACATCCGGTTCGGGGTCGTCTTTCTTACACGAAGTAAACGGAACGAGCAGCACTGTTAGCAGTAGTGCCAGACTGATTCTAAGTGTTTTTTTCATGACTGAAAATTGTGGTTAATAATGATAATTAAGTTGATTAAATGATGTTTGTCTTATTCTATTTTCAAAAATACGTTTATTTCAAAGATTGAGTGGCTTTTTTTTGAATTTTTAAACAAGATGCACTTCAGACCATAAAAAGTTGCGCAATCGTTAGCATTTTATGCTTTAGGCAGTATTTTTTGTTTGTGATAGAGGTTTCGTTAATACTAATCTTTGTATTTAAATTAGGTGTTACATCAACATTTTAATTTGCCGGTTGAAATACCCTGACATAGTCAACCAACATTGTTTGCGGGAACTGTGTTGTGGCATCGGGGCTCCCGGGCCAGTTACCGCCAACGGCTACGTTCATGATGAAAAACTGCGGAAGTTTGAATGCCTCGAAATTGATGTCAGTGTCTTTAATTGAGAAGAACGGTTGATAGTCCACATACCAGGTCATGCCATATTCGCTCCAAAGCAGGGTGAAGATGTGGAATTTTTCATTAAATCCTTCCGAACCGGCCAGGGTGGTGCTGCTGCCCGTATAGCGATGCCCTCCCTTATCGTAGTGGATCGTTCCATGTACTTCGTTAGCTTTATGACCAAGATATTCCATAATGTCTATTTCGCCGCAACGGGGCCAGCTTATTGCCGAAATATTGTTGCCAAGGGTCCACAATGCAGGCCAGATACCTTTTCCGATAGGCATTTTCGCACGAAAATCAATGCGTCCGTATATAAAAGTCTTTTTGTCTTTTGACAATAGCCGTGCCGACCTGTAGGTGTTGTATGCTTTGGTTGCAACGATATGCAGCTTCCCATCCTGTACAAAAGAATTTTCCGACAGAGAGGTGTAAACCTGAAGCTCATTGTTTCCCCATCCGCCTCCGCCGATATCGTAACCCCAATTTTGGGTGTTGATGCTTGTACCGCTAAATTCGTCGGCCCAAATCAAGTTGAAACCTTCGTAATTTTCAGGAGTGATGTAGCCATCCTCCTGCAATTCAGGAATAAAAGAATCGTCGTTATCAATGACGGCCGTGATGTCTTCAGGGACGAATGTCGCATTCTGAATGTCGGAGAAATGAATAAAAAAGCCTTCGTCAAACTCCATGACTTCATCGCCCAGAATCGTAATGCTGATTTGTTTTTCAGTTTCTCCGGGATTGAAGACCAGTGTATTATCAGCACTGCCCACATAATCCAGCCCGTCTTTAGCAGTTCCATCGGCCGTGCTCCACTTGATGCTTACGGGCAGGGTAGAGGCTCCATTAAGCTTTACAGCAAAAGTCAACACATTGTCGCTATTGCCTTCGGCTTGCCTGACCCGAAGCGGATAGCTGAGTTCAGGAATAAAAACATCGTCGTTCAAAATCACAATATCGCACTGGTTTAATAAAGGTTGTGCGTTGATGACCTTAGTAATCATCAATTGAAAAGCCTCATTTTCCTCGTAAATCTCATCGCCTATGATTTCGATTTTGATTTCTTTTTCGATTTCACCCGGAAGAAAAATGAGTTCGCTCTCAGGGATTCCTATATAATCCTCATCGGCTAGAGCTGTACCATCCATGGTTTGGTATTTTACCGTAACATCTTTGTCATAATCGTGGCTGAGCTTAAGCATGAGACTAAGAAAATGATTGCCCTCATTGCCTTCCAGAGTGCTCATGGTGGAATCAAAGCTGAGGTTCGGTATTGGTTTTTCTTCTTTCTTGCAGGAATTTATCCCAAGAATGGCCAATATCCAAAAACTAAGAATAATCAAGCGTAGGGGAGAAAAATTGGTGTTCATATCTGTTTATTTTTGAATCATTGGATAAAAACGCACGTAATCCACTTCCATGCTCACCGGAAAAATGGAATTGTCCACACCCTGTTGTCCGCCCCAATCGCCTCCGATGGCCAGATTGAGCAGAAGATGAAACCGCTTGTCGAAAGGCCAGGCTTTGTAACCGGTTCCATCATTCAAACTGGTGAAAATTTGAATGTTGTCAATAAATCCACGAATAGCGTAAGGTGTCCAGTCAATACGATAGAGATGAAAATCGGTGGTGGCATTTTCAATGATTTTGCTTGCCGACCGTTGGGTTCCGATACGCCAGAAATAGGCTTCGCTGTGGGTCGTAATAAGTATCCTGTTTGGGTCGAATCCCACATGTTCCATGATGTCAATCTCGCCCGACGAAGGCCATCCGCCATACTCCCAGTCGGTTGGGAGCATCCAGATGGCAGGCCATGTGCCGCGACCGGCAGGAATTTTGGCTCTCACTTCAACCCGACCATAAAGCAGGTCGCCTTTGTATTTTGAGACCAATCGTGCGGAGGTGTATTCCTTTTGTTCAAAGTTTTCTTTGCGTGCTGTGATACTGAGCACTCCATTGTCAACAAAAGCATTTTCGGCGCGATCGGTATAATATTGCAACTCATTGTTGCCCCATCCATGGCCGCCAAGGTCGTAACTCCATTTCAAGGGGTCAGGAACACCTTGATAATCAAATTCATCAGCCCAGGATGGTTCTGATTCAAATTCCCAGCCTAAGTCTTGAGGTGGGCCTGGAATAATGATGTTGGGTTTTTTGATGGTATCCTGACCTGCACAACCCTGAACCAGAATGGTGAAGAGAAAGAGGGGAAGAAAAAGCCTGATTTTCATACTTCGTTTTTTCAAAGAGAGGGGCTGCCGGATACAGCAGCCCACTCTGCTCACTAACCACAAAACAATACCAATAGCTAGTAATTGGGATTCTGTTTCAGTTTGGTGCCATTGAGTTCTGACAAGGGAATGGGAAGCAATTCGTGTTTCCCGGCAATGAAACCCCTGTCGGCCAATACGTTGGCTGCTTTACCGGTGCGAAGCAGATCGAAAAAGCGATGTCCTTCAGTGGCCAACTCAAGGCGACGTTCAGTATAGATATTATCGAGGGTTGCAGGAGCTGGAGCTAAACCAACCCTTTGTCTGACAAGATCGAGATAGGTTTGTGCATTGCCGTTATTGCCGCTACGCAGATAGGCTTCGGCAGCCATCAGGCAAACATCGGCCAGACGAATCTCGATGTAGTTGGTAGGCCATTCCAATACGGGATCACCAGTTCCATGCCCGAAGAATTCCTGTAGCGGGGCATATTTCTGAATGAAATAGCCGGTATTTTGATAGCCTTTTTCGTAAGAGGCTACGCCGGCTTTTTCAAGACTGTCAATGTTGGCAATGGTAGATCTGTATCGGGGGTCATTTTTCAGCAGGTTCACGGTTCCCATAGTGATAGGATTAAAGCCCCATCCGGCCTTGTATGTAGGTCCGTTGTAGGCTCGTGGACCACACATTTGCGTGAAAATATGTCCTTCACCTGCCGGAGGCCAGGGCCCCCAGTAACCTACTGCTGCCGAGGTGTGTGTGATTTCAAAGATGGATTCGGCATTGAACTTGTTATCAGGTCTGAAAATGTCGCCATATTTTTCCAAAAGGTGATACACGCCGCTTTTGTAAACAGCATCAAAAAGCTCGGCAGCTTCATCCATACGGCTTTCATTGTTTTGGGTCAGGATCACCTTGCCAAGCAGGGCCTGAGCTGCTCCTTTCGTGATACGTCCGTTTTCATCAACAGGAACGGTGAGTGGCAAATTAGGAATGGCAGCTTTCAGGTCAGCCTCAATTTGTTCGTACACCTTTTCTGGAGCAACCTGTTCAACGTTAAATACTTCTGTTGGAGTTAACGGACTGGTGATCAACGGAATATTGCGGAACAAACGAACGAGGTCAAAGTAATAATATGCGCGCAAAAAACGAGCTTCTGCGCGAAATCGTTCGCGCAATGCATCATTCATGGTGGCACCGTCAATTTTGTTGAGCAGGACATTGGTGCGATAGACGCCGGCGTAGTTCCTGGCCCAAAAATCGGCCTGTGGCCCGACAGCAGGATCAAGAGTGTAGCTGCTCCAGGCTTCCCATGTGGCACGGTCGCCATATGAGCCACCACCGGCATAACACTCGTCGGAAGCAGAATTTAAGAGTCCGACCTTGCTCGAATAATCTTTCACAACTTCCCACCCAAGCGGGTCGTACGCAGCCACTAAGCCGGAATAAACCTCATCGGCATTTTGATAATAATTATCTTCGAGGGTAGTTCCTTTAGGTTTGACCTCAAGCCAGTCCTTGCCGCATGAGTTCAGAATCAGCAGGGTGATCAGGACAAACGGGATATATTTTAGTGTTTTCATCTTTAACTGAGTTTTTCTGATTAAATACCAATGTTAAGACCTGCCATAAAGGTGCGTGCCTGGGGATAAAATCCGCGATCAATGCCATAGCTTCCGCCTCCAATCTCAGGATCGTAACCTTTATATTGCGTAAGGGTAAACAGATTGTTGGCGCCGACATATACCCTTAGGTTGTCAAGTCCGATACGCCGGATAAGATTTTTGGGAAGTTGGTAGCCAAGCTGAACGGTTTTGACACGCATATAAGCACCGTTGCTTAGGTGGAAGGTCGAAGGGTTGCGGAAGTTGTTGTTGGGGTCGCCAGCAACAACACGCGGGAAAGTTGTTGAGGTTCCAATGCCATGCCAACGGTCTAAAACATCGGTTGTCCAGTTGGCGTTGGGGATGTCTAGGCGCCTCAAACCGTTGTAAATGTCATTGCCTGATACACCCTGCAGGAACACCATCAGGTCGAGTCCTTTCCATGCAGCCGACAAGGTGAAACCATAGCTGAAATTTGGTGTCGGGTCACCAATTACTTTGCGATCATCGCTATTGATGACGCCATCGCCATTGAGGTCGGCAAACTTGAAGTCGCCAGGTCGGGCATTAGGCTGAAGAAGCTCTCCATCGGAATTAACATACTTTTCCACTTCGCCGTTCGACTGGAAAATGCCCAGAACCTCAAAGCCATAGAAAACACCAATGGGGTAGCCTACCATGAGCCTGCTGATTTCGTAGGCGCTCGACTGGAAACTGGCACTGGTCAGATAATCAACATCTTCGCTGATATAGGTAACTTCGTTTTTCAGATAAGAACCGTTCCCACGGACATCGAAATCAATGCCGGAAAACTTAAAACGATAACTGAGCTCCAACTCAACCCCTTTGTTGGTCATAGAGGCTACGTTAGCTGTGGGGTTTCCGGCTCCTGTATAGTCGGGCAGTCGCAGAGGTTGCAACATCCCGGTTGTACTTTTGTCGTAAAGGTCGAAAGTGATTCGGAAATCGTTAAACAACGTGGCTTCAAACCCGATGTTCGACTGGCTGGTCTGTTCCCATTCCAGATCGGGGTTGCTGGGGGCATTCGGACTGTATCCCACAACATACCCGTTGTAATTAAAGGTGTAGTTGCGCCCGCCGCCAATGGTGCTGATGTACCGGAAATCGCCAATGTTGTCGTTCCCCGTAACACCATATGACCCTCTGATCTTGAAAAAATTAAACCAATTGATTTCGGGAAAAAAGGCTTCTTTCGACACCACCCATCCTAATGAAAGCGACGGGAAATAACCAAACTTTTTATTGTGTCCGAAACGGGTTGAACCGTCGCGACGCACAATACCATTGAAAAGATATTTCTGATCGTAGTTGTAAGACAGACGGCCAAACACCGAAGCCACCTTATGATCGGTTCCTTCCCATCCGCCCCCGATTCGGTCGGCATCAGCCACGGAATAATTCATCGAAGCATCTTCAAAATTGTTGACCGGGATGTTTTTATAGGTTACCGAGCTGCCCCTGCTGGATTCAACAAAAGCTGTTGTCCCAACAAGTGCCGACATCTCATGCTTGCCAAAACTGCGGGAATAGGAGGCAGTGTTTTCCCAGTTCCACATCAGCCCCTGCGATTGGCTTCTGTCGAAAGAGGTTTTGGGATAGGTGGTGGCCGAATTCAGGTAGGCAACAGGAGTGAAACTTTCACCACCCCAGAAAGCTAATTTTGTACCGATGTCCGATTTAAACTTTAAGCCTTTGATAGGCTCAAGTTCAGCATAGAAGTTGCCGACAAAGTTGTCCGACCATCCGTAATTTCCGAGATGAGTTGCAATATACGCCATCGGATTGGTCATTTCCTGGACAACATAAGGCGAGATTCCATAAGGATTACCATCGGCATCGCGCACCACGGGGAATGTGCTGTATGGTGCAGCATTGATGAGTGCCGGATCTGTAACCACTACAGGCGTGATTGGGTCGAGATTGATGGCTGATGCCAATGGCCCCCCGAATTCGCTGTTGCTGTTCATCGGCCCCTGACTCTTGATGTGACTGTAGCCAAAGTTGTTGCCAACTCTAAGCCAATCATTTATTTTATGCGTTGAATTGAGCCTGAGGTTCAATCGGTTATAATGCGAAATATCGGTGGCCACAATTCCTTCCTGATCGTAATACCCGAAAGAGGTATAATAGGTCGAGCGATCGTTTCCACCGGTAATGCTTAACTCATGATTGTGAAGCAAAGCGTTGTTGTTGAAAATTACCCCTTGCCAGTCGGTTCCCACACCAAATTGTTCAGGATTGCTGAACAGGGGACTTTGCCCGGCATTGGTCAGCATCTCGTTGCGAATAGTGGCGTATTGGGTAGCATTGAGGAGGTCGAGTTTTTTGGCAGGGCTTTGAGTTCCGAAATAGGTATGGTAGTTCACGCGCATGCTGCCCGAAGCACCTTTTTTGGTAGTAATGATAATAACCCCGTTGGCGGCGCGCGTTCCGTAGATAGCTGCTGAGGCCGCATCTTTCAAAATTTCAATACTTTCGATATCGGCAGAATTCAGGTAATCAATTCCGCCTACATCCACAGGTGTACCATCAACGATGTATAAAGGGTCGCTGTAGTTAAAATTGGTTGTACCACGTACCCTCACCGTTGATGAGGCACCGGGCATACCCGAGCTCGCAGCAATGGTGACACCCGATGTGCGGCCTTGTAGAGCCTGCTCAAGCCGTGAAATTGGCATGTTCTCAAGATCTTTCGATTTCACACCGGAAATGGCGCCGGTTACAACGCTCTTTTTCTGAACACCGTAACCTACAACCACAAACTCTTCAAGTTGGCTAACTTCCGGCTCGAGCGCCCAGTTTACTACAAGCGTTTCTCCCTTGTTCAGACTGATTACCCGTGTTGCCGTTTGGTAACCCACAAATTTTACCTGAATCACCTGACTGCCTTCCGGAAGGTGGAGCGTGTAGTTTCCATTAATATCGCTCACCGCGCCGGACATGGTGCCAGTAACCAGAATGTTTGCACCCGGCAATGATTCATTTGTCGCTTTATCGGTTACTGTGCCTTTGATGGTTGATTGTGCAAACATCATCCCCAAAGGCAAAAACATAACCGAAAAAAGTATAAGTAATCTCTTCATAGGTTTGGTTTGAAATGGTTATTAAGGTTTAAATACATTTGTCAAGCAATATTAACTCTTTCCAAATTGCTGAATCAAATAAAGGCCTACATCACTTTTACGTCCGCATTTATTTTATGCCTCATCAACACTACATCAAAAATCATTAAAAAAGTTGAAATCATGCACTTTATCGCAAATATAAAAATACAATAGCAATCGGTTGCATCAACCCTATCGTCATTTTCGTTGCGCTCTAATGTCTTTTCTTCCTGTTTTGTTGATGTAGTGTAAAACTCAAATGACAAGAAGCGCATTTAAGGCAGTTGTTTCATCTTTTCATTGAAACGTGTTGTTTCAAACGGATTGATTAGCTGTGTTTTAAGATAAGAATCTTTTGCCAGGTCATATTTTTTCATGGCTGCATAGACGTCGCCTTGAAGGAAATAGCTTTCCTCCTGATTTGGATTCAGGGCTAAACAGTTGTTAACAATCTCATCCAAAGCGTCTTTATATTGTTTGAGTTGAAAATGTGCCGTAGCTTTCCAGAAATGAACCAGATAAAGGTCGTTGCTCTGAAGGGTTTCATTGCAGAGAGCTGTCATTTTGTTGTATTCGCCTTGATTGTTGTACATCTCGAGCAGAAATAACTTTGGCGAGAGATAATCGGGGGCAAGCGACAATGCTTTTTCGATGCGTGACTGAGCCGAGAAAATCTCGTCCAAATTAAATTCGCAAAGAGCAAGATAAAACCAGGCTGGCGCAAACATGCTTTCCTGACGTATTGCATATTCAAAACTATTTTTGGCTTCCCTCCATTTTCCTTCGTTCATTTTTGCCAATCCGCCATTAAGGTTTTCAAGAGCAGGCTGCGAGAGGTCTTCATTGCCAAGATTATAGCAAATCATCATTGTTTCGAGCTGTTGCAAATCCTTGAATGATGACGTTATTTTGATAGCCGACCTGACATAGGAAATAAAATCATCGGAACCGACAGTGGCGCTATTGGCGGCTGAAAATACCTCAAAATAGGGTTTGGGCTGTGCACTTAATTGTTTTTCAAGATTTTGAATTATTGCCGGGTTGAAAAGGTATTTTCCTCCATTTTCTGACTGTTCGGCTTGGAGCGCATAGATGAGGTCGGAGAAATCCTGTTCCCAACCCATTGATTTGAGGTTGCCCGTTTCCGTTGATGTCAGATTTTTGGATAATCTGAACAATCCTTTCATCGGGCTAAATCCTGCACTACGTAGTATTTTATTGTAAATCAGATCAGTAAAGAAGGTAAACTTGTATTTACCATATGAATCTGTGCTGAGTATCTCAAGTTTTTTGTTGAGAATTTGGTTGCGCCTTTCATAGAGTGTTTCGGTTAGCTCTTTAGCTGTGTTCGAGATTAAACGAGCGCTTTCGTCACTTTTTGGAAAAGAAGCTGAGGTGTAGAATTCGGCCTGCCTTCCAAGTTCATTGACTTGACGGATCACCGAACTCATCTTTTCAATTTGTTTAAACTCAAATGATTGCAATAAAACCTGATTGGCCTCCTCAAATTCATTGCGTAATTGCGCCAATTGTCCACTGATCGCAGCAAAAGGCCATTTTCCTGTAAAGTCGGAATAAAAACTCATGTGCTTAAAATAAACCGAGCTTTCTTTTTTATCCAATACTTCCTGAATCATTTCGAGCATTCTGGCGTATTTCTTTTCCGCTTCGTAACGAATCATTTCTTTGTTTTTATTATCAAACCATTGAAAATCATCGTAGTATGTTTCAGGAAATTGCAAAAAATCGGATTTGCTTACTGCACTTGTAAAATAAAAAGGTGTCCAAATTGTTAAATCGGATTTGCGATAAGTCAACAATACGGAAGTGATTTTTTTGTCGGCAAAAAAAGGTTGTAGAGCTTTGGCCTGGTTAATGGTTTGCCCCTGAATAAGATTGATCTTGCCGATCAGAGCTGTCAGATCGCTTTCTTTGAAAAAAGGGCGCTCACTTTCGGAGGTTGGGCTGACTAAGAAATAAACAAACTCAGAAGAAATGAACGCATTAGCCGGTATTTGAGAATTGCCAATGCTATCGCTGAGTCTGATATTTACTTTAGATGCTGTTTTGCTTTTTTGTTTGACAATAAGCTGTGTATCCTGGGAAAAAAGTGGATTAAAAAAAAACAGAAATGTGAGGTAGAAAAAGGTTCGCGTTTTCATTGGTTTTTGTTTTTATTGGTCTGTATGAAGGGCGAATTTCTTAGGATCCGTCCGGAATTTTAATTGTAAACCTGCTGCCGTTTCCCGGTTGTGAGCTGACGCTGATCTGGAAACCATGGGCATCAATGATTTTTTTGACGATACCCAGTCCCAGACCGGTTCCCTTCTCACCATAAGTTCCATAAGTGGTTTTTCGGGTAAAGTCCGTAAAAAGTTGATCGCAAGTGTTTTTATCCATACCGATACCGGTATCAATCACTTCGATCATTTTGTGTCCGTTTAAGTTTGAGAAAACCAGACGAATGGTGCCACCTTCGGGGGTAAATTTCACCGAGTTTCCAATGAGATTGTTCAGTGCCTGTCCCAAAAGAGTTTCATCGCCTTTTACACTAAAATCCTTTTCGGCTTCAACAATCAACCGGATATTTTTTTTGTGCAGATTGGTATTCTGCATTTTTTCCACAAACGAACTCAACGCAGTGGCAGCCACATCTTTTCGACTGATTCGGAAATTCCCAAGTTCGAGGTTCGACCACTGGAAAAGCTTATCATTGTAGTCGAGCAGCCGCTGCATCTCATTGCGTATATCAACGAGTAACTCGAGCTGCGAGGGGCTGATGTTGCGCGTAAGGCTTTCGTCGGCCAGCAATATCTCGCTTATTCCAATGACTGCACCAATGGGGGAGCGCAAATCGTGCGAGATGATCGAAACAAACTGGTCTTTGAAGGAAAGCAATTGCTTGAGCTTTTTTTCAGTAGCGGCCAAACGGTCTAAGGTCAGTTTTTGTTCGCGGGCTTTTTGGATAAAATTGTCATCAGGGCTCTCCTCTTTTTCTAAAGGCTTGATGAGCAGATAACTACGATTTTCGTATTGCAAAGCTAAGGCCCGTAGATAAAAACGCTCTCCGCTGGTATTTTTTTCTTCCCAGATGTCGCTTGTCATATTGCCGTTGCTGTTACCCGACCACAACAAATCGGCTTCCATTTGAAAAATTTCAAGATAAGGAAAGACTTCGAGCGGATCAGGAATTTTTTCCGACAAAGGAGGGTGTTTATCAAGCTGCCAAAACCAAGCCGGCGGTGAACCTAAAAGTCTGTAGAGGTTATTTTTTCGTTCATAACTCATGTAATCAAGCAGTGATAACGCCGATAAAGCGCCTTTGGCTGACGAAATTCTTTTGTCAATCTGAAGGTTCAGCTTTTCTTCGTTATATAGCTGCAAAATCGGATGAATCAACTCAACCTGTTTGGTTTGGTCAAGCATCAGAATCCATTGTTGATGATTAGTATCCATCAAAAAATGGATCTCAACATAACACCCATCGTTGACTTTGACGTGAGGAATCACCATCGGGCTGATTAAAGGAGGCAGCATCCCAACAAACAATCCGGTGGCTGTGTCAATGGAAGTCCCGGGATCAGGCCGTTGGTCAAGATATTTTTCTACTGGTCCAAAACATTGGATGACATTGCTCTCCGAATCAAGATGCAATAAAACCAAGCCGATGTAAGGGGGAATTTCGTGCAGGATATAGCTTGCAATATCCGGTGAAATTTCTTTTAAAATCGTTTTTTTTTCTGGACTTTGCATCGGATTATCCATTGTTTTTCTCTAACATCATCTGTCCTAACTTCTGAAATGCATCATTCACCATTAAATTCAGTTTGGCGCTCGTCAGCATCACAGTCCAGCCTTTTTGTTGAAGCTTAAGCAGTGTTTCGGGTGCAATTTCCCAGCTTTCGGTCAAATCGCTTTTATTGATGAGAAGGATAAAAGGAGCGTTGTTGGTCGTTGCCGCTGCCATCCTTTGTAGCTCAATGGCTGTTTCGATCGTTTCGCTTCGTGTTCCATCGGCAACCAAAAAATAACCGGATGACCCAATCATATAGCTCGGTTTCATTTTCATAAATCCGTCCTCGCCATATAAATCCCACAACATCATGGTCATTTCCTGGCCATTGACCATAAGTTCTTTCTGGTCAATTTTCACCCCGATGGTGGTGAGATATTTTTCCGAGAAAATACTGTGCACAAATTGCTGAACAAGACTGGTCTTGCCCACCGCAAAAGCACCCAACATGACGATTTTCTTTTTGATCATTCCTGTTGTGGTTTGGTGTCGAAAACTGAAAAGTGTACTGAACGCAAAGATACATTTCTATCAAGGTCTTCAACAAATAAAACCTGTGATTTGAGCAGGTCTTCCTTTACTCCGGCCTGGATAAGCAATTCTCTGAACTCATTGGCACGGTCGAAGGCAACTTTTTCATTGGCCGGATTATGATGATTGGTGTACGATCTGACATGAATAGCCATATTTCTGTCGTAAATCCGATTGTAGTCCTCAAGGTTAATCGCAGCTCCTACCAATGAATCAAATTGTAACTGTTGCACACTGTCGAGCCGGATGATATTTACATCAAAATAGAAAATATGACGCTCAATTTCGGGCACGATCCATTGTAAATCAACAACATTTTGATTTAAACCTGAAATATCAATCTCATTAATGCCAGAAACAGAGCGATAATTCTGCAAAAGTAATTGCTTCCATTCTTCGCTCGATTGTCCGCTGACATATAATATCGCATTTTTGAGTTTGAATTGAACGCTTTCGGGGGGGAGAAGGATCTGCCGGGCCCGTTGAATAACAATGTCAGCATCCGTCGAAATATAACCCTCTAACTGAAGCCGGATCTGAGAAGTATCTAAGTCAGCCCAGCCGGCCATTTGGTTTGGAGGCACAGCAAGCGGATCTTTCAGCCCGTTCACAAACAGTTTATTAAATCCGATTCTCGATTTGCTGATATGATAACCCGGGCTCATCTCTAATTCCTTGATAAATGCCTGAAAACGCTGTCGGTTTTGGTAGCCTTTGATGAAGAAAAAAGCTGCGAGGCCAAGGATGATGGCTGATAAAAAAATCAGGGCAATGGGCGGCCTAGGTCGCGTCGCTTTTTTCTCTTTAACAAGACATTGTTTCAGAAATTTGGAAGTATGCTGAAAAACTGCCGTATCACCATCAAATTTTTCCAAATCAAGGCTGTGATTATAATGTACAGCTTCAATGGTTTCCATCAGGGTGACGCGATAATCGGCCGGCGGTTGACCTTCGGCAATGACTGCCAAGATTGCATAAGGCCCTTGCTCAACAAGGATTTTCAGTCCGCCATATTGAATTTCGTCCAATGAGCCGCTATCGGCTGCTTTTAGCGAATCGCCCACAAAATCGCGGATTGCAGTGAGCATGGATGCGATGAGATCTGATTCCAATGGACGGCTTTCGTCAGCAGTTTCTTCATGAAGTAACAAGCCCGTGTCACGGTGAATCAAAAAAACATGACTCACATGGTAAAGGTAACTGTTGGCCAAGGCAATTTCGGCAAAACTGCGTTTGCTAAACAAAGCTTGCAGCCGCCATTTAAGTGCACGTGGCGAAAAACCATTTTCCAAACTCGCGTTCACCGAGGCCAACATGCGCTTGATATCTTCCGAAACAGCTTTGCGGATGGCCGGTCCCATCACCGGAAACAAAATATTAGCCAAACGTTTCGGATTCTTAAGGATACTCTGGTGGATTGTTTCTTCTACAAAAGGTAAAAGACTATCGTGGTTCAACTCACCGCTTTCGATCATTTTACGGATAGAATAGGGCAGAAGCCTGCCAATCTCGGCACTGAACTCATGCGGGTCGTTGAGCAATAGCTGAAGCTTCTGCAACTCATTCTGATCGAGCCCGGTAAGCAGTTTGCGCAACTCGTTCAGCTTGCCTGCTTCCAAAAGGCTATCGTCGAAATGCGGACTTTTATTACTCATGATGGTTAGAATTGCCTGTTATTGTGATTGTTGCAATTCGTCCCCGCCAAGCTGAACGGCAATTTCAGAAAGAAGCAGAGCCAATCCCTGCCGATCCACTTTGGCTTGTTGAATATCCTTGAGTTGCCGGCTCAGGGCATTGCGATGTTCCTGAAGTTGCATTTGCTGTTCGCTCATCAGTTGTTCGTACCGGCCCGAAGCCCATTGGCGGGTGTCCTGAATGAGCGCTTCGGTGGATTGAGCAAGTTGGTTGATCTTTTCTTCGAGCTGCTCCACCCGCTGACGAAGCTCATCTGCAATACTCTTCAACTCCGTTTTATTGTTTTGAAGCTGTACAGATTGTTCCTGTCTGAGGCTTTCGATGGTTTGCCTGATTTCGGATAGTTGCCGGTTGAAATGATTCTCAATGAGCTGTGTTGCCTCGAGGGCTTCCTGTCCCGTCTTTTCAATTTTGCGTTCGAACTGACTCAGATTACTGCCCATCAATATATCCCTGATGCGGGATATGTCGTCCGATTCTTTTGTTGCGCTCATTTTATATGATCGTTAGTGTGTTGGCCTGTTTTGAATGTATTTGAAACTTTTTAGCTTCGGGTCACAAAGATAAAAAAGATAAAAAAGCGTGTAAAGATAGAAATCTTTCTAAAAGTTGTTAGAATCTGACAAGTAACAACAAATCAATCAGACAACCGAGGCACAGTATCCAAAAATCGTAAAATGAAGCTTGATTCTATGCCTCTATGGTTCAAAAAAAAATCAGTATTTTTGCTGCCCTTTTCTAAAATATAGCTAAAACTTACTGTTTCAACGCATTAACTTTACATGATGAATTCTGATTTTGACTCCCTCCATCAGGTACTATCGCTTCGGATGCTCACGCCAACGGCTTATGTTCTTCGTGTGGAACGTAAGGGTTTGGAGTTCAAAGCAGGCCAGCACTTGCTTTTAGGCCGCAATGGAAGCATCGAGAGCCGCGAATATTCGGTATATAGCACCGAATCAGACGATTTTTTTGAAGTGTTAGTAAAAGAAGTGGACGATGGATTGGTGAGCAAACAACTCAAACAGCTCAAAGCCGGCGACAAAGTCAAGCTCGATGGGCCATTGGGCTTTTTCACGCTTGAGCCCGAGACCATTGCCAATGGCAAATTCCTTTTTATTGCCACAGGCACCGGCATCTCGCCCTTTCATAGCATGGTAAAAAGTTATCCCGGACTCAATTACCGTTTGTTGCATGGCGTGAGATATTCGAACGAAGCATACGACCGTCAGGATTACGAACCCTCTCGGTATATTCTCTGTACAACCGGCGACCAGGGTGGTGACTTCTACGGAAGAGTGACCGATTTTCTACGCAAAAACCCTGTGTTAAAAGATACTCATTGCTTTCTCTGCGGAAATTTCAATATGATCCACGAAGCATTTGAAATACTTGAACAACAGGGCGTTCCGTCTTCACAGGTACATGCCGAAGTTTATTTTTGATCTTAATCTCAGCCTGCCTGTATTTATGAAATACCATTTGATCTCGCTTGGTTGCCAGATGAACCTTTCCGATACCGAAAGGGTGAAAACTGTGCTTCACCAAATGGGCTATACCGCCACCGAAAACGAACAGGCAGCCGATATTCTGGGCATTATCGCCTGCTCAGTTCGCCAAAAAGCCATTGACAAGGTGTACTCCCGCATTGCGCTTTGGAATAAGATGAAAAACCGTAAGAGCCTGATTACTTTTGTTTCGGGCTGCGTACTGCCTGCCGATAAAGAAAAATTTCTAAAACTTTTCGATCTTGTCTTTTCCATGAGTGAGCTGCCTCATTTTCCCGATATGATCCGGCAATATGGCGTTGTTACACCGGCTTCACTGATACAGGCTGAAGTGGCAGATATTCAAGAGAATAAGGCTGTTGAGCAAAATGATTTTAGTGCGCTGAAACCTCACAATCTTACATCTGCCCGTGCTGAAAAAATCCGATTGAATCCGTCTGCCGAAATGGATCGTTTCTGGAATGTGGAGCCAACATATACTTCTGATTTTGAAGCTTTCATCCCGATCCAGAACGGATGCGACAAGTTTTGCACTTTCTGCGCAGTGCCCTACACCCGTGGCAGAGAAGTGTCGCGCCCTTCCGACGAAATTCTGGCCGAACTGAAAATGCTGGTCGCCAAAGGCTTCAAATCTATCACCCTGCTCGGGCAAAATGTAAACTCTTACGGCCTCGACAAAAAAGACCAGGAGCTTTCTTTCCCGCAATTGCTGCGCGCCATTGGGGAGTTTGGTAAAGAAAGCAAAAGCGATTTCTGGCTCTATTTTACCTCACCTCACCCACGCGATATGACCGACGAGGTAATTGCCGTGATATCGCAATATCCCGTACTGGCCAAACAGATTCATCTTCCTCTGCAGTCAGGCGATGACGGGGTGTTGTTGCGTATGAACCGCAAGCATTCCATGGAAAAATACCGGCATATCGTACAAACGATCCGCCAACTGATTCCGGAAGCAACTCTATTTACCGATATCATTGTCGGTTTTACCGGCGAAACTGACGAGCAATTCGAAAATACAAAATTAGCCATGCAGGAGTTCCGTTACAACATGGCTTATATTGCCCAATACAGTGTCCGTCCCGGAGCAGCAAGCTCTCGATGGGCCGATGATGTGCCCAAAGAAACCAAAAAAGCCCGTTATCATGCCCTGACTGCTGAGTTGATGAAATATTCTCATGAGTACAATAAAACCCTGATAGGCAAGAGGATGAGGGTTTTGGTGCGAGCTCGCGACCGCAAAGACGGCTACCTTTCGGCTCTTACCGAAGGCAAATTGGTGATTCGTTTTGCCTCGAACGACTTTTCTCTCATCGGACAGTTTACCGAAGTTGAAATCACCTCGGCAAGTCCACTTTCGCTCGAAGCTAAGCTGTGTGCTGTAAAATCAGAAACCGTTGTCGCATGAAAAAAATTGCATTCAAAACTTTGGGCTGCCGCCTTAACCAATATGAAACCGATGCACTTGCCTCGCGCTTTCATTCAGGGAGTTATGAAATAGTTGATTTTAATCAGCAGGCCGACATTTACGTGGTGAATACCTGTACGGTGACCAATCAGAGTGATCAAAAATCGAGACAAACAATCAATCAGGCCCACCGCCAAAACAGCGATGCCATGGTGGTTGTAACCGGTTGTATGGCAAATAATTACAAAGAATCGCTGCTCGAGTCAAAAAATATCAGCTATGTAGTGGACAACGAGCGAAAAGCGGCCATTTTCGGCATTGTGGAAAAGCATTTCCGTGGCGAGGTAGCCGACCCTGAAGGCTTCGACCGCGATGTGTTCAGCTACGAAGCAGCCTATAAAACATTTCACACCCGCAGCATGATCAAGATTCAGGACGGCTGCAACAATTTCTGCACTTTCTGCATTATCCCAAAAGTGCGCGGAAGGGCTACGAGCCGCCCGGCTGCCGATATTTATCAAAACATCCGCTCGGTCGTCGAGCATGGATTTAAAGAAGTCGTGCTAACAGGCGTGAATATCGGTCGCTACAACGACAATGGGCTTAATTTTGAACAACTCGTTGAAAATATTCTCGCCCTGCCCGGCGACTTCCGTCTGCGTATCTCTTCCATCGAACCCGATGGCTTCAGCGATCGTTTTTTTCAGCTTTTTGCCCACCCGAAGCTCACGCCACACCTTCATCTCTGCCTTCAAAGCGGCTCGGAAAGCGTATTGCTGCGCATGCGGAGAATGTACACTGCAAAAGAGTTTCGTGCAATGGCCGATAAACTCCGCTCGCTCTATCCCGATTTTAATCTGACTACCGACATCATCACCGGTTTCCCGGGCGAAACGGAAGAAGATATGGAAGCAACCCTTCAATTGAGCCGCGAATTAAAGTTTAGCCATATCCACACCTTTAAATATTCAGTCAGAACAGGTACCAGAGCCGAACGAATGCCCGACCAAATTCCCGAAAAACTGAAAAATCAACGCAGTAATGCCGTCAGAAAAGTGTCGGAAGTCAACAAAAGGGAATATTTTACACAAATGATTGGTAAGCCGCAACGACTTCTTGTCGAACGCTTTGGAGCCGATGGAGTTGCTCGCGGCTATGGACAAAACTATATTCCTATCCGGCTCAAAGCCAAAGGAATAGAAAAAAATACATTCGTGGATGTCGTCCTTGATGGCATTCATGAAGGCAAAGAATTAGAGATGACAGCCGTGCTTTTGTAGAAAAGAATGACTATCAGATGTCTTGTTTAGTCAATGCGGGATTGCTCGGAAAGGAGAAGAAAATACATTCGCTGAAAAAAATCACAGATAAGATTTTGAGATAACAGAAAATTGATTACTTTTGCAGCCCGAAATTGATTCAGAATATTAAGAAAGAAGAAAATGGCAAACCACAAATCTTCCATCAAAAGAATTCGTCAGAACAACACCCGCAGGTTGCACAACCGCTATTATGCCAAAACAATGCGTAATGCGCTGAAAAAATTCAGAAGCCTCACCGAAAAATCGGAAGCCGAGGCCATCCTGCCTAAACTCCATTCGATGATTGATAAGTTGGCAAAACGTAACATCATTCACAAAAATAAGGCCGGAAACCTGAAGTCGAAAACCATGAAATTTGCTGCTAAACTGTAGAAATCCCCGTTTAGCTTAAAATATTTTCAAGCCCCTCTTCTTATTCAAGAGGGGCTTTTCTGTATTGGAGCTATGCCAAATCCAGTTGAATGGATTGGGATAATAGTTCATTGAATTTGAAAAAACATATAGAGGGGAAGAGAATAAAATATTAAATTAACAATAATTAACATTTTCGCATGTTTTTTTTTGCCCTGGCATTTGAAAGCCCGGACAAGTTTTTTGTCATGGATCGGCAGAGCCACCTCAAATGCTATTTAACCGCCGGATTGGGAAAAATCAGGCAGAATTAAAAAACAAATCAACCCTGAAATGGAAACTAACGAACTGAATTTCAGTCAATGATCTGTTAGAAATCCATCATCCCTTCATCGCCCTCAGGCTGTCGCTGAAGTTGTTTATCATTGCCCCGTTTCTTCTGTTGGTTGATGCGATAGTTGAAATTCAGGGTTACTGTGGTAGATCCCCATCTGAAATCGCTTTTAGAGTAGAAATTCTGGCCAAATGTTTCAAAGGCGTGACCACGACTATTGAAGACATCGCGCACATTAAGCGTTAAGGTGGCTTTGTTCTTTAAAAGGTCTTTTGCCATTCCGAGGTCGAGAAACCAGGATGGGAGACGGTTGCCCTGTGGGGTTTTCATTTTTCCCATATAGTTGAAAGCCAATTGTGTATCAAAACCTTTGATAACCGTGTATTTGCCGGCTAACCTCGATGTCCACGAATAATTATCGGTTTTGTATTGAATGTCAAAAGCTTCACCCTCGGTGATGGAACGGAAAAGGTTGATGTTTCCGTTGATGTTGAGTTTTTTGTTAAGGGTGGCCATCCCAATCAGTTCGAGGCCGTAGGAGTCGTTGGAGGCAAAATTTTCGGGTCGCGAAATGGATATTCCTTGGTCATTGACCCTTTCGATTCGCTGAAACACATCGGTGCTGTGGCGATAATAGGCGTTCAGGTTGATGTTGGCGTTTTTCCAGAAATGCAGATAACCGCCTTCCATCGAATGGGTGTAAACGGGTTTAAGGTTGGGGTTGCCCGACCAGATATTGCGGTTGTCGGAAAAAGTGCGGAACGGATTCAACTGCCAGTAACCCGGCCTGCGGATGCGGCGGCTATAGCTCACTTGTAACTGATCTTGCTCGGTGAGCTTATAATTAAGGTGTGCCGAAGGGAAAAAATCAGGATAACTGCTCCGGTTTTTTTCATTGGTTTCGCGAAGCTCAGTACTGATGTCCGAAAGCTCGGCACGCAAACCAAGAAGATAGGAGAAACGACCGCTCTCGTTGCCAAACTGGGCATAGCCGGCCAAAATGCTTTCCTCGTAATGGAATAAATTGGTGAAATCAGTGTTGATGACCATTTGTCCTGTGCTATCTTCGCCAAGCACCTGATAATCGTTGGTAATATCGCGCATCTGCAGCTTCAGCCCTGTCTCGAGTTTGGTGCGGCTCGAGAAAGGATGAAAATAGTCAACCTGAGCCTGAAGATTCGATTCGTTCTGGTCGTTAATGGTTTTCTGGAGTAAAGGTTGGTTTTGCGGTAGCGGCGTCAGTAGTCTTTCGGTGATATTAGAGGTGGCATCTTCCACATTGGTGAAATACTGGATGCTGGCCGTTAGCAACTGGTCTTTCTTAGCAAACTGTTTCCGATAGTCAATGCCGTATTGCAGATTGGGCTGTCGGCCGCTTTGTTCTTCAACACGGCTGCTTTGGCCAATGAGGTTTAGTGGACTTGAAAAATAGTCGTTATAAAGGATCGTAGAGGTGCTGTTTTGGTTCGAAGCCCTATACATCGTGCTTATTGTAAGGGTGTTGTTTGGATTAATGGAGTATTCTGCACCAAGACGGAAGGTATTGCTGTTGTTTTTCCGTAATCTTTCGTTGGTCTGGTCGGTGATGAGGTCAGTGGCAAAAACTTTCCGGTAATTGCTGCCTGAGCCGGTGTTTTCGCGGTAGTTATAGTTGTAGTTGGCAAAATAATTGACCTTCTTGAGGCGATAATTGGCGTTGATGCCTAAACCGGCCTGCCAGGGATAGCCTGTGGTAAGGTCAATGGAGCCATTGAAACCATTCCGGCGGTCTTTTTTCAGGATGATGTTGATGATGCCCGAGGTACCTTCGGCATCATAACGCACCGAAGGATTGGTAACAATTTCCACACGTTCAATCATATCGCTTTGAATGGCTCTGAGAGCATCACGGTTGCTCAGGCCGGCCAAACCACTCACTTTACCATCAATCAAAATGCGCACCCCATCATCGCCCCTAAGGCTCACATTGCCTTCCACATCAACAGTAACGGAAGGTATGTTTTCGAGCACCTCGATGGCATTGGTGGCTTTGGCCGTCAGGTCTTTACCAATGTTCACCACCCTTTTGTCGAGACTCATCTCCACCGTTGTCCGTTCGGCTACAACCTCCACCTCTTCCAAAAGCTCGGTGTCAGGTGCTACAAAAAGCTGTCCCAGATCTTTTGGTTTCGCACCTTTTTCGATGCTGACATTGCCAATGGTGATGGGCTTGTAAGCAATAAACTGCACAGTCACATAATACTTGCCGGGTTTAAGTTTGATGTCGAAACTACCATCTTTGCCTGAGATGGAACCGGAAACAAAAGCTGAGTCAGACTGATTGTAAACCATCACCGTGGCATATTCCAAAGCCTGACGGTTCGACTTGTCGAAAACTTTCCCACGTATGCCGCCGTCGGCATCCGAAGGTGTCACGGCATTGATTTTTGGGCTGGCAAATAAAAGAGTAAGGGTTAAAAAGATGAATGAGAAACGCATATAGAGTTTTGTTATTAACGTAAAAACTGAAGAATGAGCATTCGTTCGGCTGCTGTTTGATGCAAAAACTGTTCCATTTTTTTATTGAGGATCAACATCTATTTGAATTTTGATGGATTTATATTGTTCTGAGCTTTGAAGCCTTACTACACACCGGCTAATGAATTCTTTAAGCGGAATGGAGGATGTAGAGCGCGGAAATTTTAAAATTATCTGCTTGATATACAGTGATTTGATTCTGGACACAATGGGATACTCAGGGCCGAGGATCTCAAATTGAGTGTTTTCGCGCAACATTTTGGCTAAGTCGTAGGCAGCAACATTGACCGTATGGTTATCGCGATGGAACAGTTGTATCTGAATGATACGGTAATAGGGGGGGTAGTTGAACTTTTTACGTTCCGACATTTGCTGAAAAAACAATCCTTCAAAATCGTTGTTCAGCACATATTTCATGATGGGATGGCCGGGCTGATGGGTTTGGATGACAACTTTTCCCTGACGGTGCTTACGCCCGGCCCGACCGCTTACCTGTGCCATAAGCTGAAAACTACGTTCAAAGGCTCTGAAATCGGGATACGATATCATATTGTCGGCGTTAAGGATACCTACAATGCGAACCTTGTCGAAATCAAGACCTTTGGTAACCATTTGTGTGCCAACTAAGGCATTGGTACGCCCTGATCCAAAATTTTCGATGATTTGCTGAAATGCATGTTTTGAGCGGGTAGTATCGAGGTCGAGACGAGCTATTTTGAGTTCCGGAACAATCAGTCCGAGTTCTTCTTCCACTTTTTCAGTGCCAAAACCGTGCATCTTCAACGCTGTGCTGTGGCATGACGGACATTGGGCGGGCACAGCCGTTGCATAGCCGCAATAATGGCAGCGAAGCATATTGTTTTTTTTGTGGTAAACGAGGCTAACATCGCAGTGGCGACATTCAGGAACCCAGTTGCACTGTTCGCATTCGAGCCGCAGCGAAAATCCTCTACGGTTTTGAAAAAGAATGACCTGTTCTTTGGCTTTCACAGCTTCGGCAATATCGTTCAGCAATACCGAGCTGAAATGCGATTTGGCAGTTTTGCGTCGTTTCTCTTCACGCATATTCACCAAAGCGATATCGGGCATCAGTTGCCCGCCATATCGCTCGGTAAGTTTCACTAAGCCATATTTTCCGTTCTGGGCATTGAAATACGACTCAAACGAAGGTGTTGCCGAGCCTAACAACACTTTGGCTCCGCTCATCGAAGCCAGCACGATAGCGGCATCGCGGGCCTGATATCTTGGCGAGGGTTCATGCTGTTTGTACGAATAGTCGTGTTCTTCGTCAACGATGATCAGACCGAGGTTGCTGTAGGGTAGAAACAGAGCCGAACGTGGCCCCAGAATCACCTGATGCTCGTTGCGGTTGTCCTGCTGCGCATAGTCGAGCACCTTATTCCAGACTTCAACCTTCTCGTTGGCATGATAACGCGAATGATAAACACCCACTTTATTGCCAAAATAGGTTCTGAGGCGTTCGATGATCTGGGTGGTGAGTGCAATCTCGGGTAAAAGGTAAAGCACTTGTTTGCCTTGTTCTAAATAGCTGGCAATCAGCTTCATGTAAATTTCAGTTTTACCACTCGAGGTGACGCCGTGCAACAGGGTGACGTCTTTTTCGACAAAATGTTGTTGAATCTCATCCAGAGCTGTTTGCTGGGCGGATGTTAAAATCACCGACTGAAGGTCTTTAATAGCATGATACTCGCCTAAGCGGCTTACGACACGTGTCGAAGGGAGGAAAACCTGTTTTTCGGTCAGCGCCTTGAACTGGGTGGCGGTAGCCTGCGCTCCTTCGAGCAACACATTCACCGGAACGGGCGTGGCCGGTTTTGCCGGGAATCCCGTTTCCCTGAGGTAAACCATCAGTATTTCAAGCTGCTTGAAGGCCCGGCGGGCGAGCTGATCCATCAACTCACGCAGATTGTCGCCCTCGGATAAGGTGGGATGCAGCATGGCAACGCGCTCGGTTTTTTCGCGAAATTTCTCTTGCAGCTCTTCTTCCATCACGATGATTTTTTTCTCTATCATCGTTTTGAGCAAGGGCATCACCTTTTGAAACCCAACGATTGACGACACTTCGGCGATGCTGAGTTTGGGCTGGATACTCAGCGCCTCGGTGATAAGAAACTCATTGTCTGTAAGATTAATCTGATCTGGGATATAGTCGGGTGACAGGGTAATATTTGATTCACTGTTCAGCTTGAGCGCACTTGGCAAAGCAGCAGCCATCACCTCGCCCGGAAAACTCATGTAATATTGGCCAATCCATTCCCAAAACCTGAGTTGTAGCGGATTTACAATCGGCTTTTCATCTAAAAAACCTATGAGATACTTGGGCTCATGATTTCTTGGAAGCTCTTCGTGTATCTTCACCACAAGGCCGGCATAAACCTTCTTCTTCCCAAATTGCACAATCGCCCGTTTGCCGGCTTCAACCTGATGCTGAAGGGCATGGGGAACACGATAGGTGAAAGTTCCCGGCACAGGCACCGGAACAATCACATCGGCAAAAAAGGTTTTTCTCTCAGTTTGCTCCATGATTATTGAGCCACAAAAATACTGTTTTCGAATGCGGAAGGAATCAGAACAATTGACCGTAAACTTGGCGGTAAGGTTTGTTAAGAAAACGGTAAACTAAAGTTGTTTAATGTGCTGCAATCAATGCGGTACCTACAAGCTGGTCGTAGGCTGTACCGGGCTTACGGTAATACAGGCAGAGAAAATATTCGTGCTGTGTTTCCCAGTGCGAGCCTTCCACAAGCGCTGTTTCCACCTTATCAGAACCTTTCTCTTTGATCCCGTATTGATAATTATAATAACCCTGTTTCAGGAAAATTGAAGTTTCGTAGCGGCGTTGTTGATAGTTATAACGCATTCGCGAACCGGCATCAACCTGCCAGTCGGTCAGCGCACCAATCAGATGCATCTCTTCCCCAGCAAGAGGCGCCTCCCAAGCCAAAGAAAAATCAACCCAGGCATAGTCGCCTTCGATATCGGTATCCTGATCGGACCGGGCCTTGATGAACTTACGCCCTTGAAGGTCAATGTCGGAAACATAGCTTTTACGGTCGCGACGCTGATCCTCCCACAAATCTACCGTATAGTAATCGTTGCCTTCGGTGATGCGGCTGATGTGTTCAGATTGATATTTGAAACTTTTCATATCAAAATTGCGCCATTGATTGCCGGCCTCGAAAAGGGTTTCGTTGTAATATTCGTAAACAAGCTTGTTCGGATAAGTTTGACTGGGGGCGATCCCGATCACCATATTGTCCGTGCGACCATCCTGTTTGATGTTTAACCGGAAACTATTTGTCGGGATATTCCCCTGAAAACCAGAAACCGATATTTGAACATCAAGCTGTTGGTGGGTCTGATCGTATTCTTTCAGACGGTTGTATTGAGGAACAGTAGCCTGAATGGCAAACAAGGGTTCAACCACATGAAACTGACGCGTGAAAAGCACTTTTCCATCTTCGAACCTGTCCTGATAAACCACGAGGAGATAATTACCCGAAAGTCTTGGCTGCATATATTGGGTAGGAAACACAAGCTCGTGGTGTACATAAGGCGTCAAAGTGTTGAGCGAAAAGCGGTAATCGTTGATCTGATCTTCGTAATAGCCATCGAGAAATTCGGCAGGTTGAAGCCGGCTCGGCTCCCAGTTGTGGCTGCAATGAATAAAAGTGTAGTTGTAAATCAGGGCTTCATCGCCTAAAATATCAAACGACACTTTCAGGCCGTCGAGCTTACCTAAAAACATGACCGGCCGCCCCAATGAATCGTCGGTTGGATTAAGTAACACCGTCTGTACACGGTCAGAATAGCTTTTGTCCCGATATTCAATGCCTGCCTGAAGTTGTGCAAAAGGTATGCTGACAAGGAAAAGAAGTGAAAGAACCGAAGCCCTGATACTGAGATTGTAAAAGTTCATGAAATTTGTTTTCAATTACGGCAAAAATAGCAAAATCTCATGTAAAAATAACGGTAAAAGCAGGAAGAATCGTATCGGAAAAACAAATTGTGCGCATTTATAAAGTTAATTGGTACGCGATGACTTTTTTGTACAAACTTGTTCGGTATCACAAACTTATTTTGTTTCTTTGCATCATATAAAAAAATAGATTAAGGTAGATATGTCAAATGTTATCAGAATTAAAAAAGGCCTGAATATCAATTTGGTAGGAGAGGCTGAAAAAACCATCAAGGAACTTTCGACAGATCAATTTGCCATTAAACCGACCGATTTTATTGGTGTTTTCCCCCGTCTTTTGGTGAAGGAGGGCGACGAATTGAAAGTTGGAAGCCCGATTTTTGCCGATAAACAGCGCAGCGAGCTTCTTTTTACCTCGCCGGTTAGCGGCAGGGTAACCGAAGTGCGTCGGGGAGCCAAACGGGTTTTGCTTGAAATTCGTATCGAATCCGATGGCAAAGGCGAAGCTCTTGACTTTGGTGCAGCCGACCCGCTGAAACTCGATCGGGAAGCTATCATTGCTAAGATGCTTCAAAGCGGGGTATGGCCGGTCGTAAGGCAGCGTCCTTATAGCGTGATCGCCAAGCCAACCGATAAGCCAAAGGCTATTTTTATCTCCACTTTCGACACTTCGCCACTTGCGCCGGATAACGACCTGATTGTTCACGGACACGACAAAGCTTTCCAGACAGGTCTCGATGCTTTGAGCCGTCTGACTGACGGAAAAGTTCACCTGAATATTGATGCCAATGCCACCGAATCAAAGGTGTTTACAGGCTCGAAAAATGTTCAGATCAACCGTTTTGCCGGCCCGCACCCAACAGGAAATGTTGGTGTTCAGATCAGCCGCCTCGATCCCATCAATAAAGGAGAAGTTGTTTGGTATGTCGGGCCACAGGAAGTGCTCTCGATCGGGCAATTATTCCTCACTGGAAAATACGATGCTACGCGCATCATTGCCCTCACCGGTTCCGAAGTGCTTTATCCGGCTTATTATAAAACATTCACCGGAGCAAAACTCAATAGTTTTGTTGCCAAAAATACCTCCGAAGCTCCAAAACGGTTCATCAGTGGCAATGTGCTCACCGGAACCAGAATTGAGGCCGATGGCTATGTCAGTTTCTATCATCACCAGATCACTGTTATCAAAGAAGGAAATTATCACGAGTTCTTAGGGTGGGCTTTACCCGGGTTTGGTAAATTCAGCATCAGCAGAACATTCCCCTCTTTCCTCTTTAAAAATCGGAAATATCGCCTCGATACCAACCTCCATGGGGGCCATCGGGCAATGGTGATGACCGGTCAATATGAGAAAGTGTTTCCGTTTGATATTTACCCCATGCAATTGATTAAGGCCATTATCACTGAGAATATTGACCTGATGGAGCAGCTTGGGATTTATGAGGTTGACGATGAAGACTTTGCGTTGTGCGAAGTGATTGATACTTCCAAGACCAACATCCAGGAAATTGTACGTCAGGGATTGGATATGTTGCGTAAGGAGATGAGTTAAGTAAAAAGAAAATCAATACATTATACCAATGAAATTCTTAAGGGATTTTTTAGATAAACAAAAACCACAGTTTCAGAAAGGTGGAAAGTTTGAGAAGTTTCATTCCACCTTCGATGCATTTGAAACCTTTTTGTTTGTTCCTGACACAACCACCCAGAGTGGTGCCCATATTCGCGATGCGATTGACCTGAAACGGACCATGTCGGTAGTCATTGTGGCTTTGATACCTGCATTGCTTTTTGGTATTTGGAACACCGGTTATCAACATTTTCTTTCACAGGGGCAGCATCCCGGATTTTGGCCCATCATCGGTTACGGTCTGCTAAAAGTGTTGCCCATTATCGTGGTTTCGTATGTGTTTGGTTTGGGCGCCGAGTTTGTTTTTGCCCAGATTCGCGGCCACGAAGTGAATGAAGGTTACCTCGTTTCGGGGATGTTGATCCCGTTGGTGATGCCTGCCGATATCCCGTTGTGGATGGTGGCCATTGCCAGCCTCTTTGCCGTTATCATCGGTAAGGAGACTTTTGGCGGTACGGGGATGAACGTGTTTAACCCGGCATTATTGGCACGAGCCTTTATCTTTTTTGCCTACCCTGCCAAAATTACCGGCGATACCGTTTGGATTGGCGGACTCTCTAAAGGGGCAGTAGATGGTTTTTCAGGTGCAACCCCACTGAGCTACGCTGCCAACGGCCTTGTAGAGAAACTGCCTTCGCTCACCGATTTGTTTTATGGTTTTATTCCCGGCTCCATCGGCGAAACCTCAAAATTAGCTATCCTTATTGGCGCAGTGATCCTTATCGCCACCGGCATCGGGAGCTGGCGTATTATGCTTTCGGGACTTATTGGAGGGATTACGATGACGCTGATATTTAACGCGTTTGCAGCCAATGTTTATATGACCATTGACCCGTTGACCCAACTGATGATGGGAAGCTTCCTTTTTGGATTGGTCTTTATGGCCACCGACCCTGTGACTGCGGCTCAAACAACTACCGGAAAATATATTTATGGCTTCTTAGTTGGGATGCTGGCGATCATGATCAGGGTATTTAACCCTGCTTACCCCGAAGGGACCATGCTGGCCATTCTTTTGATGAATGCGCTGGCTCCGCTTATTGACCATTACGTTGTGGAAGCCAACATCAAAAAACGCATGAAAAGGGCTGTAGCAAAGTAGAATCCTAAAAAAAGAATGAACAATGGAACACAGTAACAAATATATTTTCATCTACTCGGTGATTCTGGTCGTGGTGGTGGCCATCTCGCTTACCGTCGTGGCTGTTCAGCTTAAGCCTGCACAGGAAGACAATATCCGGATTGAAAAAATGCAAAACATTTTGGCTTCGGTCAATGTCTCAACGGCAGATGTTGCCAAAAAACAGGTGATTGACCTCTACAATAAGTACATCACCAATTCACAGGCGGTAAATACCAAAGGTGAAGTGGTGGAAACTGACCCGGCCAAGGTTTTTGCCATTGATATGGCTTCGGAAATTAAAAAACCATTAGAGAATCAGATGCTTCCAATCTTCACGGCTTCGCTGGATGATGGTGAAACAGCCTATGTTTTTCCTTTGAGAGGAAAGGGGTTGTGGGGCCCTGTTTGGGGCTATCTTTCCTTGAAAACCGACTATAACACTATTGTTGGTGCAACTTTCGACCATAAGGGAGAAACTCCCGGCTTGGGCGCTGAGATTAATCAAGAATGGTTTAGTTCTGAGTTTAGAGGAAAAACCATCAACGACAACAACGGCAATTTCACCTCCATCAAAATTATTAAAGGCGGAGCCAAACCCGATGACCCGCATGGAGTGGATGCCATCTCGGGCGGCACAATTACAAGCCACGGTGTCGAAAAGATGATTTACGATAACCTTGAAAGTTATCAGGAGTATTTCAAAAAAGTGAAGAATCAATAATATTAGGGAACAATGAGCGATACAAAAACAAAGGCTGAAAAAGAACCAATGTTCTCGCCTAAAATATTGAAATTACTGAAAAGCCCGTTGAATATCGAAAACCCGATAACCGTTCAGGTTTTGGGAATTTGCTCGGCACTGGCTGTAACCGTTCAGATGAAGCCGGCCATTGTCATGGCATTGTCGGTTACCATCGTTACTGCTTTTTCTAACTTGATTATTTCGGCTTTGCGCAATACTATTCCTGCCCGAATCCGTATCATCGTCCAATTGGTGGTGGTGGCAGCTTTAGTGATCATCGTTGACCAGGTACTGAAAGCTTATATGTATGATGTGAGTAAGAAACTCTCGGTCTTTGTCGGCCTTATCATCACCAACTGTATCCTGATGGGACGCCTCGAAGCCTTTGCAATGGGCAATAAGCCCTGGCCCTCGTTTGTTGACGGTATTGGCAACGGGCTTGGTTATGGTCTCATCCTTGTTACTGTTGGTTTCTTCCGCGAGTTGCTGGGTTCCGGAAAAATTCTGGGCTTTGCCGTGGTTCCCAAAGCTTTTTACGAGTTTGGATATGCCAATAACGGACTGATGATTTTGCCTCCGATGGCTTTGATTACCATTGGCGTGATTATCTGGGTGCAGCGAACCAAATCGCCCGAACTTCAGGAAAAATAATTCACACCCAAGTTAAATCCAAAACAAAGAAACAATGGAAAACCTGTTTAATTTATTTGTAAGGAGCATTTTCATAGACAATATGATTTTTGCTTACTTCCTTGGGATGTGCTCGTTCCTGGCAGTATCAAAAACAGTGAAAACCTCCGTCGGCCTTGGTATTGCCGTGACTTTTGTGTTGATTGTAACGGCCCCCGTCAACTGGTTAGTTGATACCTATTTGCTCAAACCCGGTGCTTTGGCCTGGCTTAGCCCCGACTTTGCCGACCTCGACCTGAGCTATCTCAGCTTCATGATTTTTATTGCTGTGATTGCCGCAATCGTTCAATTAGTCGAAATGGTGGTTGAGAAATTCTCCCCTGCACTCTATAATGCACTGGGTATCTTCCTCCCACTGATTGCAGTAAACTGTGCCATCCTTGGGGTTGCTCTTTTTGTGCAGGAACGCGACTATCATACCATTTCCGAAGTTACGGTTTATGCTGCCGGCTCCGGTATCGGTTGGTTTCTGGCCATCGCCTCGCTGGCTGCCATCCGCGAAAAAATTACCTATTCCAATGTTCCCAAACCTTTGCGTGGCCTTGGTATCTCGTTTATCCTTACCGGATTGATGGCAATTGCTTTTATGAGCTTCATGGGAATTAAAATCTAACATAGCTAAAAAATCATAAACATGTCAACAATGTTGTTTTTAGGAACCCTGTCAGGACCACTGTTGGTGGGTACAATTGTTTTTTTGGTGATTGTCGTTCTTTTGGTGACCATGCTGCTTGTTGCCAAGGCGAAGCTGGCACCTTCGGGCCCGGTTAAAATCAATATCAATGATGACAAGGATATTACCGTTACAGGCGGTTCGTCACTGTTGTCAACCTTGGCCAACGAAAAAATCTTTCTTCCCTCGGCCTGCGGCGGAGGCGGGACTTGCGGAATGTGCCGTTGCCAGGTGTTAGATGGTGGCGGATCAATCTTGCAGACGGAAAAAGGCTTTTTCACCCGAAAAGAACAACTCGATAACTGGAGGCTCGGCTGCCAGGTGAAGGTGAGAGGCGATATGAAAATTAAAGTGCCTGCCGAAATCTTCGGGATCAAAAAATGGGAATGCGAGGTTGTGTCGAACCGAAACGTTGCCACCTTCATCAAAGAATTTGTCGTAAAACTTCCCGAAGGAGAAACACTCAATTTCCAATCGGGTGGATACATCCAGATTGATGTGCCCAAGGTGGAAGTTGACTTCTCCAAAGATATCTTTGTCGAAGAAGAATATCGCGAAGATTGGGACAAGTTTAAGATGTGGGATCTCAAGATGAAAAATACCGAAGAACAGTTCAGGGCGTACTCAATGGCCAATCATCCTGCCGAAGGTAACATCGTGATGCTCAATATCCGTATTGCTACACCACCCTGGGATCGAAAGACCAATTCGTTCATGAATGTCAACCCGGGCGTTTGTTCTTCCTACATCTTCTCGCTCAAACCTGGCGATAAGGTGATGGTATCGGGTCCTTATGGCGAGTTTCATATTAAGCCTACCAAACGCGAGATGATGTTTATCGGCGGAGGCGCCGGCATGGCTCCAATGCGCTCACATCTCTTCCATCTGTTTCATACCGAAAAAACCGATCGCAAAACAACCTTCTGGTATGGCGGACGTTCGGTGAGAGAACTGTTCTATATGGACGATTTTCGGGATATTGAAAAGAATTTCCCCAACTTTAAGTTTAACGTTGCCCTCTCAGAACCTAAACCCGAGGACAACTGGAATGGATATACTGGTTTTATTCATCAGGTGATTCTGGACAACTACCTGAAGAACCATCCCGAGCCGGAAGAAATTGAATATTATCTCTGTGGTCCGCCAATGATGAATGCCGCCATTTTTAAGATGCTCGACGAACTTGGCGTGCCTTCAGAAATGATCGCCTACGACGATTTTGGAGGATAAAACGAATAACTAATCTTAAAAAAGAAAAACGGCCTTCAAGGCCGTTTTTCTTTTTACTTTTGTCGGTATTCTATCTTTTCGTCATGAAACGATTTTTGTATTTATCCCTTACGCTTGGATTGTTTTGTGTGACATCGTGTAATCCGGCTGACAAGTTAGAACGTTTCAATCTGGCTGGTGAGGCACAGGGAACCTATTTTGCCATAACCTATTACGATGCCGCAAAGCGCGACTTTCGCCTTCAGGTTGATTCAATTCTCAAAGCGGTGGACGAATCGGTATCGCTATGGGTAGAAAAATCACTGATTAGCCGCATCAATAATGGTGATAGTGGAGTGATTGTTGATCGTATTTTTCGCGATAATTTCAATAAATCACTTCAGGTGAGCCTTCTCACTGATGGGTATTTCGATTTCACCATTGGGCCTTTGGCTCAGGCCTGGGGCTTTCATCGCAAAAATAAACTCGAGCTTAATGATCGGCAAATTGACAGCCTCCGCAATCTTGTAGATTTCCGAAAAGTGCATCTGAGAGGCGACACCGTGAGCATGGATATGCCAAATATGCGCTTTGACTTCAATGCCATCGCCCAAGGATATACTACCGACCTGATTGCAGCCTTTTTTGACCGGCAGGGAATAAAAAGTTACCTGATTGATGTGGGAGGTGAGATCTTTGCTCGTAACACCAAACCTAAAGGCGAGCGTTGGAGGGTGGGCATCGAAAAACCAAGCGAAAACGCCGACGACAAACGGGTTATACAGGAAATCATTGAGCTCGAAAACAAAGCCCTGGCCACCTCAGGAAGCTATCGAAAATATTTTGAGATGAATGGCAAGCGTTATTCACATGCCATCAACCCCAAAACGGGCCGGCCGGTTGATCATAATTTACTGAGTGTGACAGTGATGGCCGATGATGCAATGACTGCCGACGCCTTTGCAACGGCTTTCCTTGTTATGGGTCTTGAAAAAGCTGAAAACGTCATCAAAACAGTTCCGGGACTGGAGGCTTACTTCATTTACTGGACCCCCGATCATCGTTACGGAACTTTTGCCACCGAAGGCTTGAAAAAATGTATTGCAGCCGAATCGCTTTAATGGTGAGGATGTGCATGAACTTCAACACCTTCTTTTCGCCGCTCGCAACTGCCTTCGCCACCGCCACACACACAACCTAAGCGTTCGCCGTTGGGTGTGGTGCTCGAACATGACTTCTTAAATTCTGCCCCTTTGATGAAAAACATTTTTACGGCAAAACCGGCTAAAGCAATGCCAATCAGTATGACGCTCAATAAAATAAGTTTCAGATACATGGTATAAGTATAAATTGCGTGTAAAATTACATCTTTTTGGCCGTCAACGGGTGTAAATGACAGCATTTTTCCTTTAACATATCTTAATATTTATTTGTATCCTGCTTTTTACTTTTTTATGAATTGAATTGCCGGTTCAACTCGGCCAGTATGAGGGCTGTAGCTATTGAGGCATTCAACGATTCGGGGCGGCTCCGGTTAAAAGCAGGAATGGTGATTGCCTGACCGAGAAAAGGAGTTAAATAGTGGCGTATTCCGTGCGACTCGCTGCCAATAACTACCATCACAGGCTCCGCTTTGAGTTTGCAGGAGTATAGATTTTGCCCGTCCATCAAAGCGCTGTAAATCGTCACCTTTTGCCCGATGGCATCCTGCAGGAGATGGTCTAGAGCTATTTCGTGAGTATTCATTCTGAAAAGCGACCCCATGGCGGATTGAACGACTTTGGGGTGAAATGCTTCCACGGTGTCGGGGCTGCAAAAAATATCGTTCACACCAAACCACTCTGCCGTGCGAATGATGGTGCCTAAATTTCCCGGATCGTTGATACCGTCCAAAGCCAGGCTAAGCCGCCCAAATTTTCTCTTTGGCAAAGCCTTCGAGGCAGGTATGCGGGCATGTGCCAGAATACCAGGAGGTTGGGTGAGCTGGCTCATGCGCTCCATCGTGGATTCACTTACCTCTTCGGGTGCAAAAGCAAAATTGAAACTTCGGTTTTTTGCAACCCAGTTTTTTGTGACATAAACCCCCAGCACTTCAATTTTGCTTGCAAGAAGCTCTTCCACCACCTTGCTGCCTTCGGCCACAAACTCACCGGACTCTTTTCTGTACTTGCCGATTTTGAGACTGCTGATATGTTTAATTTGATTTTTCGTAAGCATAAAAAAGCCCGGTCTTTTTAACAAAACCGGGCTTAAAAGTATCAATTTTTTAGGCTTACTCGGCAAAAACCTCAAAATCAATTTCAAACTGTACTTCCTTGTGCAATTTGATTTTGGCTTTGTAATTACCCAATTCCTTGATGCCTTCTTCGTTGAGGTGGATTTTTTTGCGATCCAGTTCAATGTTTCTGGCTTCTTTGATGGCATTGGCAATCTGTACAGAGTTAACCGAGCCAAAAATTTTGCCGGAAGTACCTGCCTTGGCAGGGATACGGAGGCTCAAACCTTCGAGTGCTTTGGCAATGGCAGCAGCTTCATTTTTAATTTTTTCAGCTTTGAAGGTCTGTTGTTTTTTCATTTCTGCCAGAATCTTCCGGTTTGTTTCGTTAGCAATAATGGCTAATCCTTTAGGAATGAGATAATTACGTGCGTAACCATCTTTTACGTTGACGATATCCTGAGCAAAGCCCAGATTGTGTACGTCCTGTTTCAAAATGACTTCCATGTTATTTCTCCTCCTTCTTTATTTAAGTAAATCGGCCACATAAGGCATTAACGAAAGGTGGCGGGCTCTTTTGACGGCTTGTGCCACTTTTTTCTGATATTTTGTTGAAGTGCCGGTGATGCGGCGAGGCAGCAGCTTGCCTTGTTCGTTGACAAACTTCAGAAGAAAATCAGCATCTTTATAATCAATGTATTTGATGCGGTTTTTCTTGAAGCGGCAGTATTTTTTCTTTTTGGTATCTACTGCAATGGGAGTCAAATATTTGATTTCTGTACTTCCTTGTGACATGATGAAAAAATGTTAGGTTTGTGATTTCCGAAGCTTAGGCTTCACCTTTTTCATTAGCGGCATCTTGTGCCTTTTTACGTTTTTTCTCGTTGTAAGCAACAGCATGCTTGTCGAGTTTCACGGTCAGAAAACGCATGACGCGCTCATCACGTTTGAGTTGGGTTTCTAAGTCGGCAATCAGTTCGCCTTCGGCCCTGAATTCAATCAAATGGTAAAATCCGGTGGATTTTTTCTGAATCGGATATGCAAGCTTACGCATGCCCCAGTGCTCTTCGTGCACAATCTCAGCACCACTTTCTTTCAGGAAATCCTGATGTTTTTTTACCGCTTCCTTCATCTGGTCGTCAGACAAAACGGGAGTTAAAATGAAAACGGTTTCGTACTGGTTCATAATGAATTGATTAATAATTGAAAAATTGATTTACAAATTGGAGTGCAAAAGTAGAAATTATTTTTCAAACCGCAAGTAAAAATCTGAATGGTTTCCATGATATTGAAGAAAATCGCGGTTTTATATTCGCTTAGTTTGATTTTTCAAAGCAGACCTTCGTCGGCAAAACTGAAATAACGATCATCGCCAACAATCAAATGGTCAATCACCTGGATGTCAAGTAGTTCGCCTGATCGTTTGAGCTTGTCGGTGATTTTTTTATCGGCATCGCTTGGTTTGAGGTTGCCCGATGGGTGATTGTGACAGAGGATGATGGCTGTGGCATTGTGTGCAAGAGCGGTTTTGAAAATCTTTCGCTGATCGGCCACTGTGCCGGCAATGCCTCCATCGCTGATTTCGACGATGCGGATGACTTTTTTTGCCTGATCCAATAGGATGATCCAGAATTTCTCGTAGGCATGATCCGATGCCTGGGCATAAATAGTTTCGAAAGCATCTTTGCTCGTAGTGACCGTTTTGCGTTCGTGTGCCTCAGCGCTTCGGCGCCGTTTACCTAACTCCAAAGCCGCAACAATGCTGACTGCCTTAGCTTCGCCAATGCCTTTGAATTTCATCAGTTCAGAAATACTCATCCGGCTGAGATTGACTAAGCTGTCGTTACTCTCACGCAAAATACGGCGGCTGAGTTCAACGGCCGATTCGTCAGAATTGCCTGAGCCAATGAGAATAGCTATCAGCTCGGCATCGCTGAGTGTGCTTTTGCCTTTGTGCATGAGTTTCTCGCGTGGCTGGTCGCCCTCGGCCCACAAACGAATCGGGGTTTTGCTGGTTTCTGACATTTGGGGTCTGGGTTAAAACTTATATCTGAAAGTGTTCCGGGCTTCTAAGTCAATGCTTTTTTTGCCGCCTACGGGTTTGCTGCGGTTGTAAAAATTAAAGGCGAGGTCGTAATAAAGCTTCCCGGTGAGCATAGTGCTCAGACTTAAGGTTGAATAATAGCGAAAATTGCTGAAATCAGAAGGAACCGGCTGGATATAATTGACCAAATTGATTCCGGTATGGGGATTGACAGCCCACACTAAACTCAGATAACTCGACCAGCGGAGATGATGATAGGTTTCAACCGGGTCGGTTGAGTATCGTTCGAACTCGTAAAACAAGCCGGTGCCAACAAAAGCTTTGAGGGTATTTTTGCTTCGTATGGCGCTGTCGGCAAGGGCAACCGGGTCGAAACGGAACCCGCCTCCAAGCAAAAACCGGCTGCGAAGAAGCAGAAATTCATTGAATTCGAGCTGAGTATATTCTTCCGTTTGAAAAAAATGCTGGTAGCCAATTTGTTGAAAACTTCGCAGATGCAAAAAGCCCTTGTTTGCTGCCTTGACACCTTTGGAGGTTTTATAGGTGTATTCGGCAATCAGCATATAATCTTCCCGTTCACCGTTGTAGTCGCCTCGAAACGTGTTGCTTAACTCAAAATATTGGGTATTGCCCGATGCAAAATTAAATCCAAAAGCATTGCTAAACATATAGCCTTTGGTTTGATAATCCTGGTAGTAGCGCTCGGTGTTAACCTGGGCTTGAGTAAAAGGGACGATTATGAAAAATGTGAAAAAGAGAAAAGAGTACTTCATCGCATATCAATCTCTTCAACGCCGGGATATTGCTTTGGATTGAATTTGAAAAAATCAGCAGCAATTTGGTTGTCGGTAGTCATTTTGTTCAGTTCATACACAAAGACATTGCCTCCGTTGTCGAACAGTGTGATGCTGCTCAACTGAAGCCTGTCTTCGTTGACACCCAACTGCATTTTCTGAAATTTTTTCCCTGAATGTGGTTTCAATTCAATGGTTTTAATCCCTTTGGCAGTGTTTTGAGCATGATTCACAAAACTTGCTTTATATTCTTTAGAGTAATTGTTAAGCAGTTTGTTTGGCGTAATGGCTTCGTCGTCGGCGCCTGCATTGCTCACCATCACTTCGTTGGAATCTTCCAGATAGGTCCATACGGTTTTTCCATCGCTGATCACTAACTGTCCGTCAAGGTTGATTCGGTAAGCATCGCCATTCACGTACAGGATACCCGGTTTCGACTCGTTGATGCCGGCTTTTGTGTTGATCATCCGGTAAACGAACTCGATTTTGGTATTTTTCATAGCTCGTGTTTTGTCAATGAGCTGTTTGAGGAGGTCGTCGGCCGTTTTTTGCGCAAAAAGATTCCCGACAGATACAAGTGTGATCAACAGACTTAAGCTGAATTTTTTCATAGGTTATGATTTGATTTTGCGTCTAAATCTTTCAAAAACTGTTCCAAAGCCATTTCGTTGGCTATTCTTACTTCGCGAGCTTTTGATCCTTCGAATGGCCCGACAATTCCGGCGGCTTCGAGCTGGTCAATAATGCGTCCGGCGCGGTTGTAGCCCAGTTTGAGTTTGCGTTGCAAAAGCGAGGTCGAACCTTGCTGGTTCTGTACGATAATGCGGGCGGCATCTTCAAAAAGTTCGTCACGTTCACTGGCATCAAACACATCAGCCACTTCATCTTGCTCATCGGCATATTCGGGCAAATGGTATGCATCCGGATAAGCGCGTTGCGAGCCGATGTATTCTGTAAGTCGTTCTACCTCCGGTGTGTCAATAAAAGCGCATTGCAAACGAATGAGGTCGTTGCCAGTGGAAAGGAGCATATCGCCCCGGCCTACCAACTGATCCGCACCGCCGCTGTCTAAAATGGTGCGAGAGTCAATACGCGAAATCACTCTGAAGGCAATACGTGCGGGGAAATTGGCTTTGATAGTGCCGGTGATGATATTTACCGAGGGGCGCTGTGTGGCGATGATCAGATGGATACCAACGGCGCGTGCAAGTTGTGCCAGACGGGTGATGGGGCCTTCAACTTCTTTGCCGGCTGTCATGATAAGATCTGCAAACTCGTCAACGACCAACACAATATAGGGCAGAAAACGATGACCACCAAGAGGGTTGAGTTTACGGTTGCGAAATTTCTCGTTGTATTCTTTGATGTTGCGCACCTGTGCATCTTTGAGCAGCTCGTATCGGTTATCCATCTCAATACCCAGTGAGTTTAAGGTGCGAACCACCTTACGCGTGTCGGTGATAATGGCTTCTTCCGAATCGGGAAGCTTGGCCAGATAGTGCCGCTCTATACGACTGAAAAGGCTTAGTTCCACCTTTTTCGGGTCAACCATCACAAATTTGAGTTCGGCCGGATGTTTGCAATAGAGCAACGAGGTGATGATGGCGTTGAGGCCGACCGATTTTCCTTGCCCGGTAGCTCCCGCCATCAAAATATGCGGCATCTTGGTCAGGTCGGCCACATAACTCTCGTTGGAGATGGTTTTCCCAAGTCCGAAAGGAAGTTCATAATGGCTCGAGATAAATCGTTCAGAGCCTAAGATAGAACGCATCGAAACGATCTCGGGCTTTAGATTGGGCACTTCGATGCCGACGGTTCCTTTGCCTGGAATGGGTGCAATGATACGGATGCCAATGGCCGAAAGGCTAAGGGCAATATCGTCTTCTAAGCTTTTAATCCGCGAAATGCGAATCCCGGGAGCGGGCACAATCTCGTAAAGCGTAACGGCAGGACCAATGGTAGCTTTGATTTTTTCAATGCCAATGGCATAATTGTTCAATGTTTCGACAATACGATTCTTATTGATTTCCAGCTCGTTACGATCAACATTCACCGTGCCGTCGCCATACTGACTCAACAGGTCTAAAGGCGGAAGCTTAAAATCGGGTAAATCGAGCGTAGGGTCGAAAAGGGTGTCTAAGCCCTGATGGGCAATGCTGCCTTTGGCTTTTACCGATTCGGTGACCACATCGGCCACATCGAGCTCGATTTCATCTTCCTGAAGAGGGCTGCTCTTTAGCGCTTCTGCCTTTTCGGAAAGAACGGACTCAATATCCATGTCAATGCTATGGCTGTCTTTCAGTTGATTGCCTCTTTCAGGCATAATTCCCGTTGTTCCCGGAATTTCCGGATCATCATCTTCAACGGAAAATTCAACGGTGTTGTATTTGTCAATGGCTTGAACAGTCTGTTGTGCCGGCTGTGAAAGTTCGGGTTCCGACTTTTTACGGCCAAAAAGTCTCAATGGTTGCCGGAGGGTAAAGACGAGAAAAACAATAAAAATAAATACCAGACTGATGACAACGCCTGCTTTTCCGAGCACTGCCGATGTGTAGGAGTGTAAAAACAAACCAGTAGCGCCTGCTAAGGTGTTTAACGGATCGGTTGGAAAAAGTGTAGCGAAAAGTAGTGGTATCCACAATAAGCTCATCATGGCATATTTCCAGATACCCCAACCCGTGATCAATTGTTTTTTCCACACCAAACGGATGCCGATGATGATAAAAAGAAAAACAAGAAAAAACGCGCCGAGACCAAAACCATCCTTGACGAAAAACTGGGCTAAAAATGCACCTAAATTGCCCGACCAATTATGAATACCCATTTGAGTATCGGAAAGTACGATGCCAATCGGAAGGTCGGAAAAATAATCGTCAGTAATCTGATTAAACCAATTGAGATAGAATGAGATGAATGACAATGCAAAATAGGCGGCCAAAAGCAAAAAAAGAACCCCAAACAGGGTAACCCAGCGTGGATCGGGATGCCAGCGAAAGCGTTTGCCATTGGATTTTTTCTTCTCTTTAGCTTGTTTTCTGTCTTCTTTTTTATCGGGCACAGGTGCTTTGTCCGGCTTTGGAGCGGAAATCACAACTTCTTCCTTTTCTTTCAGGCTATTGCCTTTGAATGTATTGCCCGTTCTCGTCATTGAACTGCTTAATTTCCTGCAAAATTAGAAAAAAGCTATGAGATATTCAGATTGTAAATAGCCTGGCATTAAAACAACAAAACCCGTGAAAGCCGGGTTTTGTTGAGTGACATTTGTCTGTGATTTATTCTTCCGAAATGGTGATCGATACGATGGTGTCGCCCTGACGGATAAGGTCAACCACTTCCACATTCTCAATTACTTTTCCAAAAACGGTGTGATTGCGATCTAAATGGGCAGTGTTTTGACGATTGTGGCAGATGAAAAACTGTGAACCGCCGGTGTTACGTCCGGCATGGGCCATTGAGATTACTCCACGGTCGTGAAATTGTTTCTTGCCGGTGAGTTCGCAAGGGATGGTGTAGCCCGGGCCACCCGTACCATCGCCTTTGGGGCATCCGCCTTGAATGACAAAGTTAGGGATGACACGGTGAAACTTCAAACCGTTGTAGAATCCTGATTTCGAGAGTTTAACGAAATTGGCAACTGTGCCTGGTGCATCATCATCAAAAAGCTCGAGCACCATCGTGCCTTTGCTGGTTTCAATAGTGGCTTTTTTCATTTTCTTGATTTATTTTACAAAACGCATGGATTTGCTGAACCGGATTTTCCCGCCAAAGAGAGGCTTGTTTTTGTCGAGCGAGAGCCAGACAAAAACGGCTTTTCCAACCACGTGATCTTCGGGTACAAAGCCCCAATAACGCGAATCGGCCGAATTGTGGCGGTTGTCGCCCATCATCCAATAATAGTTCATCTTAAATGTATAGTGATCTGCCGGCTTGCCATTGATCAAAATAGCGCTGTCCTGTACCTGAAGGGCGTTGCCTTCATAGGTTTGAATGATGCGTTCGTAGAGGGGCAGATTTTTCAGATTGAGCTCAACAGTCTGGCCGGCTTTTGGAATTTCGAGCGGGCCAAAATTATCCACATTCCAGGGATAATCGCTGCTGTTTGGGAATATTTCGGGATTCCATTCTCCGGCCGGGTCGGTAATACGGCTCACTTCTTTGATGGTGGGCAATGCCCTGAGTTGGTTGGCTACTTGTTCGCTAATCCAGAAAGTGTATTCGCCATAAACGGCATTGGTTTTCCCTTCGGTGATGTCATACTTTTCAAGCGTTTTTGGGTTGATCGTACTGCCATCCGTCACCACCTTATAGCGATATTGGATGATGCCAGGTGTGGGGTTGGGCTGTCCGTTCACACTCAGTTCGCCATTGGTAATCTGAATCACATCGCCGGGCAAACCAACACAGCGTTTGATATAGTTCTCCCGTTTATCCACCGGGCGGGCAATGATTTTACCGAAATTACGCTCGTCGCTCCACACCCGGTTACGACCATATTCCCTGACCAACGAATAATAACTCACATTACTCTGGAAACGAACACTCAGGGTGTCTCCTGCCGGATAATTGAACACCACGGCATCATTACGCTGGATTTTTCCTAAACCCGGAAAACGGTAATATGGCCATTTGATCCATTCCACATACGATTTGGCCGTCTCGCTGAATGGCATGGTGTGGTGAACAAACGGAAACGAAAGCGGTGTGTTTGGTAGTCGTGGCCCGTAGCTCATCTTGCTCACAAAAAGGAAGTCGCCCACCAACAACGATTTCTCCATGCTTGAGGTGGGGATGGTGTATGCTTCAAACAAAAAAGTACGGATAATAGTGGCCGCAACAACGGCAAACAAAATGGCGTCAACCCATTCGCGAACCGGGCCTTTTTTAACTCTTTTGATCGTGGTCGGATCTTGATAACGTGCGTCTTTTTCGTCGGATAAAAGAGGCAGATATATGAATGGAAATACCGCAACCACGATGTGTTCCCAAAGCTTGTTCTTCCCGAAAGCTTTCACCAACTCAATGAGCATCAGCATGTAAACAAAGTAGTTGATAAAAGGTATCCACAGCAGAAGAAACCACCAGAAAGGTTTCTTAATAAGCTGAAGCAGAACAAATAAATTGTAATACGGGATAAGGGTGACGTACCCTTTTTGCCCGGCCTTCTCAAAAACTTTCCATCCAAACACGGTTGGAATAGTGAGCAGGGCAGGAAGAAGAAGAACAAGTTGAAGCATTTTTTCCAAGTTAAGAGGCGGCTAAATTAAAAAGAAAAGGGTTTTGGTATCTATCTTTTTGAGTTAATAATTCATAATCAGCAGGATGCGTATCGGGCTGTGCAAGTGTTTACCAATTGAGGTTCAAAAGATCATCCATCGTAAAAATACCTTTACGCCCAATGACAAATTCGGCAGCCATCACTGCCCCAAGCGCAAATCCCCGCCGATTAAAAGCTTCGTGACGTAATGAAATCATTTCATCGGGCGAACTGGTCGTAATCTGATGAATGCCATTCACTTCGCCAATGCGCTCCACTTCGATGTGAAGCTGATTTTTGTTTTCAGTCTTCTCTATCGTCCAACCGGTCAGTTCCTTGTGATGCTCCAGGATATCGTTGGCTAATCGGATGGCAGTTCCGCTCGGAGCATCAACTTTGTGAATATGATGGATTTCGGAAATATTGATCGTGAATCCGGTATTTCGTGTCATCTTTGCCAATTGCCGGTTCAGGGCAAAGGCAATATTCATGCCGATGGAAAAATTAGGTGCGTAAAACAGGCAATGGTCGCCCCGGATAACGTCATGCTGAATTTCGGGAAGCCGTTCGTGCCATCCGGTTGTGCCTTCCACAACCGGCAAGCCCATTGCAAAACAGCTTTTTATGTTGGTCTCCACTGCTTCCGGCTGGCTGAAATCAATGGCAACATTTCCATCATGTTTTTTTTTGACTAAGAGGTTCAGCTCTCCAGCATTGTCAATGATCTCAATGATACGATGCCCGCGCTCAATGGCAATGCTTTCAATCATCCTGCCCATCCGGCCGTAACCGATAAGCACAATTCGAAGAGGTTCCATGATCAGAATTTCAGGTTAATGCTTACTCCAACGACAGGTGACATAATTGTGGCTGCTGCACCGGAAACGTTTGTAATGGGGTGGCTCGGTTGTACAGATGGCTCGACTTGAAGGCTCAGGTTGTCCGAAATGTCGTAATCAAAAAAATGGGCATCAACGGTAGCATCTACTATATTCAGCAAATACCATACTCCAGTCAGTATCCAGCTTAGCTCCACATTCCGACGATAATAATCGCGTATTGAAATTAAATCTGTCTCAGAATAACGACCAACGTATTTATTTTCAGTAGGATAGTCGGCGCCTGTAGAAACATAAACAAAGGCATCTTTGGCAAGGCGATATTCCGTGGTGTTGATTGAGACCAAATAACCAAGTCCGGCAAAGCCACCATATACAATTGGAATTTTCCAGTATTTACGATTGTAGGCCTGACCAAGTCCGGGTAAAACGGCTGAGTAAATGGAGGCTTTGTGAGGCGAATGAGTTTTTCTAAAATCGCTCCCATGGGCTGTAGCAACTTCCTGCGCCGGCAAAATGATGGGCCAAAAAATGATGGCCCACAGAAGGTGCAACAGGACAGGCCTCATGGTTTATGAAAGGTTGTTGAGTTTGGACATAATGCGTTCAAACTCACTGTCGTTGCTGAAATCAATGACGATACTGCCTTTTCCACTGGCCGACCTTTTTATGTCAACCTTTGCATTGATTTTTTCGGCAAATTGTTTTGCTTGCTGTTTGAAAATCAACGGGATGGTCTGAACGGCAGCCTTCTTTTCTTTAGGTGCGGGATTGTTCAGGTTTCTGACGATGGCCTCGGTCTGTCTGACATTTAACTCGTTGTCAATGATTCTCTGAAGGATGGTAAGCTGATCCACGTCCGATTCGATGTTGATCAGGGCGCGTGCGTGCCCCATGCTGATGTGTCCGTCGCGCAGGGCAATCTGCACTTCGGGCGGGAGCTTGAGCAACCTCAGGAAATTTGTGATTGTGCTACGGTTCTTTCCTACCTTTTCGCTCAGTTGTTCCTGAGTGAGGTTGCACTCTTCGAGCAAGCGTTGATAAGAAATGGCCACCTCAATGGCGTTGAGGTTTTCGCGGTGGATATTTTCGATGAGTGCCATTTCGAGCATCTGCTCATCATTGGCAATGCGGATAAACACCGGAATTGTCGTCAGCCCTGCAAGCCTTGAGGCTCTGAGTCTTCGCTCGCCCGAGATGAGCTGATATTTGTCAACATCCACTTTGCGTACCGTAACGGGCTGGATCACACCTTGCGACTGAATAGAAGCAGCCAGCTCGCGAAGCGCCATGTCGTCAAACTCGCTGCGGGGCTGAAACGGATTAGCCGTAATCTTATCTAATTCAATCTCGGCTATCGCTCCGGCAACATAATTGCCCGAAATATCGGTGGAGGTAATATCCGTTTCGGGACTTTGCAAAATTGCTTCGAGCCCTCTGCCTAATCCGCGTTTTTTGTATTTGTCCTGACTCACCTTATTAAATCCTTCTATATTTCAAAATGTTATTCATTCGATTGTTTGACCAGATGATTCTTCTGGAGAATTTCTCTGGCAAGATTCAGGTAGTTGATGGCACCTGTGCTGGTGGCATCGTGCATGATGATGGTTTCGCCAAAACTTGGCGCCTCGCTCAGTCGGGTGTTTCGGTTAATGATGGTGTCGAAAACCATTTGCTGGAAATGGGTCTTCACCTCGTCAACTACCTGACGCGAAAGTCGTAAACGACCGTCGTACATAGTCAGCAGAATACCCTCGATGTCGAGGGACGGATTCAGTCGCGACTGAACTATCTTGATGGTGTTCAGTAGTTTGCCTAACCCTTCGAGTGCAAAATATTCGCATTGTACAGGGATGATTACCGAGTCGGACGCCGTGAGTGCATTCACCGTGATCAGCCCAAGCGAAGGACTGCAATCAATGATGATAAATTCGTAATCGTCTTTTATTTTATCAATCACCCGACGCATCATCGTTTCGCGCACACTCAGATTAATCATCTCAATCTCAGCGCCTACAAGGTCAATATGTGCTGGTAGCAGCATGAGGTTGGGCGTATTGGTCTCGCGAATCACCTGCCGCGGGTCAAGGTCTTCAATTATGCACTCATACACACTCGAGGTCACCTCGCGGGGATCGTAACCCAAACCCGAAGTGGCATTGGCCTGTGGATCGGAATCAATCAACAAGGTTTTGTATTCGAGGACGGCTAAACTGGCAGCTAAATTAATGGCCGTAGTGGTTTTTCCGACTCCTCCTTTTTGATTTGTTATGGCAATGGTTTTACCCATAAATCATTGTAAGTTTGAAAGATATCAACTTTGCGATGGCGCAACAGGGGTACAAAAATAGTCAAATTTTACCTTCTTTGGTTTGTAAACCGGCTAATTGATCCAAAATCCAAAACCTGACAAAATAGTTGTATCGTTTTGAAAACGGCAGGCAGAGCCTATGAATCAGTTCTGGGTTTAACTCAAATCTTCAAATGAAAAATCATCGGTAAAATCCTGTTTATCCTCGCTTTCGCTGTGATAATCGGCAGGGTATTCTCCGGTTTCGATGAAATGCATCGCTTCGTCTAACCCTTTGAAAAACTTTTCAAAATCTTCTTTATATAGAAATAACTTGTGCTTTTCGTAGTAAAACCGGCCAAGTTCATTGTTGAACCTTCTTTTACTCTCGGTGATGGTAAGATATTTCTCGTCGTCGCGGGTGACTTTTACATCAAAAAAATAAGTCCGTTTTCCGGCCCTCACTGCTCTCGAAAATAATCCGTCCCTATTTTCCTGGTTTTCACTTATTTCCATTCGAAATCGTATTTGTTTTCAATCATTTTGAACTTAGCAAAGGTAAAAAAACTTTGAAACATTTTCTTTTGCCGACAGATTATTCCGCATTTTTATTGCCTGTTACTAGCATCAGAGTCATCATACTTAAACGGTTGGGAAAATACGGCCTGCCTCACACTGAAAACCGGACAAACAAAAAATATCGTAATTTTGCCTTTCGTTTTGAACAAAATTGCGTTTCAAGCATTTTCGTAAAGTAAAAGAGTAAATTCAAACAAAGGATATATGGCAACATTTGAAATTATTATGCCTAAGCTTGGCGAGAGCATCATCGAAGCCACCATTACACGTTGGATCAAACAGCCCGGCGACATGATAGCCGAGGACGATGCAATAGTTGAAATTGCGACGGATAAGGTGGATTCTGAAATTCCGTCGCCAGTTGAAGGCAAATTGATCAAACATCTTTTTCAGGTGGGCGATGTGGTGGCTGTTGGAACTCCTATTGCCATCATTTCGCTTGATGGTTCAGATGAGGTTTCTGAGGCTGCTGCCGAAGTGGCCGCTGCCCCGACCGAAGTTCCGTTTGTCCCCGAACCTACAAGCCCGAAAGAAGAAACCACCATACCAGAAAGCGGCCGCTTCTATTCACCTTTGGTAAAAAGCATTGCCCGCGAAGAGGGTATTTCGATTGCCGAGCTTGATAAAATTGCTGGAAGCGGCAAAGACGGGCGTGTTACCAAGGACGATGTGCTGGACTATTTGAAATCGCGCGGAACCGTGTTGCCTGCCGTGCAGCCAATACAGGCTGTTCAGGCTCCCCAGCCGGCCAAACCGGCCGTTGCCCGTGCCGAAGCCCCGAAAGTGACCAGCGAAAGCGGCGATACCATCGTCGAAATGGATCGCATGCGACGCCTGATTGCCGACCATATGGTAATGTCAAAACAAGTTTCGCCTCACGTCACCTCGTTTATTGATGTGGATGTGACCAATATCGTCAACTGGCGCAACAAGGTGAAAGACAGCTTCCAGAAAAAAGAAGGCGAAAAAATTACTTATACTCCCATCTTTTTTGAGGCTACTGCAAAAGCCCTTAAAGAATATCCACAGATTAATGCCTCAGTGGATGGGTACAACATCATCCTGCGCAAAAATATCAATATCGGCATGGCTACAGCTTTGCCAAGCGGAAACCTGATTGTTCCCGTAATTAAAAATGTGGATGAGAAAAGCCTGCTTGGAATCACCAAAAATGTGAACGATCTGGCTGCCAGAGCCCGTGCAAATAAACTTCAACCCGATGAAATTCAGGGAGGTACTTTCACTATTACTAATTTTGGTTCGTTCGACAGCCTTACCGGAACACCTATTATCAATCAGCCTCAGGTAGCCATTCTGGCCGTCGGTGCAATCCGCAAACAACCTGCCGTCATCGAGACCTCGTATGGCGATGTCATTGCCATCCGTCATATCATGATCCTTGCTTTGGCCTACGACCATCGCGTGGTTGACGGCGCTTTGGCAGGGATGTTCCTGAAAAAGATGAAAGACCTCCTTGAAGGCTTTGATCCGGAACGAAGCATTTAATCTGTAAAATATGAAACATTGGGTTGGGGAATACCCCAACCCTTATTTTTTTTCTATGCAACTTCAACTGAAACGCCCGTTGGCTTTTTTCGACCTTGAAACAACAGGTCTGAACATTACGACTGACCGCCTGATTGAAATCAGTGTATTGCGGGTACAACCCGATGGGAGGGAGGAACAAAAGACCTGGCGGGTGAACCCCGGAATTCCGATTCCGCCGCAATCTTCGGCTATCCACAAGATTACGGATGCCGATGTGCAAAACCTTCCAACCTTCAGGGAGATAGGTCGCGAAGTGGCACAGTTTCTACTGGGATGTGATCTGGCCGGATACAACGCCCTGAAGTTTGATATCCCGGTGTTGATGGAAGAATTTCTTCGTGCCGATATTCCGTTTGATCTATCGAACCGTAGTATGATTGATGTGCAGAATATTTTCATGAAAATGGAGCCACGCACACTCAAAGGCGCTTACCGTTTTTTTTGCGGGAAAGAACTCACTGATGCACATTCGGCCGAAGCTGATACTTATGCCACCTTCGAAATTCTGAAAGCTCAGTTAGATCGTTATGAATTTGCTACATATGAGGATCAGGAAGGCAATTTGACAAAACCTGTCGTGAACGATGTAAAAGCCCTGCATGAATTCTCAGCACATCATCGTTTTGCCGACCTCGCCGGCCAGATTATCTACGATCAATCGGGCGATGAAGTGTTTAACTTTGGAAAACATAAAGGGAAAAGCGTTTCGGAAGTCTTTCTGAACGAGCCCTCCTATTACGACTGGATGATGAAGGGCGAATTCCCGCTTTTTACCAAAAAACTGATCACCGGAATCCGACTCAGGATGTCTGGTCGAAATGTGCAACTGTCAAACAATAAGGCATAGAGCATGAAGATTATTTGTATTGGCCGAAATTACCGGGAGCATGCGAAAGAATTGAACAATCCGCTTCCCGAAAAGCCCGTCTTTTTTATGAAACCAGATACGGCTTTGCTGCCCCCGCATAATCCCTTTTTCTACCCGTCGTTTACCAACGATCTGCATTATGAAGTGGAGCTGGTACTCAAAGTGTGTAAAAGCGGCCGTAGTATCGAAGAGAAATTTGCCCATAAATACTTCGATGAAATTGCTGTCGGGATTGATTTTACAGCCCGCGACCTGCAAGCCGAATGCAAACAAAAAGGGCTCCCCTGGGAAGTGGCAAAAGCTTTCGACTTCTCGGCTCCGGTAAGTCCATTTCAGCCTTTAAAAAATTTTAATCGGGATCAGGGAATACGGTTTGGCCTGAAAATCAATGATGAATGGCGACAATTGGGCAATAGCAACGATATGATTTTTTCGTTCGAGAAAATCATATCTTATGTCTCAGGTTTTGTCATGCTCCGACAGGGCGATTATATCTTTACAGGAACACCCGCCGGAGTAGGCCCAACCAAACTAAACGACCGTTTTGAGCTTTATCTCGATGACAAACCGGTAATGCATTTTAATGTGAAGTAAAACCGATTATCTGCGATTTTTTTTTGGTCTTTTTTTGACCGGGCCATCAGTTTTCTTGCATTATTCTGCGCATTTTTTGCTGTATCTTTGTGGCAACTAAGATTTTATCAATGCAACCGGCTGAACTGTCCACTTTTCTGACCATTACCAACCGGATGGATACTCCAGGGATTTATTTTCTTGTTATTTTAAATCTTTTTCTGTTAATGGTGATCGCCTTTTTGTTTTTTAAGTGGAGAAAGCTCAAACAGGAAACCCATCATTTAAAACAGGAAATTGCTGCCAGAAATGATCAGATTTATCGGTTAAACATTGAAAATGCTACAATTAAGCTTCAAATCAACGAAAAGGAGTCCGAAGCGAACCGACAACTGACCGCTTTGAAACAAAAGAATCGGATCATGACCGGCATGGTCGTTCACGATCTGAAAAATCCACTCTATTCTATACTTGGGATGAGCTCGGGACAATCAGCGGGGTCAAAATTGGAATATTTTCACGAAACGGCCAAAAGGATGCTCCGGCTTGTGCTTAATATTCTTGACCTGAGCAAACACGAAGAATCGCCAATACAGCCTGTTTACAGCCTTTTCGAAGTGCAAGATTTACTTGGGGAGGTGATTGCCGATCTTAGCCCCACGCTTCGTGATAAATCCCTGCAAATCCGTGTCAGTAGCGAAGGGAACTATCGTTTGAAAGCCGACAGAGCTTTGATAGCCCGTCTTTTCGAGAATTTGCTTACCAATGCAATTCTGCATTCCGATCCCGATAAGCCCGTGATGGTCAATTTAAAAAAAGAAAATGACTGCCTTCGCACCGAAATCGTCAATCATGGAATCGCCATCCCCCAAGAACTTCATTCCACCCTTTTCGATCCCTTTGTTCATGCTGCTACAGCAAAATCACCTATGTCGTCCACCGGACTCGGGCTGGCTTTTTGTAAGATGGTGACCGAAATCCATTCCGGTACAATTGGCTTCCAAAGCGAAGTCGGGGAACCGGTGATTTTCTGGTTCACTCTTCCCGACTGTACAGAGGGAACCGAGACAGCAACAACGGACATGGAATTCGATTTTAAGCCCGATTTCAATTGGCTTTCGGAGATCATGCAGAATCATTCAGAGCTTCTGGCTCCATTGAAAACTTATGAGGTGTTTGAGATGAGCCGGATTATGCAAGTGCTCCAACAATTTCATCCGCAGCCTGAAGATCCTGCAAGTGAATGGAAAAAAGAGATAGAACAAGCTGTATATCATTGTGATAATGTACGATTTAAAGAGCTGACGAAACTCGTCGGCCCGGCCACCGAAAAACACTGAACAAAACACTGAACAAGCTATGAAGAACGAACTGACCATCCTTGTGGTTGATGATGATCCCTTGGCCATTCGATCCATTTTCGATGCTTTGGGTAATCATTTCGAAAACTACAATTTCATTCAGGCTAACAACGGTAGCCTAGCCGTGGAGCTTGCATTGCAAAAACTGCCACAACTGATCATCACCGATTGGGAGATGCCCCGAATGAGTGGAATCCAACTGATCTCTCATCTAAAAAATCATTCTGAAACAGCTGATATCCCCGTGTTGATGGCTACTGGCGTAATGACGAGCCCCGAAAATCTGCGAACGGCCCTTGATGCCGGTGCAGCCGACTTCATCCGTAAACCAATTGAAGTCGTCGAGTTGCAGGCACGAGTCAGAAACCTCCTCTCAATCGTCAGCTATATCGAAGAATTCAAACAAATCAACCGGACGATTACTGATACGAACTCTTTTCTTGAAAACCTGCTCAATGTTACTCCCTATCCGCTTGTGTATTACGATACCAATGGTGTTATATTAACTTTCAATCGGTCGTTTGCCGAAACTTTTAATGCTTCGTTTGATAAACAAAACACTTACTATGAATTGTTCGATGGCGCCTCAGCTTTAATACACAAACAATACGACCAGGAAATCCTGAATAGAAAAGTGAATCTCGTCCGTTATGAAATCCAGGTAACTATTGCAGATGGTTCAAAACATGATCTGGTCTTCACAAAAGTGCCCGTTTGGAATAAAGAAAATGAGCTGAAAGGGATTCTCGGAGTACTCGGTGATCTTACTGAACTTAAGCAAGAGTTTCAAAACGATTTGATACAAAAGAAAAATGAACTGGCCAATATCAGCATCCGGTTGGTGCAAAATAGCCAGCTTAACGAAAAACTGATGAAAGATGTGCAGCAACTCAAAAGCTCCAACGACCCCAAGGCGCGCAAATTAGCCGCTAACATTGAAAAAAATTACCGCTTAGCGATGAACAAAAGCCTGTGGTTCGAGTTTGAAAAACGCTTCAACGAGGTACATGTCAATTTCTATAATAAGCTTGCAAATATCTATCGAGATCTGACGCCCAACGAACGGAAACTCTGCGCTTTCCTGAAAATGGGCCTCAGTACAAAAGAAATCGGCGCCATCACCTTTCAAAATGCAAAAAGCATTGATATGGCCCGTTATCGCCTTCGAAAAAAACTCGGAATTCCCAATAACGAGAGCTTTTTCTCTTTTCTCTCCCGTTTTGGTTAAGCATCATCGGAATAACTTTGTTAGCTTTTTTAATTTAAAATCATTCTAAATAATAAAAAAGCTTTACTTTTGCCCGATGACGACTGAGGCGTCATTGCAAAAACGAACATTTCGAACTTTATGAATATTGAAAAAAATCGCGTGGGTGTCATTGCCTACACCCTTCAATTGAACAATGCCGCTGGCGAATTGATCGAAGAAGCCACTGTGAATCAACCCAAAACTATGGTTTTTGGAACCGGTCGTGTGATGCAAAGTTTTGAAAACAGGATGCTCGGATTAAAATCGGGCGATTCATTTGAATTTACCCTTACACCGGCCGAATCGTTTGGCGAGTTTATGACCGATCTTTTAATGGAGGTGCCCAAAACAGTTTTTATGGTTAATGGACAATTGCAACCAGATAATTTGGAAGTGGGAAAGATGGTGCCGATGATGGATGAAGATGGCAATCCTTTTGACGGAAAGATTTTGGCCATCAACGACAAGACGGTGAGCATGGATTTTAATCATCCTTATGCCGGAAAAGGGATATATGTCAAAGGCGAGGTGCTCAATGTACGTGAAGCCACCTACGACGAGCTTAATCCTGTGGCTTCCGGATGTGGCTGTGGCAGTCACGACGATGGCTGTTGCGGTGGCGGAAATCACCACCACTACCACGATGGTCATGAAGGATGTGGCTGCGGCGGGCACGAAGCAGAACATCAACATCATGGTTGCGGATGTGGTTGCTAAAAAAAAGCCGGTTTGCTGATAAACCGGCTTTTTTAATGATCTCCCAAAACTACGAGCCCGAAGAATCGAATTGATCTGGCTCTTCGATATAAGGTGCTTTTTTAATGGCATTTACAATAGCCATAATAGCCATGAGGGAGAAGATGCCGAAAAGAATGAGTGCAATCATAACAGCCCGTTATTGATTCGTTATTTTTGGCCGAGCCTGCGGCCAACACTACAAAAATAGTGTGTATTTGTACACTGAAAACGAATTTAACAAAAAAAAAGTTTTAAAATCCAACGTTTGTTGTCCGCTCGAATCGTGAAATCCTGAAATACAAAATTTAATACATGTAAATAGTTGATAAACTGCATTTTAAATTATTTGTTTGAAAGTATCCTGTCGGATTCGGATTTGAACATTGTGGGTTGAATGAGATTGCCGGAATACAAGAAAAAAGCTCAATTTAAAGAAAAAATTGAGCTGCCTTTTGTTTAAGCCGCGTATCCATTTAAAGCGGGTTTTCATTTGCATCAAGGTTGATAATTTATTAACTTTACGGCCATAATCCCAATGCATTATGAAGATCATTCTATCTACCGATTTTTCCGAAGAGAACAATATGCTTTTCCCCTATGCCATTGATTTGCTTAAAGCTACAGGCGGCGAGGTCATTCTTTTTCATGCTTTTATGGATCAGGTGCTGATGGGTAACAGCAGCTTCCCCGGAGCATTAGATTCAGATACTTTTTTCAACCGTGAGCTTTTAGCCGAGATGGAAATTCAGGCAAATGCTTTTATGGAAGAAAAAAAGAACAATCTTGAAGCCCAAATTCGTAACAACAAGATTGACAATATTGCAATCAAAACCGTGCTCCGTGGCGGTGATCCTGAAATGGAACTTCTTCATCTGACCGAAACAGAAAAACCCGATTTGATTCTGATGGGGACTTCAGGGAAGGGGCGAAAAGGATTTCTCGAAGGGAGTATGGCTAAAAGTCTGATGTCAAAAGTGAACGTACCTCTGCTGGCCATCCCCGTTGGCTATCAATGGGCTGCCAGCAACCAGATCATGTATGCCACCAATTTCAGTCCGCACGAGGTCAGTGTCATCAACCAATTGATCGGATTGACGAAACGACATCATCCTGTTATCCACGTCGTACATTTTGTTCTTGATGAACGTGACCAGAAAGCGCCTATGGCCATGGATGAGCTCAAACAGGCTTTTCAGGAGGAAATGAACCGGGGGAGGATACGTTTTGAGCTGATCCGCACCGGCTCACCAAGGGAAGCAATGAAACTTTTTTGCGAAAGCCATCAGGTGAGCCTTTGTGCTTTCATTGCACACAAACGAACGTGGCTCGATTATATCTTTAAAGATAAGGTGGGAAAAGACGACTTTTTTCAGTTGGGTATTCCCATGCTCACTTTCCGCCTTCCGGAATAATCCCATCATAAAGCATACATAAGAACTCGCACACGGCTTCCATGCTGTTGGTTGCTTCAACCGATTTTCGGATTGACGACTTATCGTACCTCTCAGCTTCGCTTATCATCTTTTCCATTGCAGCTGTTAGCGCATCTTCGTCGCCGGCGTCAACAAGCAGTCCGTTTAGTTCGTTGACCACTTCCGGAATACCGCCCACCCGCGTGGCAATGACCGGCAGACCACAGGCAAAAGCTTCGGGGATGACTACCGGAATATTTTCGTAATTGCTGAACAAAACCAAAGCATCGGCCTGACGCATCTGCGTGGCAAGCGCATCGGCTTCCAAAAGACCGGTAAAAACGACTGTTGGCGGCTGCAATCTTAATTCATCGGCCAAACGGTGCATGGCAGCTTCATCCTGGCCTTCGCCAACGAGCACGAAACGGAAGTCCTGCCGGTTTTCAGCTAAATGGGCGATGCTGCGCAAAAGACCCGAAGTGTTTTTTGATCGGTCTTCAAAACAACTGACATGGACGAATGTAAAAGGTCGTTCGATCCGTGTTATTTCCGGTCTGAAAAGATGGGTGTCCACTACATTGGGCAGAATCACATAACGCGGATTGTGAAGCCGATGCTTCTGCATTGCCTCAGCCAGATTATGCGTAACGGTGGTAACAAACGTACTGTGTTTCACGGCTAAGCGGGTCAGCATCACGCGAAGCCGGCCTCCAAACTCATTGCGAAGTGGCAGGTAGCGCGACCAGTGTTCGGTGATTCCGTATGGGATTCCTTTGAAAATGCGATAATATAATGCGAAAACTGCCAATCGGGTGAGTACGTGAACATGGATAAAATCGGGATAGAATCCTTCGTTTCTCAAACGTTTCGTTGCATAACGCATTGCTCTGACGAAAGAGAAGGCGCTGAGGAATTTTGCAATCAATCCATTCGTACGGTTTTTTTGCGGATAATACACCAAAACTTCGAGCAAACGCTGCGATTTCTGAACAACCGTTTCCATTTTCTGCAATTTGGGGTCGTCGGTTGGGTGCAAATAAATCAACGCAACATTTCGCTTCACTGCAAGCGACTGGGCATGACGCCGGATAAACAATCCGGGCATGGGATCATAGCGGTTGGGATACCAGCGAGCGAGAAAAAGAACGTGTTCAGGCTTTTTCATCATCAGCCAAAAGTAATGAATTTACAGCCTCGATGGCGCACTCTGTGCGCTCGTTTCCTTGCCCACGAATGATGGCATAAGGCCATCGTAAATGCTTTAACTCATTTTCATAGCGGTTAAAAAGCTCTTGCCGGCGGTGGGGATGCTCGCGCAAGGGGTCGGGTTGCCACGGAAGATCAACAGCGCAGAGAAGATACAGGTCGAATTGCTGTTTCTCGGTAAGATGAACAATAGATTGCGGAATAACACCAAAAACTACCTGACACCAGATGTTGCAAACAAGCATCTCGGTATCGGCAAACCAGAGTGAATCGGCTTGCCTGCAGGCAGCTTCATTGCGGCTGAATTGTTCGGCAGCTATCTTTTCTACATCTTCAATAGTATATCTTTCTGTCTTTCCTTCAAGATATTCTCTTGCATACTCCGGAACCCACTCGCAATGATAATGCTGCGCTAATGCTGCGGCCAAACTGCTTTTGCCGGTTGATTCGGGGCCAAGAATGGCAATACTTTTAACCATTCAAAGCCTCCTTTCGCCAGGCAATGAGCCCTGCCACCGCCAGAACAAGAAAAACCAGATATTGGAAACTCGACAGAACCAGCCCTTTATAAAAATAGAGGGGTACCGAAACTACATCGCCCGCAATCCAGTAAATCCAGTTTTCGACACGTTTGGTGGCCATCAGCCACATTGCAATGATGAAAAGTGCTGTGGTGAAGGCATCAATGCTTGGGACGGTGCTGTCGGTGTAGTGAATCAGCACTGTGCGGATGGCAAAAAACAGCAGGAGGGTAACCCCAAGCGAAAAAAGATTGATTCGTTTTCCGGCAAAACGAACGGGCAGCACAGTTTTGTTTTCGCGCGGCCTAAGCCAGTTGTACCAGCCATAAACGCTCATCACAAAATAAACCACATTGATGGCCATATCGGCATACAATCCGGCGCGAAGACAGATATAGACAAAAATCGTTACATTTACGATGCCCGTCGGATAAACCAAGATGTTGATGCGCGCCGAATACCAAACGCTCAGTAATCCGAAAAACACGGCGATGGCCTCAATCCAGGTGGTATGGCGGAGGTTGTCGAGAAAAAGCGAATAAAAATCAGCGGCTGCCATCCACGTGGTTTAAATCGGCATTGATTACTTTGAGCACAAAAGCACCATAGGGCTGTTCGAACGATTTCCCGATTTCTGCCTTCAGAATGTCCATCACATGCCCGTATTCGCCAAAAATCTGGGTGCTCATTCCGTTGGTTTTCACCACAATATCACTGTGATACCGAAGCCGTTCCAAAAAATCTTTGATAGGCGGCACAAAAGGCTTGTCGAGCGGATAGAAACTGATTTCGACCGATACTTTCATTTCGATTGAATGTTGAGTTTGAGATGGCAAAGTTATCAAATGTTTGGCTGGGGCAACCCGGCTTTTTTATCGCTGTTTTGGAAAATGGGAGCATCGTTATCCGGATTAACGGAAAGATAAAAAAAACTGCCCGACTTTTCAGTGGGCAGCTTTTTCAATTAAAAAAAACTCAACTATTGTTTAACCAAGGTCTTACTGTGCTCTTTGTTGGCAATGTCTTTCATGCGCAGATGATAGACTCCGGCCGGGAGCTGCTCAATCGGTAGGTTTGCCGATAGGCTTTGTTGCATATTTTTTTCCATGACGATTTGTCCGCGGCTGTTGTAAATGGTTACAGAAACCATTTTCACATCGGAACGAATTTCGATATTGCGGTTGGCCGGCACCGGATATATGCTCAGGCTGCTGCTTGTGTTTTCGTTGAGGCCAACTGTTACGCCGAGGGTTACCGGGATGACAACCTGAGGCGTAGCAAGGTCGTTGCTCTGGATGATGATGTTGGCTTCGTATTGTCCGGCCGGGAGGTCGCCATTGGCTGTGGCCACAATGGTCTGGCTTTGTCCGGCTTCCACAATTCCTTCGTTGGGATTGAGCGAGAGCCAGTCGCCGCTGCCTAGAATCAGGTTGGCGCGGATGTTGAAGTTGGAGTTAAAGCCATAGTCGGTAAGGCGTTCCCATTCGCTCGAAGCTTCGCGCAGGAAGCATCCGTTGGGGTTGGCCGGGCCGCCATCAATACCGGCGATGAATGTACCGGGTTCGTTGGTATAGCCCATACCCACCCAGATGTCGTTGCCATCGAGCGTTAATGGGGTTGTCAGGGTAAGTGTGTTCCATGCCATCGGCGTTACAGCAACGTTTTGTTCGACCATTGCACTACCTGGAGTTTCGGTTGTTCCGGGTCCCCAGATATAAAGTTTTGCATCTGTAGGCATATCGTTGACGTAAACCATCACTTGTGTCAGGCTGGCTCCGGCAAAAGCATTAACCATTTCCTGAGGGAATCGGGCGGCTACAAAGAATGATCCTCCTTGAACAAGTCCGATAGCATCCACATTGTCACCATCATAATGGAGTTGATGACTTCCTCTTTCCACACTCCGGGCAGCATGTTTCTCGGTGAGTGTGATGGTTGGTTTTTCCCATGAGGTAAGTTGGTTGTGGATGGGCTTCATAGCCGGCATCGGATTTTCGCTACGTCTTGCGTTTGGAAACTGGGGCTGAATTTTGCCTTTGACGGTAAAGCCGGCAATACCTTTGTGGAACCCTTCGATAGGCTGATAAGGTGCGGCAGGTTTGGCAATATAACCGGCATTGGCAGCAGCCTCAAGATAATGGATGACGGTGTTGTATTCCAGATTGCCGGTGCCGGTGTTCTGGATGGTGATGTTCTTGGTTTGTGTCTGACCTTCCCATAATGCAAAATCAAGTGCGAGCGGGGCCACTACGATGGTGGGTATTTCGGCAGCAAAATCAATGAGGAAGGAAACCGGCTCGCCGTTGGGGTTGATTCCGGCACCGATGAATTTGTTGCCATCGGGGGTTACACCGTTGATGCTGAAGAAAAGCCATTCATCGGCTTCGAACATGCCACGGGTGATGGCATAATCGTTGAAGGTCATCATTTCGCCATCAGTCAGCCTGACAAAAGCACGGCGTGCATCGGGGAATGGAGGCCAGCCTTCTACGGTGAATCCGAAGATGGTTCCATCGCCCATAACAGCCACCGGATTAATCCCACCAGCATTGAGGCTGTTGTCGAAGAAAATGGTGCTTCCATCTTGTTTCGACCATAGGAAACCTTTACTGCCGGAGGTTCCGGTAACAAATTGTCCGTCGCTGGATGCCGCACTGGCTTCACCATAGTCGTTGGGCGAAATTTTGATGAGTTGGCTATCGAACCAAATCACAGGAGAGCGTGAAGCATTGGCGAGATCGGCCCAGCCGAAGACAACGCTGCCATCATTACTGATTCCGTTCGGACGGTTAGATTCAGGAATGATGTTTCCAATCATCTCGTAACCGCCGGCTTGAGTCCATTTAAAGGCTTTGTAAGTGTAGTTTGGAAAATACTGCATCCCTACAATGGTTTGTCCATCGGCTGTCATTCCCCAGCAGTAGTTGTAATCGGAGCCCGAAGGTGTTCCAACAGCAGGATTCACGCCAAGGAAAGTCCATTCATCGGTCTGATAGTTCCATGTTCCGGCCATGGTGGCGCCATAGGCAGGATTCACGTCATCTCCGGCAATGATACCGGTTTCAGAAACGGAAATAGCCGAAGGCTCAGTACCGCTGATATTATGCAGCCCGGTTTCTTTCGACCATAACGATCCCCCTTCGCCAAAGCCTGAAATAGCAACAAACTTGCCGTTTTCACTGATGTCGTAAGGGAAGGTATAGTCGGGTATCATAATGTCAATGCCAATTGTTGCGGGCGCGATGATCTCATAATTTACCGGAACGGTAAGGGTTGGTGTGGATGGGTCGTTGCTGGTGATGGTGATCACGGCTGTATATGTACCTAATTCTAGTCCGGTGGGATTGAAAGTGAGCACATGTTCTTGGTTAGAACCGCCGGTAATATTGCCGGTGTAGCTGCTCATGTTCATCCAGCCGCTTGCTGTACCGGTGTATTCAACCGTCATATTGTAAATAAGGTTGTCAACACCGGTATTTTTGACTTTCAGTTTTTTCTGAACATTTGAGTTTACAGGTCCGACAGCGTTCACAGCAACCGGGGTGACAACAATTTTAGGATCGGTGTTGATGCTGCTGCTGACTTCGATATCATCGATGGCCCAGACGTGTGCATAGTCACCTTCGTAGCGGAAGGCAATATAAATGTCCTGCCCTGCATAATCCGAAAGACTAATGTTGATTTGCGCCCAATCTTCAATCAATTCAGTTGCGGTCCAAATTTCGTTATAAGTGGCTGTAGCAGGGTCATTGCCGTCGGTGCTTACTAAAACACTGCTTTTACCATAATACTCTGCGTCAATAATCATGCTCCAGAACGAAAGTACAACGGGCCCGCTGGCCGGTATGCTGAGTTGTGGTGTCACCAAATAACCATCCTGAGCACTCGTACCATAGCTATGAAAAGCACAATATGTTCCCTCGGGATCATGACTAAGGGCATCAACAACTTCCCAGGCCGGGTAGTCGCCGTCAATGTCAAACGCACTCCATCCGGCAGGAGGGTTGGCCCCTGTTTCAAAATTTTCCAACAAAGGGAAAATGCCGGTAACATTGCGTTCAGACGATTGAGCCATTGCTATCCCTGCAGAAAGAACAAAAACTACGAGAACAAGCGTCAGTTTTTTAAATGATAAAAATAGATTCATAATTATTAACTATTGTTGGATTAAAAATAATGGGATTATTTTTTTGATTTCTTGCCTTTTGGGTTACTTACCGCATCAAGAATTTTCTTCAAAGCCTGATCGAGATTTTGATTTCGCTCGGCAATGCTCATCAGTCTTTCTTCAAGCTGTTTTTCTTCTGGTTTTGCTTTGCTATCGTCGCTGAGGGTTGTCATAAATCGAACATCAGTTTTCGGATGCAAAACTATGGTGGCAATATCATATACCTATCATGAATAGATAGCACAAAAATGGCGCATGCCATTATAACTCATGCAACATTTCTGCTACAAAAAAGGTAAGTATGAGAAAATGAATAAATTAGAATTGAGATAAAAACTCAATCAAGCCTTGCTCGGAATTAGTAAGGTCAAGTTTTTTGCGCAGGCGGGTGCGTGCAACTTCGATACTGCGTTGCGATTGCCCGGTGATGGCAGCTATTTCTTTGGTGGTCATATTCAGTTTCAGGAAAGCGCAAAGGCGCCTTTCATTCGGGCTTAAATCAGGCCGTATCTCGTTGAGTTTCTGATAGAAATCGTTATGAACATGTTGAAAACGCATCTCAAACTCGCTCCACACATCTTCTTCCATGGTTTTTTCAAGGTCATGGATGATGCTTTGAATCAGCTCTTTGTTTTCCGATTTAAACTGATGCGAATGCTTCAGCAATTTCTGAACGATATTGTCAACAATTTCGTTTTTTCTGAGCTGGTACATCACATTAGTAGCCAGCTCCTTATTTTTTGTTTCAAGTTCAATTTCTAAACTTTCTTTGGTCAACTGAAGGTTTTTGTTAGCCAATTCGGAGTTGGCTTTTTCTAATTTTACTCGTCTCAGACGTGCCTGAGAAAGGAAAAACAGCAGCCCGATGATAATGGCGATGGTAAAAAGAAGCATGCCGATAAAAAGGTATTGTTGTTCTTTTCGTTCTTGTTCGGCTTTTTGGAGTTGTTCGCGCTCTTTAAACTGCATACTGAGCTCCATCTGAGTGAGCACTTTGGCCGTTTCCTCATGGTTAAGCAAATCGAGTTGTTCGTTCAGCAAAATGAGATATTTCAAGGCAGAATCGGCCTGATGTGTTGAGTTAAAGAGCTCAAACACATTGGAATAGATACCTTCGAGCAAGGCCGGACTTCCGGTTTGCCGGGCATATCGGATAGCTTGGTAATAATGTTTTTTGGCCTCTGCGGTTTGCATCGTTTTTTCGTAGTACAGCCCCAGATTGCGGTGCGATGCGGCAATTCCGGCCACATCATCATTCTCTTCGCGCAAACGAAGAGCCTGAGTCAAAACAGAAAAAGCTTTATCATAATCGCTCTGAAGGATGTAAACCATCCCCAGATTGTTCATCAAATTGGCATGAAGCTGATGCTGGGGTTTAAGAAGTTGAACCGAAGCTATACCTTTCTGATAGAAACTTTCGGCCTTTTTCAGATCGTTTTTTTCTTTCGAAACAATTCCCAAATTGTTATAGATAGAGGCCAAAATAGCCTTGGTCAGCGAGTCGTCAATACCATCCTGGTTGCGAAGATAAAAATCAAGTCCGTTGAGCAGTGTTTCTTCAGCTTTGTCAAATTGTTTCATTTGAAGCTGAACAGCACTGATGTTGATGAGTCCGCGTGAGATATCATCTTTGTTGCCAGTGCCTTTCGCATATTCCAAATATTCATAAAAATGAGTAGCGGCTTGTTCCAGCAGGCCTAAGTTGAAACAGGCTACTCCGGCATGATAAGAGGCAGTGGCCATGAGTTTTCGATTTCCAGAAAGGCGTGCAATTTCACTGGCCTGATCGGCATAAAGCATGGATTTCTTGATGTTGCTGAAGGCAACCTCTTGCGACAGTGCAATATAAGTGTTCACTTTTACCGAATCGGACGCTGTGCCTGATACAATTCGCAGCATCGAATCAATCCGCAATGTGAGCGTGTCGGGAATATCGGCAGCAAGAAGCCCCGAAAACGTAAAAACGAAAAAAAATATCGCTGTGACTGACGCTCGTCTTGCCATATTTCTTGTGATTTATCCTGACAAAGATAGATGTATATTTGAAAAATGAAGGGACTGCCGGATGTCTTTTTCTTTCTTTTCAAACGACTTTTTGCCGTTCGGATAATCTTATTGGTGTAAAAAAAGTCTGATTTAAAACGTAGAGTCTCAAATTGTTCATTTGGTGTTGATGAATTACAGGAAACGGATTCACCTCTTTCAGGTGTAGCGCATGGTGATAAATCGGAGTCAAAATTTCCTTGTCAGAAGATAGCCCCCAGAATCCGCAATCCGTTAGAAGTCTTGAAGAATAAAATATATTGTCCCAGAAAAAAATGATGATAGGATATCTGAAAACATTGGCCGGAATTGTTTGAAGATTGTTTTCGATTATCTTTGTTGAACCTTGTCTTCAGCCCGGTTGTATGTTTACCCTCGAAGAGCCTTATCATCTGTTTTCCGACCCGATACGCTATTACCATGCAATGGTAAGCGATATGGAAGCAGCACACGATTATATCTATATCGAGACATACCGCATTGGAAATGATGTTGTTGGGGTTAGGGTAAGAGATGTTCTTCTGCGAAAGCTCAAGGCAGGAGTCGAAGTGAAACTGTTAGTGGATGCCTGGGGCGGTTCGGCAGTTGCCGATGGTTTTTTCGATGTGCTTACTGCCCACGGTGCACAAGTGCGATTTTTCGAAAAGATCAAGTTTAACAGTGATGTTTTTACCCGCGGGCATCGTCGCAACCATCGCAAAATTTTACTCATTGACGATGAAATCACCTATATCGGCTCGTCAAATTTCACCGAATACAACCTCAACTGGCGCGAATCGGTGCTCCGAATCAAAGGAAATCTGTCCTTAGCTTTTAAAAGGATTTTCCGACAGGATTTTGAAATCTACAACAAATATGTTTTCGCCAAGGATAATTATTTACGACTCATTCGATACGGTAACTTCGAAATAGTGCGCGACATGCCTTCCATTACCAAACAGCGAATCATGAAACGCTATATCTATCTGATTAATAAGGCGCAGAATAAGGTTGAAATCGTGAGCCCGTACTTTCTTCCGGGCTATAAACTTCGCAAGGCGCTGATGGAGGCAGCCCAACGTGGGGTCACGGTAAAAGTGGTTATCCCGAAACGTTCCGACGTCAATTTAGTTGATATCCTGCGTAACAAATATCTCGGACCGCTTCATCTGGCAGGAGTGCGTATCCGAATGTATATGCCGCATAACCTTCACGCCAAGCTTTTGCTTGTGGACGGACAAACATTTAGCGTTGGCTCACCCAATTTTGATTACCGCAGCTTTCGTTATATGTATGAAATTATTCTCGTTGGAACCGAACCCTCCATTGTTCGACAGGTTGACCACCATATCTATCAGACCCTACAAAATAGCGATAAATTCGACTACGAACAATGGAAACGACGGTCGCTGATCAACCGTTTTTTCGAGTGGCTGCTATTGCCGTTCAGGCATTTGCTTTAATTCCATAAATTCCTGTAATTCAAGATGTTTATGAAAATCTTACAGCAACCATTGTTGCTACGCCTATTTTGTTTAACTTTGCCGTTAATTGTTAACTTATTCACAATAAATCTATTTTCACAAAATTATGCTTATGAAAGAGAAGATTTCATCCCTTCAGGCCATGGAATTAGAAGACAAGTATGGTGCCCATAACTATCATCCCCTGCCTGTTGTATTGTCAAAAGGGCGCGGCCCCTTGGTGTGGGACGCCGAAGGCAAAGAGTATTTTGATTTTTTGTCGGCCTACTCAGCTGTTAATCAGGGACATTGTCATCCAAAGATTATCAATGCCATGGTTGATCAGGCCCAGACTTTAACGCTCACTTCACGGGCATTTTTCAATGATGTGCTGGGCGTTTATGAAAAATTCATCACCTCATATTTCGGTTACGACAAGGTGTTGCCGATGAACTCGGGTGCCGAAGGCGATGAAACAGCCCTGAAACTCTGCCGCAAATGGGCTTATACCAAAAAGGGAATTCCCGAAAATCAGGCTAAAATCATTGTCTGTGCAAACAACTTCCACGGACGCACCATCACCATCGTGAGCATGTCAACCGATCCCGACTCGCGTGGTGGTTTTGGTCCTTACACTCCTGGCTTTGAGGTGATTCCTTACAATGATTTAAAAGCTCTTGAAGTTGCCTTGGAAGATCCGAACGTGGCAGGTTTCCTCGTTGAGCCCATCCAGGGCGAGGCCGGTGTTTTTGTTCCGGACGATGGTTATCTGAAAGGCGCTTATGACCTTTGCAAAGCCAAAAATGTTCTTTTTATTGCCGATGAGATTCAAACCGGTATTGCCCGTACAGGAAAACTTCTGGCATGCGATCATGAAGGCGTTCGTCCCGATATTCTCATCTTGGGTAAAGCTCTTTCCGGTGGTGCTTATCCGGTTTCGGCAGTGCTGGCCGATGATGAAATCATGCTCTGTATCAAACCCGGCGAACATGGCTCTACCTTTGGGGGAAATCCGGTGGCAGCCCGGGTTGCCATTGCCGCATTAGAAGTTGTGGCCGAAGAAAAGCTGGCCGAAAAAGCAGAACATCTTGGAAAAATTTTCCGCAGCGAAATGAATAAACTGATGAGCGAAACCAAACTCATCACTTTAGTACGTGGCAAAGGACTGCTCAACGCTGTGGTGATCAATGATTCACCCGAAAGCAAAACGGCCTGGAATATCTGCGTCAAAATGGCCGAACTGGGCGTGCTTGCCAAACCCACTCATGGCAATATCATTCGCTTTGCTCCACCGCTTGTGATTAGCGAGGAACAATTGATGGATGCCATTGGCCGTATCCGAAAGGCTTTTCTGTCTTTCTCATAAAAGAGATTGTACAAACCAATAAAAAAAGCGCAATCAATAATTGCGCTTTTTTTATTTTACATAGTTGATTTAAAGGGCTTTAGCATAATTTTTTTCAACCTGAGCCCAGTTGATTATATTCCAGAATGCCGCAACATAATCGGGACGTTTGTTTTGATATTTCAGATAATAGGCGTGTTCCCAAACGTCTAATCCCAAAATTGGGGTGCCTTTGCATTCCGAAACATCCATCAGGGGGTTATCCTGATTTGGGGTGCTGCATACGGCAAGACTTTTGTCGGCTTTCACCGCAAGCCAGGCCCAGCCGCTTCCAAAACGGGTTTTGGCAGCATTGTTAAACAATTCCTGAAATGCTTCGAAACTGCCAAAATCCTTCTCAATGGCTTTGAGCAGCTCGCCACCGGGTTTGCCTCCGCCGTTGGGCGACATCACCGACCAGAACAGCTCGTGGTTGAAATGACCGCCGCCGTTGTTTCTGACTGCAACAGGATATTTGCTGATGTTGGCCAAAAGCTCATCAAACGAGAGATCAGCCATCGGACTATCTTTGACAGCTGCATTCAGATTGTCAAAATATGCTTTGTGGTGACGGGTGTAGTGAATTTCCATCGTCATAGCATCAATGTGAGGCTCCAAAGCATTGTAAGCATAAGGAAGGCTTGGGAATACAAGGTCTTTAACTTTTGTCATTTTCGTAAATTTTATGGTTTAATGTGATGTTCAACAGCAGGTATGTGCTGTTTCATTGAAACTTTGAAACATTAAACAATAAATCCGAAAAAAGGTTCAAAACTCCATCACGAGTTTCAGATTCAGTTGCCGGGGTGTAAGAAAATTGGGAACACCATACTGGATGTTGTTCACATCTTTCACCCATAAATAAGATATTGTATTGCTGATTTGCAGCAGGTTAAACACCTCGAGGCTGACCCACATGTTTTTAATTTCATTGAGTACAGCCATACGTGAAGGGTTACGATCTTCGCCCAAAAGCTGTTTGCTGAAACCGATATCCACCCTCCGGTATTCGGGCATACGTCGCGTTTGCAGATAGCGTTCGGTATTGGGTTGTCCGAATGGCAGACGAGCGCCGAAAACGAGCTTCAGATGGACTTTGAAGGTGGGATAGTTGGGGATGTAATCCTGAAAAAACAGGGCAAATTGGAACCTTTGGTCAGTGGGGCGAGGAATAAAGCCGGGGAATACCGTCACACTGTCGGCAATGGTTTGATTGATGCTTTGCGGAGTGATACGTTTCCCGTCCGTATTAATATAATAGGTGTAATGGTCGCCAATGACGTCTTCTTCGGTTTTCATTAACGAAAAACTGGCCCAACTTTCGATACCTTTCACAAATTCGCCGTTCACTTTCATGTCGAGGCCGGCTGCATAACCTACCGAAAGTTGATCGGCATAATAGCGTAAACGAACATTATCCACCTCGTATGGAATCAGCCGGTCGAAATATTTATAATATACCTCTGAGGTGAAAACAAAAGGCCGGCGCCAGGCAAAAAAACGATAATCGGCTGCGGCAATGGCTTGATACGATATTTGCGACTGTGGATGGTTGTAGAGTTGGCCGTTGAAAAGCCGCATTTCGCGGTAATAAGGTGGCTGGGTATAAACTCCGGCTGAGAAACGAAAATGGAAATCTTTTTCCCAGTTAGGCTTTACCGAGGCGCTGAAGCGCGGGCTGATGGTCCATTCGTTGCCATAGCCCCAATAATTGGTGCGAATGCCGGCAGTAAACGACCATTCGTGTTGATTTGCGCTGACTAAATTCCACGAGTTTTGCAGATAAGCGTTAAAATTGTTCGAATGAAGGCGGTGATTGGCTCTGGCTACCTGATTAAGTAAAAGATCCGAATGCAATGGGTCGGCCTGTCCGGGAATTTCGACAGGACGAGGAAGTGTAAATCCTGCCGAGTCAATCATTTCCCATTCGCTCAATTTGTCGTTGATTTGTTGTAACTGGTATCGCGCCCCCCATTTGATGATGTTTCGACCGGCAGCAAGGGTTCCTTTGTGTTCGATACTGGCCACCGAAGCACGAAAGGCATTGCGGGCATGATCTAGAAAAGCGCCAACACCCTGCGATTGTACCACATTGCCAAACTCTTCACTTCCTAGACTGTTTTCTAGCTTTCCAATCCAATATTGACCCTCAATATCATAGGCCTCACTTTCGATACTGTTGTAGGCCGAGGCTATCAAACGGAGATCTAAATTATTGTGTGGTCGAAAACTGAGTGTGGCAGCGCCCATGCCTGTTTCGAAACGATCCACCTCCTGCCCGTCGAAATAAACCATCAATCGGTAGGCTTCGCTCAGGGTGCCAAAACTCGTCTGACGCGTTTCCGGTATGAGTTTGTAATTGTTACGTGCATAATACCCAAGCAAAGAGAAATCCCATTTCAGGCTGGGTCTGAAAGTTAAAAGCGACTGAATATCAATGAAATCGGGTCGGTATTGACCTTGGGTTTCCAATGCATTCAGAATATATTGGGTTGTTTTGTAGCGAGCGCCAGCCAAATAGGTCAGGTTCCTTTTTTTGTTGATTCCTTCAACGTTCAGTTCGGCGCCCAACAAACTCAAGGCAACCGCTCCGCCGTTTTCAGTTGGATTTTTGTAGGTGATATCGAGTGCCGATGACAACTTATCGCCATATTCGGCCGAAAAGCCTCCGGCCGAGAAACTAATGCCTGATATCATTCCGGGATTAAGAAAACTCAAGCCTTCCTGCTGTCCTGAGCGAATCAGAAACGGCCGGTAGATTTCGATCCCGTTGACATAAACCAGATTCTCATCAAAATTTCCACCCCGCACGGTGTATTGTGAGCTGAGTTCATTGTTCGACGAAACGCCGGGCAGGGTTTTGATAAGATCTTCGATGCCGCTGCTGAAACTGGGCAATTCGCGTGCGGCTTTAGGGCTGATTTTGGAAATGCTTCCAACGGCGGAGCGAGCGCCATGGACTTCAGCCGTAGGCAAATCAGAGGCTACTTGTATCAGGCTGATATTGAGAATCCTGATTTCGCCCGGTCGAAGTTTCAATGTGGAGGTAGCATGACGAAATCCCAAAAACGAGAAAGTAAGCTCAATCGTTGTGTCGGCCGGAACGCGAATTTCGTAGCGCCCTCTGCTATCGGTAGTTACTCCCTCTTTCCCGTTGGGAAGTGTGACATGGGCAAGTTCAATGGATTTCCCTTTTTCGTCGGACACCTGCCCTTTCACAAGTGCTTTGTGCTGGCCTTTGGCACCAACGGACAGAAAAAAAATAATAAAGAAAAGAAACAGGTATCTTTGGGTCATGGGTTTGCTTAGTCCTGAATCCAAAACTTCCCAAAACGGAAAATATTTTGTTTGTGGCAAAATTAAGAATAAAAAAAGCTGCTGTCGGTGGCCAACAGCAGCTTCAGCATATTTCTTTATGGCTCTATGATTTGTAGAGATGGCCGTTTTTATCGGCATCCAACAATGCAGCGTAAATGCCTTTTTTGTTGATCAAACGAATGCCGGCTGCACTCACTTTCAAAGTAATCCATTCGTCCATTTCAGGAACATAAAAACGTTTCAACTGAAGGTTTGGTGAAAAAGTCCTTTTCGTTTTGCGGTTTGAATGCGAAACGTTGTTTCCTGACATGACTTTCTTTCCGGTAATCTGACAAATTTTTGACATGACGCAATGGGTTTTAATACGGTATCCCTAAAAATGGGAGTGCAAAATAACGGATATTTTTTGGAATCTACAACCCTTCATTCCAAAAAAATAGAATATATCTTAAATTATCTGTGTATCAATAGAATATACATTGTAAAAATTAAGCTTAAATCGCGGAAATGCTTAAATCTCAATCAAAATTGAGATATGGGGTAAGTTTGAGCAGTTCGTCATCGGTGAGACCGGCAACTGTTTTCAGTGTTTCACCATCGCGGATAAAGCCTCGTCGTTCGCGGTGATTGATGATTTTTTTAACGTGTTCGTAATCGAGATAAGGGTGACTGATCAACTCCTTGAAACTTAAACGGTTGATTCTGAGTAGGCTAATGTTTCCGGTGTCAATCCGGATATATTCCGAAAGAAGCTGATAACGATTTTCGTCAATATCCTTGATTTCACGGAGTTGTTCTATTTGGACAAACCCTCCAAGGCTGTTTCGGTATTTCAATATGCGATGCGCCGTCCAGGGCCCGATCAGGGGCAAAGCTTCAAGTGCAGCTGAATCGGCCAGATTGATTGAGATGGAGTTCCGCTCGACCTGGATTGCTGGTTCTGACTGATCGGACAGGAGTTTTTTCTGAGAACGGGGATAGCGTCCTGAAGCCGAATCACCTGGCGGTATTCGAATAAAAGGCTCTAAAACAGCATATTCTTCAGGACTGATATTGTAGAGACGCGCAAAATCCTCTTTCGTATAAAATTTTCCACCTTTGGCTTCATAATTTTTAATAGCCTTTATCTGTCTGTCACTCAACCCAATACGTTTCCATTCTTCTATGGGAAGCTGATTTGGATTAAATGGAAATGGATTCAAGGCAGATGCACCCCTCGAATATATAGCCTGCACAGGGTCAAAAGATGAGGAGTTTTGCTGGTTTTCAAATGATTTGGCTTCAGCCAGTTCAATTTCGTTTTTTAGAAAAAGGCTGTCGGAAGCAGTAGCTTGCAGTAATTGCCATGAAACCCAACGGCCATTGTACAAACTAAAGACGAGCAGTAGAGCTGTCAGCAGGAGCAGAAAAAAAATGGCGAGTTGTTCTTTTCTGCTAAAATGAAAGAAATCTTTCCACTCGTCCATTCTCAAAAAAACTACCAGATGATTCAAATCATCCGCCATACCCAAAAATGCCAACCCCATTGAGAAAAACCAAGGCAATGGCAACCGGGGCAATAAAACGGATAATGATGAGATACAGCATTTTAAGACGACCCTTTAAACTGCCTTCGTTGGTGATTTCAGCAAAAACGGTTTCTTTTTTCATGACCCATCCCACAAATATGACAATGAACAGACCTCCTAAAGGTAATAAAATCGTTGCAGAGGTTGCCTCAAGAATATCGAACAGATTCATACCGCCAATGCTCAGCTTTGGCAGAGGGCCCTGACTCAGGGTACATAAAATACCGAGCACCGAAATACTTCCCGCAGCAATTAAAGTTGATTTTGCTCTGCTGAGCTTCAGCTCTTCTGATAAATATGCTACTACGACTTCCAATACTGAGATGGTGGAGGTGAGAGCGGCGATGGCCAAAAGCACAAAAAAAATGATCTCGAAAAACTGCCCTCCGGCCATTTGGCTGAAAATCATCGGAAGTGTGATAAATACTAAGCTGGGCCCGGCTTCGGGTGTAATGCCGAAAGCAAAGACAGCCGGAAAAATGGCCATTCCGGCCAATACTGCCACTAAAGTATCGGCCACAGAAACCGAAAAGGCAGTGGAAGACAGATTATCCTTTTTATTGATATATGAGCCATAAGTGATTAATGTACCCATACCAATGCTAAGCGAGAAGAACGACTGCCCAAGGGCTTGAAGCAAAACCTCAGCATTGATCTTGCTAAAATCGGGAGCGAATAAAAAGTGAACTCCTTCAAATGAATTGGGTAAGGTGAGCGAACGGATTACCAACAAAATAAGTATGCCAAAAAGCAAGGGCATCAATATTTTATTGTATTTTTCTATACCGTTTTTCACTCCTTTCAGGACAATATAGGCCGTCATGACCATGAAAATCATTTGCCAGAACATAGGCCGCGGTCCGCTGCTGATGAAGCTGCTAAACTGGGAAGTGAGGCCTGCTTTATCCGCCTTATCGAACCCTCCCGCAAGGGTTAAATAAAGATATTCAAGCGTCCAGCCAGCCACGGTGGTGTAGAAAGCTAGGATGGTGAAAGCTGCTGTGATACCGACAAACCCGGCGAATGGCCAAAGGCTTTTGGGCGCTAATCGTTTGAACGCCCCCACAGGGTTGCTTTGGGCACGACGACCAATCACAAATTCGGAAAGCATCACCGGAACACCAATGCCCACAACAAAGACAAGATATACAAGCAGGAATGCAGCGCCGCCATTCTCGCCTGCCACATAAGGGAACCGCCAGATATTGCCCAAACCAATGGCTGAACCGGCTGCGGCTGCAATTACACCGATTTTGCTTCCAAAATTTTCCCGCTTCGTCTCCATTTTTTCTTATTTTAATTGTAAGTAACGAACAATCCTATTTTATATCCCTGATATCAAGCTCATTGATCAGCCCTGTTGATAAATCGAGTACCCAGGCGTGAATTTCAAAACAGCCGGTACATTTTTGTAAAGCATCCTGGATGACGTACGTCTTCATCAGATTTTCAGTTTGACGAATCACATTCAACTCACTTAAACGGTTCAGCCGTTGATTTTCATCCTCAATTTTGTCGAGCTCGCTTTGAAACTCTATTGCCAAATCGCGGATTGGGCTGATCCAGTTGCCGACAAGACCGGCCGCACTATTTTGATATGCCGCGCGAATTCCACCGCAGTCATAATGCCCGCATACAATGATGTGCTTAACCCTTAGTACGTTAACAGCATAATCTAATACTGAAAGCAGATTGATGTCGGTGACAGAAACTTGATTGGCAATATTACGGTGAACAAAAAGTTCACCGGGCTCGGTGCTGGTGTATGTGTCCAAAGGCATTCGGCTGTCGGAACAGCCTATATACAGAAAGTTTGGTTGTTGCCGAAGGCTCAGGGTATTGAAATAGTCAGGATTGGAATCTTTTTTACTTTCGGCCCATTTCCGGTTGTTCGATATCAGATGGCTGTATTCCAGTGACATAGCTTCATGTGGATTGGGCAATTATTCGTATCGTAAGGACTCTATGGGGTCAACACTGGCGGCTTTGTTAGCCGGAATATAACCCGAAGCCAATGCCACCAAAAAACAGAGAACAACGGCCAAAACGATCCAGCTCCAGGGAATGATAAAAGAACTGCCGATGATGACGGAAAGAATGTTGCCAACCAGAATACCGGCGATAATTCCAACAATACCGCCAATCTGAGCAATGACGATTGCTTCTATCAGAAATTGGTCACGAATCGTTTGTCGGGTGGCGCCCATGGCCTTGCGGATTCCGATTTCCTGAGTGCGTTCGGTCACAGAAACCAACATGATGTTCATCAAACCGATGGCTGCGCCGAAAAGGGTTATCAATCCGATAAATGTAGCTCCGAGGCGAACCTGTCCGGTGAGATCAATCAACATATTGGCAATGTTATCGCTTTTTTCGATGCTAAATGTTTCAGGATGGCCTGGCAGATCGCGACGAATGACCCTGAAAAGCCCGGTTGCCTCACCAATGGCCGGTTCCATTTCTTCAGCCGTGTGGGTTCGTATGCTGATGGTATGATTCATATCAGGCCTCGAAAAATATTGTCTTACATTATTCAACGGCATCAGACAGTTCCGATCACCTGTGAAACCAATACTGGAGCCTTTTTCGAGCAATATACCGACAATGCGATATTTTCCCGGCCCAATGGTGATGATTTGTCCGACGGGATCTTCATTGTTTTTGAAAAGGTCTTTCACAATCGAGCTGCCAACAATGGCAACGTGAGCTCCGTTTTGAATTTCGTTGGTTGTAAAATTACGACCTTGATCAATCTCTAACCCTGAGTTGTAGAGATAGTTTTCGTCAACACCTATGACCTGGATATTGGGATTGGTTTTTTCGCTCCCAAATTTCAGGGTGACGATACCCGGACCATAGGTGTAAATGCTGGTTGAAGCCGGAAAACGATACTCATCACGAAACGCTATTGCTTCGCGATATGAAATGTTTTTGAAAGCTTTGGCATTATTGCGCCGGCCGCCGATGTGCACATTCATCTCGCGGTTGCGCAGGTTGAAAGTGTTGGCGCCCATCATGCTGAAATTCTCATTTAGATAATATTTGATGGAGTCAATTGCGGTGAGAATCCCGACCAATGCCATGATGCCAAAGCCAATGATGGCAACGGTGAGCACGGTGCGAAGCATATGACTTTTGATTGATTCAAAAGAAATACGCATGTTCTCGCTCAGTTCGTTGCTCATTTGGGTATTGTTTTAGAAGTCGGATTTTCTGCCAAACGCTAAATCGCCTGCGTCGCCCAAACCCGGCACGATATAGGCTTGCGCGGTGAGCTCATCGTCAATGGCGCCAACCCAGATGGTGATATTGCGAAGCGATAAATTGCGTTTCACATAATCGAGCCCTTCCGTACTGGCCAAAGCCGAAACCACATGGATATGCGTCGGCTTGCCATAAGCCAGCATGCCTCGCACAGTTTTTACAATCGAAGCGCCCGAAGCAAGCATCGGATCGCTCAGTATGAGCGTTTTGCCCGTGACGTCGGGACTGGAAATGTATTCGACCCGAATTTCAAAATCTTCGTTTTTGTCGTATTTGCGATATGCGGTGATGAAGGCATTGTCGGCTTTGTCAAAATAATTCAGCAAACCCTGATGCAAGGGGAGGCCGGCCCGCAAAATGGTGGCCAATACGGGTTGAGCCACTGGCAGTTTGATCTCGGCTACACCTAAAGGGGTGATGACTTCAACTGGACGATATTCCAATTCTTTGCTGATTTCATAAGCGAAAATTTCGCCCAAACGCTCAAGATTTCTTCTAAACCGCATACGGTCAGTCTGGATTTCGGCATCACGCAGTTCGGCCACAAACTGATTGAAGATGGAGTTGCTTTCGCCAAGATTTCTGATCATGGATGAGTATAGATTGATTCGAACAAAATTAGGAAGTTTTAGCTCAAAACGATGGACAAAACCGAAATCTTTTCTAAAAAAGCTTTCCGGATGGCTCATTTTTAGCAGATCAGATTTTTCTTCGTAACCTGATAAGCTTAAAGATAAAGTTGAATGGCCAGGGAAGTCGGTTGAGGGTGATGCCCGGATAACTCACCGGCTGACTGCCAAAACCTTTGTAAAAACGTGCCAGATTTGGATTGTCGCTCCCTTCAAAATCGAAAATCATATAACTTCCTGCATATTGCCGAATGGCATGATCGAGAATGAGTGTGAGCGCATTTTTTTCTTTCCCGAAAGCTGACATCCCCGAAAAAAGAAAAGTAATCCGCTGATGGCTTTTGACAAAGATCGCACCGGCACACAATTCGTTTTCCTTGGTATAAACCCCGTAAGTAGTGGCTTGCCCATGAAAAATAACAGCATTGATTAACCTTTTCAATCGCCAGTATTCCCGGTCATTCCAATGGCTGATGGTTCGGCCGCGATTGTTTTTGAACAGATCAATGATGGCAACAGGGCTCACATTATCCACAATATAAAGTTGGGATTCCAATGCCTTTTTAAGATTACGCTTGGTGTTGCTGTTATAAGCTCTGGCATGGTATTCATAGTCTTTGATCAGGTCGAGCTCATAATTGGTATGCCAGTTGACTACCGAAGGCGGAAGATTCAGGGTGTTGTGAATATTGAGACGTATTTCAACAAGGCGGTATTGCTTGGGAATCGCATGGATGAATTGATGAATGACTTCCTGCGGCAGAGGTTGTGGCGAGAAAATGCCCAATTGTTGGGTGAAAAAAGGCTGAAACAGATAATGAATACCAAAACGTACATTGCCCGTAAGTGGAAAAACACGGATATAGTCATCTTCGACTAGTGCATTCCAGTTTTGATGAACAATATCGAGATACCACGACCAGGCATAAATGTTCCCGTTAAACGATTCCCGGATACAGTGATCCCATTTCTCTTTGTCGATCTCATGATGTGCAACAAACCGGATCATGAAACATTGGTTTCGGTTGCAAAACGGATAATTTCTTCATACAGTTCCACCCAGCCTTTCCATCGTTTTTCGTTGCTGAGGGTTTCGTTGTGCCAAAGGGTGGTAAATGTTCCGCCCACTTCTTTCACTTCCCGGCAAAGTTGGAAAGCGGTTTGGAGAGCCTTTTCGTGGTCGAGTGCCAGATAATCACGTAAAGTGCCATCCATCAGAGTGATGGGGTGAATTTCCAAATTGGTGGGCAGGTCGTGGTCGAGATCGTAAAACGGAAAACTGGTAGCTATGCCGGCTCTGAAGCCTGGCTGACTGGCATAACCCATCGTATAATCGTCTGTAATATCTAGGTCAATCAGATGATGATATGTGGCCGGGAGGCTAAGTCGTAAAAAATGCTGTCTGCTTTTGGTGATTTCGCGGTTGAGTACGGCTGCCAGCGAGTGGATTTCGGAACGGAGCTTCGGTTTGTTCAGAAACGAACCAAAAGAAGGGTGAATCCCAACAGGAGCATAGTCGGCAAGAATTTTGATCAACTGTCTGAAATGGGGGTTCCGCACCGGAGTATTTTTGTCGTTGAGGCCATATTCTGCAAACAGTATGAAGTAAATAGGTCGAAGGCGATATTTTTTTTGAAGTTCGAGCTGAAGCTTAAAAGTGTCGAACGGGTCGGCTTGTTTTTTGTGTAACACGCGCCAACGTGTCCGGATTTCCTTAAAATCGTGATTCAGCAGGTCGCGAAAGGTAGCGCCAAGACTGCGAAACGGCCCTTTGTGCAGATAAGCCCAGGCCGCATCAATGTCGTAAGTGGGTTGAAAATGATAGGTCGGGAAACGACATTCAAGCCCTGCAAAATGTATTTGCAGTATCCGGGCTAAATGCCGTGACCAAATATTCACAAGCGGTTTTTGAAGCATTCCCATAGTGTGAAGACAGGACGAAGTAGCTTCGAAACGGCCGTAACGGTCGGGCGAAAAAGGCAGGTATTCTTCATAGCGGCTCACAAGAAAAAACGAAGCTGCAAAAAGGTCGAAAGGCAGCAGCGAGCTACGATCGTAAACAGGAAATATGACTTTCACACCTCCGAAGTCAAATGGTTTGATTTCCTGAGAAACAATCTCCCGTTCAAAAAGTAAATGAGTTGCTTTGAAAAACGGAAAGCCTTCAACGGCCTTCACGCCATAAACAAAACCCGGCCCTGTGGTTTGTATGAAACTATGGACATCGGTCGTAAAACGATAACTCAATCCAAGAAGGCGATGCAAAACCAGATCGAAGGTGTAACGCAGCCTGTTGGTCGTTTTTGGAACTAAAATCAGAATTGTCTCCATCGGGCTTCAAAATTAGCCTTTTTCGCTTTTGTGTCGGTATTGTTCCTAAAAAACGTTATGCCCAGCAAGTTCGTATTGTCGAACCGATTTTTGTAACTGAAGCCGGGAATCAATGCCTTATTTTGTACTTTTGAAGTCGAAAAACCTTGAAATTCCCATGGATCAATTTATCGTTTCCGCCCGCAAATATCGCCCTGCCACTTTCGATATGGTTGTTGGTCAGCAGGCAATTACCTCTACTTTAAAAAATGCCATTCGCAACAACATTTTGGCCCAGGCTTTCCTTTTTACCGGCCCGCGCGGTGTAGGTAAAACCACTTGTGCACGCATTCTGGCCAAGACCATCAATTGCCTGAACCCTACGGCCGATATGGAAGCCTGCGATCAATGTGAATCGTGTGTCTCGTTCCGCAATTCGGCCTCATTCAATATCCACGAATTAGATGCCGCTTCCAATAATTCGGTTGACGATATCCGGAACTTAGTGGATCAGGTGCGGATTCCGCCTCAGGTTGGTAAATACAAGATCTATATCATTGACGAGGTACATATGCTCTCGTCGCAGGCTTTCAACGCATTTTTAAAAACGCTTGAAGAGCCACCTTCCTATGCCAAGTTTATTCTGGCTACGACCGAAAAACATAAAATAATCCCCACGATACTCTCACGCTGTCAAATTTTTGACTTTAAGCGCATCACCGTTGAGGATATAGTCAAACAGCTTCAGTATGTGGCTGAAAAAGAAGGGGTAAAAGCCGAATATGACGCTTTAACCATCATTGCACAAAAAGCTGACGGCGCTATGCGCGATGCCTTATCCATTTTTGATCAGATGCTCAGCTTTTCGGGGAACGAAATCACCTATCGCAGTGTAATTGATAATTTGAACGTTTTAGATTATGAGTATTATTTTAAAATAACAGATGCTGTTCTGACGGCCGACAGTACTGCCGTGCTGATGATGCTCAACGAAATTATTGACAATGGGTTCGACCCGCAGGATTTTATTACCGGTTTGGGCTCACATTTTCGTAGCCTTTTGGTAAGCCGTGATGCAGAGACCATTCAACTGCTTGAAACCTCACAGAATCTTCGTGACCGTTATGCAGCTCAGGCGATGCGTTGTGGCAGAAATTTCCTGCTTTCGGCTTTGGAATTGCAAAACCAGTGTGATTTGAATTATGTCCGTAGCAGCAACAAACGCTTATTGGTCGAACTGGCTCTGCTTCAAATGTGCGCACTGAATGAGCCATCGCATTCTGCACCACCATTGAACCCGACTCAAGTTGGATTGCCATCGGGCAATCAGGCAAATGTCACAAACACTTCCAGACCACCGGCCCAGACCATGCCGAAATCATCGGCTCCGACTCCGACCGTATTGGCTGTACAAAACCCTGAAACAGGCCAAATTCAAACACCACCCTCACCGGTCACCATCAAGGAACAGAATGTTGCCCCAACGGCGCAGCCACAAACCGGTAAAGAATTGCCAAAACCGGCTACGTCACCCTCCCGACAAAAAGTTGGAACCCTTTCAATCCACGACATCGCGGTTGATTATCACGCAGCTGAACAAAAGCCCGTCTTTCGCGATAAACCTTTTGATCAGGAAACATTGATAAAGATTTGGAATGCGTATGCTGACACCCGTCAGAACGTTTCACCCAGCTTTGCCAATGCCATGCGACGGCATCAGCCCGAGACAGACGGAAAAACGAAAATTATTTTTAAAGCGGAAAGCAGCCTGATTGCTTCAGATAAAGAAAATCAAGCTCAACTTCTTGGTTTCCTCAAAAAGGAACTCGATAACAATCAGATTAGCATTGAAATTCAGATTGTTGATGCTCCCGTTGAAAAGATTGCCTATACCGATAGTGAAAAATTTGAAAAAATGGCCGAACTCCGGCCGGAACTTCGTTTGCTGAGAGATCAATTAGAACTGGAAACCGAGCTTTGAACCACTCTTTTTGGAGAACACTTGCCATAGCGAAAATAATTGCGGGCTGAAATAATCTTGGAATTTACCTGTTTTTTCATGAATAATATTTCTTAAAACAGGAAAAGCTGTTTTAATTCTAACGAATTGAGATGCTGGAACTTTCCAATTGTTTCAGATTCAAATCCGTATTTTGCTTTTAAGGCGGCCTCTATAGTAAAATCTAACAATTGTTGCTTTTTGTTACTCAGTTATTTAGAATAAGAATAAATAAGCTGTTATTCTTGTTTTCGAGCTAGGATAAGCTGTATTTTTAACATCAATATAACTTTTAAAACCAACATTGATATGAAACGTATTCACTTAATTATCATTATTTTGTTTGGCATAATGCCGATGTTAAAGTCGCAGACTCTGACAAAGTCTATTGTGAAACCACAGGGTGAGATTGTGCAAACACCTCAGACAACAGCTTTTGAGGTAAGAAATGTTACTGATTTCTCTGACGATTTTGAAGCTTATCCTAATTTCAACCTGACTTTTGCTCCCTGGACCACGGTTGACGTTGATCAGAAAACTACATATGGGATTGAGAATGTTACTTTTCCAAATTCTGGTCAGCCTATGAGTTTTATTATTTTTAACCCCGCGGCTACTACACCTGCACTTACCGATCCGGGAATTGCTCCACACAGCGGCTCGAAATTTGCAGCAAGTTTTGCTGCAACGGCAGGCCCCAATAATGACTGGCTGATCTCACCCCAGATTACTCTGGGCTCTAATTCCTCGGTTTCGTTTTGGGTGAAGTCCTACACAGCTCAATATGGATTGGAGCGTTACAAGGTAGGCGTTTCCACCACCAATACTAACCCTTCGAGTTTTACCATTATCAGCGGCCCAAATTACCTGACGGCTCCGGCAACCCAATGGGAGCAGAAAATCTTTGATCTGAATGCATACAATGGTCAGAGTGTTTATGTTGCTATTCAATGTGTTTCTGATGATGCGTTTATTTTCATGGTGGACGATTTTAGCCTTACAACTACTGCGACAGCCAACCTGCCTGTGGTGACCACAGCTGAAGCCACCTCTGTCACACAAACCACTGCCGTTTCGGGCGGTAATGTGACCTCCGATGGAGGCGCCGCTGTCACCGCACGCGGCATCGTGTGGAGTACTTCGGCAAATCCGACAACGACAACAAATATGGGGATGACCAACAACGGAAGTGGGACGGGTAGTTTTGTGTCGAACATGACCGGGCTGACGGCAAACACCACCTATTTTGTGAG
>JACFNF010000046.1 GCA_019454985.1 Bacteroidales bacterium
TGTATTCAAAAGAAGCTAAATTAACGATCAGATCTGAATTCATAAGGGCCATATCATCAATAACCTGCCCAGTAATACGACCACGCCAGAAATCATACAGATCGGCCGAGGTTTCTGATTTCAAGGGTGTTCCCATATCCAGCCGGTAAGGTTTAATCAGATCGAGAGGGCGAAGATAGCCGTAAAGCCCCGAGATAATCCGAAGATGTTTCTGTGCAAATTCCAGCGTTGGGAGATCCCATTCATCTGCGTTAAGGCCCTGATAGACATCGCCTTTATATGCAAATATCGCCGGTTTTTTGATTTCGGTAGTAATATTTTTCCAGTTGTGGTAGCGTTCAAAATTAAGTTGGGCCAGCGTTTTACTCAGCGAAAGCAAATGTCCCAATTCGTTAAGATGATATTGTTGGAGCAGCGAAACAAGGTAGTTTGCTTCGTTCACAAAAACAGGTTCATCCGTGCTTTGCACAAGCGGCTTAGTCTTGAAATCGAGTGTTTTTGCAGGAGAAATCAGAATAAGCATACGAAAAATCAATTTAGATAAGGGATATACACACCTTATTTATAACGAAGAGGGTTTAATGCTTAGGCGATAAAACTTTTTGAATGACATCTGTTGGAACCAGATAATAACGGCTTTCTTTTTCTGTTTGCTCAAGTCTTGCAAATCCGATGAGCATAAAATCAACCAAAATCCTTACAGCCATCTTCCGGCTTACTCCGGTGACTACGCGAAATTCGTCGAGGCTTACTCCATTGGCTTGACTGAGCAGTTGCAACAGTGCCATCTCAGTATCTGAAAATTGAATATTGACGGCCTTTCCATCCTGTTCTTTTTTCCAAAACTCAAGCAAAACAGGATCGGCCAGTAAGTTCTGATCGTGCACACGCACAAACACTTTATAATCATCAATATGATGAGGAGCTTTATGTTTAATGCCTTTTGATTTTGGAACGATGACTTCGAGAACAAGTTTCCCATCAATGGTCCATTCCCGGGTTTGAAACTTCACTTCGGGCCGACAATACATGTTGGAAGCAGCCTCGAGCATATAATACTCTTCTTCGGAGCGTACGCCGGCAACAACTCCGTTGTCCTTGAGGCCGATAAGAAGTCGCCCACCATCGGTATTTGCAAAAGCAGCAAGTGTACGGGCAATTTTCCGACTGTCGGAAATCTCAAATTTAAAATCAAGCTGTTGATTTTCACCTTGGGCAATCAGATTGCGAATGTGAGCTGACATTGCTTTGATTAGTTTTCGGCCTCCAAAATTACACAAAACCAGCGGAGTATCAGCAGAAATTTTCACTTATGGCCCAATGAGCCCGATTTCCATACCCTATTCAGGCTTTCACATCGTCAAAATCGTTGGATCTGACGAACAGGTTGACCACATAAGGGCAAACCGGAACGACTTTCAGGTTTTTTGAACGTGCAAACTCAACACCTTTGACCACTAACATTTTTGCAAGCCCCTTTCCTTTGAACTCGTCTTTCACTTCGGTGTGATCGAACTCAATTTTATGTTCATCAATCCAATTATAATGTAGCTCACCGGCCAGATTTCCATTGTCATACAGCTCGAATTTCCCATCCGTGGAAGTATTTTTATGAACAAATTCCATTGTCTTAATCTTTTAAATAACCAAATTTACCACTATTATAGTCATCAAAGGCCTGATATAGCTCTTCGCGCGTATTCATCACAAAAGGTCCATGAGCTGCAATGGGCTCATTAAGAGGCTCACCACTCAATATCAATAACTTAGAGTTTTCGGTAGCTTCAACCGAGAATGAATCACCGTCGTTTGCCATCAGGATAAAAAAATCGGTGGGTACTTTCTCTTGTCCATTCACCAAAATAGAGCCTTCGACCACCAACATAGCAGTATTGTAGTTTTCGGGGAAACTAAAGCTGAATTCAGAATCTTTTTCCAATTTTAGATTATAAAGGTGTATGGGCGAAAAGGTAGTCGCCGGACCTTTTTTCCCTTTATACTCTCCGGCAATGATCTCAAGTTCAGCCCCTTCGGATTTATAGCGTTTCATTTTATCGTTTTCAATAGGCTGATATTTTGCAGGATCCATCTTATTTTTGGCAGGCAGATTTACCCATAGTTGTACCATTTGGAATTCTCCGCCCTTTTTGCTCCACTCTTTTTCATGGTATTCTTTATGCAGGATACCGCCGGCGGCAGTCATCCATTGTACGTCGCCTTCGCCAATAATTCCACCACCGCCATTGCTGTCGTGATGTTGAATTCTCCCTTTATAAGCTACTGTAACTGTTTCAAAACCCCGATGCGGATGAACTCCAACACCACGGGGCCGTTCGCTCGCTCCAAAGTAAAATTTTGAATTGTAATCCATTAAAATAAACGGATTCATGCGCTGCATCCCAAGCTTGAGTTGACTTGGGATAAAATTGTGCACCCTAAACCCATCACCTACATAATGTAACTCTCGCGGCGGGATAATTGCTTCTACAGATCGTTTCGTCATTTTATTTTGACTTTGTTGATTTTCTAGTTTTTGCTGATTGTCAAAAAACCAAAAAGGTTTTCATTGAAATAACAAAAAGTTGGTTATTTGGTTCAATTTATTGATTTTATGCTTCAAGATTCCCCGCATTTTCGACTATTCGGGAAGCAACACTACGTAACAAAGGTTGATATTTTCAAAACTGATTTTGCAGACTGCGTCCAAATAGAGGAACGCTTTCCGCTATTGCTCAAAGCCTTAGGTCAAAAATGCCAGACATATCCCGGCTTCTACCTAATTAACTGAACGAAAAACGCTGCCATATCAAGAAGTTTTGTACCTTTGTGAAAAATTTAACATTTCATTAATTTATCATAACATCATGGATATCAATGAGAAAATTCTTTTAATGAGCAATGTAGAATTGTTCAGAGGGCTAAACAAAGAAGAACTTGAGCTGATTGCCAAGCAGGCCGGATATAAAACTTATGAGCCCGGTGAGTTTCTTTTTATGCAGAACTACCCACGCAAGGAGATTTTCGTTGTTGTGGAAGGTAAGATCGAATTGTTTAAAAGCACCGCATACGGGGACGAGCAACGCATCACCTACTTTAATCGTTACGACTTTTTGGGTGAAGGCTCATTGTTGGAAGATTCACCACACTCCACTTCAGCACGAGCTGTTGAACGCAGCATTGTACTAACGCTCAACAACGAGCTCATCCGTTCATCGGGGACAATAGCCGTTGCCATTTTTTCGAACATCACCAAAGTCGTTTCGCGACGAATGCGCTATGCCAACTCGCGTATGGTGAGCTGGAACAACCAATATGAATCGGGGAAAACCAGGATTGAACACGACCTCTTGGGCGATCGGGCTGTCCCGTATGAATACTATTATGGTATTCAGACTTTACGGGCCATGGAAAACTTCAATATCAGCGGAGTTACCTTAAACTTTTACCCCGACTTTATCCATGCTTTAGCCATGGTGAAAATGGGTGCTGCCAAAGCCAACCACGAGCTCGGGCAACTTTCGGACGAGTTGGCCAATGCCATCGTTAAAGCCTGTCAGGAGATTTTAGAAAATAAATTCCATGCACATTTTGTGGTGGATATGATTCAGGGAGGAGCCGGTACTTCGACCAATATGAATGCCAATGAGGTGATTGCCAACCGGGCACTTGAAATCATGGGTAAAGAAAGAGGACAATACGAGTTCTGTCATCCGAACAACCATGTTAACCTTTCGCAAAGCACCAATGATGCCTATCCCACGGCCATTAAAATCGCTTTGATCAAAGCTAACGAAAAGCTTGTCAATGTGTTGCAGGAGTTAATCAAAACCCTTCATTTAAAAGCTAAAGAATTTGCACACGTCATCAAAATGGGGCGCACCCAGCTTCAGGATGCAGTTCCGATGACTTTGGGACAGACATTTCAGGCTTTTGCCGTAACACTTGAAGAAGAAGTACAACAACTCAACCGGATGGCTTCGCTTTTCTTAGAGGTCAATATGGGAGGTACGGCCATTGGAACCGGAATCAATGCTGATCCCAAATACAGCGACAAAGTCATTCCCTATTTGCGTATTATCACCGGAATGGATATTAAACTGGCACGTAACTTAGTGGAGGCAACCCAGGACACAAGTGATTTTGTGAGCTATTCGAGCAGTTTGAAACGATTGGCATTAAAACTTTCAAAGATGTCGAACGATTTACGGTTAATGTCGTCGGGACCACGTGCCGGACTGGGCGAAATCAATCTCCCGCCCATGCAGCCCGGAAGCACCATCATGCCAGGGAAAGTGAATCCGGTTATTCCGGAAGTGGTCAATCAGATCGCATTCAAAGTGATTGGCAACGACCTCACTGTTTCGATGGCCGCTGAAGCCGGTCAACTGGAACTCAACGTGATGGAGCCTGTGATTGTGCAAAGCCTTTTTGAATCCATCGAAATGCTGAAAAACGGCATGAAAGTGCTGACCATCCGCTGCATCGAAGGTATTACCGCCAACGAAGAACACTGCCGCAAAACTGTTCAGAACTCTATTGGGTTAGTGACAGCTCTGAATCCCTATATCGGTTATGACGCTTCAACACTGATTGCCAAACAAGCCATGGAAACCGGAAGAAGCGTATATGACTTAGTTCTTGAACAAGGTCTGTTATCTAAAGAAAAACTCGATTTTATCCTCGCACCGGAGAACATGGTACGATAAACATCGGCGCAATTACAATAGGTTATTGAATGAGCGCATATTATCTAAAAAGGGAGCCACTTAACTTCGGCTCCCTTTTTGATTTTATTGCTGATATTTTTTTCGGTTCTGGCATTATTTCCATATGATAGTTAAATCAGAAAAAAAAATCGACCGGTCGTGGAGGCTGAGGAGGTGTAGGAAAAATGAGCCACTATTTAAATATTATTGAACCGTTAAAAAAAACAAAGTCATTAAGGAGAGCAACAAGGTCGGTCAGGATAACAAAGACAATTCTCATAATGAATGGGACGCTTGGAGCTACTACGAAAATAATTTTTTATACGGAAAAATTTGTTTTAATAAATATTCTTTTCACTTTTGATGCCTGATAATGAGTAATAAATCTAAAATCACTTTATCATGGAAAATTTTATACACTTTATACTAAGCAATTTTACGCTTACTTTCTTTGTCATTGGACTGATTTTCTCCGCATTTGTGATCTGTAAAAATCGGAAAAGCCTCACAAAGGCGTTCATCATTGAAAACATTTTCAAGTATTATTGTTTCTGGGTGCATGGCATTTGCTGGATATATAATGGGATTATGCACACCGTTTTTCACGAAATGGCCGCTGGATTCATTGGTTGGGAAGACAGCCCCTTTCAAATGGAAGTTGGTTATGCCAGTTTGGGCTTTGGTCTGGTAGGCCTGCTGGCTATCCGAAATGATTTTGGATTGCGATTGGCATTGGTTATCAGCACCTCAGTATTTCTATTGGGGGCGGCAGGAGGCCATATTTATGAAATCATCGCATTCCAGAATTATGCTTCTGGCAATGCAGGAATCATGCTTTGGTCGGATATTTTACTGCCTATTATCAGTGTAATCTTGCTTTATTTCTCTTTCCGTTATCGGAAGGCAACCCCCAATCAAACTTACTATGAAAAAGTCGGTTGAAATTCGGATCATTCTCTTTCTAGCGACTGTATTCATCCTCAGTTCCTGCAGCTTTCATGGAAAAATGGCCCCCTCTGAGTCGAATAACTCTTCCTTTTCACATTCAGGTCAGCATCTATCCGAAGGGATCAACTATTTAAATGTACCAAATGGCCGGATCGCGTATCAGATTGCAGGTGAAGGCGAACCGTTAATGATGTGCATTGGTTATAATGCCAATATGGATTTTTGGGATCCGCGGCTAATTAGTATGCTTCGGAAACACTTTCAGGTTATCACCTTCGATTATCGGGGTATGGGCTTCAGTAGCAATACTGATACAGCCTTTACCATTGCCACACTTGCCAATGATGTTGAGTTGCTTTGCCGACATCTTGGACTGGAGCGCATCCACCTGCTGGGTTGGTCAATGGGCGGTTATGTTGCACAGACTTTTGCCATTCATTATCCCGATCGAGTTAATAAGTTGATTCTGCATGCAACAGATTTTGGAGATACAGTCACCCGGAATCCAGCACCGGAAATAGCTTGTATATTATCAGATACTTTGGCTACACCTGCCCAAATGATTGGAATGATGTTTCCTGAAAGATGGCTTGCAGCTCAGGAAAACCCGGGCAAATTATTTCAACACGCTAAATCCCCAATAAACAAATATACCATCAAATTGCAGGACAATGCAATATCAAAATGGTTAATGCCGGGAGGAGGTGCTGTGGGACATCTAAACTCATTGCAAATGCCAGTTTTGGTCATTACAGGAAAAGATGATGTTGTCGTACCCTATGAAAATTCGATTGCCTTAGCGGATTCACTAAAAATTTCTTCACTTATTCTGATTAATAACGGGGGACACGGAATCATGTACCAGTACCCAAAACTCCTTGCAGGCTATATTCTGAATTTTCTGAATCATTAACCCAGTACAAGGGAAGCGTGTACCGCTGGTGTTCCTTCAATAAAAACCATTGGAAGTCCTTGAGTGTCCTAATTTAAGTGTATCCTTTCTTGATTATTGTTTTTTTCAAAGGCGCTTTGTTTTCAGCATTGAACAATGGTTTTACGCAAATTGAAAATGCAGTCGTTGCATCAATGGTCGTGCAACATCAGCGTAATCATTAGTATTCCGGTCAGAATAAAAGCAAACTGAATAACGGATTCTTTTGCCGATGTTTTACGGTGCATTTCAGGGATAAGGTCGGCCAGTGCAATGTAAAGAAAACTCGAGGCAGCAAAACAAAGTGCATAAGGAATTAATTCCTGCATCGAATCGAGCATGAACCAGGCAAAGACGCCGGCAATAATTGAGGTTGTACTCGACAAAATATTGTATAACAATGCCTTGCCTTTTTTAAGACCGCCTTTGATCAGGATTCCAAAGTCGCCCAGTTCTTGTGGCACTTCATGCAGGACAACCGATAAAGCAGCAAAAATACCAAGAGCAGGTGAAGTTAAAAACGAGGCGGCTACCACTACTCCATCAATGGCATTATGAAAGGCATCACCAATCAAAATGATAGGCACTGCGGCATGATCGTGGCGATGACAATCTTCGTTGTTACAAGTGCGCCAAAGAATCACTTTTTCGAGTACAAAAAAGAAAAGAATCCCCGACATAGTAACGCCCATGGCCAAACGCGGGCTTATCTCGTGCATGGCGTTGGGTATCATGCCCAGCATGGAGGCTCCAAGCAAGGTGCCACCGGCTAGATAAGTAAGGTAAGTGGATACCTTATGAAGCGTTTTTTCGGGCAAAAACAAAATCAGCCCAGCCAGGCTTACACTTCCGGCGCTGATTACAATCAGGGCAGCAAGCATTGCAAAAAAATCAAAATTCATTTTCGTATCTTTTAGTAAAAGTAAAGTCTATCGAAATTTTAGTCGTACTCATCAGTATTTCAACTTCAAGTGCAATGAGGTTGTAGCAAGATGATTTTTCAACATAGAGAATGAGGGAATGTTTTGTTTATTTAATACAAAGGTATGCTGAAAATGATAAAACCATTAGTGAATATGGATAAATATTTTTACACAATACAAGTACTTGGCCTTAAAACTTTATGCAACATTTCACAAAAGCGCTTCATAAAGAATTTCCACCGGGTGTTTGGCCTGTCGTTGAGTTCCATCGTGTATCTGGTGCCGGCATGATGTTCCACTGGCTGCCAGTAACGAAGTATCGGAAGTTTTACGAATGGCGGGAAAAAGCACAAGTTCTCCCACTTTCATTGATAAGTCGTAATGCTCTTTTTCATAGCCAAAAGCTCCGGCCATGCCGCAACAACCCGAAGGAATCTCTCTGACTTTAAAGCCTTTGGGCAGTCCAAGAATTCTCAAAGCATCTTTTGTACCAGTCAGCGATTTCTGCTGGCAGTGGCCATGATAGAACACTTCTTTTTCCATAACAGTAAATTGTCCACTGTGAATCAAGCCTTTATCCATTGCATGAGCCAAAAATTCCTCAATTGTAAAACAGTTTTTTGCAAGTATTCGTGCAGATTCTTTCAATGATTGATCCACCAGATCGGGGTATTCATCGCGGAACGAAAGAATAGCTGAAGGTTCAATGCCAACAAGCGGTGTTTCGGTAGTAATCAGATCCTTCAAAAGAAGAACATTCGCATTGGCTATTTTTTTGGCTTTACGTAAAAAACCTTTGCTGATAAAGGTGCGCCCGCTGAGGCGGTGACGTGGAATAACAACCTCAAAACCAAGCTTCTCGAGCAAAAGAATGGTTTTTATTCCGATTTCGGTATCGTTGAAGCGGATAAACTCATCGTTGAAAAGATAGACTTTCCCTTTTGTCTTCGGGTTCTGTGCTTCGGATTTCCTTTTTTCAAACCATTTTTCGAGTGTAATCCCATAAAGCTTCGGGAGGCTCCTTTTTGGTGAAAATCCAATCAATCCTGATAATAATTTCGAAAAAGTACGATTGCCCAAAAAGAAATTGGTAAGTCGCGGAAAATAGCTTCCAAAAAGATTTATCGTACTGATGTGTGCTATCAGACGGGACCGGAACGGAATTCCATTCGCATCGTAATAATGCTGTAAAAACTCGGCTTTGAGCTTAGCCATATCTACACTGCTCGGGCATTCTGATTTGCAGGCTTTGCATGAAAGACAAAGATCCATTGCCTCAAAAATCTCCTGATGGTCGAACGGATTGGGTTTATTGCTATAGGTCAAAAACTCGCGCAGGATATTTGCTCTTGCACGGGTGGTGTTACGTTCGTCGCGTGTAGCCATATAGGATGGGCACATGCTCCCGCCAATCACTTCTGTTTTGCGGCACACAGCCGTTCCGTTACATTTTTCGGCCGCCCTCAAAATTCCTATATCATGCGAAAAATCGAGCACTGTTTCGATTTCGCGCGTCGCCTGGCCGGGCTCATAGCGCAATGAGCTGTTCATTTTAGGTGTATCTACAATCTTATTCGGATTGAAAATGTTATTCGGATCCCAGCGCGCTTTGATTTGCTTGAGAATCTGATAATTTTTTTCGCCAAGCATGAGCGGGATGAATTCACCTCGAAGGCGCCCGTCTCCATGTTCACCACTGAGCGAGCCCTTGAATTGTTTCACCAAGCGGGCTGTTTCAAGTGCAATCGTATGAAAAAGCTCAACGTCTGTAGGGTCTTTGAGATTAAGAATCGGTCGCAAATGCAGCTCCCCGGTTGCAATATGTGCATAATAAACACAGCTTTTCCCGTAATGGTTCAGCATTTTGTCGAATGCCTCGATATAATCGGGCATATTCTTTGGATGAACGGCGGTATCTTCGATTACGGCTACCGGCTTGGCATCGCCTGGCATATTATTAAGGACGCCCAGACCGGCTTTTCGCAACTCCCAAACCTTGCCAATATCGGCTCCAGTGATGAGTGGGAAGGCATAGCCATAACCGGCAGCTAACAACGCTTCACGTGTCTTTGAGGCTTTGAGCTCCACTTCTTCCATTGTGGCTTCGGCAAATTCGGCAATCAACAGAGCACCGGGATCACCCTCAATGAAAAAGCGGTTTTTATTCTGATTAATATTTTCTTTGGTGAGATCCAATACTGTTTTATCCATCAGCTCAATAGCCACTGGATTGAATTTCAAGGCGATAAGATTTGCTTCGAGGGCTTCTCGCACATGCTGAAGATGCACAACCAAAAGGGCTTTATTTTTCGGCGTTAGTTGCACCAAATTGAGTTTAATTGCAGTGCTAAAGGCAAGGGTACCTTCGGAGCCTGCTAGAAGTTTACAAAAGTTGAAAGCCTCTTTTCCGGGAGTAAAAGCTTCTGTTTCGAGCAACAAATCAATCGCATAGCCGGTGTTTCGGCGTTTGAGGCCGGGGTCAGGATAATGATTGCGTATCTCGTCCTGGTTTTCGGGCTTTGACAATATTTCACGGATTTGCGAATAAAGCGAGCCTTCAAACGAATCAAGCCGACATTTCTGGTTAAACTCCTCGATGCTAAGCGCTTCAAACACAGCTTCTTCACCATTGCTAAGCAAGGCTTTAACAGCTGAAGTGTGATCACGGGTGCTTCCATAAACAAGCGAGTGTGCCCCACAGGCGTTGTTTCCCAACATTCCGCCAATCATACAATAGTCGGCTGTGGAAGTCTCGGGACCAAAAAACAAGCCGTGCGGAGCCAGAAATTTATTGAGTTCGGTGAGCACAACGCCCGGTTCAACCCAAATCCATCGTTTTTCAGGGTTGAACTCTAATATCTTATTCATGTGGCGCGAAACATCCACCACAATGCCATTGCCCACCACCTGACCGGCCAGTGAGGTTCCCGCCGCGCGGGGAATGAGCGAACAACGCTGTTCACGGGCTAAGCGAATGAGTTTTTTGACATCTTCGGCATTTGCCGGAAGAGTCACGGCAAGCGGCTTTTGGCGATAGGCCGAAGCATCCGTAGCGTAAATCAGACGGGTAGCGTCGTCCACGAAAATTTCGCCTTCAAAATTCGGTTTTAACTGATTTAATGCTTTATAGATTCTCGATTCGAACATCGGACTGATTGCTTTTGGTTTTGCGAAAGTAGCAAGATTTCCTTTTAAGATGACTCCTTATCCAGCTGTTGTTTACTCATAGAAATTGGAGAAAACATTTGTCTGAATACTTGTCGGAAAGGCAACAATCATCCTTTTCAAATTAACGCATAAACCATCTTCGCGATTTGTGAAGGCTCATGACTCGGGTAAAGACTGCTTAAAACTTTGGTTAAAATTGCGCTTTCAGGCCTTTGCCCACTGAGGGCATCGGCGACAAGGCTTGTTTCAGGCATCACTTCGTCCGGCAAAACTTCAACCATTTGATCGTTTGAGACTTGAATTTTAAATCCAAACTTTCGGTCATTAAATTCCAAAAAAGCATGGTAACGATACTCAGGCGAATATCCGAAGTTCCATTCCCGACGATGGTACTTTTCATCGGCCAGCCGTTGGATGGCTTCTATTTCCTGAGTAGAGAATTCGCGTACTTCGTGTACATCAAATGTTTTTACAATGTAATCCCGAAACTGTTCCATCACTTTCCGGATATTTTGATCTGTTGGCAGCCATGGACGGATATTGGTTACCGGCATCGGATTGGAGAGTACAGCTTTACTTTGATAACGACCGGGGATTACTTTGAGGCAATTTCTCACCAAATCGAGATCGGCATCGAAAAGCAAAGTGCCGTGATGAAGGCTGCGGTTTCGATGGACATGTGCCGCGTTCCCGGAAACTTTCTTTCCGTGCAGGGTCAAACTGCTTTTTCCATGCAATTCGAGCGTGATTCCCAAGATTTTAAAAAAAGCCCTGACTGGCTCCAAATGTCGCGCAAAATCTATCTGATTCTCGGCATGATTTGATGTTCTGACAAAACTGAAATTGACATTTCCATCTCCCTGAAAGACGGTTCCGCCGCCCGAAATTCGTCTGATGACGGGGACTGACTGTTGCTCGATAAAAGGCAGATTGACTTCGGCAATGGCGTTCTGATGTTTGCCAATCACCACACAATTTGCATTTTCCCAAAGCATAAACACGTCATCTTCAAGATTATGCGTTACGTATTCTTCGGCGGCAATGTTAAAAAACGGGTCGTCGCCCACTTTTTCGATGATCAGCATTGTTCTTTTCTGACAAATGTTTTTGATACGTTCAAAAATAAGCTTAATTTCATGCCGTTTCAAAGCAAGATTACGCTAATTTTGCGCCCTCAAAAACGAAAGCGCTTCTATGCACGAAATCAGAAACATTGCCATCATCGCGCACGTAGATCACGGCAAAACTACCCTTGTTGACCGTTTACTCCATCAGTCAAAACTATTTAGAGAGAATCAGGAGGTTGCCGAATTTATCCTCGATAACAACGATCTCGAACGCGAACGAGGCATCACCATTCTGGCCAAAAACGTATCGGTTCGTTACAAAGACACTAAAATCAACATCATTGACACTCCCGGTCACGCCGATTTTGGCGGCGAGGTGGAACGTGTTTTGAACATGGCTGATGGCGTTTTGCTTTTGGTTGACGCATTTGAAGGCCCCATGCCCCAAACCCGTTTCGTATTACAGAAGGCCATCGAATTGGGTTTAAAACCAATTGTGGTAATAAACAAGGTGGACAAACCCAACTGCCGCCCCGATGAGGTTCAGGAAGCAGTGTTTGAACTAATGTTTAATCTGGGTGCCAGCGAAGATCAGCTTGATTTTCCGACAGTTTATGGATCATCTAAACAAGGCTGGATGTCAGACCATTGGAAAAATCAGACAACCGATATCTCATATCTTTTCGAAGTTATCCTAAAACATATCCCCGCGGCGCCGCATATCGAGGGAACGCCCCAGATGCAGATTACCTCGCTCGACTACAGCTCATACGTGGGCCGTATAGCTGTTGGAAGACTCAGCCGCGGCATGTTGCAGGCCGGCATGAATGTGTCGCTTGTGAAACGCGATGGAACCGTTGCCCGGTCTGTGATCAAAGAATTATACACCTTTGAGGGTTTAGGAAAAGAACGCATCAAAACCCCTGTTTATTCGGGTGATATCATTGCCCTGATGGGAATTGATGATTTTGAAATTGGCGATACAATTGCCGATTATGAGAAACCCGAGGGCCTGCCACCTATCCGCATCGAAGAGCCTACAATGAGCATGCTTTTTACCATCAACAACTCGCCATTTTATGGAAAGGAAGGTAAATATGTGACATCGCGTCATTTGCGCGAAAGGCTTTTGAAAGAAACTGAGAAAAATCTTGCCCTGCGCGTTGAAGACACCGATTCGCCGGATGCACTCCTTGTTTATGGCCGCGGCATCCTGCATCTGGGCATTTTGATCGAAACCATGCGTCGCGAAGGCTATGAATTCCAGCTTGGGCAACCAAAAGTGATTACTAAGCTAATTGACAATCAGAAATATGAACCTATCGAAATTTTAACCGTCTTAGTTCCGGAAGATTTTTCAGGAAAGGTGATTGAGCAGGTCAGTATGCGCCGTGGTGAACTTGTTGAAATGAGTCCGAAAGGTGATCGTATGCACTTGGAGTTCAGTATCCCAGCACGCGGCATCATCGGTCTGCGCAACAACATCCTGACCGTTACCGAAGGCGAAGCCATCATTGCCCACCGTTTCAAAGCGTTTGAGCCCTGGAAAGGCGAAATCGAAGGGCGCAGCAACGGCGCTTTGGTCTCGCTCGAAACCGGAACAGCTATCCCATTTTCCATATGGAAACTACAAGATCGCGGTCATTTTTATATTCATCCCAACGAAGAGGTGTATATGGGGCAGGTGATTGGCGAAAACAACCGCGCCTCGGATTTGGTAGTCAATGTGTGTAAAACGAAAAAATTGACCAACATCCGTGCAGCCGGCTCCGATGAAAAGGTGATGATTATCCCGGCCATCCGGTTCTCGCTCGAAGAATTTATGGAAAATATTCGCGAAGACGAATACTTAGAAGTAACACCGAGGTCGTTGCGCCTACGCAAAATCATCTTAGACGATACAGAACGTAAAAGAATGAACAAATCCAATTGACAATGAGACACACACGCTTTCTTTTAATCTTTCTTTCGGTAATTTTTACCACTTGTTTCTTGCCTTCATGCGAGATTTTGCAACAGGCCAGCGAAATATCGCGTCTGAAAAACTGTGATTTTGAATTTGAAGGCCTCGATTCTGTGACCCTTGCCGGAGTGCGATTCAGCAATGAATTCAATCCTTTGCAGATGACCAGCACACAAATGCTTCAACTCACCAGTGCTGTGATGAAAAAAAACTTGCCTGCCGATTTTCAGGTACTTTTCACCGTGAAAAATCCGAATGCCAAAGCCGCTGCGCTGACCAAAATGGACTACATCGTGATGTTCGACGGTGTTGAATTGCTCAATGGCTCAACCGGACAGGCACTGCGAATTCCGCCCAACGGACAAGCCATTTTGCGTGTCCCGCTTCACACCGAAGTTTTCAAGGCACTTTCCGGTCAGGCAAGCGCGTCCGTCAACCGATTGGTAAACAAAATCACCGGTGTAAATAACGAGCCGCTCGAATTATTGGTTAAAGTCAAACCATACCTCAATGCCGGTGGCCAAAGCATGGCTTATCCGGGCTTCCTTGAATACAGCAAAAAACTTTGACCTGTAAAAAAACTTTCTTCATTCAGCAAGTCTTTTTATGTTTGCCTGTCTTTTGGAGTGTTTTTTTAT
>JACFNF010000085.1 GCA_019454985.1 Bacteroidales bacterium
TGGGGATGTTGATGCAACTGATTCCGCGTTTGTAGCAGGATGCCGCAAAACAGCCTAAGTCCGTGATAGTTCCGCCTCCGAGATTCATCAGAAGCGAATCGCGACCTGCTTGATGTTTGGTGAGCACTGACCAGATGTGTTGAGCCGATTCAAGGGTTTTATTTTCTTCGCCGGCCTTTACTTCGATTTCAATGATCTGAAAATTATGCAACAATATTTCATGAAGAAAAAGTGGCAGGCAATGCAAATGGGTATTTGTGTCGGTGAGGATGAAAACAGAAGATTTTTTCTTCCTGCACGATTGTAGCTTGGCAACCAGATAGTTGGTTGCTTCTTGTTTAAACAAAACTATGGAGTCGTGCATCATTGATGATGGTTAGCAAATTGCAAAACTAAGCTAAACGGCCGAATGTTGCAGCAGTCTTTATTGGCTGTTCGATGGGTTTTGTCAGAAAAATGCTGCCAGCAACAGATCGAGGTACTGAAACGGAAGGTCGAATTTTTTGCTGATTTGCTCGTTGGTGAGAATTCCGTTGAAGATATACGTTCCTTTTGCAAGTGATGAATTGGTTTTCAGGCTATTGCCAACGCCGCCATTTTCGGCAATCTCGATGAGGAGCGAGCCAAAGAAGTTGCTGAAAGAACTAGAGGCCGTATGAGGCACTTTCGAGGCAATGTTGGGAACACAATAATGGGTTACGCCATGCAGTTGGAACACTGGATTCTGGTGGGTGGTTGGGCGCGATGTTTCAAAGCAACCGCCTTGATCAATGCTCACATCAATGATAACCGCTCCAGATTTCATTTTGCGGACTATAGATTCGGGGATGAAACAGGTGGAAATCCCGTTTGGCGCATGTTTGGCGGCAATCACTACATCGGTTGAAGTCAGCGCTTGCTCCACAAGGTCTGGTTGAAAAACTAAGGTGGAAATCCGTTGTCCCAAACGGTTTTGCAACGCGCGCAGCTTGTAAATTGAGCTGTCGAAAACCTTCACCGAAGCGCCTAAACCCAAAGCGGTTCTTGTGGCATACTCCGAAACGGTGCCGGCTCCAATAATGACTACTTCGGTAGATCGCACACCCGGAAAACCACCCAGCATGATGCCCTTGCCAAACTGTGGATGACACAGATATTCGGCTGCAATAAGCATGGCAGCATTGCCTATGATTTCGCTCATGGCGCGAACCAAGGGAAGCGAGCCCGTTTTGTCCTGAATTTGCTCAAAGGCAATAGCAGTAACCTTGCGGGTCATCAACTGGTTGAAATATTCTTTTGATCGTGTCGGCAGGTTGAGTACCGAAAAAAGGCTCTTACGCTTGTCGAGTAATTCAATTTCCTCGCCGACCGGAGGTGAAACTTTCAGGATGATGTCGGCGTTGAATGCCGCTGTATGTGTTTCAACAATCTCGGCTCCGGCATCGGCATAATCCTGATTACTGAAAAACGATCGCTCACCGGCACCTTGCTCAATGATGATCCGATGCCCGCATTTGGTAAGTAATTTAACGGCACTTGGTATCAGGCTTATACGATTTTCATTCGCTGATAATTCACGTGGAATGCCAA
>JACFNF010000047.1 GCA_019454985.1 Bacteroidales bacterium
GTTCATCCCAAGGCCTCCCCGCCCAGCCCGGTGGAAGTTTCATTTTTTCTGTGTTTCTATCTTATCGAGATGAAGGGTGGTTTCGACAGGCTCAACCGCCCTTGAATAGAAGCAGATTTGAAGATGTTTTTCGGGAAAAACTATCAGAAAACTTTAAATCAACCACACCTTTACACCAATAAGAATAAAGTTAGGAGATTCATTTCTGCTTCATTCTGCAAAATCCATCCAAAAACCACAGGGCATACCAAGCAAAACAGTAATTTTGCACAAAATATCGTATCTCATGCTGACGATTCCATTTTTACGCGATTTCAAGGAAGAAGCTTTGAAACGGCTCAATCTAAAAAACTTCACCAACCACAGCCTTATTGACGAGATTCTTGGTCTGGACGACGAAAGGCGGCTCGTCCAAAAAGAAAACGATGATACCCTGGCCGCCATGAACCAGATTGCAAAAGAGGTTGGGTCTTTATTTAAAATCGGCAAGGCACAGGAAGCCAATGTGTTAAAAGAGAAAAATGCTGAACTGAAAGAAAAAAGCCGTATTCTGGCCGAAAAACTCGAACTGCTAAAAGAACAGATTCAGGTGCGGCTTGTCGAAATACCCAATGCGCCCCATCTTTCGGTTCCTGCCGGTCGCACAGCCGCCGACAACCTGATTGTGGCCAGCTCGGGCCAGATGCCTCAGCTTCCGGCTAATGCCCTCCCCCACTGGGATCTTATCTCGAAATACGACCTTGTTGACTTCGAGTTGGGTAACAAAGTCACCGGCGCCGGTTTTCCGTTCTATAAAGGAAAAGGCGCACGGCTTCAACGCGCGCTCATCAACTTTTTCCTAGATCAGGCCATTGCAGCAGGCTATCAGGAGGTGCAGCCTCCCCTGCTTGTGAACGAAGCTTCGGCATATGGAACAGGTCAACTGCCTGACAAAGAGGCACAAATGTACACTGTGGGTCTCGACAATCTCTATCTTATCCCCACAGCCGAAGTCCCGGTAACCAACATTTATCGCGACAGAATACTTCAGGAAAACGAGCTGCCCGTAAAAAATGTTGCCTATTCCAATTGTTTCCGGCGCGAAGCCGGCTCCTGGGGCAAGCATGTGCGCGGCCTGAACAGATTGCACCAGTTCGACAAAGTAGAGATAGTTCAGATAGCCCATCCTGACACTTCGTATGAAGTACTTGAAGAGATGCGGGCACATGTGGCCCAATTGCTCGACCGGCTCGAACTTCCCTATCGGGTGGTTAAACTCTGTGGCGGCGACATGAGCTTTGCCTCGGCACTCACCTACGATTTCGAGGTGTATTCGGCGGCACAGCAGATGTGGCTCGAGGTAAGCTCGGTGTCCAATTTCGAAGGTTTTCAGGCTAACCGCATGAAACTGCGCATCAAAGATAAGAACGGTCAGATTCAACAGGCCCACACTCTAAACGGCAGCGCCTTAGCCCTACCACGCATTGTGGCCGCATTGCTCGAAAATAATCAGACCGAAGAAGGAATCAATATTCCTCAGGTTTTACATCAATACACCGGTTTTGAAAAGATTTAGTATTGCTTTCTTTGCACTCCTCCTCTCAGGCCTCAGCGCCTGCCGTCAGCCCGATGTAAAATTGCAGGCAGAAGTCAGAACCGTTGACTCCCTGAATAAGGTACTGAGCAGTTTCAGTCAGCAGATCGAATTGCTTCCGGCAAGCAACATCAACACTGTCTTAGAGCGTGCACGCTTGCAAATCAATTCGGGCTATTGGGACAACAATCCGGCAGCCATCCAATCGCTGCACAAAGCAGAGGAATTTCTCAATGGTCTCGAAACGCAACTTCTCGACATCAGCCAACAATTGAAAAATGCCCAAAGCGAAGCCACCGAATTTGTTCGCAGTCCTTATAATTATAAGGTGGAACAAAGCAGGCAGGTTCCCTTTGTTTTCCAACTCAGCGAGTTAACTTCTGCCCTAGGCGAGCAAACCGATTATCTGTTTTCGCGCTACAACGCCCAGGTTTTGTTACTCGAAACTTTAGAATACGACCGTGCAAAAAGTCATTAAACAGTTGGGCAGGCTCTCCGGTTTTGTGCTGCTGTTTTTTCTTTTTACTTTGATGGGCAGCACCGCAATGGCTCAGCAAATATCGCCGGTTCGTCCGCCGGCTCAAGACCAGCGTTACGTGGACGAACAATTGGCCTGGAGTTTTTTCAACAATCGGCAGTGGGACAAGGCTTTACCTATTTTCGAACGGCTTTATCAAAAATATCAGGCCACCCAGTATTACACTTCCCTTTTTGAGTGTATGATTCAGCTCATGCAATATGATGATGCGTCCCGCCTTGCCCGTAAAGCGTTCAAAAATCAAAATAACTTTCAGGCTGCCATTGATTTGGCCTATGTGAAACAACTGAAAGGGCAAATTCAGGAGGCCAACGCAGACTATTCCAAGCTTATCAGAAGTATTCCTCCCGACCGTAATCTAATTATGATTGCCGCCAACTCGTTCAGAACCAGAGGGCTGAACGAACAGGCTTTGGAAACTTATGTATATGGAGCAAGTCTCCCGGAAATAAATTACGATTTCAGTCTCGAAAAAGCGTTTTTGTACCAGCTCACCGGCGACTATCCGGCCATGATGGATGCCTATCTGCGCTTTTTGGCAACCAACCCTGAACAGATTGAGATGGTGAAAAGCCGCATTCAGTCGCTTTCCTATATGGATGTTGACAACAATCTCGGGCAGATTGCACGCGAAAAGATTCTTCAAAAAGCACAACAAAACCCCGATCGAGCGGCTTTCGGTGAGCTATTGATCTGGTATTCATTGCAGGAAAAAGACTATGCAATGGCGCTGATTCAGGCCAAAGCGATGGATCGTCGCTTTGGTGACATGGAACGTACAATATTGGATATCAGCGAGATTTGCCTTAATAACGATATTTCTGAAACCGCTCTTGACGGCTATACTTATCTTCTTCAAAAAGGACGATCTGGTTTACTTTTTCGCGAGGCCGAACTTGGAAGCATTCAGGCACGCTATAGGATAGAAACCTCGCGCGCCAATCCGCAACTCCCTCTTTTAAGCCGCATTGCCAACGATGTGAATCAGATTTTTGAACTATCGGGTTTCAATACGTCCACTTATCGGCTGGCCTTTATTCAAGCTTCCATCGAAGCGTATTATCTCAATCAGGCGCCCGAAGCCATTGCATTGCTTCAAAAGACACTTCAATTGCCTCTAAGCCCTCTCAATCTTGCTGAGGTTAAGATGCAACTGGCTGATATATTGCTTTTTACGGATGATGTTTGGGAAGCAACGCTGCTTTATAGCCAGGTTGACAAAGCCTTGAAAAATGAGCCTATTGGTCACGAAGCCCGTTTTCGCAATGCCCGTCTGCGTTATTTTATAGGCGAATTCAGTTGGGCTCAAACCCAGCTCGATGTGCTCAAAGCCGCCACATCCAAACTGATTGCCAACGATGCCTTGCAATTGTCGCTGCTCATCAGCGATGCCCTTGCCGAAGACAGCACGGGCCTCAGCCTGCGCGCCTTTGCCAGAGCTGACCTTTTGACCTTCCAAAAAAACATCCCTGCAGCGCTTCACTTCCTCGATTCGCTTTCCATTAATTGTCGCAACAATGCCCTCAAGCCTCATATTTTACTCAAACAAGCTGAGCTCCTGCTCCTTCAGGGACAATCAACAGAAGCTGAACAATTACTGGTTCAACTTTTCACTTCTTTCCCCGAGCATTATTTGGCCGATGATGCCCTCTATAGAAGCGCATTGCTAAACGAAGAAAAACACGAACCCGAAATCGCACTCAAACGCTATGAATGGATCATCGAGAAATATCCTTCAAGTGTTTTCAGTGTAAGGGCGCGGCAGAAATTCAGACAATTGCGAAACGATATTCCCCAATCCTAAATGGTCAGACCCAAGAAACACCTCGGACAGCATTTTCTCACCGACAAAAATATTGCCCGTAACATTGTGGCTCTTGTGAGCGGCAATCCATCGAGCATCGTTGAGATTGGCGCCGGCACGGGGATATTGACCACGTTTTTGGCAGAACAATTTCCGGATCATTTACATATTATCGAAATTGATATCGAATCCATTGTTTACCTGAAACTTCACTTTCCATCCTTAGAAAATGTGATCCGGCACGAAGATTTTCTTCAAAGCAATCTGAGCGCCTTTCCTGCGCCCTTGACTCTTATCGGTAATTTCCCATACAATATCAGTAGTCAGATTTTTTTTCACGTACTCGATCACAAAGAATATGTTGCCGAGGTGGTTTGCATGATTCAGAAGGAGGTGGCTGAGCGTATTGCCGCAAAGCCGGGAAGTAAAACTTATGGTATTTTAAGTGTCCTGCTTCAGGCCTGGTACGATATTGAATACCATTTCACGGTTGGCGAAAAGGTTTTTAACCCGCCTCCCAAGGTGAAATCGGCGGTCATCCGCCTGAAACGCAACACTGTCGAACATTTGGATTGCAACGAAGCGATGTTTACACAAGTGGTGAAGAAAGGTTTCAATCAACGCCGCAAAACCTTGCGCAACGCGCTACGCGAGTATTTGAAACCTGAAACCACCGCTCATCCGTTTCTCGACAAACGTGCCGAGCAGTTGTCGATAAACGATTTTGTGTTGCTGACCCGACTTTTATTTCCCCAAACTCTCCGGCCTTAGTTTGTGGGCTGAAAGTTTTTAAACTTCCGGCTCAGGCGGTCAACCGTGAAAAAAGATGAAATCCCGCCGATGATCAGCACGGTTGTCATTACAAGTAATACATCAAGGCCTTGAAGATCAACAGGGTATGCATCAATGACAAAAGATCCGCTTCCGTCGCCAAGTCGGATTAATCCAAAATATTGCTGAAGCCACACGACGAAAATTCCCAGGATAAGTCCGATGATTCCGCCGGCAACCGAAATCAACAAGCCTTCGTAAAGAAATATTTTACGGATGAGGTCATTTGAAGCCCCCAGTTTTTTCAGTGTATCGCTGTCGCGTTGTTTATCAACAATCAGCATTGTGAGCGAGCCGATTACATTAAAAGTAGCCATGAAAAGAATGAAAGCCAGAATGATGAAAATGGCCCATTTCTCACTTTTCAGGATTTTGTAGATCGTTTCTTTTTGCTCAAACTGATTTTTGACGATGAACTCAGGCCCAAGCAGTTCAATAATTTGTTTTTGCAGTTTATCCACTGATTTCAGATGGTCGGCAAATACTTCTATGCGATTGATTTTATACTCCAGCCCTATCAGTTGTTGGGCAAAATGCAGCGGGACCAATACCCATTGTTCGTCCACTTCCTGGTGTGCCGTAAAAATTCCTCCTAAGGGGATGGTTTCCATTGCAAATCCCGGGTCAGCGCCTATGGTGTTTACAGGCTGATTACCAATGACATAAATCTGTAAGAACTGAGGTTCGGCCGCCGGATGAAGCCCAAGAAACCAGGCCACGCCGGCTCCGGCCACCGCATAAGGCTGCCCAAAACGTTCCAGCTCCGGACTCCCTTCCTGCAGCAGGCTGTCGAGAATACCCGTTGCCGCATAAGCTTCGCTCACCGCTTTGAGGCGACCAATATGCTGTTTATCATCGAAACGAAAAAGCGCATCTTCTTCAATGGCTTCGACCCAGGCTTTGACACCTTGCAGATTTTTAATCCCTTCCGACGGGAGATTTTCAATCTCAATCCACCTCCCCTGCGTTGGCTCAATCAACAGGTCGGGTGTGGTAGAATGTATCAACTTGCCGATAACAAGCCCAAAACCATTGAAAACCGAAAGCACCACGATCAGAGCGAAAGCACCCACACCAACCCCTACCACCGAAATCAATGAGATGACATTGATAAGGTTGTGGCTTTTTTTGGCCATCAAATAGCGTTTGGCGATATAAAATGAGATATTCACGCCAAAGGGCTATTTCCGGGCAAAGGCGATCAGGCCTGTCCCCGTTTTATGTTCGACAGCAAGATCCAAGGCATTCAAAATGAGGCAAAAAGGAAATACCACCAAATAATAAAACGGCAGTAATGCAAAAAACAAACGGCTCGTGTTGAGCAACAATATGGGATATTTCATCGAAAGCCGCCACGAGAGTTTTCCGGGAGAGCCATACTGATAACGGATTTCGGTATGTCCGAAGCCGGCGGTTTTCAGTTTTTCTTCCAAATCGGTAAGGGCATAACCATCGCGTACGTGTTCGTCAATGAAACCTACCGCGCCTTCACCATGATGGTGATCGTGATGAACATCCGAGCCTCCCTGGTCAGAAGGCGTCGAAATGAGCAATGCTCCACCCGGCTTCAAAGCCCGGTAATAGTTGGAAAGCACCTTGCGGTCGTCTTCGATATGTTCCATCACATCCACACACAGCACCAAATCGAAACGATTGTCAAAATCAATGGCCGTGAGGTCAGCCAATTGAAAGCGAACATTGGATTTGCTTAGTTTCCCAAAAAAAAGGTTACAATCTTCCACTTGTTCCTCTTTCACATCAAGCCCGAGAATTTCTGCCTCCGGGAAGCGTTTCGACAAATAATAAACATACTGTCCGAAACCTGATCCGGCATCTAAAATAGCATGAGGGCCGTCCTCCGAAAACCGAAATTTTCTCAACTGTTTGTGAATATGCCATGCACGTAAAAGCAACACATCCAGCATGTTGTAAAACATTTTTCGCAGGAAGAGAGAACTGTTAAACACCTTTCCGAGGCTCCGTTTGATGGGATCGTACTGCATGTGAATCGTGATTATTCGCCTTTGAGGAGGTTGTCTATTTTCTCGATATAATCCAGCGAATCGTCCACATAGAAAAACAATTCCGGGATCACACGCAACTGATGTCTGACTTTATTTCCCAAAAGTCCTCTGATTTCGCGGCTGTGCAGGCGATAGCCTTCGAGAATTTCCTTTTTTTCGGATTTGCCGAAAATACTCAGATACACTTTTGCAGCCGACAAGTCGGGTGTAACCGTAACTTTGGTGACGGTAACAAACGCCCCTGCCGAAAGCGTTTTCAGCTCTTGCTGAAGAATGATGCTCAACTCGCGGTAAAGGAGTGACGCAATTTTTAACTGTCGTTTCGTTTCCATGCTGCAAAAGTACACAAAAGCACGGTGAATGACCAATCCATTTAAAATCAGTGGACAAAGGCAGTCAGGCTAACTCAATGTCGGGCAACATTCGACTTCAACTGTAAAAAGCCTGTTTTTTAGCCTATCTTTGTGAGGGAAAATCCACCGCAAAACCTATGAAAACCCTTCTGAAGCAGATTAAAACCTTAGCCACAGCGACCTATCCCGAAACGGTTGAGTTTCGTCGTCATCTTCATCAATATCCCGAGCTGAGTTTTCACGAAAAAGAAACCTCCGCTTTTGTGGCAAAGCAGCTCAATGCCTGGGGCATTCCCCATCAACAAAATGTTTCAGGCTACGGCGTGGTTGGTCTTATCGAAGGTCGAAATGCCCCTGCCGGATGTGTTGGTCTGCGTGCCGATATGGACGCCCTGCCCATCACCGAGCGCTCCGACAAGAGTTATCGCTCTTGTAATCCTGGCGTGATGCATGCCTGCGGTCACGATGCGCACACCGCCATTTTACTTTCTACCGCGCACATTCTTCAACAGTTACGTCATGAATTTGAGGGTACTGTCAAACTAATCTTTCAGCCTGCCGAAGAAAAGCTGCCCGGTGGTGCCATCGGCATGATCAATGCCGGGATATTGCAGCATCCCACGGTGGACGCCATTGTAGGCCTCCACGTCCTGCCTTCAATGGCAGCCGGTTCCCTGGGTTTTCGCAGCGGTGCTTTCATGGCTTCAAGTGATGAGATTACCATCTGCATCACCGGCAAAGGCGGCCATGCTGCCATGCCACACCTGTCAAACGACACTATTCTGGCTGCCGGCCACGTCATCGTCGCCCTTCAACAGCTTGTGAGCCGCATGAACTCGCCTCTGATTCCCAGCGTGCTCTCTTTTGGAAATATTACCACTGAAGGCGCACACAATATCCTCCCTTCGGAGGTCGTGATTTCGGGCACTTTCCGCACTTTCGACGAAAACTGGCGCCTTCAGGCCCACGAAAAAATTAAAAACATAGCCATTCACACGGCAGCCGCATCCGGAACCACGGCTGAAGTAACGATTGGCCATGGTTATCCGGTGGTCAGAAACGATAATACCCTCACGCGCTTGGCAATGGATATCTCTACCGAAATGATTGGAAAACAGAACGTTCAAGAAATTGAAGCCCGCATGACGGCTGAAGATTTCGGTTGGTACGGGCAGCATGTACCGGCCTGTTTTTTCCGGCTCGGGACAGCTGGTATCGCACCAGAAACCGCCTCGGGGCTTCACAGCCCAACTTTCGACATTGACGAAAACAGCCTGCTAACAGGGGTAACAGCCATGTCGTCCATCGCAGTTCACATTTTAAATTCTATTAACCTGGGAAAAAATGAAGGTTAACGGACACGACTATCTCACAGTGTGGATGGAAGGCAGCAGTTTGATGATGATTGACCAGAACAAACTCCCCTGGTCGTTTGAGATTCATCAATGCCACGATGTCCGGGCCAGTTGCGAAGCCATCCGCAACATGACGGTTCGTGGCGCCGGCGCCATTGGAGCTGCAGCAGGCTATGCCATGGCTCAAGCTTTCCTGCAGGCTCCGGATTCCAATCCCGAGTCTTTTGTCAAACAAGCCCGACTCGATATTGAATCAACCCGACCCACTGCCCGTAACCTTTTTTATGCGGTCGAACGCGTTTTTGAGGCAGGGCGCATTTCGACGGCCAATGCAGTTGCAGAAGCTCAGTTGGTAGCTGACAACGACATTGCCGACAGTCGCGCAATCGGGACTTTTGGAAGTGAACTATTTGGTAATCAGACCCGTGTGTTGACACATTGCAATGCCGGCTGGCTAGCTTTTGTGGATTACGGCACCGCGTTGTCGCCCATCTTCAAATCCCGAAACAACGGCAAAGAGGTGTTTGTTTATGTTAGCGAAACGCGCCCACGCAGTCAGGGAGCACGGCTCACCGCCTGGGAGCTACACAACGAAAACATTCCCCATTTGGTTGTACCCGACAATGCTGTGGCCAGCCTCATGGCGCATAAAAAGATTGATCTCGTGATGGTGGGAGCCGACCGAATTGCTTTAAATGGCGATGTGGCAAATAAAACCGGGACACTCGACAGAGCCATTCTGGCGAGGTATTTTAATATTCCTTTTTATGTTGCCGCCCCCACTTCCACTTTTGATGCACAATGCCCCGATGGCAGCCATATCGTGATTGAGCACCGTCATCCCGACGAAGTATTGATGCAGGAAGGTCCTGATCAATGGGGCAACCTACACAAAATCAGGGTTGTGAGCAAAGGATCACAAGCCATCAATCCCGCTTTTGATGTCACGCCTTTTGAACTCATCACCGGGTTGATTACGGAAAAAGGAATTATTCCGGCAGAACAACAAGCAATCCAGAAGATTTTAACTTCATAAAAAACAACCATAATGAGCAAGTTAAAAGACATTTCGGGCCTCTATACCGTTAAAAAAGAGATGGCCTATTTTATGCGACGCCTCTACAAACAAGGCCTTACAACAGCTTGTGGAGGGAATATCAGTCTGCGCTACCAGGATTTAATTCTCATGACAGCATCTCAGACCGACAAAGGAAGGATGGGATCTTCCGAAATATGTGAACTCAGTCTGAGTGGGCGTCCATTGAATCCCGAAATCAAAGTGAGCATGGAAGTGGCCATGCATCTGGCCATTTATGCCGTAAGACCTGATGTGACAGCCATCATTCATGCTCATCCGCCTATGGCTTCAGCTCACACTGTAACCTATTCCGCCATCAACACACGCCTTACTGCAGAAGCATGGATAGTGCTGGGCGAACCTGTTTTTGCCGACTACGCGCTTCCGGGCTCGGAAGAACTGGCGGCCAAAGTGGCTGCAAAAATCGGAGAAGCAAAAGTGGTGTTGTTAAAAAATCATGGCGCCTTGACGGTAGGCAATTCGTTGATTCAGGCATTCGACAGAATGGAAGTCCTTGAAAACACTGCCCGCATCCAGCTTTTTGCCCAATTAGCCGGTCGCCCTCAACCACTATCAGCCGCCGACCTCGAAATCCTGAATAAAACCATGAACCTATGAACAAAATTCCGGAAATTACCATTCACAACAGCCTTTCGTTACCGGTCATCGGGTTAGGAACCTGGGAAATGGGCGGGCGTCAGTCGCCAGACAAACAACACGATTCAAAATGGATTGATGCCATCGAAACTGCCATCGGAATGGGCATCCGACACATTGATACGGCTGCCATTTACGGAGGCGGACACACCGAAACTTTGGTGGGCGAGGCCATTCGCAACTTCAACCGAAATGATTATTTCATCACGACCAAGGTGTCGGGAGAACATTTACAGTTTGCCGACGTGATTCGCTCGGTGAAATCGAGCAAAAACCGACTGAAGGTCGAGCAGATTGACATGCTCCTGCTTCACTGGCCAAGCCCCACAGTGCCGCTCGAGCAAACCATTAGCGCCATTACAAAACTTTTTGACGACGGATTGATTCGCTATTTCGGTTTAAGTAACTTTCCGGTGAAAACTATCCGCGAAATTGGCTTCTATACCGATGCCCCCATCATCACCAACCAGTTAGAATACAACCTGTTTAATCGCAATCAGGGCATTTATACTCCAAATGTGGAATCGGAAATCATCCCCTTTTGCTTGAAAAACGGCATCAGCATCACCGCCTGGAGACCACTTTTGAAAGGCGACACTACAACGGTAGCACATCCACTTTTGGATTCTATAGCTGCAAAATACGGGAAAACAGTGTTCCAAATCATGCTCAACTGGTTGATTCACAAACCAATGATGATGGCAATCCCACGAATGGGTAGTGCCGACCATATCAAGCAAAATATCGAAGCACTGCATTTCAACATGGAAGAAGAGGATATTCTGCTCTTAGATGGCATCGCCAAATAAACTCCCTTTTCGGCAATAAAAGATTGATTGCCCTACTGTAGGATAGAAGAGACATTTCTCTCGCAATATAATTGCTGCTCACTGTCGTTTGAAATTTCTACCGCTTTCAATTTTAACAAAATTTATATCCTGCTCTGCCGAGATATGACTTGGTTTAAATTGTAACTATTTCTCCTTCTCAATTTTCTATTACATTGATATTGTGTGGTTTAAAGTTTTCCAACCTCCTTGTTTCAAGATAAAAAAAGTTTTTGGCTTCTTTATATATACAAATAACGATATATATCGAACACCACAGAAAATAATTGGAAAGATAAGGCGTTAGCCATTACGTTACCTGCAAGTACAATACATTCACAAATTCAAAAAAAAACGGAGCAGCCGAAAACCGTACAGAGTAGGCAAAAGAAAACAATAGAAAACCATGAAAAGTAAAAGTGTTTTAAGAATGTCAACCATGACTGCCATCCTGCTGATGGCCTTCTCACTCACAAGCTGCAACAAAGAAGAAATTATCCCTTCTTCTAACATCCCAAGTGAAATTACAACCTATATTACAACGCATTTTCCACAAAACTCTATTCTTCAAGCCGTCGAAGACAAGGAAGGATTCACCAAAACCTATGAGATTACGCTCTCCGAAGGCATTAAATTAGAGTTTGACAATAAATACTCGATCATCGAAATTGACGGCAGATCAAAGCTCCCCGACAGCGTCATTCCTACTGAAATTTTAAATTATGTTACAACCAATTATTCCGGTAATTTCATTACGAAATGGGAGTTAGAAGGTAAGAATCAGCAAGTTAAGCTTGACAATGGGCTCGAACTTGAATTTAATTCAAAAGGTGAGTTTTTAAGAATTGATTAATCGTTGAAAGAATGCAGGTAACCGAGGAAAATAACCCCGTTGGTAGTTTTACCAACGGGGCAGCATTTCCCGCAGCAAAAGAAGAAATCATCCATCAAATTTGACTATCGGAATACAGCTACTTTTCAGAGATCATAACCTATCAACCAATTCTCGGCGAAACAAGGCGAATATGCTTAGACATATTCGCCTTGTTTCATTTCAGTACCAGTATCAACCCGAAAAAAACTTTGATGGCTCAATATCGGGCAAATTGGTATTCAGGCTCAGAAGCGACTGCCCCGTCAACCTGAATATCATTGTCAAATACTGATGTTCGCTCAAAATCATTTCCATGAAAATGTTCTTCCAGTCTTTGCGGTCAATGCGGTTGAGAGTTTCTACAAACATTGCTCTGTTATTGTGCATTTCGGTGAGTATAAACCAGATATACTCAGCTTTGTGCTGATAATAGTAAGACTGAACATCTTGATGTTTATCAAAGAAATCAGTAACCAATTCGCGGAGAAAATACTCATATAAGGCGGCTTTCCCCCGAAAATGGTAATGCACCGATGGCCTTACCACACCCGAATTGAGCGCAATACGGTTTAGGCTTGCAGCATGATATCCATATTTCAGAAACTCACGTCGCGCGTTGAGATAAATTCGTTTTGATGTTTTCATTTCATTTGATTTTACGTGATTGAAGTTCTGCTTTGAGGTCATTTTCCAAAAAATATCATATTCTCGTTTTAAAATGCAAACGCCTGTAATCCAAACTGTAGAGTGGTTATTCTCCGAAAGAAAAACAGGTTATAATAATCCTCTCCTGTATAAAAACGGGCAAACAGGCTTACATCTTTGAGCAGACGCGGGCGGTAAGCAAGATTCAGCGAAAAAACAAACCGCTCTTTCATATCAAAGAATCCGGCACCATTGCGTTCTCCAAAAATCCAGGTTGTGCCGATTGTAGTCTGAACCGCAGGAATTTCCCCATAAGTATCTTCAGAAGATTCAAATAGCGATTTCATGCGTCGGAGCGAAAATTTGTGAATCTTAAAACTGTTGTGCCAGCGAAAACGGCCATAATGGTCAGTCAAGCCTTCGCTCATATCAATACCCGGATGCCATTCAAGCGATGTCTTAAAATACTCTAATGTATTGCTAAACGGCACAATGCGGCGATTGAGAAAAACACCGATTTCAAGGTAGTTTGTCGAAAAATTCCCGTCCCTCATATTGATTTGCCCATCGGGCAAATAAAACGCACCATCCTGCCCATTGGAGTGATGAGCAAGCATCAGAAAAGCATAATGCGCCGAGTGCTGACCCGAATGCTCCGCTGCAATCTGCCGGTAAAACGTCACCTGAGGCATATAACTCGGCGTTCGGATGGGCACCGATTCTTCATTCAACATACGCAAACGAATTCCCGTAGAAATGGTAGCACCATAACGTGCCCCTGCTCCTGTACGCAAAAGAAAATAGGGTGCAACCAAAGCCTCAAAAATTAAAGGTTCAAGATTGCCAAAACCCTGACTGAAAGTAATATAACTGTCGGCCTGATTGGCCTTCACGGCACTGAAAAAATTATTCTCAACGGGAATTTGAGCTACGGTCAAAGGCATTGACGACAAAATTGCAGCCAGCAGAAATACCACACGAATAAACCGCCGTCGCAGTCCATAAAAAGGATACTGCCAACCGCTGACCTTCCGCCATATTTTGACCCACCTCCACATCGTAGAAAATATTTCAAAAATGTTTGTTAATATTAACGGCTAAGTTCTAATATTAACAGCATTTTCCTTAAATTGCCAAAACAAATGATATGCTTGTGGTGAGGCGAGGATTGTCGTAAGCCACAATTTGATGGTTTCTTTTGTCCCAGATA
>JACFNF010000086.1 GCA_019454985.1 Bacteroidales bacterium
TTTCCCTAAAAGCCAAAGAACCAGTCCAGTTGATGGTTTTCAACACCTGACCGTTGATCGAAAATTCAACGGTGGCCGAAGTAAGCGGGTTCTGCCCGTTATTCACAATCAAAGCCTTGGGCTTCATGGTTCCACTACAATTCTGAGTATTTCCATTGACGATGCTTTTCACTTCGGCATCATTGGCAAAGAATGGCACGAGCGGACCAGCGGTGCTGTTGGCAGCCTGATAAACCTGTTTGGTAGTAACATTCTGAACAAAACCCACAGCAGCCAACTGATCGATATTATAGACATTGGCAAGCTTCCAGGCAGCCTCTACAACCATATATTGGTTTGCCTCAAAATTCGGGAGGGAAGTTCCATTCTTTGAAGGCAGCAGGGCTTTCATCACATTGTAGAAATCTTTTTCGCCATTGGTTCCGGGGGCGCTGGTGAAGTGTATCTCCTTTTCGATGACGGCAATATGGGCCACAAGGTTGCCTGTAACAGCCTGATTAGCTTTGATAATCATAGTAATATAGATGCTGTCGTTGCCGGCCGAAAGGCGATGTTGCAAAGCCACATCAAACACGGCTGGCTGGTTAGCATAATTATTCAGCATGGTTTGGGTAATCTGCGAAGGCATGCCATTGAACAAGTTGCCATTCAGATGAACATGAGGAACAGAATTGACATTATAATATGTACGACGGGCGTTGTTGTCAACTGTATTATGCAGATACATTGGGTCATTGCCGGGTGCTGGCCAGCTCATGTGATATTTGATCGAGGTAATCTTATCGGTATTGGATTTGAGGAGTGCATCAAAAGCAGGATTCTGAGATGCACACGGTCCGCAGGTGGTGCTGGTGAAACCCTCTGCCAGCAACATACGCACCGACTGGGCGTGAATGGCCGGAAAGATCAGGCATGCAAAGAAAAAAAGTACGAGTGATTTTTTCATTGGATTCAGTTTTAGTGATATAAGAGATTAATGTGGGGACAAAACTACGAAAAAAATGCCATTATCAGGCACGTTTCGCCTTGGTTTCTTCTCTAAGACAACCTGTACAGGGCTATGGTATGGATGATTTGATGATTTATTGATGTGCAAGATTTATTTCATTGAATATCCTGGTGATGCAAGATTTGTGGCGGCAAGCTCAACCGCCCTTTACCGTAATTGGAGTGGCGGTTTCGACAGGCTTAACCGCCCATTATCGTAATTGACAAAGTATTTATTCTTGTGCTTTTGCGGGTTCAAAAGCACCAAAAAACCTTGCGCGAACGATGCGCCTCCCCGCTCTGAAAAACCAACGCAAATCCAATGAACCGTCGCCCTTTGGGCGAGATGGCCTCTTGGCAGAGGCCAGGTTCAAGGATTTGCTGTTGTTTTTTCATTCATTGCCGGCGCCGCCCGCCGTTCGCGCCTGCCCGCGCACCCGACCCGGCAAGGGTTTAAAGTTTTTCGATAGTTTTCCCCGAAAAACGACTTCATAACATCTTCAAATATGCTTCTATTCAAGGGCGGTTGA
>JACFNF010000087.1 GCA_019454985.1 Bacteroidales bacterium
CCCCCCACCTCACGTGATCCCGCCCCTTCGCTTGGCAATCCTCGACCAGAGGAATGTGGCGAGGAAGCCGCCATAGGCGATGGCGGCCTGGGCGAGGCCGTCGAGCTGGACGGTGAGTACGCCGGTGGCGGGGTTCCAGGCGAGCCAGGAGATGGTGCCGAGGGAGGAGAAGAGCGCGTAGAGCGCCATGCGGATGGCGAGGGTCATGAGGGCCTCCTGAAGATGTTGCGGATGAAGGAACGGATTGCGGCGAGGATGCCGCGCAGGCCGGGCACGGCCGACGGGGCACTCGCACCGCTGCCCGGAACACCCCCGCGGGCCTCGGCATTCACCTGCGCCCACCAGGTCTTCACGTCGAAGCCCGGGCATTGCGTCGGTGCGAGATCGCGGTGGCCCAGCACTTCGGCTCCGGGATGGCGGGCGAGCAGGTCGCGCAGCAGCAGGGTGGTGGCGACGATCTGGGCGGGCGTGCGGTTGTCGACGCCCAGGTCCTTGCCGGTGGCGCGCTCGAGACCGCCGATGCAGCAGACACCGATCGATCCGGTGTTGTGGCCTTCGACATGGGCACCGATCACGTCCTCGGCCCGGCCGCGCTCGATGCGGCCGTCGCGGCGGATGACGTAGTGATAGCCGACGTCCTTCCAGCCGCGCGCGAGGTGGAGCCTGCGCAGCTCAGTGACACCCCAGTCCTGGTCGGGGAAGGTGGCGGAGTAGTGCAGGACGATACGGCGGATCGGCAGGTTCGACATGGAATGCCTCCAGGGACAGGCCCCGCACGCGGCGGGGCGGAATGACGGGTGAGGAAGGGTGGTTGGGGCCAACCACGGACCCTAACCGGCACGCTGGCGCGGTGCAGGCGGCGGCTCGGCACTGCCGAGGTGCAACCGCTACTGCTGCCACCAGCCGCGCAGGTGGCTGACGAGCGTGTCCCAGGCGACGGCGGCACCAGCGAGCGTCACCAGCACGGCGATGAGCCAGCGGGCGGCACGGCCGAGGATCTGCCAGCCGCGGAAGGCCTCGATGATCTCGCGCAGGGCCTCGACCTCGCGCTCGGAAAGCCCGGCGGCGGGTGCGGCGTCAAGGAGCTTCTGGAGCACCTTTTCCATCTTCTCGGGGGTGGTCATGGGCGGACCTCGCGCGTCAGGCGGGTGCAGCGTCAGGTGCGCCGCAGATCAGAAGGTGGATGGCAAGCACCAGCTTGCCGCCGGTGAAGTCCGATCCTTGGGCGGTCAGCACGATGGCACTGTCGGCGCCGAACACGGCCGGGGTGATGGCGGTGACGTTCTGCGCCCCGGCACTCACCGCGATGCCCGTGCCGAAGAGATCGGTCGCGCCCCAGACACCGCAGTCGAAGCTCGCAGCCCCGGTGATGGCTTCGGTGACGCGCAGCGAGACGGCCAGCACGGTGCTGCCTTTCGGGATCTCGATCGCGCTCCAGACCTCCGCACCCGTGAGGCCGATCACCTGTTCGAGGATGCGCAGGCGCGTGCTTGCACCCGAGGCCGAGCGCGCCAG
>JACFNF010000048.1 GCA_019454985.1 Bacteroidales bacterium
TTTTACTCAATCACCTTACCCCAGGGGCATTACGAAATTCAATATTCTTATGTTGGCTATACCAGCGAGCTTCGTCAGGTTGACCTGACATCTAACAGGACGATGGACATCGAACTAAGTCCGAGCATCACCTTGCGCGAGGTGGAGGTGACAGGCGAAAGGATCGAGCGAATCAGCGAAACAGCGCAAATGAGCATAATTGCCCTACCGGTAACCCAGGTCAAAAGCATCCCGGCTTTATTAGGCGAAAAAGACGTGTTCAAAGCCCTGCAACTGATGCCGGGTGTGCAGAAAGGCAGCGAGGGCAGCAGCGGGCTGTATGTGCGCGGCGGCGGCCCCGACCAGAACCTTATCATCCTCGACGATGCCACGGTTTACAATGCCTCCCACCTTTTCGGATTTTTTTCGGTCTTCAACGGCGACGCACTCAAAAGTGTTGAGTTGACAAAAGGAGGATTTCCGGCACGCTTTGGCGGGCGGCTTTCATCAGTGATTGAGATGACCATGAAAGATGGAAACAAGGAAAAACTTTCGGGCGAGGGTGGCATTGGCATCCTTTCGTCGCGTCTAACCCTTGAAGGGCCCGTCATCAACAACAAATCATCGTTTTTAGTTTCCGGCCGCCGCACTTATATTGACGCCCTCATTGCACCTTTTCTGCCACAAGATGAAAAAGCCGGTTATTTCTTTTACGACCTGAACGCCAAGATGAATTACGATTTCGGCCCCAAAAATCGGCTCTATGTCAGCGGGTATTTCGGTCGCGACAAGTTTCATCTGAAAAGCAATTACGGACGCGAAGGTTATGAACAAGCCGGCCTTTACTGGCAAAACAAAACAGCTACCCTTCGCTGGAACCATCTTTTCAACAACAAGGTTTTTGGCAACACTTCACTCATCTTCAGCGAGTATAGCCTGAATATTTACTCAAAATACAAAAGCCCTTACGGCAATTATTCGCTCTCCTACAGTTCAGGCATCCGCGATATTGGTTTGAAACACGATCTGGAATATCATGTTTCGCCATCTTATTCGCTGAGGGCGGGTTTCATCGCTACACATCACTATTTCAAACCGAGTGCTTTTGTTGAAACAGACCAAAATACGCAGATAGATTTCAGTAGCAAGATCACCTATAAATCGCTTGAGTCAGGCTTATATGCCGAAAACCATTTCAACATCAACGGCAGAGCACAAATCAATGCGGGTTTGCGGCTTTCAGGTTTTTTGGCCGGCAACAAGCCTTATTTCGATCTTGAACCTCGGTTGTCGGGCAATTATGTGATTGGACAAGGATTCTCGGCCAAGGCATCCATTGCCTGGATGAACCAGTATATTCATCTTTTAAGTAATACCGGCATTGGACTTCCAACCGATTTGTGGGTTCCTTCGACCGACAGAGTTGCACCGCAAAACTCGTTTCAGGTGTCGGCCGGATTGGCCAAAGAGCTTTACGAGCCGGGAGTGCTTCTCACCCTGGAAGGTTATTATAAAAAAGTCGCAACATCCTCGGCTACAAACCCGGAGCCAGTTTCTTGCTCATTGACGACCCTTCGGACGCACAAAATTTCACCTGGCAGGACAATGTCACCCCGGGCAAAGGCGAGTCTTACGGCTTGGAGATACTGATTCACAAAAAAGCCGGAAAAACCAACGGCTGGATCGGCTACACCCTGTCATGGACTCAATTGCAGTTTGACGAAATCAACTTCGGAAAAAAATTCTGGGCTCGATATGATCGCCGGCACGACATCTCGGTAGTTATCATCCACGAACTCAGCGACAACATTAGCCTATCAGGTGCCTGGGTATATGGAACCGGCAACGCTGTTACCCTACCCGTCGGGCAATTTTCAGCAATGCCTAACATTCCATTGAGCCATCCAAGCGACCCGCGCAACATTTATTGGTGGTATATTGTGGATGATTTAGGCTCGATGAACAGCTTCCGCATGAAGCCCTATCACCGGCTCGACTTAGCCATTCAAATCCACAAAAAGATGAAAAGACATGAACGAATCTGGGAGTTCGGCCTCTATAATGCCTACAACCGAAAAAATCCGTTTTTCTATTATATCGAAAACGAATACAACAACTATGACCTCCAAACGACCAAACTGAAACAGGTAGCTATTTTTCCTGTTGTGCCTTCGATCAGCTACTCTTTCAAATTCTGAGCCATGAAACCACAGATTATCAGAAAACTGTTTTTCATATTGATTCCTCTTTCGTTCCCGTCGTGCGAGAGTATGATTTCGGATGTTGACGCTCCGACAACCGAGCCAAAATTGGTAGTTCACTGCTATTTACGACCAAACAGCGACAGCGTTGTAGTGTATGTAAACCAGAGCCAGCCACTTTTCAGCAGCCGTCCCATTTTTAGCTATGAGCCCCTCGTTGTGATGGATGCAACCGTAAAAATCAGCGATGGGAACTTTGTCAAAACGCTGGATTTTGACATTTTCAGACGAAGATATTTTTCCACTGAGATGGAAATTGAAGCCGGCAAAACCTATTGGCTCACCGTGGAATCTGCTTTAGGCACTGTCCGGAGTCATTGCACACTTCCGGCGAAAGACCCGCCACAAATTGAAATCCTGTCGGTTGAAAACAATCCGGGCGAGCCAAACGAGAAAAGAATCAATTTCAGGTTTCGCGACGGCGTAGGCGAAGGCGATTTCTACCGCGTGACAGCTCGCTCATTCCAGCAATATGGCGAAAGACCCGAGGACGGTTACCTCGAGGACATCTGGATGCAGATGGGCGAAGAATTCATTACCGATAAGTTCAAAGACGGTGATTTTTATGTTTACAGAACCGGTTGGATACAGGCCGGATTTTTCACTGATCGGGTTGTTGACATCTGCGTTTCGATCACAGATGAACCATATTTCAACTATCACCGCTCAGTTTTCAACTTCGATAGCGACAATCCATTTTCTGAGCCAAGTCCGGTTTATACAAACATCGAAAGCGGATTAGGTGTTTTTGCGGGCTACTCAAGCTCGGTAGTTCAAGTGAACTTAGGCAAGATGAATTAAAAAATCCGGCAGCTTGCCAAAAAAGAGCAAACTTGCAGGTGCTGCAGTTTCGCATTTTCGATGCATTAATTTACCTTTGCGGCTTTCGTCAAACGCAATGAAATATGGATTATGGCCTCAATCAGCAAATCGCAGGGTAATGGATTTCGTTCATTCACAAAAAACTACTGGACTGTCATCCTAATGGAGTTTTTCGAGCGAGGCTCGTATTATGGGGTTATGTCAGTGTTGTCGGTCTATTTAGTGATGAACACTTCGGATGGCGGACTGGGTTTCAGCAAAGAAAGCGTTGGGGTTATCAAGAGCACCATCACTCCGCTCCTGTATTTGCTACCAATTTTGAGTGGCGCTTTGGCCGACCGTTTTGGCTACCGCCGTATGCTCATGTTTGCTTTTTCCATTATGAGCACAGGCTATTTCCTGACGAGCCTTTTCAGTTCATATTCTTTGGTTTTTATGAGCCTGCTACTGATGGCCGTTGGCGCCGGTCTTTTTAAACCCGTCATAGCCGGAACCATATCTCGCGAAACCAACGAGAATAACAGCGGGCTGGGATTCGGAATCTTTTACTGGAGTATTAACCTAGGGGCGTTCATCTTTCCACTGATCTTCATCCCCTACCTCAAAGGCATTTCGTGGAGTTATATTTTCATCATGGCAGCCATTGGAACAGGGTGGTTGCTTCTGCTCAACATTTTTGTTTATACAGAGCCTCGCCGACCCGAAAGTTCCAAAAGCCTGAAAGAAGTCTTAAGTGGAATTGTGTTGGTATTGAAAGATTTCCGTTTTGTATTGATGATTGCCATTTATTCCATGTTTTGGATACTGTATTTTCAGATGTTCGACACCGTGTTGTGGTATTTGACAGATTATGTGGACATGACGCCGGTAAACAGGGTAGTGAACGGCCTGCTCAGCACTTTTGGCTTTCAAGGTCAATGGAAGTTCGAGGCAGAGCATGTTACGGTGATCAATGCCGGAACCATCATTGCTTTGCAATTGGTGATTTCGAACATCGTCAAAAACAAAAAAGCCCTCCCGACCATGATTTTTGGTATTGCCCTTGGCACAATAGGCATGGCTATCCTTTCTCTTTCGATGCATGCCTGGGTTTTTGTAGCCGGATTGATCATTTTCTCACTTGGCGAAATGACCGCACATCCAAAATTTCTTTCTTATGTAGCTTTTATTGCGCCGGCCGACAAAAAAGCGCTCTATCAGGGATATTCTTTCCTTTACGGAGTCATTGGCAGCGGCGTTGGCGGCATTCTCGGCGCCTTACTCTATGTGCGCTTTGTGGATGGCTGGAAGCGACCCGACTTGCTTTGGCTCACTTTCAGCATGATCGGCGTGTTGACCATTATCGGACTGCTGCTTTACAACAAATATCTGGCTCCAAAAGCTGCTTCGAGATAACCCCTGCAAACCGGTTATTTCAAAGACATTCTTTTACAAAGTTTCAACCAGAAAAAAGCTTATAAAAATAAAGCGCTCATAATGAGCGCTTTAGACTAGTCGTTTGTCTCCCCGACAGGGCTCGAACCTGTGACCCATTGATTAAGAGTCAATTGCTCTACCAACTGAGCTACGGAGAGATTTTTTGAGGGCACAAAATTAAACTTTTTTTTATTGGCGAGAAAACGAATTGACCAAAAAACAAAAATGCGGCAAATCTGTTATGAAGAAATGTCAAGCCGAGTTTTTAATATATGGGTCAGGGCAATCTTCGTGATTCTGGTTTTCTCTTTCGTGCAATGCCGCACGCACCAATTGAACGAGAAAGCTGATATACGAGATCCTTCGATCATAAAACCAATCACTCAAATGCAAAAAACAGAACAGGAATGGCTCACCGAATTGGGAGCCGAAAAATACAGGGTGCTCCGTCAATGCGGTACCGAAGCGCCGTTTACCGGAAAATATCTTTATCACCATGCAAAAGGTATTTATCGGTGTGCCGGCTGCGGCGTTGAGTTGTTTTCGTCAGACACCAAGTTCGACTCTGGCTCGGGTTGGCCAAGCTTTTTCGATGCGTTGGAAAAATCAAAAATTCGTAAAGTCAGAGATACTTCGCATGGGATGATTCGTACCGAGATCAGATGCGCCCAATGCGATGGCCACCTCGGTCATGTGTTTGAAGACGGGCCAAAACCTACTGGTTTGCGCTATTGCGTCAATTCGATTGCACTCGACTTTTCGTCCGACAGCCTTTCAGAGCACTAATACTGTTTTGATGGCCTCAGGGTCGGTTTTTTTTCTTGTCCAATTTCGCCATTTCGCTGAAATAAAGGTTGGTTTCTTTCACTACGACACTGCTCAACAGCAATAATGCAATCAGATTAGGGATGGTCATAAATGTGATGACCATGTCCACAAAATGCCAGACAATATCGAGCCCCCACACTGCACCAAAAAACACAAAAAGGCTGTACACATAAAGATATGGCTTGACTGATTTTTCGCCAAAGAGGAAAATAGCAGCTCTTGACCCATAATACGACCAGCTGATGATCGTTGAAAAAGCAAAAAGCAGCAGGCCGAATGAAATGATATAGCCTCCCATGCCATCAACACCAAAAATATGAAGTCCTTTATTCATGGCATCCACGGTCATTCCCACGCCTTTGTTTCCTTCCTGCCAGGTATCGGTTACGATAATCATCAATGCCGTTATGGTGCAAATGACGATGGTATCAATAAACGGTTCGAGGAGTGATACCACGCCTTCATCAGCTGGATATTTTGTTTTGGCCGCTGCATGGGCAATGGGAGCCGAACCCTGCCCGGCTTCATTGCTAAATAGTCCGCGCCGCACACCCCAGATCATGGTCATGATGACGGTTGAGCCAAGGAAACCGCCGGTGGCAGCAGTTCCGGTGAATGCGCCTTCGAAGATGGCTCCAAAAGCTGCAGGCAGCCGATTCCATTCGGCAACGATGACAATAAGAGTGGCTGTCACATAAATCACAGCCATAAACGGCACTAAACGGGCCGTAACTTCGCCAATCCGCTTAACACCGCCGATGATAATCAACAAAATCAAACCTGTGGTAATCAATCCCGTAATCCAAACCGGCACATGATAGGTTGTAAGCAAAGCGTCCGACATGGAGTTGGACTGCGCCATGTTTCCAGTTCCAAGCGAGCATAGGATGGTAGCAAACGCAAAAATCAGCGCCAAAACCCGTGCACCCTTTCCCAGCTTATGTTTCAGGCCGTCTTCCATATAATACATCGGGCCTCCCGAGACGCTGCCATCGCTGTTAAAGCGACGGTATTTCTGCGCCAAAGTGACCTCAGAATATTTTAAAATCATGCCTAAGAAGCCGGTAACCCAGATCCAGAAGACCGCCCCGGGGCCACCTAAGTAAACTGCCATAGCTACCCCCACAATATTTCCGGTGCCCACGGTGGCCGAGAGTGCGGTGGTTAAAGCTTTGAAATGGTTGACATCGCCGGCATTTTCCTCCGTATCGTATTTTCCGGCAACAACCCGAATAGCATGGGGGATCTTGGTAATGTTGAGGAACTTCAACCTGAATGCAAACCATATTCCGGTCGGAATCAACAGAAAAAGAATGAGATAGCCCCCGATATAATCGTTATAGAGCTGAATGCCTTGGTCAATAAAATTCAGGATGTCGTTCATAAGATGGGTGTTTGGCTTTACGGAAAAAATATTGCCCGTTTTCGGATAATAAAAACAGCAAATATTGAAAAACCATCCGTTTCTCGCAAAAAAAGTTAATGTATCCGGAAAAAATATCTCTCAGCCCGAAAAGGCCTCTCCTGATTTGATGAGTGTTTTTCCGATACGGCATTCGAGGCATCGTTTTGGGTTGCAGAAATGCTTTTTCATATGGAGCAAGGCCTGAGATTGCAATGCATTGTACGCCTTCAATCCAAGCTTGTCAAATTTTCGAAGTACGGCATTATCTTCTGCCCCGATGGATTCGAGCAACATCAAGGCCTTATCTTTTATTTCTTCGCGGCCGTTAAAATGGCCATAGGCAAACAACACCTGCGAAACGGAATTGATGAGGATGAGCCTTTGCGCCAAATCACCGAGTCGTTTTGGCGATGCTGAGGCAGAGGGCCGGCCGGGATAAAAATGATGATCCCAATATGCCGAAGCTTGTACGACAAATAATTGTTTTATTTCATCAACCGTAGGCGCTTCAATAATTTTCGAAAACATCCGTTCGTTTTGATGAACAATGGCAGCAAGTTGAGCCAGCCTGACAGTTGGAAAATTTACCGGGCGCATCCGCATAAACCGCCATTGCGACACTTCCATTTCGTCCAGTTCATATTTGTGTTTTAAAAAATGCCATTCTTTTTTGAGCGACACTGCATACTCGTCACTCATATCTTCAGTGAGAAATCCGGCAGCTCCAAGCAACAGCGCTTCGAGCTGGTCGGGGCGATCAGCGTGTTTGAGCAAAAGATGAAAAGGCAGTTTTTGAGCAAGCTGTCTGAATCCTTCTTCATTCACCTGAAAGCCGAAATTGAGCAAAAGTCGGTGAAAAAAGACAGCATCCCAATCGTTCCCCAAACGGCGGAAATCAGTCAACACCTCTTCGGTTTTAAGTTCGAGTCGGTCGGCAATCATCCGATCCAACCACGAAAGCCAGGTGAAGCGCTGCACATCGCTCACTTGCTGTTCGCAGGCAATCCATTGACGACTATCAATAAACTTCCGGTAACGTAGCAGCAGATTTTCATCAAAACGGCCTTCCAATGCCATCGTAGCAATCGGTATCCCATCAGCCGATAAAACCTCTTTGTCAGCATGGTAAACCACATGGAGAATCACATTTTGGTAATTTTTATCGTTTTGATGACCGTGTGCATACCAGTCGGCGCTATTCACATGTATTTCCACATTGCCGGCCCAAAGCGTATCAGCGATTCGGATTCTGGCCTGCAAAAAATCAGGACCTGCATGGCTATTTTTTGTACCCGGATAAAGCACTTCAACAGGCAGACCATCAGTTGTAAAAATATCATGCTGATAAAGCCGGTTTTCCCACAAATAAGCCAAAAAAAGCTCATTCATCTTCGAGATGTTTTGTTTGTAAAAGTATACTTTATCCACTCATGTTTATCAGCTCACTTTTTATTTGGAAAAATTAACATCGTTCAAAAAGTTTTAACACATTGATTTCCTATTATTTATCCTTTCAGCAGGAAAAACTATGCATTACAAATTTGCAAAACCCTTGCAGATGAATTACTTTTGTACTGTGATCCATCAATCCGTTTCGATTCATGGCTGATACACGTACGCTTGTTGCCGGCTTGGAGCACAAAATTTTAAAGCTGATCGAAGAGAACAATCGGTTAAGCAAAACGTCGGCATCACAGGCAGAAACGATTAGAAAAATGAACGAAAGGTTGGAGGTTCTTGAAAAAACGAATGTCGAATTATCAGAACAATTAAACAAAAAAATAATCGCTGATGCATTCAACAGCGAGCACGAAATCGAAGAAGGAAGAAAACGTGTCCAGGCATTAATGCGGGAAATTGAACATTGTATTAGTTTAGTAAATAAGTGATTTACAGCATATTAGGATTCTGAATGGATGAGATTTCGATCAATTTGAATATTGCCGACCGGCCTTACCGCCTTACGGTACTGCGCGAAGAAGAGGAGCGGGTGCGTAAAGCTGCGGCCATTATCAATGATCGGATAAAGACTTATGCACAAAATTATGCTTACAAAGACAGGCAGGATTTGCTTGCGATGGCAGCTTTGCAATACGCCACTTCATCGCTTCAGTTTGAATCGGAGGTGATGTTTCGCGATAACCATCTTACACAGAAACTCACTGAACTTGACCAACTGCTTGCAAATCATTTAAAACTTTAAACGAGCCAAAGTTCCGACAACGTTCTTTGAAAAAGATAGTACCCGCCGATTCAACAGATTGTAAACTCAACATTACAAATGAACCGGGATTGCTCTGCGTTGCAAAAACAGGCCTCGTCCCCTTGTGGGAGCTCGTCATTCGGGCCGGTGGAAGTTTGCGCAGCCAGGCGCCCAAAAAGTGTCGTAAAGGAGTTTACGTACTCCTTTTGAACACCGGCGGGTACTTTTTTTAAACCCTTCTTCCATTATTAATTTAACACTTGAATAACGAAATGGGAGAAATTATCCTTTACATCATTCTTCTTGTTGCCGGAGGCGTTACGGGAGGAATACTGACGGCCACAGTGCTTCGTAAGACAGTGCTGAAAAAGAGCGACGCACTGCTCGAAGAAGCCAAAGAAAAGGCCGAAGTCATTAAAAAAGAAAAGATGCTGCAGGCCAAAGAAAAGTTCCTCCAGCTCAAAGCCGAACACGACAAAGCCATAGGCGAGAAAAACCGCGAGATTCAGAAAGCTGAAAACCGCAGCCAACAACGAGAACAGAGCCTTAACCTCAAGTTTGAGGAATACAACAAAAAACAAAAAGAGCTGCAACTACAAAAACAATCCCTCACCGATCAGCAGACCCTGCTCAATCGCCGTCAGGAAGAGCTCGACAAAATTAAGGAAGAACTCAGCAAAGCACAGGAACAGCACTTGCAGCAATTAGAGCTGATTTCGGGCATCTCGGCCACTGAGGCAAAAGAACAACTGATCGAAAGCATGAAAGAAGACGCCCGTTCCGAAGCCATGGTTTACATCAAGGAAATCACCGAAGAGGCTCGGATGACAGCGGCAACTGAAGCAAAAAAGATCATCGTTGAAACCATTCAGCGCACCGTTGCCGAACATACCATCGAAAACACCGTAACCGTCTTTAACATCGAAAGCGATGAGATCAAAGGACGCATCATTGGCCGAGAAGGGCGCAACATCAGGGCATTAGAGGCTCTCACCGGTGTTGAAATCATCATTGACGACAGCCCCGACGCCATCCTGCTCTCGGGCTTCGACCCCGTGCGAAGGGAAATCGCACGACTATCGCTGCACAAGCTCGTCACAGACGGCCGTATCCATCCGGCCCGCATCGAGGAAGTCGTCAATAAAACAGAGAAACAAATTGAACAAGAAATCATCGAAACAGGCAAACGCACGGTGATTGATCTGGGCATTCACAACCTTCATCCCGATCTTGTGAAAATGGTAGGCAGGATGAAATATCGTTCGTCCTACGGCCAAAATCTGCTCCAGCACTCCATTGAGGTAGCCAAGTTAAGCGCAACCATGGCAGCCGAGCTGGGATTGAATGTGAAGACAGCCAAGCGCGCCGGACTGCTCCACGACATTGGCAAGATTGCCGAAACCAACGAAGCTGAGCTGCCACATGCCATCCTCGGGATGAAGATTGCTGAAAAATACAAGGAAAAACCCGACGTTTGCAACGCTATCGGTGCTCACCACGATGAAATTGAGATGGAAACGCTGATTGCCCCCATTGTACAGGTGTGCGATGCCATTTCAGGAGCCCGTCCGGGAGCCCGTCGCGAAGTGGTGGAAGCCTATATCCAACGCTTGAAAAAACTCGAAGATATGGCGCTTTCATATCATGGCGTGGTGAAAACCTATGCCATTCAGGCCGGACGCGAACTCCGTGTCATTGTTGGAGCCGACCAGATCTCGGATACCGATGCTGACAAACTAGCTTTCGACCTTTCTAAAAAGATCCAAACCGAAATGACCTATCCCGGCCAGATCAAGATTACCGTTATTCGTGAAACACGCGCCGTGAGCTACGCCAAATAACGATTGCATCACCCGAGGTTTCGAAAACTGTGAAAAACAAATACAGCACTAATAGGCATTTTCCTTTTCGTGCTGTTTTTTTTTATCAGAACAATCCGTTCTATTGGTTCATGGATTCAAACTCGCGAATGAGCTCTTCGGGCGATTTCCCCAAATTTTTGATGGCCACCTCAGCATCATCGGCAAACTCATGATCGGGATAGTTTCGGACAAACTCACTGTAAAAACGATGTGCCATAGCCGTATCGCCTATACGGTTATCGTAAACGAAAGCTTTCAGAAATAAACACATAGGAGCGTTCGGATAATTAGGATAATGTTCCATAATCTGGTCATAAAAGCCGATGGTCTTTTCACCATCCATTTGAAACATACTGATATCGGCAGCTTTGAAAAGGTAATCAGGAGTTTTTTTATCATCCGGTAACGAGTCGGCAAAACGCTGATAGAGTTCCATTAAGCGATAGGCATCCTGTTCGTTATATTCATCGTTCTGACCAAAAAGCTTTTGTTCGAGCGTTTCAATCTGCTGTTCGGTGGTCAAAACAGTCTGTTTCGCCTGATTCTGGCATTGCACAAAGACAAAAAGAATCAGGACGGTTCCAATCCATTTCATTTGTTTCATAACTAGGCAATCTATTTTTAAAAAGTTATCGTTTCCTTGCTGCAGGAAAAATCATCCGATAGTCCACATCCACTTTCCCTTCCGAGATATCACGCAACTTCCCTTTGATCAGCATTTTACGGAAAGGCGATATCCGCTCCACATACAGTATTCCGTCAATATGGTCATATTCGTGTTGAATTACGCGAGCAAGAAAGCCTTCATAGGTTTCTGTATGTTCCACAAAATTTTCGTCCACATAACGAATGACGATTTTATCTTTTCGGGGCACTTCTTCGTTCAGTCCGGGGATGCTCAGGCAGCCTTCGTCCATCACCACTTCGGGCTCAAAAAGTTCGGTAATATGGGCGTTGATAAACACTTTCTTGAAATCTTTTGCGCCTTCAATCTCATCGGCATAAGGTGTAGCATCTACCAAAAAAAGCCGGATTGAACGGTTTACCTGAGGCGCCGCCAATCCAAGCCCGTGCGCATTATACATGGTTTCCCACATATCGGCGATGAACTGTTTGAGGTTTGGATAGGCGGCATCAATGTCAACGGCCTTCTTTTTCAGGGTTGGGTGGCCATAGGCCACTATCGGCAAAATCATTGGTTTAGTCTCTTTTATTCTTAATAAAATTCAGATACGATTGCAGAATAAGGGTAGCGCTGATGGTGTCAACGAGTTCCTTATCCTGGCGACGTTTTTTGCCCAATCCGGCATCTATCATACTCTGGAAAGCCATTTTGGAGGTGAAACGCTCATCGAAACGTTCAATTTTTATGCCAGGCATTGCATCACGAAGCCGTCTGACAAACGGTTCGACAAACCTACTGGCGTCAGATTGTTCGTTGTGCATATCGCGAGGCTCGCCAACCACAATGCAATCAACTGCTTCCATAGACACGTATTCCTTCAGAAATTCCACTAATCGGCTACTCTCTACCGTTTTCAACCCATTGGCAATCAGTTGCAAAGGGTCGGTAACGGCAATTCCGCTACGTTTTTGACCAAAATCTATGGCTAAAATTCTACCCATCGGTGGATTTTTCTGAGCCGCAAAATTAGCAAAATTTCAGCATCTGAGGCTTTTAGGTGTTTCTCTCAACGGGGTTTAGTAGCTTTGCATCCTTAAAACCCACAATCGTTATGAAAACACTATCAGCACAAATTGAACGTGTATGGAACGACAGATCATTGTTGCATGAGGCTGAATATCAACATGCCATAAATGAAGTAATTGAGATGTTAGACAAAGGCCGGCTTCGGGTAGCCGAGAAATCGGATGATGGCTGGCAATTAAACGAATGGGTTAAAAAGGCCGTTATTCTTTATTTTCCAATTCGAAAGATGGAAGTGACTGAAGCCGGCCCCTTGGAGTTTCACGACAAGATTCCGTTGAAAAAAGATTATGCCTCCCAAGGCGTAAGGGTTGTGCCACAAGCTGTTGCACGCTATGGTGCTTTTCTGTCGAAAGGCGTTATTCTCATGCCCAGCTATGTGAACATCGGTGCCTGGGTGGGCAGTGGAACAATGGTTGACACCTGGGCCACGGTTGGCTCATGCGCTCAAATTGGCGAAAATGTACATCTGAGCGGCGGTGTAGGCATAGGCGGGGTGCTCGAACCCGTGCAGGCTGCACCCGTCATCATCGAAGACAATTGTTTTATCGGATCCCGTTGCATTGTGGTGGAAGGTGTGCGCGTTGAGAAAGAGGCGGTGCTCGGTGCAAATGTCGTGCTGACAGCTTCCACGCGCATCATTGATGTCAGTAGCAGCCAAACCGTTGAATATAAAGGTTTTGTGCCTGAACGATCCATCGTTGTTCCCGGAACAGTATCCAAACAGTTTCCGGCCGGTGAGTTTCAGGTGGCCTGCGCCCTGATTATTGGGAAAAGAAAAGCCTCAACCGACCTGAAAACATCGCTGAATGATGCCCTGCGCGAAACCAATCTGACGTAGTTTGTCAGGCCAAAGAAGCCTTTTTTTGTCTCACAATTCAAAATGAAATCACTACTGTCTCGTTTAATCTTTGAAAAGTTCTTTGAAAAATTTGATTATC
>JACFNF010000088.1 GCA_019454985.1 Bacteroidales bacterium
TCACGCGCTACACGGCAAAGGGCAAAGAGAAGGTGACGGGCTTCAAGCGCGACGAGAACGGCGTCATCCGTGAGAACCTGATACTCAAAGGCAACAACCTGCTGGCGCTGCACACGCTCAAAAGCCAGTTTCGCGGCAAGGTGAAGTTGATTTACATTGACCCGCCGTACAACACGGGCAACGATTCTTTTGGCTACAACGATAATTTCAATCATTCTACGTGGTTGACTTTTATGAAGAATAGATTGGAAGTTGCCCGCCAACTGTTAAGTAAAGATGGTTGTATTTTTATTCAATTGGACGACAAAGAAATAGCCTATGCAAGAGTTTTGCTTGACGATGTTTTTAAAGTGTCAAATTATGTAAATCAGATTGTTTTCTCTACAAATAGCCCCTTCGGCTTCAAGAGCACTTCTAATCAATTATTCAAACAGGCGGGCTACATTCTTCTGTACGCAAAAGATAAGCCGTCATTTTTGCTCACAGATTTATATATCGAGCGCGGTTATGACTCGGCGTATCACTTCATCTTCGACGACATCACCATATCTGAGAAAAATTGGAAATGGAAAGAACTTGGAGATGTTGTTGCAAGATCGCTAGGATTTCAAGATAAGAAATTAGCAACGAAAGAGTTAGGCGACGAAAAATTTACGGCTGAAGTTGGAAAATATGCACTTGAAAATGCGGAGCGCGTTTTCCGTACAGCGTCTGTATCAGGCGGCGCATTGAACAAACGCCGTGCAACCATTGAAAAATCCAAAAAACACAAAGACAAAATTATCAGACACCCAAACGATGATATGGACTATATGTTCATTGGTGGCGAGCGAGTAATTTTCTATAAAGAAAGACTGGCCAATATCGACGGCGAACTACTCCCTGGAACTATTATTACTGATATTTGGGATGACATCCCGATTGAAGGAATGGCAAGAGAAGGTGGCGTGGAGTTTAATCGTGGAAAAAAACCTGAATTCTTGCTCAAAAGAATCGTTGAAATGACAACAAAACCAAACGACCTAGTGGTAGATTTTTGTTTTGGAAGTGGAACAACTGGAGCAGTTGCTCACAAATTGGGTCGGCAATTTATTGGCATTGAACAACTTTACTATGGAACCAACGATAGCATTACCCGTCTTCAAAACGTTCTAAAGGGCGATACGTCAGGTATTTCTAAATCTGTTAACTGGCAAGGCGGCGGCGATTTCATTTACTGCGAACTGATGAAGTACAACGAAGCCTATATGGAGCGCATTCAGGCGGCGAAGTCCAGCAAGGAACTTGTGAAGATTTGGCAGGAGATGGCGGAAGGTTCGTTCCTGAATTGGTACGTCAACCCCGAAATGCCCGAGGAGGCGGTCAAGGATTTTGAAGCCATCGGCGACCTTGAAAAGCAGAAGAGATTGCTGGCGGAGTTGCTGGATAAGAACCAGTTGTACGTCAATTTGTCCGAGATGGACGACGCGCAGTTCAAGGTCAGCGAGGAGGATAAGGCGCTGAATAAGG
>JACFNF010000089.1 GCA_019454985.1 Bacteroidales bacterium
CAATACCTTCGCCAAATTGAGGTGAAAAAATAGGGCTTTTCGGGTAAAGTAGGTTTGCAAACACAAACTGAAACCGAGAAGCCCATGACAGAGATTGTAGCGCTTTTACAAAGCATAGCGCCAGTGATTTCAACGACCGTCCTGCGGCAGTTGAGTCAGGCGGTGTACGGCATGTTGATTAGCAACGGACGGATCACGATGTTGGAACTATCGCGTTGGACAGAGAAAGGTGGAAGTTACCGAACGATTCAACGCTTGTATCACACGCCAATGGTATGGTTGCAAATCCAATGGATGCTGTTCATTAGTCTGTTACGTCGAACCGATCGCGAGTACATAGCGGCAGGCGATGAGGTGGTACTTGGCAAGGCAGGCAGGACGACGTATGGATTGGGGCGTTTTTTCTCCAGTCTGCAAAACCGAGCGATCCCTGGCTTGTCGTTCTTTGTCTTTTCGTTGCTTGACGTCCAGGAACGGCAATCGTATCCCATTCAAGTCGTGCAAATGATCAAGGAGCCGAAGCAAGCGAAAAAGAAGAAGAAAGAAAAAGAAAAGGAAACTCAAGCGAACAAGCGTCCGCTGGGACGCCCGAAAGGCAGCAAAAGCAAAAAGAAGCAAGCGCCCATCTTGAGCGCGGAATTATTGCAGATTCAGCCGATTTTGCAGGCATTTCTGGCAGTTTTGAAGGGTGTTTTGACGGTGCGCTACCTGGTGATGGACGGTCATTTTGGAAATTATCCGAGCGCCTGGATGGTGTTGCAGGCAGGTTTGCAATTGATTTCCAAATTTCGTTCAGATGCCGCCCTCTATGAACCCTTCTCAGGCAAGTATAGCGGACATGGTCCTCGCTCGAAATATGGAGACAAGGTCAATGTTTGCAAGATGAAAAAGAAATACTTGAAAGCGGATGACGTCGAAGCGGGCATTCGCACCCAGATCTACCAAGCCGCGCTGCTCAACCGCGAGTTTGCCTCCCCGATCAACGTTGTGGTCATTTTGAAAACCAACCTTTCAACCAAAAAACAAGCGCATGTGATTTTGTTCAGCTCCGATTTAGAATTGTCTTACGAGAAACTGTATGATTACTACACCTTGCGCTTTCAGATCGAATTCAACTTCCGCGACGCCAAGCAATATTGGGGACTGGATGATTTTATGAATGTGAAACAAACTGCTGTTGCCAACGCCGCCAATCTCTCGTTCTTCATGGTCAACTTCAGTTCCATCCTTCTGCGGCAATATCGAAAGAACAATCCAGTGTTCAGTATCTTGGACTTGAAATCCCACTACCGTGGCTGTCGATATGTCTCCGAGACAATAAAATTGCTTCCGCGAAAACCTGAAGGCATTTTATTGACTGAGATTTTTCAGCAAATTGCCCGATTAGGCATGGTTCATCCCGCTTTTGAACCAGTTTCTACCGCCTAATTGGCGAAGGTATTG
>JACFNF010000049.1:0-7243 GCA_019454985.1 Bacteroidales bacterium
CAGGAAAGGTTTATATTAGCTAAGGAATGGCGGTTTCGACAGGCTCAACCGCCCATTATCGTAATAGTCAAAGTATTTATTCTTGCGCTTTTGCCGGTTCAAAAGCACCAAACGAACGATGTGCCTGCCCTGAAAAGAAGACGCTTTGCTGTTTAAATGTGATGTTGTATGACGGACTCGAGCATTTAAGACCAGGACATTCTTTATATCCAAAATGATCAGGAAAGAAACTCATATGTTGGTTTCGCACTTTCAATAGGGGGTTGGTTTTTGCCTAATGAATTGGCGCAGCCAAGGAGAAAGTCGTCGGCAATTTTATTGATGTAAAGGTTGTATTTTCCTGTATCTATTGGTGTTGTAAGCCAGTTTACGTTTTCGAGCCAGTCCGTATGGAATGTGGCTAAACGTTGTTCAACATCAAGTTCGTTGATGACTGCTTTTTGTTTGGCATGAAAAAAGACATCCTTCCAGTCGAAAGCAAAATTGATAGAAAGGTGAACGAGATCAAAGATATCTTTTGGTTCATCGCGGCCAACGATTGCCGACAGCTTATTTGACAGGATATTCAACGGGGTATCTATCCATCCGTAAGGGGTCTCGAAAGGTTGACCCACAGCATAATTGGTGTCGTTAATTAATTCGATTTTTAAGAAAATATCATCATGGGTGATGAAAAACCTCGTGAAGTCGTCAGCAAAAAGAGATTGTTGCACATTGACCTCAAACTGTCCTTTGATTTTTCTATTGAGTTCATCAATATAGCGTGCATATTGCGGATTGGCGTTGATAAAAAAAACAAGGTCATCGCTGAAGCGGTGGTTCAGATAGAATCGTCCGAGAGCGGTTCCTCCGGTCAGGTAAAATGGAAAGTGGAGTGTTTGCCACCAGCGAAGAAACCTATCTTGCAGTTGGTATAACTTGCTGTAATCGTTTCTGGACGAATTCATATTTTTGGCGTAATGAGGGTGATCTGAGTTTTTTAATCAGTTGATGGGTTAATAATTGGTTGATTTGATCCGGCGACATCAACTCTAAGATTGTGAACCAGGGATAAGATTCGAGAAGTTTTAAAAAAATCATCTCCTGATTGTAATGTCCGGCACGGTTCAGGTCGCCCCGAAGAACGGCGTCAATGTCTTCTATCGGGATGTTGTAGTCCCATAAAACCTGCTTCAACACGATATGTCGTCTTGCTGTTTCCATCTGAGGGTTTTTGCAAAGATAATTGATTTTTTGGGGGGATTTGAAGGTTTAAGAGTTTACAACTTATTACCCATTATTCACTATTCACTATTCATTATTCACTATTCATTATTCACTTTCCGAGTGAAGCCAACGATATGACATTCACACCATCCGGTCTTGTGAAGCTCAGTCCGCTACCGGTGATGATATTCAAGGATGCTGGTTTTCCTTGTTTTTCTGCGTCAATGAGGCGGTTGAATTTCAACAGGTTGCCGGCTGCTTCGTCGAGTAATCCTATACCGAGTTTCACTTCAAATGCGGCCCATGCCCCGCCGCTTTGTTGCACGATGGCATCTACTTCTAAGCCCGTAGAATCTCTGTAATGATACACTTCAGCATCATTTGCCCTTGCATACATCTTCAGGTCGTGATAAACCAGCGATTCAAATAAAAATCCACAATATTTCAAATCATTCATCAAAGTTTGCCTGTCCAACTTTAGTGCTGCGATGGCAAGCGAAACATCGCAAAAATGCCTTTTAGGTGATTTGCGCAACGAAGCAGAAGTACGTATATGGGTGTTGAATGCAGGTTGCTCTTCAAATATCATCAATTGCGTCAGAGCATTCAGATAGTCAATGATGGTAGGGCGAGACAAATCTGCGTTCTCAAATGCTTTAATATCTTTTTCGTAGGTGGTATTATCTACCAAAGTAGCAATATTTCGTGCAATCGAACGCAGCAGCGAACGAACTTTCTGAGTATCTCGTTTTACCTGCGAAACCCGACTCATATCTACCTCAGCCAGCAAATCAACATAGCTTCTGTTTAACAAGATCGCTTCATCGGGAGAAGCGTGAAGCAGAGCGGGCCAGCCGCCTCGTATCATCCGTTCAATAATCTCATCAAGGGAAAGTTTGTTGTCAGAAAAGGCAACATATTTACCCTGCAACAAGCTACGCAGGCTTACCTCTCCCGAAGAATAGCCCATTTCCTGCCACGACATTGTTTGCATTTCAACAATAGTGAAACGACCTGCTCCGCTATGCAGCTTTATTTCTTCTTCCGGATTGGCTGAACCCGCCAAAATAAACTGTGCTCTCTTTTTCCGGTCGTCCACTTCGTGCCGTACATAATTCCACAACTTGGGATGCTCCTGCCATTCATCTAACAAACGCGGTGTTTCGCCTTCCAATAAAATCCGGGGATTAATGCTCATCACTACGGGCACCTGTTCGTCTTGGTCAACCTGTAATATGCTGGCAGCAAACTGTTTCGCAGTTTCTGTTTTACCGCACGATTTAGGGCCTTTGATCAATAATGCTCCGGAGGCTTTCAGTTTTTGCTTTATCTCATCTTCTACTATTCTGTTATAGTATTTCATAGAGCTCGTTTTTATACTGCAAAAATAGAAAGTGTTTATTGCGTTTTACATATTTAGCTGTTTTTATTTTACATATTCATAGTGTTTTATTTTACAGATTATTTATATTTTGGCTTTTGGTCTTTGGCTTTTGGCCTTTGGTTTTAGTGGTTCAAAGTTCAAGGTTCAAAGGATTTAACGATTCAAAGGATTCAACGAATCAACAAAACCGTTGAATCGTTGAGAAAAGACCCCTCAACAAATCAACCACCTCAACAAATCAAAGATTTAAGAGGTTCAAATTGATTTAGGGTTATTGTTTGAGTTGTGTTCTAATCTTTTTGAGATGCGGATAACGCGAATTGTTTGGATTTACATTAGTCTGTTTCTCGCAGATTTACGTTGATGGAGAGCGCGGATTTACGCTGATTTTTATGTGTGATGCGGTTGTCCATTATCCATTAAGCACTAATACGGGCCAGCCAATTATTCATTATTCACTATTCATTATTCACTATTAAAAGCTCCAGGGGCGTGGATTGAGGTTATAACGAAGAGAAGCTCCAATAAAAGATGTCTGGCTGTTGCGTTGGGCGATGGCGCTATTCAGGTCGCGGAAGCGGAGATCGAGTTCAACGAAGAAGTTGTAACGAACCTGGACACTGACCAAAGCTTGAAGCATGAGGAGGCGGGTGGCTACGCCTTGTCCGACGGTATTGCCTAACTCGCGTTCGTAATGACGGTAATCGAGGAAGATATTGCCTCCCCAGTTGCTGCCGGTGCTGTCGGCTCCATAGCGGGCATAGGTGAGCAAAGCCGAGGCAGTAACACGGGGCCAGGGCTGTGCGTTGAGCTGAATGAGCAGTTCGCTGAAGTTGGCACCTAAAGGATGAGCTAAAGGTTGGTTGTAGTGGCTGTAACTGTTGGCCGGATAAGTGTCGTGACTCCCTACGGCGTAGTGGGTGTAGGCATAAGGTCTCACACGGTTGTACTCTAACTTCAGGTCGAGTTGTTTCAGACCAAACACCTGGGTGTAATCTGCTCCGGCCTGATAGCCAAATTTGTTGCCATGGTGGCCATTGCCTGCCATCAGGTCGTTGAGTCGGAACTCGTTGAGCATAAACTGACCATATAGTTTAAAGTTTTTTACCGGCAGCCAGGCAAGGGTAGCGCCGACCATCATCTTGTCGGGGTCGCCCAACTGATGTTCAACCGAACGATAAAAGATGATGGGGTTGAGGTAGCTGAAGTCGAAGCCGCGCCCGTCGCCATTGTTGTCGTGAAAGGTGACCGACTCAAAAAGACCGGCATTGAGGTTAGGCAGGAGGTTGAGGCTCAGATAGTGCAACGCAAGAAATTTGGCCGGATAGGGCCGTGTGCTGCCACTTCCGGTTACATATCCATAACGGTCGGTGAGGCGGGCAAAGAGGTTCATATAATGCAACTTCCACACCTTTGTGTTGATCTTCAGGAATGGATAATCGGTGGCAAAATCGGAGAGCAGGAGCGAGCGGATGCCGTGACCGATAAAGTTGCGGTCTTGTCCAAACTGCATGCTGATACCTGTGATTGGCGTAAAGGTGATGTAGCCCCGTGCCTGAAAGAAGTCCATGCCGCCTTCTTTGAAGCTTTTGGTGAGGTGTGCGCCCGGATAGGAACCCCAGATGCGGCGGTATTCTAACTCATGGGCTGCGGCGAAAATCTGATTCTCGGAGATGAAAGAATAAAAGCCGAGCTTCCGGCCGATGCTGCCGCTCAGTTCAACCGCACGGCTGTTGATGGAGTATGTGGCGTTGTTGACGGGGTCGGAAGCCACAAGCAGATGTATCCCTGGATTCAGCAACAGATCGAACCCGGGGGTGTGTACCTGATAAAGGTTGGCCCGGCTGCGGTAGAAGTGCCTGAAGAGGGGTTTGCGGCTGTCGTAAAGGGTGTCGCCCGACCAGGGGATGTTTCCTGAAAAGGCCTGACGACGATTGAAGCTTTCAACAGGGGTATCGGCAGGTGAAAGGCTGTCGGCCTCGGCGAGCCAGCAGGCAGCCGAGGCACGGTCGTAAGGTCGTAGGCCGGTGTGGAGGCTGTTGCTGAAACGTCCATTAGTGGTTTCCGTTCGGAGGATATATTGCTGAAGGGGACTGTTGAGCTCGGTATATGGCGCCTGAGCCAGGATGGGAATGGTCGCCGACAGCAAAAGGAAAAGGATGACGTTTCTGAACATACAAAGGGCTTTCGAAGGGTGATGGCTTGGGGATGAAACATTTCCGATACCGGCTGTAGTTTATTGGTTTTTGGTGTCGAGTGTAGTGAAAACTGAGTTGTTCGAGATGAACTCGGGGACAATCTGCTTCATCTCGCCGACGAGCTGGCACACGTCTTTTTCGATGAGGGCGGCACCAAGCTTGTTGAGGGCTTCCTCCACCTGACGTTTGTTGAAGGTTTCCACACTTGCGCGCATGATCTTGGGATGATGGGTGTGCAAGGTGTTTTCGTTGCAGGTGAGTAACTCTTCGTAGAGTTTCTCGCCAGGCCGCAAGCCTGTTTCAACAATCTTGATCTCTTTGTCGGGGGTGAAGCCCGAGAGCTGTATCATCTTGCAGGCGAGGTCGTAAATTTTGACAGGTTTTCCCATGTCGAAGACAAAAATTTCGCCGCCTTGGCTCATCGCACCTGCCTCAAGGACGAGGTTGCAGGCTTCGGGAATGGTCATAAAATAGCGGATGATATCTTTGTGGGTGATGGTCACAGGCCCGCCTTTCTCGATCTGGCGACGAAAGATGGGGATCACCGACCCGTTGCTACCAAGCACATTGCCAAATCGCGTAGTGATGAAATGGGTTGCCGCAGGATCGCTGAGGCTCTGAGTGTAAATCTCGGCAATCCGTTTGGTGGCTCCCATCACATTGGTTGGGTTTACTGCCTTGTCGGTGCTCACCATGACAAACTTCTCTACCTGATATTGCTTAGCTAGGTCGGCAATGGTCTTGGTGCCAAACACATTGATCAAAACCGCCTCGTAAGGATTTTCTTCCATGAGTGGAACGTGCTTGTATGCCGCAGCATGATAGACAATTTGCGGACGATAGGTGGCAAAAATCTGTTCCATACGAAAATGGTCTTTGATATTGGCCACGATAAATACTCCCTTGTCAAAGACATGGCGGAGTTTGTCGTCGTTGCGGATGTCGAATTGCAGATCGTACAATGGTGATTCAGCTTGGTCAACTAAGATGACTCTTGCAGGCTGATAGCGCAGCAGTTGTCGGGCTATCTCGCTGCCAATGGAACCTGCTGCGCCGGTAACCATCACCACCTTGTTTCGGGTCTGGTTACATATCTGGTTGTTGTCGAGACGGATGGGTTCGCGTTCGAGCAACTCTTCGATGTGGATGTGGCGTATCTGGCTCGAGCTGAGTTGTCCGTTAATCCATTTGTCAATACCGGGCAGCACCTTCACCTGAAGGCCGAGTTCAAGGCCGCTCTCAACGACCTCGCGCCGGAGGTTGATGTCGAGCTTCTGGATGGCGATGATGAGCTGCGATATCTTGTTTCGCTGGATATAAGCTTGATCTAAGGCTCTTTCGCGCGAAAGAACCGGTATGCCCTCAAGGGTCTTGTTGATTTTGGTACTGTTGTCGTCAATAAATGCAATGATTTCGTATTGATAGTACATGTCCTGCAACAAGGCATTGCGTGTGAGAAGACCTGCTGCTCCGGCTCCATAAATGATTACCCTGACTTGTTTTTTTCGTTCGCGGGTGATGAGGCTGCGGTAGATGGCCTTGATGATGAAACGACTGCCCACAAGGAAGAAAGGTGTCAGCAGAAAATGGATGACAATGACCGACAGTGAAGGGATGAAACGACGCGACCACTCGTAGGGAAGGGTAATAAAATAGAGGGTCAAAAGAATCAGAAAAGCAGTGCCTGTGGCGATGAAGATACGTGCCGCATCGGCAATGCCGGTCTGGCGGATAATGCCGGTATAAGATCGTCCGATGAGGAATGAGCTGACATAGAGTAGTATCACCACAATGGCTTGCGACTCCATCACATAAGGGTTAATCAAAAAATACTCGAAATTATGCCGGATCAGGTTGGCCATGATGTACATCGCATATACGACGGATGTGTCGTACAGCAAAACGAGCCATCGGGAAATGAAAAACTCAGAGTATTTTGCAAGTAATCTATTGATCATTGCAGTATTTTTTTAAAAGTGGTTGGTTTATAAGTGATGCAAATTTAAATGATTTTTATTGTTTGAGGATATTTTTTTGGGGGGTTGGTCTTTGGCTGTTGGTCTTTGGTTTTTGGTATATTTGCAGTTGATTTTTTACCAACCTTTGAATGGATGAATAAATCGAAGATTTGGCTTTCGTCGCCGCATATGGGGGGGATGGAGCAGGTGTTTGTGAAAGAGGCTTTTGACACGAACTGGATTGCGCCGCTTGGCCCACATGTGAATGGTTTTGAGGCTGATTTGCAGGCGTTTACTGGGGTAGGTCATGCGGCGGCGCTGAGTGCCGGTACGGCGGCCTTGCATCTGGCCCTTATCCTGTTGGGCGTGAAGGCGGGGGATGAGGTGATCTGCCAAAGCTTTACCTTTTCGGCTTCGGCCAACCCGATTACCTATCAGGGGGCTGTGCCGGTGTTCGTGGATTCGGAAAAAGAAACCTGGAATATGAGCCCCGCATT
>JACFNF010000049.1:7343-12519 GCA_019454985.1 Bacteroidales bacterium
ATCAATGCGAAGGGCTATCACATTGCGTTGCTTCCTGAACCGGAAGGCTTTTTCTCGAACCGTTGGCTGACAACGGTTACGATTGACCCTGCTGAGAACAGGGGGGTGGATCGCGAAATGTTGAGGTTGGCGTTAGAGGCTGAAAACATCGAATCGCGGCCGCTGTGGAAACCCATGCATCTGCAACCGGTGTTTGCCCATTGTCCGTTTTATGGAAACGGTACCAGTGAGCGATTGTTTGAGCAGGGACTTTGTCTGCCAAGCGGCTCCAACTTAAACGAAGCAGATTGGGAGCGCATTGAGGCTGTGTTGCGTGAGGTTTTCAACGACGCACGAAAGGCCTGAACACATTGGAGTTTTTAGTCTTTGAAAAGATAGTTGTGAAATTAGCTCTAAGTTTTTCTCTTCTGGCTAGTTTGATTCTCAATTCCGAAAAGGCACCCAGATATCTTCTAATTTTGTGCATCCAAAAACAAAAAGACCATGCCTTTTATCCGGCCCGATGATCTTAGATGGCAATCGCTGCTCGCACTGACTTCCCATGATGTGTATCATCTGCCGGGATATTGTGTGATTGAGGCGGGTCTCGTACAAGGGGATGCGTTGGCCTGGTATCATGAAACGGATGATATGAAATGCCTCATCCCCCTGATTAGCAGAAATATCAATGGCAGCAGCCTATACCGTGATCTTGTAAGTCCTTATGGCTATCCGGGTTTGTTGTGCAACCAACAACTCAATAGTGAGATTGCTTCGGGCTTATTTGAAATTTTTCATCGCGAAGCGAGTGGACAGGGATATGTGAGTAGTTTTATTCGCCTGAACCCCTTATTAAATCCTTGGAAACTGACAGGGCATGAATTTTTCAGGCAGTGGTTTCACGGAGGTACTGTTTCAATTGATCTTCAGCAACCTGTCGAAGCTATTTTATCGGGTTTTTCGGAAAACCATCGCAGGAACTTGCGTAAATTGGCCATATCAGGCTTTTGTGCTGCCGTCAACGACTGGCGCACCATCGGCGACTTCATCCATGCTTACCGGCAAACAATGAATCGTCGGAAAGCCGATGCGTATTACTTCTTCCCAGATAGCTATTTCAACAACCTCCAGCAATTGCTTGCCGATAGAATAGTGTATATTTCTATTACCAACAGTGCAGGGAAGTTTGTTGCCGGTGGCATTTTCACTTGTTTTGGCGAGGTGATACAGTATCATTTAGGCGCAACTTCCAACGAGGCTGTTCATCAAAGTCCCTCGAAACTGATGATGGAAGAGGCTATCCGTTTCGGTATCGGTGTGGGTGCACGTACACTTCATCTAGGAGGGGGATTGGGCGGCAGCACTTCGGACGGACTATTCCGTTTTAAAAAAGGCTTTGGAAATTATTTTCACCGGTTTTCGAGCCTGCGCTTCATTCATCATCCCGATATATATAACCGCCTGCGCAAGGAATCACAGGCCGTTGATTCTCAAACCGACTACTTCCCTGAATACCGTCACACGCGATGAAGTTCAAACTAACATTATTACAGGCGCAAAGACTGAGGAACGAACCAAAACTTAAATCATTGTTCGATACCGGCATCTTTTTCGTCCTCCTTTTTGTTTCACATTACTTATTTATCTGGTGGGACAACAATGGCTTCTATCCTTTTGCCCATCAGGTGGATCGTCTGTTTGTCTTCGCCTCGGACATTCTGTTTCGCCAAAGTGCATGGATTGTGAAAAATGTTTTTCATCTGAATCATACCACCGATGGACAAACGATCTGGGTGGTAACCCAGAGGGGTAGTTGGGGTTTTGTGGAGGTGAGCCCGGGCTGCACAAGCCTCAAACAATGGATGCACTGGATTTTTATCATGATGTTGTTTCCCGGCCCCTGGAAACACAAGTTGTGGTATATCCCCATGGGGGTGGTTGTCATTCACTTCGTGAACATCGTTCGTATCGTGGGGCTTTCGCTTGCCATCATCCCCTGGCCGGAGCATTTTAACTTCTTCCACGACTATATCTTCAAAACTTTTTTCTATTTTATGATCTTTTTGATGTGGGCGATTTGGGAGGAGGTTTTTAATGATTAATGAACAGTGAATAATGAATAATGAATAATGGGCTGGCGCGTTTTAGTGGTTACTGGTTAGTGAATTTGATCTGTGGTTTCTGAACGGCTTCCCATAAATTTTTCGGCTGTTGCCTGACCAACTTGATTGATTCCTTCGGATTTGAATACCTTTTCGATGGTCATCAGTAGGATCTTAAGGTCAGTGATGAAGGCGCAATGGTCCACATACCAGACATCGTATTCAAATTTTTGTTCCCAGGAGATGGCGTTGCGGCCGTTGACCTGTGCCCATCCGGTGATGCCGGGACGGACTTCGTGGCGGCGGGCTTGCTCCTTGCTGTAGAGGGGAAGGTATTCCATAAGTAAGGGACGCGGTCCGATGAGGCTCATGTCGCCTTTGAGCACGTTGATGAGCTGGGGAATTTCGTCGAGGCTGGTTTTGCGGATGAATTTGCCCACAGGAGTGAGGCGCAGGGCATCGGGCAGGAGGTGGCCGGAGGCATCACGGCGGTCGTTCATGGTTTTGAACTTAATCACTTTGAAGGGTTTGGTATGTTTGCCCGGGCGTGTTTGGGTGAAGAAGGGATGGCCGGAGTTGGCGATATAAAGCGCAACGGTTACCACCGCAAACAGCGGCGAGAGAATGAGCAGCCCGAAAAAGGCGGCGGTGAAGTCAATGAGGCGTTTGACATATTTTCTGTACATCGTTGCTACCATAATTTGACCCCGCCGGGGTCGTGTGCTATTTTCGTTTGTTATTGCTGTTTGTTGCGTTAGAAACGCTGAACTATTTACCCCTCGTTAGGAAACGAGGGGGAGTGTGATGTTGTATGCTGAACGTTTTTGCTACATAATTTGACTCCTACGGAGTCGGTGTTCTGTTCTGACCTTTGTGCTACCATAATTGGTCTCCTATGGAGACGGCTTCATACTGCGTTTCTTATTCTGTTGCAGAATGCCAAAGTCTGCAGGTAGCAATCGGTTTATTCCATTACACAACACCCTGTAGGGGTGTCATTTGTGGGTGCGATGTTGTTGTGTTACCATAATTGGTCTCCTACGCAGACGGAGCAGGTGTTCATAAATGTTCAGCTAATAAGAAATCGGCGATATAAAAATGCCGCACACCGCCAACCGATTCTTCCCAAAATTCATCCATGCTTACTACATACTTAGGGTATTGGTCGTTTATTGACATTAGGTTACCAAATTCACGTTCCACGGTTTGTTCGTTTTCCAGTTTATACGTTACTTGAACATATATCTTTTCCCCCGCACGTTCTGCTACAAAATCTATCTCCCGAGTTTCTAATTTGCCTATAAAAACCTGATAGCCCCTGCGCTTCAATTCAAGATATACAATATTTTCCAAAATACCCCCAATCATCCGATCCCGCCTGCCCATGGTGGCATAGATTAGTGATATATCTCCGGCGTAATATTTCTCCTGGGTTTTCAATATCTCCCGTCCCTTGATATCATACCGCGATACGCGATGCAAAATAAAGGCGCCCTCCAAAGCATTCAAATAGTTATACACCGTGTTTATATCTACTTTCCTTTGCTGACTCTTGAAATAGTCCGCCACATTCTTACCCGAAAAGGTGTTGCCTATATTATCGAAAGCGTACTTTACGACACGTTCCAGCAATTCCACATCGCGAATATTATAACGTTGCACCGTGTCGCGTAAGATTACCGAAGAGTATATGTCGTACACAACCCGGTATGCTGCTTCTTGTGAATAATCGGCTGTGTGAATAACCGGGAAACCACCAAGGCGCAGATAAGTCAAGAATTGATTCCTTGCGTCCGATCGGTCATTAAAATAGTTATCTCTGAAATCTAAGAACTCGCGGAAAGATAAGGTATAGACCGGTATTTCGACATACCGACCGGCCAGATAGGTGGACAATTCGGAAGAGAGCAGATGTGAGTTAGAGCCGGTGATATAGATATCCATGTTAAAATCAACCAGCAAGGAATTGACTGCTTTTTCCCACTCTTTCACCTCCTGTATTTCGTCCAAAAGCAAATAGTAGCGTTCTTTGGCTTCAACTTTACTTTGAATATGGGTGTAGAGCGAGCGGGCGTCCTGCAAGTCGGAACAGGCGAAACTCTCAAAGTTAAGTTCAATGATATGTTTATCATTTACACCGTATAGCAGCAGCTCCTCACGCAGCAACCTGAGCACTGTGGATTTACCTGAGCGCCTGATGCCGGTTATTACTTTCACCTGCTCCTTATCGATAAATTTCTTTATCGCGTTGATATAATTGGGTCTTGCTTGCATGGTTTTATGGTTACAGACGCAAAGATAGCATATTTTTAGATATTTTTATGGATATAACCACAAAAACAGTATTGCACTTTGAAATTATTCAAAATAATTCGACCCCAACGGGGTCGTGTGCTGTATTTAATTGTTTTTGCTACCATAATTGGTCTCCTACGGAGACGGACTCAATGAACAATCCTTGTGCTACCATAATTTGACCCAGCTGGGGTCAGGTGTTATGTTCGTTTGTTTTGAGCTGTTTATTGCGTTGGAAGCACTCAACCATTTACCCCTCGTTAGTCCCGATAGCTACCGGGAGAGGGGAAGTGTGAATTTTTACTTGTTTAATCGTTTACTAATACCACACAGATGACACGGATGCGACTGATTGGCACAGATTTTTGATATTTTGTTTCTCGCTGATTTTCGCTGATTTTTTATACGCTGACTTTCGCTGATTTTCTCGCCTAACGCTCAGTGCACCGCTTCTTACTTCTTACTTTTTACTTTTTTTTAGCTCTTCATCTCAAACTCTTAATCACCTTTGCACGGTTGCCTGCTGCGAGGGAATAATCGGGGATATCTTTTGTTACCACTGAACCGGCTGCGATAACGCACCATTTGCCAATTTTCACACCGGGGATTACAATTGACCCTGCTCCAATCCAGCTTCCTTCTCCAATATGCACATTTCCGCATAGCACCGATTGCGGAGAGAGGTGGTGTGAGCTACTATCACTCGAAAATATATTCCTGCTCCTGCCCGCCCATCTTAGCAAGGAAGAGGTATATTTTTTGGTTTGTTTCAGATGACATTGTATAATATGTTTCTGTTA
>JACFNF010000090.1 GCA_019454985.1 Bacteroidales bacterium
CACTACTAACCGACTAATTTTTCAATATTAAGGAGCTATCCGTTGCGGTTAGCTCCTTTTTTCATATTTTGGTTTTTCCACAAACTAAAAATATGAGTAGTAAAAATACAGAAAAGAAATTAGTCGGTCAGCCGATTTTCAAACAAATCATAGATTTTATTCCAAAAGAGAAGTTTGACTTGCTTGTCGGCAAACATCAGTCAGACCGATATTATAAGACATTCGATTCGTGGACACAGCTTGTAACGATGCTGTTTGGTGTGTTGAGTCGATGCGACTCGATGGGTGAAATCTGTGATGGAATGCGTGGTTTGGAAGGGAAGCTGAATTATTTAGGTATGGACAAGTCGCCCGCCAAGAGTACTGCCGGCGATGGTTTGCGAGGTCGCGATGAAGCATTTTTCAGGGATGTCTATTTTATGTTGTTGGAACATTTTAAGCCATTTTTGTCGGTCAGCCGGATTGACAACACCTCTTTTTCCAAGCTTTTCATCTTCGATTCCACAACTATCAGGCTGTTTTCAGACATTATGAAAGGTGTTGGTCGCAATCCCAAGAACGATGGCAAAAAGAAAGGCGGTTTGAAAGTTCATATGATGATAGATGCCCATAGCGACACCCCCGAATTTGTGAAAATCAGCGAAGCAAAACGGCACGATAAGACTTTTTTGAAAGATTTAAGCCTTGCACCACACAGTATGATTGTATTTGACAGAGCATACAACCATTATCTTCAATTTGCAAAATGGACGGAGCAACAAGTCAATTTTGTATGTCGGTTAAAGAAAAATGCAGTCTATGAGGTACAAGAAACACTTTTTGAACGAGAATTGCAGGACGACAAAGCAGGAGTTTTGAAAGAAGAACACATTCACCTGAACTATAAAGAGGGTAAGCAACACAAGAAATTATGCCTGCGGAAAGTAACTTATAGAGATGATGACGGACGAATGTACGAGTTCATTACCAACAATTTTGAAACCAGTCGTGAAGAAGTAGCTTACATCTACAAATTACGATGGAATATCGAATTACTGTTCAAGAAATTGAAACAAAACTTCCAACTGCATTACTTTTACTCGGAAACCGAAAACGGAATCAGAACCCAGATATGGTGTACATTGATAGCCCAGCTATTGATGCAGGTTCTGAAAGTAAAATCGGAAAGTAAAAAAGCTTTTTCTACGATTGCAGCTTTGGTAAGAATACACTTGATTAGTCACATTGATGTATTTTGGATGGTTCAAAACAGCCGAAGATCGTACGAAAAGAGAAAAAAACGAAATAAGTCACCCTGTATTCAGACTTCTTTATTCTAAAACAAGGGGGAGGTGGGTTTTTAAGAATCAAAAACGTTTATTGATAGTCAATTAGTTAGATGCACTTTTGCTCTATTTGAAAGATTGCCCGTTTAGTAGTGA
>JACFNF010000091.1 GCA_019454985.1 Bacteroidales bacterium
TGTATTAGCCCCTTAAAAGACTGGACAGAAATCACGAACCAGATTTGTACCAGTTAACTTAGGGAACCATGTCAAGAACAAAGCGAACATTTACACCGGAAGACCGGCTGAGTCTTCTGCAGGAAGCGGAGCGGGAGGGATATTTGGCTACCTGTCGCAAGTACAATTTATCCCCATCTTTATTGGCAAAGTGGAAGCAACGGTATCTATGCAAGGGTGTCGCAGGGCTGAACCCCTCGTATAGGCGGATAGATCCGGCCGTACGAGCGTTAGAAGAAGAGAATGAGCGATTGAAACGTATCATCGCCCGACAAGCATTAGAGCTTGAGGTCAAAGGAGAGTTGCTAAAAAAAACACCTATCCAACCAAGGAGAAAGTGATGATCATCCAGCATTACTCCGATCGAGCCGCCGTTACGGTTCTTTCGCAGTGGCTAGGATTGCCACGGAGTACGTTATACTATACGCCTCGCCCGGGAAAACGTGGTAAAAAACCCAGCACACATACGCTGTATCACGGCTCGATGGTCCCTAATGAAGAGGTTGTTGACAAGATAAAGGAACTTATCAGTGGTCCGTACAATGCTTATGGGTACCAATCTGTTCATGATGATTTACGCCAATTAGGGTGATTAATCACAAGAAGACGTATCGCCTCATGGATGAGCAGAAACTTCTTCTTGGGAAAGTTATCCGTAGCCGTGGGAAACGCACGTGGGTGCAGTATAGGCAGATATCGGCTCATCAGCCGATGGAGTACTTATGTCTTGATATTAAGTATGTCTGGGTACACGGAGAAGGTCGGTGGTATTACCTACTCTCGATCATGGATGTGTTCAGCCGCAAGATTATCCAGTGGATCTTCCAGAGGAGTGTCCGCAAGCATGACGTGATCGTGATGTTTCGCAGGTTGCATACACAGTACAACCTCAAGGGAGTACTCATCAGAAATGATAACGGCTCCCAGTTTCTGGCCAATCAGGTGAGAAGCTATCTCGCTGAACTTGAAGCCAAGCAGGAATTTACCCATGTGGCTACACCCGAAGAAAATGCCTACATCGAAGCATTCCACAGCATTCTTCAACGGGAGCTGGTTGAACGATTTGAGTTTAGCAGCTTCTACGAAGCTAACCAGCATCTTCAACACTACATGCAGTGGTATAACTATGAGCGCAAACACAGAAAACTCGGCCCAATAACTCCACAGCAGAAATGGGAAACTGGTCTGCTCACTACGTCCACTCCGGAGTTCGCTCATGTGTCGGAACGAGCCAGGCTCGGTTCGAAGGAGTTCACAGAACATCAAACACAATTTCAGTTGTCAGGCATCACCGACCCAACAACTGATGCTGTTACTCGCCGCTGCTCAAACAAGAAGGAGAATAATCGGCACGTACTACATATCTTT
>JACFNF010000092.1 GCA_019454985.1 Bacteroidales bacterium
ATGGTCGGGCGAGGTGTGTGTTCAGCAGCCCGCAGGCTATAGTTCGGCATGGTCGGGCGAGGTGTGTTTACAAATAAATCAGACAGAAGAAAATTAACCTTTAAAAATCATTTAAACTATGTCAAACAAGATTCACAACGGCAATGCAAGAAGGAAGTTTCTTACCATTACCAAAAAGGATTCAAACGGTCAAATGTTAACCGGCTATCCAAAAACCTATTCGATTGTCGAGGCTTTCACTCATCCGTCAGGCAACGAGCCCGCTCTTACCAATGAAGCTTTTGCTAATCTTACTGATGCGGCGTATGTTTCGCGGCTCAACAAATTTGTTGATAAAGTTGGCCATGCCAACGTTGGCATTGAGGTAGATATCCCTGACCTTAAGGTTGGTGCAGTGGTTTTCACTCCAATGTGTGACATATCTGTAGTAGTGCCTCCGGGAGACGGTACTATAACAGATGCCGTTGGGCAGGGAGATGGCTCGTCAAAAATTAATGACTCGTATGTGCCTTTAGGTTAGGATTTATGAATAATCTGAAATTAAATGTCAGAGGCGGCATGCCCGTTTATCTTGAGGACATAGAATTTGTCAACACCGCAATTCGTAAAGGTTTTCGAGATGTTGGCAAAACACTGTTGTCTTCTGCAGATTGCGCTATACTCTGGGGTTGTGAGTTTACTCCATCTGTCTCAGGTTATTCGGTAAGCGAAGGCAGCATATTCTATGATGGTGAAATATGGAGTGTTGACCAACATTTTATGCCATCACCAATCCCACTTCCAGAAGAACCGCAATGGTGTTTTGTGAGTTCTCCCGGGCCATTAGGACAAAAAACGTTTTATAATGGTGAGATTCATAATGTACATCTTGTACGGAAAGCCATTCTTTCAATGGCTCCACTACCCGATCAGGTTGGGTCATCATACGTGTCCAATATCCCCAGAATCGAACATCTTAGGAACGCTTCAGCTCCGTTATTGCCTAACGTTTCAGGAGGTGTGTTAGAACGTGAAGGCCGCAGGACGCCAAATCTTGTTCGTAAACGCGATGGCGTGGTATTTATTGATGCTGGATATTCGTGCAATTTCAGTGGTGGCGAACAATCTTTGATCACCACCATCCCTTTAGGATTCCGTCCATTGACCTGGATTGAACTTATGTTATGGGCAACCACACCATTACCATATCCTAACTCATTGACGAACATCTGGATAACCATTTCACCCATTGATGGGAGAATTATGGCCTCTAAAATGGGTTACCCATACGCACATTCTTTAGGCTTTTCTATTAATATGAGCTACCTATTATAAAAAATATCGCAGTTCTGAAATCAATTAGCTGCGATATTTTTATACATTTGGTTTTTTAATTCATCTACATTTGGTTTTGGCGATTTTA
>JACFNF010000012.1 GCA_019454985.1 Bacteroidales bacterium
CATCCCATTGATCTTTGGTACTTTCCATCAAGGGAAAGTACAGCAGGAAAGGTTTTTTTTGTATGATAGAACATGGCGGCTTCGGCGTCGCTCAGCCGCCTTTATACGCTCAGCCACCCTTACACGCATTGATAAGGCTTGTTTTCTTGTGCTTTTGAGGGTTCCAAGGCACAGAAAAACTTTCTTTAAAAGCGAGTTTCAACTCAAGAACGAATCAACAAATCAACAACTAAACACATTAACAACTACACTTATAAACTCTCATTTTTTCTATGCTTTTATCTTTCTATGGGAGTAAAAGTTATTTATCAACAACAATGTTTATGAATACATGATTGATAATGCCGGATTTTTTGATGGCCTCAAGTAACGAAACTTTTTATCTTCGCCACTGCTACATACAAATCTCCGCCTCATGCAGGACATCACTCATTATGCACATTTTCTTTCAAAAGAAACCGGCATCGAATACCAATACATCCGAAACACCCTGACTTTGTTGTCAGAAGGCAGTACCATTCCTTTTATTGCCCGTTACCGCAAAGAAAAGACCAATTCGATGGACGAAACCGTTATCGCCACTATTCAAAAACGATGGCAACAGTTGGAAGCTTTAGGCAAACGCCGAGAGGTCATCCGGCAGTCAATAGAAGAGCAAGGCGCGTTGACGGCTGCATTGAGCGAGCAGCTTGAGAAAGCGACCACCATGCAAGAGCTCGAAGACCTTTATCTGCCCTATAAGCCAAAGCGTCGCACCCGTGCCACCATCGCCAGGGAGCGTGGCTTAGAGCCTCTGGCTCAGCTTATACTAAGGCAAGATCATGGCGATCCGCAAAAGGAGGCCAACAGTTTTATCCAACCAGAGAAAGGTGTTCCCGACATTGAAACAGCCATCGAAGGGGCACGCGATATTCTTGCCGAAATGGTGAACGAAGACGTGAGGGTGCGCGAGCGTTTGCGTCAGCTCTATCACCGCACTGCCATGATCGCCAGCACGGTAGTCAAAGACAAGGAAGACGAAGGGAAAACCTATCGTCAGTATTTCGACTGGTCGGAACCCTTGGCCAAAGCTCCTTCGCATCGAATTTTAGCCTTGCTTCGCGCTGAATCCGAAGGCATCCTGAAGCTCAAAATTTCTGTTGACGAAGAAAAAGCCATTGAAATGGCATCGCGTTATTGGGTCAGAAACACAACGGCCAAAGCACATCAGGTATCATTAGCCGTACACGATGCCTTCAGGCGTCTGCTCGCTCCATCGTTGGCCAATGAGATGTCAACTTTCTACAAAGAGAAAGCCGACGAGACAGCTATCCGGGTTTTTACCGGAAATTTGCGCCAACTGCTACTAGCCCCGCCGCTCGGGCAGAAACGTGTTTTGGCAATTGACCCCGGATTTCGGACGGGTTGCAAAATTGTGATTCTCAACGAACATGGCAATCTTCTCCACAACGATACCATTTTCCCTCATCCCCCGGAACACGAAGTGAAACAATCTGTACAGAAGCTCAAATCTTTGGTGAACGCCTACAAAGTGGAGGTGATCGCCATCGGCAACGGCACAGCCGGTCGCGAAACCGAAGATTTGGTCCGCGGCATTCCTTTCGATCGGGAGGTGATGGCCGTGATGGTAAATGAAAGCGGCGCTTCGGTCTATTCGGCCAGCAAAGTGGCACGCGATGAGTTCCCCGATTATGATGTCACCGTAAGAGGTGCCGTGAGCATCGGTCGCCGGCTCATGGATCCCTTGGCTGAATTGGTGAAGATCGACCCCAAGTCAATCGGCGTAGGGCAGTATCAGCACGACGTCAACCAGAAAGCCCTTCACGAAAGCTTAGTGATGACGGTGGAGAGTTGTGTGAATGCCGTAGGTGTTGACCTGAACACAGCCAGCGAGCAGTTGCTCTCGTATGTGAGCGGCGTGGGCCCGCAACTTGCAGCTAATATCATTGCCCACCGGACGAAGATTGGCGGCTTTCGCAACCGTCAACAGTTGCTCGAGGTGAATCGTCTGGGGCAGAAAGCTTTTGAGCAAAGCGCCGGATTTCTCCGCATCCATGGAGGTGATAGCCCATTAGATGCCAGTGCAGTACATCCTGAAAGCTATGAAGTTGTCAATCAGATAGCCAAACAACTTCACGAGAGTGTGGACGGACTTATTGGCAACAAAAAAGTTCGCCATCTGGTGAATGAAAGCGATTTCATTACCCCCGACTGTGGAGCTGCCACCCTCCGCGACATCCTTTTGGAGCTTGAAAAGCCCGGACGTGACCCCCGGCAGCAATTTGAGCAGTTCTCGTTTGCCGGGAACATTCGCTCTATCTTCGATCTCAAAGAAGGCATGGTGCTCGATGGAGTGATCACCAACATCACTGCGTTTGGAGCTTTTGTTGATATCGGTGTGCATCAGGACGGGTTGGTACATGTGAGTCAGATGGCCAACCGATATGTGCGCGACCCCAACGAAGTGGTTCGTCTCAACCAAAGGGTAAAGGTAAAAGTACTTCAGGTGGATACCGATCGCAAACGTATCAACCTGAGTATGAAGATAGATTCTTAAGAACGAAACGAACTTATGGTGTTGATCCGGCAGGCTCGTAACCAACCCAGTTTTTGAGGGTTTGCAATGCTTTTTCGCGGGTCTCGCTGTCGAAATGACGTAAACGTGTGGCATGCGAACCACCCTGAAGAACCAGTTTCAGCGCATTGGTTTTGTGGCCGGGCTGCACCGCCGTTGATGCCCAGGCATCGTACCCACCATAAACATAAAGGATATTGTTTCCAGATTTTTTAAGCCAACGGTTTACCTTACGGCTTAAAGCCGGATGGTAGTGCGCCTCGACACCTTCGGGTAAGGTATGCCGGAAAGAAGGTTTATCAACGAGGTGAAGCAGTTGTCCGAAAGGTTTTGTTTCGTATGAATAGAATCCCATTTCGGTGAGCGCCTGATAGAAAAACGGCTGCATGTCATTGATGCTTTCATCCTCAAAGAAATCGTATCCTGCCGCAGCTATGAAAGCTTTGAAAATCTCATTGGCATCGCCACCCGGCTCAGGAAGATTTTCACAACCCATCGGGAGCCACTGCCAATAGGCAAAGCCCCATTCCAGCACATTGTATTCAAAAGCCTTTTCGATGCCGCCAACTTTGTTGAAAGTCATCCCTCTTTTTTGGGTAGAATCGGCAAACATCGGCAAAAAGATGTTGCGTCGGCTGAGGACGTCCTTTTGCAAAGCAAGTAGTTTTTGGCGACATGGCGCTGTAGCCACCGTGTCTTTGAAATGATAAACCCTTTTGTCGGCAACAGAAAAATTGAGCGGCGCCACATAAGGTACAGATGCGGTCACATCATCGGGATAAAAATAGCGGTAGTACAAGGTCGTTTGTCCGCCTTTGCTGATTCCGGTACTCACCCAGGCTTTCGGATAGATGGCTTTAAGGGTTTGATTTACGTGATGGAGATCGGCCGTAGCATTTTGCAGATTGAGTTGTTTCCATTGAAGAGGCTCGGGTTTGCTTTTGCCAAAATAACGATGTTCAACCACCACAAGATTGGCATCTAAGGCCACTGCAATCTCTTCATCATAATTAGGCCAAAAGGCATAATCGGCAGCATAGCCCTCGGTCACCATCACCGTTGGCCGGTCATAACCTCTATGACGCAGAATAATGCGTTGTTTGAAATGTTGTCCGGAGGGGTTGGAGTGATCAACAGCCTGATCGAGTAACAGCTCATAGGCCGCTTCGTAGCGTTGAGATTTGAACTCGATGGGTCGGATACTGTCGAAGCCCAATTGTTTCAAATGCTGTTCCAGCTCGGTATTGCTGGCCGTAATATTCCAAAAAGACAGGATAAACAGAAATAGAAATAGAAATTTCGGACGCATAATGTGGATGATTTAATGTCGCAAAATAATAAAAAAATGCGATAGAACCATTCCTCGCGAACAGTTCTATCGCATTCATTCAGAGCTAAGGTTGAATTATTTTGCAATCATCAGTTTTTGAACAAACGATTGTCCTTCAGACTGCAATCTGAGCATATAGGTTCCGTTGCGCAGGTTTTCGGTACTCAGTTTCACCAGTTGGGTTCCGCCGAATGACTGGCTAACTTCCTTACTGAGAACGGTTTTTCCCATAATGTCAACGAGTTGAAGTTCAACAATACCTTTGGACGGCATATCGAACACCACGTTCACTTCGTCTTTTGCCGGATTGGGATACAAGCTGAAATTGATTTCGTTTTTCTGCTGTTCGTTCACATTCACATAGTGGCTGATGACATTTGTAGCGTTGAGGATTTCACCCGTCACGTCATTTCTCAGGAAGCCGATGAAATTCAGTTTCTCAAAACGCCAGGCTTCGGGGATTTCCACGGTATAGGCGTAGGTATGGATTTCATTGGCAGCGATGGGACTTGGCAAGCTACCTTCGGTGCCGAAAGGAGTGTCGAGAATGGTGCGGGCCACGTGGTCGTAGTGCATCTCAGCGGCAGGGACGGGTGAAGGCAAGCTTTCGTACCCGCACATCGGGCCATATGCGCCACCAGCGTATGCATTTGCCTGATTCCACTGCGAAGTTGTTCCCCAAAGGCTGTCTTCGGTGATGATCACGCCAAAACGGAGAAGGTCGCTCGCATCGGCAACGAATTCTGAGCGAAGATCAAAAGTAGCGGTGCGGGTAACAGCATCCCAGTTGAAATTAACGATATCAATGCTGGCAGGGCTGATGACATTGATTCTTCTGTTATAGGCCTGCTCAAGCTCTAATGGATCGGACTCGCCAGCTGTACGGTCGGAAGTACATTGCGGATAACCCATGAAACCGGGGATAATATTTCCCATATTGCTGTCGTAAGGGGCATATACCATGGGGTCGCCATTGTGAACGGCAACGCCAATCCAGGTGTCCGGGTAAGTTTCGGCCATGATGCCCATGAAGCAGGTTCCTCTGACGCACCACGGACACCAGGTTCCGGTAGCTTCTTCGGCAAGAACACGTTTGGCGGGAATAAACGGAACAACATAGACTGTTTTTGTAATGGAGTTGTTGTCGGGGTTGAGGTCGTTACCGCCATTCACATTACTGATGGTCGTCTCAATTGAATATCCTTTGATTTCTGTCAGGGTGAAAGGTACGGAATGGGTGAAATCATAAGTTCCGCCAATGGGAATATTGAGGCCGGTAAATTCGGAAGCGACAGGGGTACCACCATCAATCGAATACGAAACGGTGAATGAGTTAATCGGCGAGATACCTTCGTTTCCGATCGTTCCTTTCAATGTTGTGGATTCATTTACAGCAACATATGGACTTACATCCACTTTCATCAAGGCTGCATCAAGTTGGAGTGGAATATAAACCTTTACATCGTCAATGTACCAGTAGTTCACATTGTAGAGGTTACCAGTGATATAGAGGCAGAACTGAACATTATCCTGTCCGTTGGCTCCGCCCACATCAAGCATTTTTTGTTCCGGCCCAACCGAGTTGTTGGGTGTCATTTCCCAAAGCACAGTCCAGTCACCCGTTCCCACGCGGTAAGCAGCACCGATTTTGGGTCCTAAGGTGTAGATATCGTAATAGTGCCTAAAAGAAAAGGTAACACCTGTCTGTCCGCTGAGGTTAATGGCAGGGGTAATCAGGCGTGAGGTTGTGTTCTGGTTGATCCAGCTAAATTTGGCTTCGGCAGCCAGACCGCCGGCATTGTTCGACTGGCTTTTCGACCATTGTCCTGGAACACCGTCACGGGTCCAGCCGTCAGGCGGGAACACCCCGTTAAAATCTTCATTCAAGAAGCTTTGTGCATTGATACCCAATGAGATGATAAGCATCATTGCGGCAAGAAGTAGATTTTTCCTCATAATTTAGATTGATTTGAATGGTTAAAAAATGGATATGTAAAAATAAAAGAAAAACCAACGTTAAACGCAGTTTCCCTTATTTTATCTTCAATATTTTGATAATTTCTGACATGGTTAAATATCTTATTGAGAAAGATTTGGGCAAAAGCACCCCGAAAACCAATGAGCAAGCTAACAGCGAAAAAAGTATTTTGATTTCTTGTTTATAATTCATGAGATATTATCCAAAAGGAAAATAGTCGTTTGAAAAACGTGATAAACGAAAGAACCGCCCCTTTCGGGGCGGTCTCAAACAACCAAAACTTATGAAAACTAATTATTTACAATTAAACGTGAAGTCTTTACGGTATTTCCTGTTTGCAATTTTACCAAATAGGCGCCGGCAGTAATTCCGGCAGTATTCCAACGGATGGTATGCATGCCATTGGCCATTTCGCCGTTATGAATCATGCTCACCATGCGGCCGCTCAAGTCGTGGATGCTCAGCGTCACATTTCCGGCATTTGCCTGATAGAATCGGATTTCAAGATTACCATTGGCTGGGTTAGGGCTGATGCCTGCAAAACCGGTTTCGGTTTCCTGAACGCCAACATGTATTCCGGTTTCAAAGACGACTGAAGAAGCCGGAGTTACAACGCCGCTTGCATTTTGCACTTCAGCAACAGCCAATTCGTATTGTGTGAAAGAATCCAGCAATCCGTCGGGGTTAACAGTAATAGTGGTTTTGTCATCGCTGATGGTAGCCACAAACGGATGATCTGCTCCGTTCACCTTTTTCAGTGTAACCAAACTTCCAACGTTGGCATTGGTGATTTCTGCGCCACCAACCATAAATACAGGCATATTGAAAGTGATATGCAAGTCAACTTCGGTGGTGATGCCGGTGGCTCCATTTACGGGGTCAAAGCTGACGGTTGCCGGCAAGGCAGCACCTTCCGTACTATATGCGCTATTGAAAACATATTTGGTAGCATTGTCCTGAACAAACACAACAGCAACCAGATCGTCCATTTCTTCTACGTGGGTGGTGGACATGTTGTGGGTAAAATTGAATGTAGTTGGAACGCCGCCTTCGAGAGTAGTTGTCGTACCGTTTGCATCGGGCATCATTTTCATCATCACGTGATGGAATGAAGTTTCGCCATTGCTGGCGACGTTGCCTGTGGTTAACTTTTCAATAAATACAACATGCACCGTAACATTCGAAAGTGTAACATAGGGAGTAATCTGCGCAGAAACGCTGAAATTGTCTCCATCCACATTATGAGTTGCAACGATGTTAACGAAGGCAGGGTCGGCCATCGCAGTGTTATAGGCATTGTTAACAGCAGGAGAAGTAGTTGAAACATTCAGACCTTCAACAAAAAGCATAGGAACAGCATTGACTCCGTAAAACATACGACGAACACCACCTTCAGCAGTATAATAGGGGTCGCCGGTGCCAGGCCAGTTCATCTGATATTTAATCAATCCGATATTTTCGCCATTATTTGCAATAAATGGGTTAAACACCGAATTGTTGAACGAGGCACAAGGAGCACAGGTTGAGCTGGTAAATTCTTCAAACAATGGACGACGTTGCATAGTCTGGGTAGGAATACCAATCGTTTTTTGGATCATGTCATTTGCCGGATTGTCGTCCTGTGCCACACCATTCACGTTTGAAACCCAAACTTTGAGCGTGTGCATTCCTGGAGGAGGATTCAAAGTCTGGTTGCAGGTATAGGTAAAAGTGTTGTCGGTGGCAAGATTCAGCCCCGAGTAGTTCGTCGTATTGGTAGTACCGTCATTCAGCGACCAATTTACATCAAATGAATTGATTGCGGTGAGTCCTTCGTTGATCACCTTACCTGTAACATTCTTCTGTCCATTAAAGTAGCTGGGCACATTTACAGTTTGAAGTCCTGCATCTAAGTTTTTACGTTTGAACACCTTCACATTGTCAATGTACAGATAGTCAATATTGTAAAGGTTTCCCGACAGATAAAAACAGAATTGAAAACCAGGCTGTCCAACATTGGTAAGCTCAACAGTTTTCAGCATGGGTCCCTGGTTGCCGGTGGGAGTTACCGACCAAGCCACTTCCCAGTCGCCAGTACCAAAGCGTTTTGCAACTCCAAAGGTCACACCGTTAGCATAATAATCAAAGAAATAATTAAAGGTGAGTGTAACGTTACTTTCGCCCGCAAGATCAACAACAGGTGAAATGAACCGTGTGGTTGTATTTTGATTCACGTAGGTAAACTTCAGCTCAGGCGAAGTGCCTCCGGCTGTTGCCGTTGCGCTCTTAGCCCATTGGTTTACAACTCCCTCACGCGTCCAGCCTTCCGGAGGGAAAGTGCTGCCGCTGAAATCTTCAAAAAGGAAAGTTTGCCCAAAAGTGAAATGAGCAAACAACATTGCTGCAATAAAGGTAAAAATCCGTTTCATAAAATTGATTGTGTTTGGTGAATAAAACTATGCTGTTTGTAAAATCTCATGTTTGAAAACACTTGGCTCAAGTTTTCGCTGAAGCTGGTCTTTCGCCCGCATTAATTGCGACTTGGAGGTATTGACCGATATGGCGAGCATCTGGCCTATTTCCTTATGATTAAAACCCTCGATGGCATTGAGTCTGAAAACCTGATGATAGCCTTTGGGCAACGTATTCACGATCCCCATCAGATCGTTGTAAAACAAACCGGCTGTCACCGTCATTTCAGGTACCACATCGTCAGGCATATATGACAGTTCACTTTCGGAGAACGAAATCTTTTTCTTTTTATAAAAGTTAAAGGCAGTCGTAATCATGATACGTCTCAGCCATCCCTCAAACGAGCCATAGTTTCGGAAATCGGCTAAATATCGAAACGCCTTAATAAAGCCCTCCTGAAGAATATCTTCGGCATCCCATGAGCTGCGTGCATAACGACGGCAAAGTGGAACTAAACGCGGAGCAAACAACTCATATAGCCTGAATTGAGCCTGACGGTCATTGTTCAGGCATGCTTCAATCAGGTTTTTTTCCTCCATTATTTCCATTTACCGATTTTTCAGATTGATTTAAAAACTACGATCACAAACAAAACAATCAACACCATATATAATAATATAACGAATTTACTTTTGATTGATTTGAAAGTAAAACGTGTTTGCATAACCAAATTTCAAAAATAACGTGGCGAAAATATTTGAAAAAAAAAAGAAGGCAGGAAAAATTGCTACTACAATAACTTTACATCCATTTATTTATACTGATTCTATCTTCATTGTTCCTCTACATATAAAATTATATATATCTGATATTATGTTACTTTTGTTTTATATAAGTACTACTTTATATAAGAAATAACTTATATTTTTATATACTACAATTCTCTAAAATTGCGCTTTAAAGGTGGCCATGTTTTGAGCGCAAAAATGAGTTGAGTCCAAAGAAAATCCGCTAAAAATAGAGCCCGATTGCATACGTTCCTTTACCCAGAGTTTATCTGATTTTCAATCAGCCTTATAAATTTTCGAACAATTCTGAAAAGGTTTTAAGGTTCCCTGAAAATGATTATTTTTATTTAGAGCAACAACAAAGCATATTACCCTCTGTAATACTGCATTTTACAGATTGCGCGACAATGCAACGAAAAAATAATGAACCTTCTGCATGATACATTCTCTTTTTTATCTTTGTAAAGCCAACAATACGGGATTTCAGGTACAGCTTATGACAGCCCTCGACACATACAGTCCGGAAGAAAGAGCGGAAATTTTGCGACGTTACCGCAACCTTATAGAGGTGTGGCACACCCGCAAAGATGTGAGAGACCGCTGGATGGTTCGCAAAGCCTTTACCCTTGCCGTGGAAGCACACAAAGATATGCGGCGCAAAACAGGCGAGCCATATATCTATCATCCGATTGAAGTTGCTACGATTGCTGCCGGTGAAATTGGTCTGGGGCGCACTTCAATCATTTGCGCCCTGCTTCACGATGTGGTGGAAGATACCGAATATAAGATTGCTGATATTACGGCCATGTTTGGCGAGCATATCGGCCGTATTATTGACGGCCTTACCAAACTCGACATCATGGTCGAAGGTTCGGATGTGCCGAGTATGCAGGCAGAAAATTTCCGTAAAGTGTTGCTCACTTTGTCTTACGATGTGCGTGTGATTCTCATCAAATTAGCCGACCGGCTTCACAATATGCGCACTTTGGATGCAATGCCCCAGCACAAACAATTTAAAATTGCTTCCGAAACCCTTTATCTTTTTGCACCTTTAGCTTATCGTCTTGGTTTATATGCCATTAAAACCGAGCTTGAAGATTTATCCCTGAAATATACTGAGCCGGCTGTTTACGAATCTATCTCGAAAAGCCTGATTGAGAGCCGCCCCGAGCGCAACGCTATGATTGAATCGTTTCTGATTCCGATTCGTGAGGCGCTGAATAAAATGAAAATTAAATATCGTATCAGGGTAGTAGAAAACTCTATTTATTCAATCTGGTCAAAAACCAAAGAAAAGGACATCTCATTCAGCGATTATCATGACACTTTTTTTGTCAGGTTCATTGTTGATGCACCGCCGGAAACCGAAAAAATTAGTTGCTGGCAAGTTTACGCCGCTGTCACCAACCTTTACAAGCCAAACAATCAATTGCTACGCGATTGGATTTCGCTCCCCAAAGCAAATGGTTACGAGTCGCTCCATTGTACCGTGATGAGTAAAGCCGGAAGATGGGTCAATCTTCAGATTCGTTCCGAACGCATGGATGCCATTGCGGAGAAAGGCTATGCTGCTTACTGGAAATATAAAGACACCTCACATATTGAAGGTGAGAGTGAGAGTGAGAGTGAAAGCGAAAGCGGGCTAGATGAATGGCTCAACAAGGTGCGCGAGCTCCTTTCGTCGGACGAAGCCTCAGCACTTGAGTTTATGGATAATTTCCGGCTCAATTTATTTTCTGACGAAATCTTTGTCTTTACACCCAAAGGCGAGATGATTTCAATGCCAAAAGGCTCAACGGCACTTGATTTTGCTTTTAATATCCACACCAATCTCGGCAGTAAGTGCATTGGTGCAAATGTGAATCACAAACTTGTGCAGCTTAATCACGAGCTGAAAAGTGGTGATCAGGTTGAGATTATTACCTCAAAAGTACAATTTCCTAAAGAAGAATGGTTTAGTATTTTGGTTACAGCCCGGGCCAAAACCCGATTGCAGGATGCCATACGCGAATACCGAAAAACTTTTAGAGAAGAAGGACGAAAAAAACTTGAAGACATTCTGCAACAGCTCAATTTAGATCCCGGAAAACCCACCATCACACGGTTGATCGAAGCTGAGGGTCTATCGGGATTAGTTGACCTTTATTATTATACAGCTACCGACAAAATCAACCTTGCAAAGGTAAAAGAGGCATTTCGCGATAAATCGGGCTCAGCAAGTTCAGGTTTCTTCAAATACCTGATCAGCCCTTTTATGCGACACAAACCCATTGAAGAGGCTGCCAGTCAGGAACAAGGAAAGACTGCAAACCACACGATGAAGGCTGACGTCATAGGTGAAGAAACTACCGACTTGGGCTATACCGTGGCCACCTGTTGTAATCCCATCCCCGGCGATGATGTGGTGGCTCTGGCATTTCCGGGCGAACCTATGCAGATTCATCGTGTCAATTGCCCCACTGCCATTGACTTGATGTCGAAATATGGGAACAACATTATCAAAGCCAAATGGAAACAGGAAGAAAATGTGACTTTTCTGGCCGGGCTCAAAATCACGGCTATTGATTCCATCGGCTTCATTCATAACCTCACCGAAATCATTTCAATCCAATTGAAAATCAATATCCGAAATTTGCAGATCGAAAGCAGCAATGGTGTTGTTGTGGCGTATCTCACCATTTATGTCCAAAACCTGCAAAGTCTTCAGGAGGTCATTACGCGTTTGAAAAAAATGGAGGGAATACGTTTTGTGAAACGCTTGGAACGCATTTCGGAGATGAAGAACTAAGTCTGTTTTCTCAAATTCGGAAATTCTGTTTTGCCTTTTCTATTTCCCGAAAAGGAGGATACAATCCCTTTCTTTACCGGCTTTCCAGTAATTCTCAGGCACTACCTTCCAATTGTTAATAATCTGAGGGTGAACGGTTTGTTGCTGGTCGAGCCATTGCATCAAATAGAAACGTAAATCTTTTTCTGAGGCCGTAATCACTCTGTTTTTCAACTGTTCGCGTGGGATTCCGGCTCCATAGATCAGATGGCCTCCCCCACCATTGGCACGATAAGAATTGATTGCTACCGAATAGCGTTCATCCATATGAAAAGGCCTCCCGTCAGATAAGCCGTGTATCGTGATGCGTTGCCCAACAGGTTTTGTCACATCTACCTCATAATCAATGCCTGCTGCCGATTCATAATTGTAATAACGCTCTTCAAGTTCAGGCGACCTTGTCCGTTCGTTAAAAACAATTCCGCCTTGTTCATCTAATCTGAACTTGAGCAAGTGATCGTTCTCACTTTTCATCTGATTGAACCAGCTTCCATAAGAAAACTCTAAGTAATTTTTAATCTCATTTCCAGTTAACCAAATTGTGTAAAGCTGGTTTTCAAAACTATACAGGTCAAACAAGTCACGAACCCTTATTATTCCTTCATTCACCTTTGCATTGAATGAAAGCGGCGAAGTCATAGAGAGATCTGCATGGGTCAAATCCAATTGAACGCGGTGGATGAGATCAGTAAATTCAGATGGACCAAAAAGTGCATCGCGCGAAAAAATAGTTTCATCAAAACGAGCGACCGGCCGTTCGACATATTTCCTGACTACGTTGAAACTTCCGGCATAATGCGCCACAAAAACAGAATCAGGAACAACATCTTTCATATCAATCAAATGTCCACTGGCACTTGTTTTAATAAAACTATGGCTTGCAGCATCGAATTGCAAATCAAGTTCTGCGACGGCAATATTGCGTGCTCCGGAGCTTGTGCCAAGGATCAGGACTTCACGACCATCGGGGTCGTTTACTGTATAATTCCAACCTTTGTGATCGTGACCCACAAAAACAACATCAAATCCGGCAACACGTTTGGCAACTAAACTGGCGGCATTTTCGTTGCGATACGTATTCGCATCCGTGCCTCCATAAGTATAATCAACGCCAGAGTGAAATAAACCAATCAACAGGTCGGGGTGTTCTTTTTCGCGAATAATTTGCACCCACTTTCGGGCGGCATCCACCATATCGTCAAACTCAATTCCTGAATACAATTTGTCCGGAAGCCATTCAGGAATGAGTGGTGTAATCAATCCTAAAACGGCAATACGGATCTCTCCTTTTTGTAAAACACAATAGGGCGTAAAATAAGGTTCATCGCTGCCTTGGTGCAGGGCATTGGCAGCCATCCACGAAAAGTTCAGTTCTTCACGAAATTTGTCATAAACGGCATGACCCGTTTCAACATCGTGATTTCCGACAGTGCCTGCATCATATTGCATACGATTCATGGCATCGGCAAAAAGATGTATGGTGTCGGACTTGATATAATTGAAATAGTACACCGCAGGAGTGCCCTGAAGCATATCCCCATTATCCAATAAAACAACGTATTGATTTGTATCAGCCCGCTGTTGATTCACATAAGTAAGCACCTGAGCCAAAGAGCCATTTGACGGATGGTCAGTTACAAAATTGAAAGGGAAAAGTGCGCCATGAACATCGGACGTTTCGATGATTTTAATCTTAAATTCCTGGGCATAAATCAGTTGTTGCACAAAAAGCAACAAAATCAGCAAAAAAGCCTTAGTCTTAATCACAATAATCCAATTTGTTTACATTCGTTGCGGACAAATTTACACAAAACAATGACTTACAGAAGAAGAAATGAAAACACGAGAAAAACCCCAGTTTTTATGAAACATTGGCTCAATGCCTGAAAAGCTTTTTTCGGGCTTGTTTTCGGTTATTTTCTTGTTTTAACGGTACAAAAAAGCCCTATCTTTGCCGCTTAAAACCTCAGAATCATGAAATCACAAGCCACTGCAGCCCCCAAAAACAACCTCGTTCCATTGATCATCATTGGCGTTCTTTTTTTCGTTTTTGGTTTTGTCACCTGGATCAATGGTGCCCTCATACCAATTTTGAAAACGGCCTGTCAGCTCAACGATTTCATGTCGTATTTTGTCACTTTTGCCTTTTATATCTCTTATTTTGTGATGGCTCTCCCCTCGTCGTGGATTCTTCAAAAAACAGGTTTTCGCAACGGCATGGTCATCGGGCTGCTGGTGATGATGGCTGGAGCTCTTATTTTTATCCCGGCAGCGCTCGACCGCTCTTACGTGATTTTTCTGCTTGGATTATTCACAATTGGGACAGGCCTTGCATTGCTGCAAACAGCCGTGAATCCGTATGTTACCATTCTGGGTCCAATTGAGAGCGCTGCCAAACGCATCAGCATCATGGGAATTGCCAATAAATTTGCCGGAGTTCTTGCGCCGGTTATGTTGGCTTCGGTGGTACTGAAAAATGCGGAGGAGCTTAACGAAAAACTTGCAGCAACAACCGACCCGGCGATGCACGCCCAACTACTTGATCAGCTTTCGCACCGTTTAATATTTCCTTATCTGTTGATGGCAGGTTTCCTGGCAGCATTGGCCATCTTTATCCGCTTCACACATCTTCCCGAAATTGAAGCTACTGACGACGAGGTAGTTGCCGACGACGCGAAAAATGACAAAAGGACTGTCTTTTCCTTTCCCCACCTTATCTTTGGGGTGGTTGCCCTATTCTTTTATGTTGGCGTAGAAGTCATAGCGGGTGACACCATTATCCGCTATGGCCAATCACTCGGCGTGGCAATGGAATCGGCAAAATTTTACACCTCACTCATGCTAGTCTTTATGGTGATGGGCTATTTCGTTGGCGTAGCATTAATTCCCAAATATCTAAGTCAGAAAGGCGCCTTGTTCATCTGCTCTCTTTCAGGAATTGCTTTTGCTTTGCTCGCTTTATTTATTCCCGCACATCACCAATTTACCCTTCCTTTTCTTGATTTTACAACATTTCAGACCATCAGCCTGACGCTACCCTATACCGTGCTTTTTGTAGCTTTGCTAGGTTTATCCAATAGTCTGATCTGGCCTGCCATTTGGCCTCTGGCACTTCAGGGCATTGGACGATTCACAAAAACTGCCTCAGCGATGCTGATTATGGCTATTGCCGGCGGGGCAACCATCCCATTGCTTTATGGTTATCTGGCCGGGAAAAGCTCTACACAGGCAGCCTATTGGATTGTAATCCCCTGCTATTTGATCATATTTGCCTTTGCATCATTAGTAGACCGTTTGCGTCGCCAAAACAGCTCAAAAGCGATTTAGCTGCATATGGGCAACCGGGCGAAAGGGAATTTGCTACTGTTGTCGGCAGCAGCCATTTGGGGTTTTGCCTTTGTGGCTCAACGCGATGGGATGAATCATCTTGGCCCATTGATATTCAATGGGATACGGTTTATCCTTGGAGCGCTTACGGTATTATTCCTTCTCGCTTTTGACCGAAAGACAGGATATCAGGAACTATTCTCATCAAAAACATTATTGTTGCATGGATTGATGGCCGGTCTTGCTCTGTTTTTCGCGTCGGGCTTTCAGCAAATCGGTATCAAATACACCACCGCAGGAAATGCCGGTTTCATCACCAGTCTTTACATCTTTTTTGTACCTATCATTGGTTTGTTTCGCCGTTTGCGTTATAGCTGGAAAACCTGGGCCGGTGCACTGATTGCCATTCCCGGTCTGTATTTGCTTTCGGGGAGCAAAGGGGGGCTCCATCTTGAATTCGGAGATTTATTGGTAATGATCAGTGCAGTTTTTTGGGCTTTTCATTTGATCATCCTCGATTTGGTGGCACCCCGTCACGATTACCGTCATCTCGCTTTTTTACAATTTTTCGTTGCAGGAATACTGAGCCTTATCCCGGGGATTCTTTTTGAGCTACCCCAAACAGGGCAATTGTCAGCCGCCTGGCTTACCCTGATCTATACCGGGATCTTTTCAGCCGGCCTGGGCTTCACCTTTCAGGTGGCGGGGCAACGTCATCTTCCGGCCAATCATGCGGCACTCATTCTTAGTCTGGAAGCCGTGTTTGCGCTTATTGGCGGTTTTCTCATCCTTCACGAAAGTATGACCATCAGGCAAATGGCCGGGGCTGCGCTGATGCTTACCGGAGTGATGTTTTCGCAAATGGCTCCGGTTCAAAGAAGAAATGAATAAATCGTGTGAGCCGATTGGCTAACGCATGGTGTCGAAGCCTTTTCCGAAAACGCCCATGACCGAAGAAAGCGAAACAAAAGCATCCGGATCTTCTTGTTTCACAATCCTGAAAACTTCCTGATACTCCATCCGTTTGACGATAATCATCAGGATATCATTTTCCGATTTGGTGTACCAGCCAACGCCTTTAATGAAAGTAACCCCACGACCGGTTTCGTTCCCAATCCGATCGGCAATGGCCGAAGCTTTTTTCGAAAAAATAAAAAGCTGAACCGATTGTTTGTTACCGGTGATAATCAAATCAATCACATAACTTGCCACCGCCATCACAACGAAACCATAAACCAGGGTTTCGATATGAATATCCGGTAAAAGATAGGAGCTTGAAATTATGAAAACATCCAAAAACAGGATAATTTTTCCCGGGCTGATATTCCTGTACTTGTTTACAATCATGGCAATAATGTCAGTGCCACCCGTGCTGCCTCCCTGAGTAAAAATCAAACCCATGCTGCTTCCTGACATTACTGCCCCCACTACCGAAGCCATAAAACGATCGGTGACAAATGGTTCGCGAATATAATATTGAAGCAAAGCAAAAAAGCCTGATAAAACAAAAATGGAATAGATCGTTTTCATCCCAAAACCAGTCCCCAAAATTTTCAACGCAAACAATATAAGAACTGCATTGATGGCAAAAACCGAAACACCAACCGGAAGGCCTGTACCCCAGAATATTACCGTAGCAATACCGCTGACTCCCCCTCCCAGAATTTTGTTTGGAATTAGAAAAGCCGTCCATCCCAATGCCATCACAAACAAACCAAATGTGATGATGGTATATTCTTTTAAAATTTTCAATAAAGAGTTGTTTTTTATCATACCCACGAAATTGAGCCGCAAAAATAGCTAAAAATATGGCTTCAATGACATGGTTTTTCAAGCCTCAGAAACCTTATTCATAAGGCTGAATCAGTATCTTTTTGCCATTCAAATAAGGTTGAAATTGTCAAAATTTGTTAATATTTCTGAAATCGAATAAAATGGCAATAAATTTGCGGCCTCAAAACCAAAAATCAAAACATCATGATCTGGATTATTTTTGGGGTATTTATGCTTCTGAGCTGGCTCGTTGGATACCAGTTAAAGAGCAAGTTCAGGGAATTTAGTAAGGTGCCCGTAAATTATGGCATGAGCGGTCGCGATGTGGCACAAAAAATGCTCAACGACAACGGGATATTTGACGTGAAGATCCAATCAGTTGAAGGTGAATTGACTGATCATTACAACCCGGTGACAAAAACTGTCAACCTGAGCCCTGATGTTTACCATGGCAACAGCGTGGCCGCTGCCGCCGTTGCAGCTCACGAATGTGGTCATGCGGTTCAGCATGCTACTGCTTATCACTGGCTTACAATGCGCAGTCAGCTTGTCCCCATCGTCAGTTTCTCAAGTAAGTGGGTTCAATGGGTTCTTTTGGCCGGTATCCTGATGATCAACACCTTTCCTCAATTGCTTTTGATTGGCATTCTGATGTTTGCTGTAACCACCCTCTTCAGCTTCATCACCCTTCCGGTAGAGATAGACGCCAGTCGCCGGGCACTTGTCTGGCTTGGAAACAGTGGAATTACCACTTCGTCCACCCAACCCAAGGCACAGGAAGCACTTCGCTGGGCTGCTTATACTTATGTTGTGGCGGCACTCTCGTCGCTTGCAACCTTGTTATACTATCTTGCCATCTATATGGGTCGAAGAGATTAAATACTGAAAGAAATCAAATCTCAATTATTCATTATTCATTTTATCAAATTCAATTTTCCATGAAAAAAAACCTGCTTATTTTATTTATGGCTGTTATCGGAATGGCTGCCACAATGACATCCTGCGAGAAAGATGACGTTATCCTTGATCCAAAACCGACCATCAATTTCAAAGGCGGCGGAAATTATGTTTCTTCCGACGTAACCGTTACTGAAGGTGAAAATTTCACCGTTGGTGTTAATGCTGCTGCCAACGTTGAAACCAATGCCAAACTCAAAAGCTTTACCATCGTCTTCACCAGCAACAATGTCCCTACTACTTTGATTGACGAGCAGCTTGAAAAAGCTCAGGAAAACAATTATTCCAAAGATTTTCAGATTACCCTGAACGGTGTTGGCGAAGGCATCCTGAAAGCCAAAATCACCGATGAAAAAGGCGAATATGCAGAAGTTAGTTTCAAAGTAACGGTAAAACAAGCCGGTGTTGAAGTAAAGAAAAAGACCAATGTTGAATTTGGCTCTTTCAACGATGCCATTGGCAGTTTCTACGGAACTTCAAACGAAACCGTTTATACCATTTCGCAGGCTTTCCAGAATCAGGCATTGGTTGACATCATCTTCTTTGATGGAGCAACCAACCACAATACTTTGGCAGCTCCCGACGATGCTGATGCCAATAGCATTAACGATTTCAACTTGGTGAACTGGACCAAAAAGAACAAAACCCGTTTTATCCTCACCACCATGACAGCCGCCGAATTCGATGCGATTGGCGAAATTTATCAATTCCCTGAATTTGTTGAAGCCAACGCCTCAACCAAGGCAAACAACTTAGCCGCCGGCAACGTTGTTTACTTCAAAACTGAAGCCGGAAAACATGGTTATGCCAAAATCGTTGACCTCTATACCAAAGGCAGTAAAGCCAAGGTTGATTTCATCGTTGAACAATAATCACAAATAAACAAACTTCAAAAGCCTTCTCCCGGATTCGCGAGAAGGCTTTTTTTTTATTCATTAAAAAAGTTCGGGTTTCGTAAGCTAAAAATATCAGGCTAATCAACTTGGCTTATGCAGCAAATAAAACCGTCATTTTGTGACCACTACCACGAGCTTGCCTTGTTCTTCGAGGCGGCTGACGATACGTTCAGCAATTTTCCATCGGCTGAGCAAGCCCTGTTGTCTGAACTCAATGCTGCCACTATTCAGATTTTTCGATTGTCCAAGCCAAACATTGATTCGATCGGCCATTTTAAGGTAACCGGCCATATTGGCAGCTACCGAATCAGCCGGATAATCCGATGGGTCTTCATCAAGCAAATGATACACCTGATTGAGGGTGACCAAACCCTCGGTTACCAACTCAAAACCATCCAGTTGATAAGCAGGAGGAGTTATCGGGTCAATAGTTTCGGCCACCTGGATTCGTTTTTTCAATACTCTGGCCGTCATCATGGCAGTAGAGCCCCCAGAAATCAGATGAATTCCTTCAGTTTCAACAAAACTGCTGACCCATTCTTCGTCAGACGATTTTTCCAATGGTGTACCGGTGAGCAAGTTTACAATCACGCCGCGACGGTTGACTGCCATCAACACCGAACAATCATCGCCAGTGCCCTTTGGCCAATATTCACGTGCCTGATCATGTACTTTGCGGGCAAGCATTTCGCCGTCTAGGCGTTCGACAGGGAGTTGCGACTGGATAAAACTGCGCACTCCATCAGTTTCCCAGCCCAACGGAAATATTTTTCCGATACCAGCCTGGGTAATTCCGTCAGACATCAGTAACAATCCATCGCCACGGCCTATGGTGGTTTCCGCTTCGTGAATAATGGCCTTTTCGAGGGTATAAACCCTGTTAATCAATGGCTGACAATAGGTTTTATTGACTATCAGCGGCGCAGGCATTTCGTAACTCAACACCGTTGTATTGCCATTGTTCAATATTCTGGCAATGGTAAACACCGCGAATGGATCGCCTTTTCCCCATACATCATTCATCGTTTTTGCCACTAAGGCAAAAGCCTCGCGTACGGAGAGTCCCATCCGAATAAGGCCTTCTAAACGAGAAATACACATATTGGCAGCGATATGCGCCTTGATGCCCGACCCAAGCCCATCGGCCAAAAGGATGGTAGTTGCAGCTTCATCGCGAAACACGGCGTAGGCATCGCCACATGGAGCTCCAGGCTTTTTCGGTGTTTGAACGGCAAAAAGATCGGTGTGGATATACATGGCTATTTCTTGATGGAGTCAATCAATGTCTTCATCAACACTTCGCCTTTGGCAGTATGTTCGCCGAGAAACTTAGCCAAGTCCTGAGCCATTTTGATTTGATGATCAATGAGTTCCTGAGCTTTTAGTGCGGTCTCAGTTTTGATCTCATCAAGTTGGAATTTGCTCTCCTGGCTAACTGTCACATCAATGAAAATGCCGGCATACTGATCCTCATCGGGCAATGCATAAGCCACCAAATGACAAATGAGGTTGTATGCCTTATATTGAATGGTCTGCCGAATGACAGATTCGGATGTGGTTGCCAATTTTTCAAACGGATCAGGATCAATGAGATAACTGATGTTCCGGCCTAAAAGCAAATCAGAGCAGTTAAACATGTTTTTAAAGGCCGGATTCATATGCAGAATTTTCAGTTCTTTACTCAGCAGGATTAGGCCATTGGGGTCGTGCTCGATCATGGTGTCGAATTTTTTTTCTGCCATAGAGCGCATATATGGCACACACATCTCGGGTTCGGCCATACCTTCGAGGACGGCAATGGCTTTTTCGCGGCAGCCCGGATAGCCGCAGGCCGTGCAGTTGAGTTCATCTTCGGGGCTATATTTTCCCGTCATAGCCAATACTTGTCTGATTTGTTCTTCAGTAAAGGAACCTCGCTTTTTATTTTGATCCAAAGGAAATAGCGTTTCAATTCTTTTGTTTACTGCCAATCCCTCGTCATTTTGACCCGGATTAGTCTGGTTGTACGCAAGAATTCTTTTTCGATCTAAAAGTACATTTCCTGATTTTGAAGCAAAAGGTCCGCCGATACAGCCGTTTTTGCAGAACATCGGTTCGATGATCATTGCCTGTTTCGGTTGTTCCATGAGGGCTTCCAAAGCCGAATTTACCTCGCGGTAGCCGCTCACGGCAACAATGGAAGGGTCTAAGAGGTCGGTGTTGATTCCGGCAGTACGTAAAAGTCCGCCTTCGAGTGGAAACAAACGGGCATCGCCGGGTACGGGCTGATCGAAATTGCTTTCCTCGCATTGTTTGATATTGATTCCGCGTTGTTCGAAAATCTCATCAAACTCCTCGAAGGTGAGCACTACGTCAACCATTTTTTCATTTTCGAGCCATTGCGCTTCGTCCTTTTTGGCAACACAAGGCCCCACGAAGACCACTTTGCGTTTGGGCTGTTCGGCCTTGAGCATGCGTGCGTGTGCAATCATGGGTGAGGCAACACCAATGAGAAAAGGAGCCAGAGCGGGTGTTTTACGTAAGGTGAAACTCACAGCGGCTGGGCAGGCAGTACACAAATGCGCCCGGGAAGGGTTTTTTCGGATTGTTTCGGCAGAAGCCTGAGCCACGTGCCAGGCTCCCACAGATGTTTCGGCAACGAAACTGAAACCGAGCATACGTGCAGCCGACGGGATACGTTTTTGCTCCCATTCATCATAATATACTACAAACGAAGGGGCAAGGCTCAGCGCAAGCGGAGCTCCTTCATCAAGCATTTGAAGCACCTTGCTCACATCAGTACGGTAGTTTTTCGCGTTTTGAGGGCAGGCTTTGATACAGGTTCCGCAAGCGATGCACAACTCAGGGATAACCTCGGCCTGGCCGTTTTTCATTTTGATGGCCTGCACCGGGCAAACCCTCACGCAACGATAACAGTCGCGACATTTGGCTTTGGTGGTATAAACCACAGGCAGTTTCTCTTTTGGGCGATGGTACTGGCTCATACGATAAACATTTAACTCGTTACTAAAAAATCTTTAAGGCAAGAACCTCACTACCTGAGTGGCCAAACGGCCAGTCGGGCAGTGAGGATTCCCTTTTTTAACCAATTCTAACCAAAATCTCTATCTTAGACTTTTACTTTGTTCATTTGTGCTCCTATTCGTTGAATTTCGCTATCTAACAAAGCTTTTGCTTTTTCAAAGGTCGCATGTTCAAGGATGGTACCGTTCACACGCATCACAGGACCTCTTTCGCAACGTTCAAAGCAGAAAGTTGCTTTTACGTCAACCATATCTTCCTGACCTTCAAAGCCAACGATATCGGAGAGTTTGTTTTCGGTGACGTATTTCGAAAGTTTCTTAAGCAAATCCTGTGCACCGCGCATATAGCAGTTGGTTCCCACGCACACATACACTTCAATTTGTGGCTCGTTGGTGTTGCGGATATTGATCACCTGGTCAGTGATACGCTTGCGACCGCCGTAATGTGTATGAAGCAGCTCGTGTGCTTTGTGGCCGCCAATCTCGCCCAACGTAGTGGCATAAAGCTCTTTTACATAAGGGTTGTCTTGCGATTTGCGCAACTGCATTTGTTTATCCACATTGTAGATTCCCTGAATACGTTTTTGTCTCACGTCGGGGTCGAAGCTCACAGGTTGTCCGCCACCGGCGATGCACCCGCCCGGGCAGGCCATCACTTCAATCAGATCGTATTGTTCCTTGCCAGCAAGCACACGGTCGCAAATCAAACGGGCGTTGGAAAGGGTGTGGGCAATACCAAGGCGCAAATCTAATGAGCCAAGCTTCATCTCCAGTGTACGGATACCTTCGAGGCTACGTGTTTGCTTGATCTCAGACTCGATGAGTGTCTCGCCGGTAATTTTCTCATAAGCAAAACGTAATACGGCTTCGGTAACACCGCCTGTCCCGCCAAAAAGAACACCGGCACCTGTTTTAAAGCCAAGCGGCTGGTCAAACGATTCGGGTTTGAGCTTGGCAAAGTTCAATCCGGTTTCGTGAATCATCCTGCCTAATCCTTCGGTGGTCAGCACATGGTCAACGTCGGCCAGTCCATCGTGGATAAATTCTTCACGTTTGGCTTCAAATTTCTTGGCCGTACAAGGCATGATGGAAACCACAACAAGGTTTTCGGGCTTGATATTGAGCAGCTTAGGGAGTACTTCGCGGGCAACGCTGCCAAACATCTGTTGGGGCGATTTGCACGAGGAAAGGTTGGGCAGCAGCTCAGGATAATATTGCTCGGCAAACTTCACCCAGCTTGGGCAGCAGGAAGTGAACTGAGGCAATCGTTCGTTGTTGAGTTTACGTTGGATAAACTCAGTTGCCTCTTCGAATACCGTAAGGTCAGCAGCAAAACTGGTATCGTAAACCTGATCGAAGCCCATGCGTTTGAGGGCTGCGACAATCTGTCCGGTACTTACAGCGCCAGGCTCCATGCCAAAGCCTTCTCCCAATGCCACACGTACGGCTGGAGCTAGCTGAGCAACAACATATTTCTCAGGATTATGGATAGCTTTCCAAACTTCTTCCGTTTCGGGCTTGGGAACAAGCGCTCCGACCGGGCAAACCGAAACGCACTGGCCGCAATAAACACATTCTACGTCTTTAAGGCTTTTGCTGAAAGCTGGCCCGACAATGGTACGTGCACCGCGGTTGACAAAGTCAATTGCGCCAACACTCTGCATTTCTTTACATACCCTGACACAGTCGCCACACAGAACACATTTGTTTGGATCGTGGATGAGCGACCATGAGTGGTTGTCAATCGGGGCTTCTTTTACAGTCTTTTTAAACCTTACTTTGGTTACCCCTAATCTACGTGCAAGGTCCTGCAATTTACAGTTGTTGGAGCGGGCGCAACTTGGGCAGCTGATGTCATGATTTGCAAGTAACAACTCTAAGTTCACTTTGCGAATCTGCCTCACCTCATTGGTGTTGGTTCTTACCACCATGCCAGGAGCGGGTTTGATCGTACAGGTGGTTTGCATGCCCATTCCTTCAATTTCGCAGATACAAAGGCGGCAGGCGCCAAAAGTGCTCAAATGGGAGTGGTAACAAAAAGTTGGCAGCTCAATGTCAGCCTTGCGAATCAGTTCCAGCAGGTTTCTTTCCCCTTCAATCGGGACCATGATTCCGTCTATATTGACCATTTCTCGTGTTTCCATGGGTAGTATTTCGTTATTTGTTGAAAATCAGCGAAGCCTGAGCTTCATTTCCTGTTCTTATTTGATCGTTTGTTACTGAACTTTCTTAGTTAAATCCGAGAACTGCTTCGAATTTGCACACCTCGAAACATACGCCGCACTTGGTGCAGATTTCGGGATCAATCACATGAGGCTGTTTGCGTTCGCCGCTGATGGCCTGTACCGGACATTTGCGGGCGCAAATGGTACAACCTGTACATTTCTCAACGTCAATGGTAATAGTCCGAAGGGCTTTGCAGTTGTTTGTACGGCAACGCTTGTTGTGGATATGTTCCAGGTATTCATCTTTAAACTTCAACAGGGTTGAAAGAACCGGACTGGGAGCGGTTTTGCCAAGTCCGCACAAGGAGGCCAGCTTTACCACTTTACCGACTTCTTCAAGCATTTCGAAAGTTTCGTGAGTAGCGTTTCCTTCGATGATATCGTCGAGCAAAGCCAGCAATTGTTTTGTTCCTTCACGACAGGGCACACATTTTCCGCAACTTTCGCTTTGGGTGAAGTTCATAAAGAAACGTGCAATCTGAACCATACACGACTGTTTGTTCATGACGACTAATCCGCCCGAACCTACCATTGCGCCTTTGGCCAGCAGGTTGTCATAGTCTAAAGGCATATCAAGGTCCTCTTCAGTAAGGCATCCACCCGAGGGTCCACCAATCTGCACGGCTTTGAAACCTTCGCCTGTCACATTGCCATCGTCATCGGTCACACCACCGCCAATGTTATATACAATTTCGCGCAGGGTTGTACCAAAAGGTACTTCGATCAGGCCTGTATTGGCCACATGGCCGGTAAGAGCAAAAGTTTTGGTACCTTTTGAAGATTTGGTGCCATACTGGTTAAACCATTCCGGGCCGTTGCGAAGGATGAGTGGCACAGCAGCCAGAGTTTCCACGTTGTTGATGACAGTTGGTTTTCCGAACAAACCTTTTTGAGCCGGGAACGGTGGTTTGGGCATTGGCATACCACGTTTACCTTCGATAGAGGCGATAAGCGCTGTTTCTTCGCCACAGACGAAAGCTCCGGCGCCTTCCATTATGTGAATTTCCATAGACTGACCGGTGCCAAAAACGTTGTCGCCAAGAATTCCGGCTTCATGGGCATCTTCGATGGCTTTTCGCATACGTTGCACCGCCAGCGGATACTCGAGGCGTACATACACATAAGCTTCATCAGCTCCGATGGCTCTTGCTGCAATCATCATACCTTCGAGTACGCGGTGCGGATTGCCTTCCATCAGGCTACGATCCATAAATGCGCCCGGGTCGCCTTCGTCGGCATTACAAATCACATATTTTTTAGCACTTTTCTCAACACGGGTGAGGTTCCATTTACGGCCGGTCGGGAAACCGCCTCCGCCGCGTCCACGCAAACCAGAATCGAGGATTGTTTGGCAGATCTGCTCATCAGTGAGCTCAGTGAAAGCCCGATAAGCTGCCTGATAGCCATTGTGTGCAATATATTCGCGGATGTTTTGGGGATCCACATGGCCACACTCACCCAGAACCAAACGATTCTGTCGCTTGTAGAAAGGAATGTCGAGCTGTCCTTTGTTGCGTTCACCGTTGGCCGGATTCACATAAAGCAACCGCTCAATGATTTCGTCGTTGACAACCGACTTTTCGACAATTTCCTGAGCATCTTCGGGTTTCACTTTCACGTACATGGTTTCGTCGGGTAAAATATTGACTAAAGGTCCCTGAGCACAGAATCCCTGACAACCGCTTCCGGTAAGTTGTACCGGGTCGCATTCATGACGATCCAGTTCGAGTTCGGCAAACAATTCTAATCCTGCATCGGCGATGGCTTTTTCAATGGCCTCATAAACACGAAGGGATCCATTGGCCACACAACCGGTTCCGGCACAAACGATGATGCGCTTTTTAATGTGCGAAGCAGCTTTGTTATAAGCTTCTTTTACTTCAGATAGATCGGTAATAATCATGGTTTCCATTGTTCCTTCATTTTTTAGTTAGAGGCTACTGCCTGATTCTCGTACTCAACGATTCCGTCAATAATTTCATCGCAACGCTTATTGTTCACCTGACCGTAAACTTTTTCGTTAACGACCATTACAGGCGCTAATCCACAGGCGCCCAGGCAACTGACCGGCTCGATGGTGAACATCATATCGTCGGTGGTATGTTTGTCAGGCGACAGTTTCAATTTTTTATAAAGTAGGTCGAGCAGTTTTGTACTGCCTTTGACGTGACATGCAGTCCCATCGCATACCTTAATAATATATTTACCTTTTGCTTCGAGCGAGAAATGGGCATAAAAGGTAGCCACACCGTAAACCTCTGCAACCGGCATATCCAATGCGGTGGCAACATAGGTGAGTACCTGGGGCGGCAGATAACGATAGGCTTCCTGAACCTGTTGCAGGATCGGAATCAGTCGGTCTTTGCTGTGGTTGTTTCGTTCGATGATTTCAATCACCTGATGAAACTGTCTTAGATTTTTGTTCGGTTCTGTTTTCACGATATTAAGAGTTGGGTTTAAACAGTTCAACGATTATTTGATTGTCCTAACTTGTTGATAATCACTGCGAGATTGGAATAAATGTGAGTATCCTGCACGATGATGTTTTCAGGGACTGAGATGGCAACCGGCGCAAAATTCCAGATGGCTTTGATACCCCAAACCACCATGAGGTCGGCTATTGACTGTGCAACACCGGCCGGGGTGGTGATGATTCCTATATTGATATGCAACCTGGAAGCCAGATCCCGGAATTTTTCGAGGCTGAAAACCGGGACACCATGTATCTCAGTACCGATTTTTTTCTTATCGGTATCGAAAGCAGCCACAATTTTGAAGCCTGAATCGCGAAACCCGTTGTATTGGATAAGCGCACTGCCCAGATAGCCGGCTCCGACTAAAAAAGCTTCGTGTTTGCGGTTGTATCCCAAAAAATTCTCAATGGCATGAAGCAATTCTTCTGTCGAAAAGCCCACACGTGTACGCCCGGTGATACCCGTATAAGACATATCCTTCACCACCTGAGTTGAGTCCAGACGCAACATTCGGGCAATGGTGGTGGACGAAACAAAAGGTTCACCCTGTTCATGCAAGGCCTTCACAAAATGAAGATACTGCGGCATTCGCCTGATTGTTGGCTCAGGTACCGCTACACTTTTCGGCCGTTCAAGCTGTTCTATCTTTTCCATATCTTCTTTCATTTTTTTTGCAAAAGTATAAAGATTTTTTATCAATTAACTCTTTTTTTCTTTATTTAAGTAAATTAAAATCTTTCTAAATTAGCTATAATTGAATTTTTGCAAAATGAATTATATGACTATTTAGCTGATTATCTGTTTTTTAAATTTTTATTTACCTGTTATTTTATTCACATTTGTTTATTAAATAACATATCTTTATACAGAATTTATTCGTTATTTTAAATGATTCTATTTAGCAAAGCGGCTGGTTTCAACAATTCCAACAAAGTTTTTCCAATGGTCACAGGTTGATTTCCGATGGGTGGCCTATCTTTGCAATAGAAAAAATGGTATTACCGAATTTAGTATTCATGCTTTCCAAGCGTTTACTCGCCTTTATTCTGGTTTTGCTGCCTGTTGCCCGGCTGATGGCCACCCACCAACGTGCAGCCGAAATCACCTATAAATGGATGCATGGCCTAACCTATGAGATCACGGTGACGATGTACACCTATACACCCAGTCCGGCCGACGATTCACGCACCACCTTACCGATATTGTGGGGGGACAACAGCAGCAGTGATATCCCCCGCATTGTATTTGATGCATTGCCCGACAACTATACCCTCAACATTTACCGGATGGAGCATACTTTTCCGGGTTCGGGAACTTACACCATCTCTGTTGAAGACCCCAACCGCAATTTTGGTGTCGTGAACATTCCAAACTCGGTAAATGTCCCAATGTATGTTGAAAGTCAGTTAGTTATTAATTCCTTTCTTGCACCAAACAACTCGGTTCAATTACTCAATGCTCCTATTGACCAGGGATGCGTCAACCGGTTGTTTGTTCACAATGCTTCGGCTTTTGATCCTGATGGCGACAGCCTGAGTTTCATGCTTGTGAATTGCCGTGGCGCACAGGGGCTCGAAATTCCAGGTTACACCCTGCCATTGGCATCTACCGAGTTCACGATTGATCCTGTGAGCGGCGACCTGATATGGAACACGCCCGTTTTGCAAGGCGAATACAATGTTGCCTTTAGGGTAGAGGAATGGCGACAAGGTATCTTCATGGGAGCAGTGGTGCGCGATATGCAAATCCTGATTGGGGCGTGCAACAACAATCCGCCTGTGATCAGCCTCGAAAACAGCCATTGTGTGATTGCCGGCCAAAGTCTGAATTTTGACGTAACGGCAACAGACCCTGATAACAATAAGGTAACGCTTACGGCAAGCGGAGCACCGCTCGAGGTACAAAGCCCAGCCAGTGTGTTGCCCAACCCTGCCACCGGGACGCCAACAGCAAGTGCAACTTTCAACTGGAATACCGATTGTCGGCATATTCAAAAAGGGCTCTATTCACTCCTGTTCAAAGCAAAGGATAATCATCCGGAGGTTAGCCTGACATCATTTGCCGTCACCAGCATCAAGGTTGTCGGGCCGCCGGTCGAAGATTTAACAGCACAAGCTTTGGGGAATGGGATCAACCTTAACTGGACTTATCAAAGCTGCCAAAATCTCATTGGTTTCCGTGTTTACCGAAAAACGGGGACATCATCTTTTGTCCCCGGTGAATGTGAATCCGGACTTCCGGCTTCGAGTGGATTTGAATTTCTTGCACAGACAAACGGCCCTTCGACCATGAGTTTCAGAGACGACAATCAAAACAACGGTCTTAGTCCCGGAATCAATTATTGTTATATTGTGACTGCGATTTTTGAAGGCGAAACCGAAGGTATGGCCTGTTTGCCGGCCTGCGCCAGCCTGCGCCGCGATCTGCCCGTGATGACTCATGTGAGCAACGACAGCCTTAACCTCATGGCCGGAAAGGTATTGCTGGCATGGGCTCCCCCATCCGAGTTGGACGAAAACCAACATCCCGGGCCATATCGTTATGAAGTTTACCGTAATGCTCCCGGGCAATCTTCTTTGGTTTATACCGGGTTTGGCCTGAACGACACCCTCTGCCGTGACGAAACACTGAATCTCAACGAGCTTACAACTGATGCCATTTATCAGGTAAGGCTTCTCAACAACGATGGCGAGATTGGACGAAGTCGTCAAGCTTCATCCGTAAAGCTCACTGCCACGCCTTCCGACCGCTCAGTCGTCTTGCACTGGGAAGCCGATGTCCCCTGGACAAATTACAATACACAAATATTCCGTAAAAACGACAACGGGTTCACCCTTATCGGCAACAGCACAACCAATAGTTTTACCGATTTTCAGCTGATCAACGGGCAACAATACACCTATTATATTATGACGATCGGGAAGTTTGATGGAGATGGTTTTGTTCAGCCCATTCACAATTACTCACCCATTGTAAGCGCTGTCCCTGTTGACAATGTTCCACCCTGCCCGCCATCGCTCAGTGTCGAGACCGATTGTACCGACATCAGCAATACGCTTCTAATTACTCATCCTGCCGATTCATGTTTTAGCGATGCAACCACATTGATGATTTACTTCAGCCCCGGAAGCAGAACCAACTTTAGTCTGCTGAGCAGCATTCCGGCTACAGAAGGCCAATACCTGCATCAAGGGCTCGAAAACGTTTTGGGCTGCTATTATGTCAAAGCAGTGGACGCAGAAGGCAATATTTCTGAAGCCTCAGAAACCGTTTGCATTGACTGGGATGCCTGTCCGGCATACGAATTACCCAATGTGTTTACGCCCAACGGAGATTATATCAACGACACATTTATTCCGTTCGGTTACCCATCTTCAAATCCAAAATCAAATGTTGACCGTGTTGAGTTTCATGTTATTAATCGTTGGGGAAATATCGTTTTCAAAACCAATGATCCACTTATTAACTGGGATGGAAAAGATATGCGAAGCGGTATTGACTGTGCCGAAGGCACCTATTTTTATGTATGCAAAGTAGTGGTTCCCTCGCTCGACGGCCTGCGCGAACAGCGACTCCAAGGCAGCATCACAATTATCCGTTAAACATTTCATTAAAAACTGTTTCATCATCAATTGTTTTGGGAGTACCGCAACGATACTGGCCGAATTGAAAGGTTCCTACTGCGAAAAGATTTTCCTATTTTTGTCATCGAGCTCAATATTAACACCATGCACGAGTTGTCTATTGCGATTCATATAGCCGATATTATTGAAAATGAGGCTATTCAGGCGCAAGCCGAGAAAGTAACGAAAGTGGAACTCGAAATCGGAAGCATGTCGGGTGTTGAACCGGCAGCTTTGGAATTGGCTGTGCCAGAAGCTTTTAGAGGCACAATGATGGAGAAGGCAGAATTGGTTTATCACTATATTCCGGCATCAGCCGTTTGTCAAAGCTGCTGCCATGAATTTGACCCGACCTGGCATTTTAGCATTTGCCCTCATTGCAACAGTAGCGACACCTATTTTCTGAGAGGTAAAGAGCTCAATATCAAATCGTTCGACATCATTAAATCTTAATCTTTTTATTATGTGCGGAACTTGCGGTTGTGGTGAAGACGACCACATCACTTATCGAAAACCTTCTGACGAAGGACAAAATACCGGTCATGCTCCATTGATTCACCATCACACACATCCAACTGATAAGCAACATCTTACGCTTTATCATTCGCATGATTCGTCTCACGACCATCATCATCACCATCATCATCCACACGAGCAAAAATCCATTGCTATACAACGCAACATCCTATCAAAGAACGATTTGGATGCGAACCGTAACCGTGGCTATTTCGATGCCTTAAACGTGACAAGTTTCAATTTAGTGAGTTCGCCCGGCTCAGGAAAAACGAGCATTTTGGAACGCACCATTCGCGAAAAAGGGGATGAACTCAACTGTTTCGTCATCGAAGGTGACCAACAGACTCTGAACGATGCCCGTCGCATTGAAAAGGCCGGAGCACCGGTGATTCAGGTGAACACAGGCAACGGCTGTCATTTGGATGCGGTGATGGTTGGTAAGGCAGTAAAACAATTAGAGTTACCTCAAAACAGTACTCTTTTCATTGAAAATGTCGGCAATTTAGTGTGCCCCGCCCTTTTCGACCTTGGCGAAAAAATCCGGGTTGTGATTGTCAGCGTGACCGAAGGTGAAGACAAGCCGGCCAAATATCCAAATATGTTTGAAACTTCGCAGCTTTGTCTCATCAACAAGGCCGACCTCCTACCGTATTTGGATTTTGATTTGGATCTTTTTCTGGCTACCGCCCGAAAAGTTAATCCGCGCCTACAGTTTATCAGAATGAGCGCCAAAACCGGCGAAGGATTCGACGAATGGTATTCCTGGCTCAGCGAACAGCGAAAACCGACTATAGACTGATTTTTTCGTCAAAAGGCTACCGAGAAACTTGCTTTATTGAAATTTCACAAGTCGGGAAAGAGGTTTTTTCATGAACTTTCTTAACAATGTGAAAATAATAACAAAAAAACTTGCATTTGTTGTATTTGAGAGAGTAATTTTGTCTTTTGAGAATTTTCCCCAAACCAAAACAAATGCTTGAGTTAAAAAATTTACCCCACAAAACCATTGAGCGCCTCAGCCAATACCGCCGGGCATTACTGATTTGTCTCGAAAAAGGTCAGACACATATTTATTCGCACGAAATTGCACGCATTCAACACATTACGGCTGTTCAGGTGCGGCGCGATCTGATGCTTATCGGCTATACCGGCACCCTTCGTAAAGGTTACAATGTAAAAGAATTGATTGACCTTATCGGCGAAATCATTGATTCACAGGAAGGCATCAATGTAGCCATTATTGGCATGGGGAACCTCGGAAGAGCGCTGATCAACTATTTTTCAGGCAAACGTTCGCATTTGAAAATCGTTGCCAGTTTCGACATCAATCCAGATAAGATTGGCAATACTATGTCGGGTGTTCCGTGTTTTTCGACCGAGGACATGGAAAAAGTGATTCGCGAAAAGAATATCAGGGTTGGGATCATGACCGTTCCGGCCGATTTTGCCACTCAAACAGCTGAAGCGTTGGTACAAGCCGGAATCAGAGGTATTCTCAATTACACACCCAAACCGGTGAACGTCCCAAAAGAGGTGTATCTGGAAGAATATGACATGATTACTTCTCTTGAAAAAGTGGCGTTCTACGTGAAAATCAATGAAGATAAGAAATAAAAAAGAGGCTTTCGCCTCTTTTTTTAGTTTTTAGATGATGGTGATCCGTGTCCCGGCTCCCTCAATTCCAAGCTGTGTGGATTCGGTGATAATGGCATCTTTGCCGCTTCGTTCCACAAAATTGATGGCTGCCTTGATTTTTGGAGCCATGCTACCTTCGCCAAACTGGCCTTCTTCAAGATAACGTTTGGCATCGGCAATGGTGAGTTTGTCCAGTGCTTTTTCCTGCGGTGTGTTGAAATTGATACACACTTTTGGTACATCAGTCAGGATAAAAAACTTGTCGGCGCGGATTTGCGAGGCCAGTAACGAGCTGGCTAAGTCCTTATCAATCACTGCATCAATTCCCTGAAGCTTGTTTTGTTCAATATAGAAGCAAGGGATTCCGCCACCACCGACAGCGATGACGATATGTCCTTCGCGGGCAATTTTTTCAATGGTTTGGCGGTTGAAAATCACCAAAGGAGTGGGCGATGCCACCACTTTGCGCCAGCCACGTCCCCGGGCATCTTCTTTAAACACGGCTTTGGTCTCATTGCTGATTGCAGCTGCTTCGTCAGCCGTATAAAAAGGCCCGATAGGTTTGGTCGGATTCTGAAATGCCGGGTCGTCTTTATTCACCAATACCTGCGTGATGATTGAAATGATATCGCGATCCATATCCTTGGCCATCAATACATTGCGAAGCTGTTGTTCAATCACATACGCAATAAATCCCTGCGAATAAGCCACACTGATATCCAAAGGCATATCGGGCAAACCATATAATTTGTGACCTGCTGTGTTGGCCAACAGAATATTGCCAACCTGCGGTCCATTGCCGTGCGTCACCACAAGGTTGTAATTCTGATCAATCAGGCTGATCAGATTCGTACAGGCGGCATAGGCATTGGCTTCCTGTTCGTCAATCGTACCCTTTTCGTTGGCACGCAAAAGGGCATTGCCCCCAAAAGCTACTACTGCTAACTTCTTCATTTATTTATCGTTTAAAAAATAATCTCTTATAAATTCCGAAACAAATTTAGACAAAAAACAAATCCCTAACGCATGACGTGTTAAAATAATCACAATGAAAAAAACAGCCAGGCAATTCAGAATACAGAACGGAATGTAAGTTACTTTGTGGTGAAAGGCTGTCACTCGGACATAAATTATATGTTTGACGCATTTTTGATGTATTATGATTCGCGCTTTTGCTCGTATTCTTCCAGTAAATTTGAAACTTGAACAAATTAAAACACGAAAGCGATATGTGGAATATTTGTACTGCTTTACGCCGAATATTATACAGCACCGTACTGATCAGCGGAATTCTTTTCGCCGGCTTGTTACAAGCTCAGGGATTTTTGCATCAAAACGGGAAAATGATTCTCGATGGCAATGGGAACGAAATGATTCTCAGAGGTATAGGAACCGGGAATTGGTTGCTTCAGGAAGGTTATATGATGAAAACTGCCGATATCGCCGGCACACAAACCCAGTTTCGCAATAAACTCATTGCTACCATAGGCGTTGAAAAAACGAATATTTTCTATCAGCATTGGCTCGACAACCATTTCACCCGGCGCGATGTGGATTCGATGAAGGTGTGGGGATTCAACAGCGTCCGTGTGGCCATGCATTACAAGTGGTTTACTCTACCCATTGAAGATGAACCCGTTGCAGGTCAGGATACCTGGCTCGAATCTGGGTTTGTGCGCATTGACAGCCTGCTTCGCTGGTGTGCCGACAACCAGATGTATTTGATTCTTGACCTTCATGGAGCTCCCGGCGGCCAGGGACATGATGCCAACATCTCTGACTACGACCCGACAAAACCATCGCTTTGGGAGAGTGCCGAAAACCAACGCAAAACCATTGCCCTGTGGAAAAAACTTGCCCAACGCTATGCCAACGAACAATGGATTGGCGGCTACGACCTCATCAACGAGCCTAACTGGGAGCTTCCCAACGGCAGTCAGCTTCGTCAGCTCTATGTCAGCATCACACAAGCAATCCGACAGGTGGACAACCATCACCTGATCATTATCGAAGGCAACTGGTTTGCCAACGACTATACCGGACTTACTCCGCCATGGGACAACAATATGGTTTATAGTTTTCACAAGTATTGGAATTACAACACTTTGGAATCTATTCAATGGATGATAAACATCCGCGACACCCATTCTGTACCCATTTGGTTGGGCGAATCGGGCGAAAATTCAAATTCATGGTTCACGAGCCTCATTGCACTTTGTGAATCTCAAAAAATCGGATGGTCGTGGTGGCCGGTAAAGAAAGCCGGCATTAACAATGTGCTCATGGTCAACGAAAGTCCTGCCTACAACAATCTGCTCTCTTTTTGGAAGACCGGCCAGCCCCAGATGACCGTACAACAAGCGTTTGACGCTGTTCTTGACTGGGCCGACCGGCATCGCATCGAAAACTGCATGATACAGCGCGATGTGATTGACGCCATGATTCGCCAACCTCACGACAACAGCTCCAGCCCTTTCCGCTTTCATACTACGGCCAATGCCATCAATCTGAGCGACTACGATCTTGGAAAATGTTCGGTAAGCTATTGGGATACCGACACAGCCAATTATCACCTGAACACCGCCTCTTTCACCAATTGGAATCAAGGCTGGAGCTATCGCAACGATGGTGTGGACATCGAAGAAAGCAGTGATACCTTTCCGGGCAGCAATGGTTACAATATCGGCTGGACCGAAGCCGGCGAATGGTTGCAATTTACGGTACATAGCGACAGTGCAGCGGCATATCCTTTGTTGGTTCGCTCGGCCTCGGCATCCATCCCTGCCATCGTACGTTTTGAATGCAACGAAATGGAGATCACACCCAATACAACACTTCCGAATACCGGAGGGTGGCAAAGCTGGGTAGGAAGCCTATTGGAGCCCGTTATCCTGCCGGCAGGCGAAAATAAAATCCGTATCCACTTTGAAAGAGGGGGTTCAAATCTGAGTCTTTTCCGTTTTCTCGACCCTGTGCCTATTGCCAGTGTTGACTTCCATTTCGTTTACGGAAAAACGTTCAACAACAATACCATCCTGCTTACCTTGAATAAAGCCATCACCAATATGGCTTCCAACCCATCCGATTTCGCCCTGAAAATCAATGGTCAACCGGCTCAAATCAATGGCGTTTTTGTGTATCAGGGCAATTCCCACCAGTTGTTATTGAGCATTAATTCCCAATTAAAATATGGCGATCAGATCAGTCTGAGTTATCAGGGCGAAAACATTCTATCGGATAGTCAGGAATTAGAGAGTTTTTCCAATCAGACTATTCAAAATCGTCTTCCAAGGCGGTTTGTGATTCCCACACGCATCGAGGCCGAAGATTTTGACGAAAACAATGGTTTTCAACTTGAAGACTGCACCGATATCGGAGGTGGAAAAAACATTGCTTACGCCAACAATGGCGATTATCTTGATTATCTCATCACGGTTCCCGTTGCAGGTGAATACACTCTTACTTTCCGGCTTGCTTCACTTTATTCAAACGGTCGCATCTCGCTGCGCATTGGCGAAGGCAACCAGTTCACCCCATTAGCCACTCTGAATGTGGCAGCCACAGGCGGTTGGCAAATCTGGAAAAACCAGACCATCAAAGTGCAACTTCCGGCCGGGAACACCACATTCAGGCTTTACTCGCTTGCCGGTGAATACAACATCAACTGGTTTGAATTCAATGGGTTATCAGGAATGAACGACTTTCACGGACTGAAGAATTTAGACATTTACCCCAATCCTACCGAAGGAAATTTCTGGTTGCGTGCCCGGCTCGAGCCTCCCACTGAGCTGACGCTGCGTCTCACCGATCTTCACGGCCGTGAAATAAGCAGCCACATCTTGTCGGAAAACGGTCAGTTTCAGGAGAATATCCGATGCAAACATTGCGCTCCCGGCATTTATTTGCTTCATCTGAGTTCGACACAAGGGAGCACCACGCGAAAGATCGTTTTCCGCTAAACAGTGTTAAGTTTAACCTCTCAATGCGGTAAAAGCTTTTCCGAGATTTTTCACAATATCGCTTGCCAACAAACTTTCGGGCGATTGCTGTTTCAGCGTGAGATCGCCGGCCAATCCATGCAGATAAACACCAATAAATGCGGCATCAGCAGGTGTATAACCTTGAGCCATCAAGCTGAGAATCACTCCGGTAAGCACGTCTCCACTTCCTGCGGTAGCCATCCCCGGGTTGCCCGTTGGATTGAAAAACACTCTCCCATCGGGGAGGCTGACACTGGAAAAACCACCTTTCAACACAATGATCAGGTGAAACCGTTGCGAGAGTTCGCGCTGTTTTCGAATCCGTTCAAAACCATTTGATGAACTTCCGGCAAGTCGTTCAAACTCACGATGATGTGGCGTGAGGATGCTGTTCTTCGGCAAAAAAGAAAGCCAGGTAGGATTTTCCGAAAGCAGGTTGAGGGCATCAGCATCTAAAACCAAAGGTACTTTTGCTTCCTGAATCAACAATTTGAGCAAACGCGCTGTCGGCTCCTCCTTTCCAATACCCGGCCCAATGGCAATGGCATCAAAATCCGTAAGTTGAGGCAAAATGCTCAGATGGTCGTCATCAGGATCGAGGCTGACCATCGCCTCGGGCAACACACATTGAAGAGGCAATGCCGCTTTGTGTGGAAGATGCACATGGAGCAGGCCGGCACCGCTACGCAGACAAGCGGAGGCAGCCAGAATGGCCGCTCCCGTTTTGTCGGAAGCTCCCGCCAACAACAAGGCATGACCAAAATTGCCTTTGTGGGCAAAACGTGAGCGCGAATGCAACTTTCGGCTGATGTCGCTATGTTCGGTCAAAAACACATTTTGCCCGTCAGGTTGGTGCATGTCAGGATGTAGTCCAATCGGGATCACGCTCCAATCACCTACAAAAGCTTCATTTTCAGGGAAGAAAAAAGCCATCTTTGGCCACTCGAAAGTAAAGGTGTAATCAGCACGGATAACATCAGCGTTACGGTAATCCGTTGGCTTATCCGCAAATAAACCCGATGGGACATCCACCGAAACCACAACATTTTCCAGCGTATTGATCAAACAGATAAGTCTGGCAGCCAAGCCTGTAACCTCTTTGTTCAGCCCCGATCCAAAAAGTGCATCGAGTATAACAGCATTCTTCGGCAATGAAGCTGGTAAGTCGCCTTCGGCGGTTATCTCAAACAATTTCACCTCCGAAAAACCACACAGACGTTCCAGATTAAGTTCAAAATCGGGGCTTCCCTTTTCCGACAATTTCAGGATAAATACTTCCACTTTTACGGCCTGTTGAGCCAAAAGACGCGCAACCACCAATCCATCTCCGCCATTGTTACCCATCCCGGCAAACACGACCACAGGCTGATCGGGGAGTAGTTTTGGAAAAATTTTATGAAAAACAGCCGTTGCTGCCCTTTCCATCAGTCTTTCGGACAAAATAGGCTCGTGTTCAATGGTGTAAGCATCCGCCCGGCGAACGTGGGCAATATCGGGAACTGGGATCATATAATGTCAAATTAAATAACATTTCAAAATTAAATCTTTTTTACTCCGACTACTGATGAGGTTTTTTCAGGCAAGAAACAGCCGCCATTAGGCATAGAGATTTTGGTATATATTCCCGAATCTGTACTTTTGCAATCAAATCATCCAAATTAACATTTCAGAAAATGAGAAAACCCATTTTATCTGTCATTGCAGCCCTTTCATTGCTGACAGCCTGTCACAGTGGAGGGTCAAAAACCGAAACACAACGGCTTTCCGAGGCCGATCAGAAACTGATTCAATCGGCAAAAACGTTTTTCAGCACGCTTCCCGAAGCCAAAGACCCATCCACTCCTTTGGCTCTTTTAGGGAAAAAGTTGTATTACGATGAATCATTTTCAGCCAACGGCAAGATGAGTTGCAACACCTGTCATCCGATTTACAATTATGGGGTTGACAATGAGCCTACCTCGCCAGGGCACGATGGCACTCGCGGCACCCGCAACAGCCCGACTACCTTAAACGCTTATGTTCATTCCGTACAGTTTTGGGATGGTCGCTCGCCCGATCTGGCCGATCAGGCTAAAGGGCCGGTACTCAACCCTGTAGAGATGGGTCTGAAAACCGGTGATGATGTGGTAGCCATCCTGAAAAAATCTGACGAATACCAGGAAATGTTCAAAAAAGCCTTTCCGGATGAGGCCAATCCTCTCACCTTCGATCACTTTGCACAGGCCATCGCCGAATTTGAAGGTACTTTGGCCACCCCTGCTGCTTTCGACGATTTCCTGAACGGCGCCATCGGGTCGCTCAACGACGAGCAAAAACAAGGATTGGGATTGTTCATCGAAACGGGCTGCATTGCCTGCCACACCGGCCCCGGATTGGGCGGAACCATGATGCAGCGTTTTGGACTTGTTCATGGCCCATATTGGGAACTAACCGGTTCGCAACTTCACGATGAAGGGAAATTTACCGTTTCGGGTGACGAAAATGATAAAAACGTCTTTAAGTCGCCCTCGCTGCGGAACATTGCCAAAACCGGACCCTATTTCCACGACGGGAGTGTGAAAAGCCTTGAAGAAGCCATCCGCATTATGGCTTACACCCAGCTTGGGAAAGAACTTAAGCCCGAGGAAATCGAAAAGATTGCTGCATTTTTCCAAAGCCTGACCGGTAAAATCCCGGAACATGCGCTCTAAAAATGAGCTTAATCCCACAAATACGGCTGCCCAATCAAAAGGCAGCCGTTTTTGTTTCCAAATCAGCCAACCATCATTGCATGATGGGGCAAAAAACTTCAGTAATCCATTGGCTGGTGTCGGCAGTGTTGAGTGGGCCAACTTCATATCGTTCTAAGAAGACATTCCCGGCAGGGTGAAGTCCGAAATCGGCCATATATTCGAGAATATCGTGTTCAATATGTTCCAGATACTTATGACCGCCGGAATAGCGCGCCATCGCCATCTTTCCTCCCGCAAAGGGGAAAAGTGAGACCCCTTCCTGTTCTTTTGCTTCTTCGGCAATAGGGAAAACCACACGGAAAAAGGTATTAGCAGCTTTTTCATCTCTTCTGATCAGGGCAAAAGGAGATCCTTCAGCAGATATTCTGCTTGTTTTCATTGCGTTTGTCAATATTTTCCAAGCCTGATCCATCGCCTGGGGGATAGAGTCGGCAGAAGCCTGAGCCTGACGGCTTAAACCCAAAACCGGCGCATAGTCAACAATGGAAACTTCGGCGGCGTACGGCATGTTTTCGGTTAGTTCGCGCAACTTCTCTAAGCCCCTTTTCTGGAGGGGTTCCATCGTACTTTTCAAGAAATAGCCAAAATAGCGGTGAAAAGGATAACTCAGATGGCTCAACCGAAGTGTCCAGGTCACTTTTACTCCGCCCACCGTATCATCAAAACGCCATTCATCCATGGCATCGGCAAAACGTCCCATATCCAACCTGCACTGGATGAGGTGATAAGGTTCGCTACGAATGATCTCTTGCTCTCCGCTATTGGCGCTTCCCTGCCAGCGATGTTTGTTGCCCACACCGCGATCCGGGCCTGAAAAAACCGAATGCAGATCGTTTTCACCTTCATAAAAAGGGCTCCATTGCTCCCAATTTTGCAGACTGTTGACCATCCGAAAAACAGTTTGTGCATTCGTTTTGATTACCACCGACTGCGAAGTTTCAGCCTCATCTTTCATGAACAAAGCCAGAAGCAACAAAAAGATGAGGAGAGCCAGCCCTGCACCGCCAAAAAACTTAAGGAATCTCATATTCTACTTTGATTGAGGTAGTTAGAATTGACCGTTCACGCGAATACCTTCGCCATTTTTTGGAGAGCTTCCAAGAGTGTCGCTCTGGGGCAAGCTAAGTTAAGTCGGAGATGATTCTCGCCTCCCGGTCCAAAATCAATTCCCGGATTAAGCCCAAGTCCGGCTTCCTGTATCATCTTATGACGCAGGTTTTCATCCGACAGGCCAAGCCAGCCAAAATCGAGCCACATCAGATAAGTGGCCTCAAGTGGCGACACAACCATCGAAGGGAGATGCTGCATAAAAAAACCGCGTGCTGTTTTGTAATTTTGATCAATATAGGTAATCAACTCATCCAGCCAGATATCGCCATGAAGGAAAGCAGCCTTTGTGGCTTCAATCCCAAAAAGATTGCCCATGTCAAGGTGAAAATGCTGGATAACAGTTGTGATTTTCTGCCGCAGTTCGACATTATCCACAATAAGTGAAGCAGTAGCTAAGCCTGCAAGGTTAAATGTTTTACTTGCAGCGTGAGCCGTGATGCTGATTTGTGCCACCTCGGGCGAGATGTTGGCAAACACCTGATGACGAAAGCCGGGCATCACTAAATCGTTATGAATCTCGTCGGACAATACCAGTACCTTGTGTCTCAGACAGATATCGGCAATTTTTTGGAGCTCATCGCGCGTCCAGGAACGACCTACCGGGTTGTGGGGATTACACAGAATCAACATTTTGGCTGTTCTAGCCTGTTGTTCAAGCTGATCAAAATCAATGCGATAACTTCCTCTTTCTTCGATAAGCTGATTGTTGACCATCACACGTCCATGATCTTTGACAGCTCCAAAAAAAGGAAAATAAACCGGCGACTGGATGATGATTTCATCGCCCGGGTTTGTCAATGCCATGACGATGAGGTTAAGTGCAGGCACCACACCCGGCACAAAAAGCAGCGACTCGCGCTGCACCTTCCAGTTGTGTCGTCGCCAAAGCCATTGAGCTATTGCTTCATAATATGATTCGTCGCGAAAAGTGTATCCATAAACCGGGTGCATGGCACGTTGAACGACGGCCTGCCTCACGAAGTCGGGCGTTTCGAAATCCATATCGGCCACCCATAATGGGATCACATCTTCCTTTCCGAAGATTTTTTCGGTAAGGTCGTGTTTAACACTGGAGGTTTGGCGGCGGTCGGGGGCAAAGTCGAATTGAGTCATAATCGCAATTTTTACGCAAATTAACGAAAAATGCATCGAACGAATCCGCCCTCACTTCAAAAGGCCGTTTTTTGTAGTTTTGCATCCTCAACCGAACGAATATGACTCTTTCCGAAGCCCAACATCTTGTGGATGAATGGATAAAAAAAGTTGGCGTTCGTTACTTCAGCGAACTCACCAATACTGCCCTTTTAATGGAGGAAGTGGGCGAGCTTGCCCGCATCATGGCCCGGCAATATGGCGAACAATCAGCTAAGGCGAGTGATAAACCCGGCAGTCTGGCCGATGAAATGGCCGATGTGCTTTTCGTACTGATCTGTCTGGCAAATCAAACAGGCGTTGATTTGACCGAGGCCTTTGAGAAAAATCTTCGGAAAAAAACCAACCGTGATGCGGAGCGGCATAAAAACAACCCAAAACTTCAAACTTGAGGTTTTGGTTTGAAAAAATCTGCTGAAAAAGCACTCTGTCAGTGATCTCATCCAAAAAATCGTCTATTTTCGTCTAAAATTTCCGATCATGGATTCCTTTCTAAAAAACATCCGATCCATTGCAGGTCTTCTGCTTCTGGGTCTTTTCGCCTGGTTTTTCACTGATCTGTTTATTTATATCTGTGTTGCCGTGGTCATCTCTATCATGGGGCGCCCCTTAGTACACCTCTTAAGCAGGGTTCGCATCCGCAACATTCAGCTTGGCACAACCGGCGGCGCATTGATAACCATGGCGCTTATGCTCGTACTGCTTTCTTTTTTCATTCTCTTTCTCGGCCCTTTGATTGCCGACCAGGCCTATATGGTCACGACCATTGATTCTCAGGAGATCAGCTTTTATTATAAAGACTTTCTTCACGACCTGAACGATTATCTGGCCAACTACGGTTTTCTTCAATCGGGGCAGGATGTTTTGGAAGTAGCACAAAAAGAGTTGAAAGACTTGGTTAGTTTCTCCTACGTTTCGCAGGCTTTTGGCTCGGTGGTCAGTATCACCGGCTCATTTTTTATGGCTTTTTCGATTGTTTTGTTTCTCAGCTTCTTCTTTTTGAAAGAGCCAGAATTAGTACGCAATTTCATCCTTTGGATTACGCCCAAAGCACACCAGCCTGCCGCACGCAACATTCTGATAGAATCGCGCAAAATCCTCAGCCGCTACTTTATCGGGCTGCTGCTCGACCTCTTCAGCATGATGATTATCATTTCCACCATTCTGAGCATTTTTGGCATCAACAATGCCATCCTCATTGGTTTCATTGGAGGCATGATGAATATCATCCCTTATCTGGGCCCCCTCATCGGATCAGTGGCAGGAACTTTACTTGGAGTGATTTATGTGTTAGCCAATGGAGCTTTCGACAAGCTCGCATACACGGCTACCGTTATCATTGGTGCTTTTATTTTTGCCAATTTAGTGGACAATTTCGTGCTGCAGCCGGTGATTTATTCCAAAAGTGTAAAAGCCCATCCCATTGAGATTTTTTTAGTGATTATCATCGGTGGAAATATTGGTGGCATCATGGGAATGGTGGCAGCCGTACCTGTTTATACGGTAGCTAAAGTCATTTTCAATCAATATGCAAAATCTGTTGAAACAACACTTTAACGGCATTGCCCACGATTTTTGTATAGAAAATTGGTACTTTTGATCTCATACATCACATAAACTTACAACCAATGAAAAGAGAAACTTTTTCGTTTTTTGGAGGGCTTCTTTTAGGAGCTGCACTTGGCGCAGCTGCCGTCTATCTTTTAGACGAAGAAAACCGTCAGGAGCTGAAAGATAAAGCCGGCGACCTGAGCGACAAGGTGGCACAAGACCTGGCTGCCAAATTAGAAGATTTTAAAAAGAAACTCGAAGAAAGACTTTAGAAGTCACTTTATTATAAAATTTATTTTTATGACCAACCCGTTGAATGAGGCGGCTGCACGGCTCACTACCGAGCTAAAAGCCTATCTGAACATCAGATTGAGCCTCGTGGGGCTACACCTAAGCAAACGTATTGCCACCCTCACCTCAGCCATTCTGACGTTTATCATCCTGCTGTTTATTGCCGCTATGTTTGTGGCCATGCTTTCCTTTGCACTTGTTTATTGGCTCGGCGAAATTCTGGAGAGCTTCCCACTTGCTTTTCTCATTGTTGCAGGGCTTTATGCACTTTTGGGCATCGTTGTTTATCTGGGGCGTCGTAGGTTTTTCATGGATCCGCTCATTCGCCGGTTTAACAATACCATGGCCAACAGTGAGATTCCGGGCGTAGGACTACCTCCCACGGTGAGATTCTCGTCCATCGGGGATCAGATTGTGTTTATGGAACAGGAAGCCGAAAAACACGAGATAGCTCTCCAGGAAAGCTACGAAGATCTGACCGAGCAATTGCAGCCGGCCAACCTGACACGCAATCTTCTTGCACAGATTTTTGGCAGCCCTGCCATCGCTGTTTCGCTGCTCGAGATGGCAATCAAACTACTCCGCAACCGTCGGAAAATCCGCAAAAAAGGTTCTGACAACGAATCAGACAGTTAGAATATCCTTTTCTTTGATCTCGAGGATTTTATCAACTTTGGCAATAAAGCCATCGGTTACCTCCTGAATCTTTTCGAGCAGCCGCTTCACTTCGTCTTCCGGCACACCCTCTTTTTCGAGGTTTTTGGCATCAATATTGGCCTGACGGCGGGCATTGCGGATGCTCACTTTTGACTCTTCAGCCTGATTTTTGGCCCTTTTCACCAACTCGCGCCGACGTTCTTCGGTGAGCGGCGGCACATTGATGCGCAGCAGTTCGCCATCATTCATCGGATTGAAGCCGAGGTTGGCAGCCATGATGGCCTTTTCAATAGCGTGGAGTGATGATTTGTCGAAAGGCTGCACAATGATCTGCCTGGGGTCGGGCGTGTTGATATTCGACAAGCGCTCGATAGGTGTCATCGCACCGTAATACTCCACCATAACGCCGCTCAGCATAGCAGGATTGGCTTTGCTGGCCCGGATTTTCTGCAACTCCCGTTCAAAATGCCCGATAGCTTGCTCCATACTCTCTTTTGTAGTCTCCAGTACAAATTGGGATTCTTCTGTCATAACGCTGAATTTGGTGTACAAATTTAAGGTAAAAAATCATTTTGACGAAACTGTTTGTAAAGCCGTTACGAAGACATGGCGAAATTTTTGGAGATTTCTTGATTCTTTCTGTTTATCTATCAAGTAAAATTCCTTCCGATTGTTTTGAGGTCATTTTTTTCGTTTACCGCTACCAATCCTTTCTGCATAAGCCAATGAAAATTTGAAACGTACCTTTTTTGTACTGAATTTAAACCGTTTTTAGCTTATCTCTGAGTTGCCTCACTTTTATAAAGTTAAAGAACAACAAAACCCTGAGTTTGCACAGTACAACTCAGGGCTTTTAAAAATCAGTTTTGATTCACTCTTATTTCAGCAGTCCGCCTAAAATATCATCAATTAAGCCACCACTGCTTTTTTTGGAGCCGCCACCTAAAAGTCCGCCAACTGCATCGAGCAGGCCACCGCTGACTTTTTTGGAGGGAGCGCCAGCGCTGAGCAGTCCTCCCAGCAAATCGCCCAACCCGCCTGAAGCAGTTTTCGACTGGCGTTTTTGTTTTCCGACATAGGCCATCACAATTGGTGCAAGGATTGCAAGCAAGGGCTTGACTTTATCTAAGCTCAAGCCCGACTGTTGGGCAACGCCTTTTTCGACTGCCGCCCTGTTTGAACCAAAAATATGCTCTAAGATACTGTTACCGTCCTGCTGAAGTGCACCGCTTTGCGACTGAAAAAGGCCGGCGAGATTGTCTAACAGTGAACCATCATGTTTCGACTCGAGGGCTTTGTTCAGGCTTTCGGCTCCTTGGCTGGTCCGGGCGTTTTTCATCAAACCGGCCAGAATGGCAGGCACTGCCACATTCACTGCCGAAGAAGCCTGCTTTTGGTTCATTCCGAGTTGCGACGATACTGTCTGAATCACTCCCTGCCCAATCGGGCTACTCAACAAACTTGTTAAATCCATTGCTGTAGATATTTTGTTAAAAGTGCAAATTTAAAAGAGTTGAGATAATTTCAATAAAACCGCTTCGTTTTCAGGGAGATTTATTTAAAATTTTGCACCATGTCAATTAATCGGAACATCATCTTATAAAATATCAACGACTTCCTTATATCGCTACAAAGGCTTGTAAAGTCCAAAGAGAACAGGTTCATATTTGCGGGTATAAAACCAGCGTTTGGTAACGCTAAAATTCTCGTGCCCGCTGTTCCAGATGTAAAATCGCAATACACTTCCCGATTTCATAGCGGGGCCTGAATCAAGATGATAGGCAACAACGATACGGCTTGTGTCGCCGGGCATCAACTGGCGGCCACTCAGGTTGCCGGAGCGCCATAATAGAGGTTGTGGCAAAGAATCCTTTTTCACTTCCATCACGATGGAGGCGTTTTGCATCGTTGAATGAGCAATGAATTCGACACCGGCCACCCAGATGCCGTCAAAAGGCGTCAAAACCGTGTCAACCGGGATTTCCCACAGTAACCCAAATTCGTCGTCTTCAGAAAATTTCTTAATACCCTGTATGTTTCGCTCTAACAGATACACCTTTTCTGTTTTTTGATTCAGCTCACCTGTCAGGGTATCGCGCTGAAAAAGATAATAACCCGAATTGAACCAGTTTTCGTGTTCAACCTGTCGTGGAAAGCGTGAACGCACATATTCCACCCATTCAAATGAGGCATAGTCGGTCCAGCCAACAGCAAACCAAGGCGTTGAACAATGATCTACCCAGCTCTCGAAGTCAGCCATTGCGTGATCTTTGTTGAAAAGCCGAACGCTATCCACCCCAAAACGCTGCTGATAAAAATTGAGCATCCGCTCCGAACCACCCACGGCAGCAAGGCTCACACTATCGGCCAAAGTTTTCCGGTTTTGAGCAAAACGGCTGGCGATCTGTTCGTAACCCTGATGTTGCATCATCCAGAAATGTTTGCGTTCCAATGTAAGTGTGAATAGCGACACGCCCAATATAAGTACGGTCATCACCACATTGAATGTTGGTTTCATCGGTCGCATCAAACCGGCAAGCCCCAATACAAAAAACGGAAAACTAAAAAACAAAGTGCTATATTGAATGACCGGGGTTCGTAAAAATGAGTATGCCATCCCAACGGCAAACGAAAGCACAAAGGATGCTGTAAAAAGAATGATCCACTGTTTGCCAATCGGTTTTTCGGCATATTTTGTCCGTAGTCCAAGAAAAAAGAAAGTTGCCAAAACTAAGGCCAAAGCCCATGAAAAATGCACGCTATAAGCCAAAAATTCAGGGAGAAAATACCAGGTGGGACGTCCAAGCCAGTCGCCTATACCTCCCGCCGAGAGCTGGCTCCACATCACCGGAAAATTTGGTGCGTAAATGACAACAGCAGCCAAACCCAGCAATGCTGTGCGTTTCCAGTGTTGTCGTCCTACAATGCAGGCAAATCCAAGAAAGAGAAAACCTGCCATCAGCATGGCGAAATAGTGCATCATGGACGATGCAACAAGCGCGGTCACAAATATTGGAATCCAAAGCGTTTGTCTTTTGTCAGAACGAACAAATTCCACCGCAGCCAATGTGGCAAGCAACAGAAAAAACAATCCTGAGCTATAAGGGCGTGCAATCTGGCTATAAAACACAAAAAATTGTGTCGCAGCCACATACGAAGCAACAAACAATGCCGAAGTTTTGTTGAACACCTTTCGGCTAATGCCGTAAACCAGTACAACCGAGCCCAAACCCATTAAGGCAAAAGGTAGTTTCACCCAAAACTCGTCCCATCCGGCCAATGCCGTTGTGGCAGCAAGAATGAGTTGCGCACCGGCAGGGTGTGCATCAGGAGTGACACCTTTGGTGATAAGTTGTCCAAAACTATTGTATCCGGTACGAAAAAGCGCACTGAACTCATCGTGCATAAAGGGGATGGAGCCAAGGCAACAAAGTCTGACGACTGCCGCCACTGCCACAATGCCCCAAAACAAAGTCCGCGACCAAAATTTTCCAGCCGGATTTTCCATCACAACATCACTCAACGGGTTACGATGGTTCCCACATCTTCTCCACGAAGCACATTGAACAGATTGCCTTGTTTGTTCATGTCGAAGACAAGGATAGGCATGTTGTTCTCCATACACAAAGTGAAGGCAGTGAGATCCATCACTTTAAGTTGTTTTTCGTAAGCTGTTTCAAAAGTCAGTTGATGATATTTCACGGCATCAGGTACTTTTTCCGGGTCGGCATTATAGATTCCGTCCACTCGTGTACCTTTCAGAATCACGTCGGCATTGATTTCGATAGCGCGGAGAGCAGCAGCCGTATCGGTCGTAAAAAAGGGGTTACCTGTTCCGCCGGCAATCACCACCATATTTCCTTCTTCGAGCAAGGCAATGGCTTTAGGCCCACTCATCGAATCGGCAACTCTGTCAATAAAAACTCCTGAGAGCAGAGCCGTTTTCATTCCGAGTGTCTGCAATGCTGATTGGATGGCCATGCTGTTGATCACGGTGGCCATCATCCCCATATAGTCGCCCTGCACCCGATCCATACCTTGACTGGCTCCTTGTAATCCCCTGAAAATGTTGCCGCCGCCAATGACGATGGCAATTTGGGTGCCTGTTTCGGCAGCTTTTTTAATTTCATCGGCATATTCGTTCAATCGCACCGGATCAATGCCATATTGTTGGTTGCCCATCAGGGCTTCGCCACTCAACTTGAGTAAAACTCTTTTGTATTTCATAAGATGTTATTCGTTAAAACCAATATCCAATATTAATAAAAAACTGCAATTCTTTGGTATGATTTCCTCCCATCAGGCTCAGCTCAATAGGCCCCACAAAGCTGTCGTATGAAAAAGTGGCGCCATATCCGGCCATCACTCCAGATGATACAAACAGGTCGGCAAAATTTTCCGAAATAGTACCCACATCAATCATCGGACTGAAATAGAACTTATTGGAAAATTTATATTGCCAGGCAAAATGAAAAGTAGCCTGATTCATTCCGGCTTTCTCCACAAAACGATGTCCTGCAAAAGGGATAAAACCGTCGAAATAGCTAAAATTCGATTGTCCGCCAAGCATAAACCAATGCGTAATGGGCAATGGGTTATCGCGGAAACTCACCCCGGCTGTCAAGCCGGCTTTCAGTGTATTTTTTTTGTTTACCGGAAAATTTTTATGGTAGTCGAGCATCACCACTAACCCTTCCCCATTGTAATGATCCGCACTATCGGGAGTAATGGGCATCACATATTTGATAAGAAGGTTCATTTTTTGGCCGGTGGTCGAGAAATAGTTTTTGTCATAAGAATCAATGGCCCAGCTTGCATCGGCAACAAAGGTCTGGTTGAAGCTGTCATCGAAAACAGGATTTCCGAAACCACTTTTCAGGCCGGTGCTTTCTAGGCGTGCACCGATACGGAATCGCATGGTGTTGCGAAATGTCCATTGGCCGAAAGCTCCCAGATTGTATTGGTTGAAGCTAGCTACATCCTCAATGAGGTCTTTAGTATAAAAGTTCATCCTTAGGTTTAGGCCGGAAGCATGAAATCCAAACCCAGGTTTATGGCCGCGGTCAACTATGAAAAGTGCCTTTAGCCTTGGGTTTTCGCCAAGATTCAAATCCGTAAAAAGCTTCGACCCTTTGATCCAGACGTTTTTAAAAGTGGCATTCAAAAGCAGCCCGACTTTGTAATCCGAGTCGTAATGCAGCCCCATCCCGAACATCCCGCTACTGGCCTCGTTCACTTCAAAAACCAGGCAAGCGCCATCGCCGTCAGGCTCGAAATAGAAATTTAGTTGATCGAAAAAACCACTTCCGTAAGCACGTTTCACCGATACCAACACCTCATCGAGGTGAATCCATGATTTAGGACGAATCTCTAACACGCCTTCGAGAAACTCATTTGACACCTTTTTCAGTCCTTCATAGCGTATCTGTGAGATGAACAAAGAGTCTAATGGACTGGCATTCAATGAACGGTTTATTTTAGGGCGGATTTGGTTGAGCGAATCGGCCAGATGTTTCAGAGCCGGCAATTGTGCGCGTGCTGCTTCCTCGCCTTTGGTGATAATTGCTTCATAATCGTTGAAACTCATCATATCGTAGCCCGCAAGATCGGGTTTAATGTAATAATCGGTAAGCAGCACCGCCTTTTCGTTTGCCTTGTTGCGGTAAAAAGCGGTCACCTGATCGAGCACCCGAATGGCTGAATTCAACTTCTCGATCCCAAGCAGGCCGGTTTGCACATCAACCCCGATGATGATATCGGCACCGCGCTTTTTGATCTCTTCAACCGGAAAATTGTTGATTACACCGCCATCCACCAACAGACGACCATCGCGGGTCACTGGGGTAAAATAACCCGGTATTGACATGCTGGCCCGGATGGCTTTATGCAACACTCCCTTGTCGAGAACCACGTTTGAACCATCAGATAGGTCGGTTGCAATGCACAAAAAAGGTACGGGCAGCTTATTGAAATCATTGATTCTGTAGGCCGGACTGAGATATTTTGACAAAAGCAAATCCACCATTTGCCCGGTATAAAGCCCTGTTTTGAGTTTCACTTTTTTTTCCTCTACCGGAAAGGTCATAATGAAACGGTCGGCATTTTGTTTTTCCTCGATGGGGATATAACGGCGTTCAACTTTGTCGCTCATCAAAAAATCCCAGTTTTGCTGCCTAACGATCTTTTGCATGGTATCCGGATGATAGCCAAGGGCATACAAACTCCCAAATATACTTCCCATGCTGGTTCCGCCGATATAATCAAACTGGAGTCCGGCTTCCTCGAACACCCTGATTGCGCCAATATGTGCAAAACCTTTAGCCCCTCCCCCACTCAAAACCAATCCTGTTTTAGGTTGATGGATACGCGTGGCTCGCTGTCCAAAAACAGGAATAGCCACAATGAGCAACATGCCGGCGAACAGAGCATGAAATGAAATCCGTGACATCAATCGGGAACTAAAATTTAGGCTCGAAGGAACCAAAATCCGAATTCAGCTTTTTGAAGCCCACATATACATCCTGCGATTCGCCGTAAGGGACATTGCTGAGCACAACTTCGTACTGAAAGCCGCCATATAATCCTAAAGTATCGGACATATTCAAATTATGATAATTTAGGTTTTTCTTGATCGTTACCGTACCACGCAAATCGCCGATGCGCTCAAGATGCCAAACGGCATCGCTGTTGAATGTGATTTTTGCAATTTTCTGGCCAACAGGCTGGTTATTAAACAGAATAAGGAAATCATCGGGTGGATTGGCGATTTCCTCCATATAAGAATAGGTAAAACGCTTCTCGTAGTCAGGTGTTTCGGGCTTACAGGCTACAAAAAGTATAATAAGCAGGAGAGTTATAAATCGGATTGTTTGTGACCGAAACATCCTTTTCTTAAAACGACGAAAGCTGGGTTTCATTTCTCCGGGCTTTGATTCATTGTGCTAAGATACGACAAAATCAGTTCTCGTTCAACATTTTCCCATGACAATTTTTGAATTTCTTTCCGCTACCGCAGGGGCATGGCTCATTACGTCCGACTTTTTTCTCAGCTACGATGGGTTGTGTCACCTCATTATGTTGGGTGTTGCTGTGAGCCTGTGATAAAAGATCGTTGCGTTCTTCTTTCATCCGGCTTCGGTCGAGGCCTCTCGGGCGATGTGCTTCCCGCACATTAGATGGGTCTTGCATTGGAATATCGGCGCGCATCAGAAACGAAATGACTTCCTTATTGATCCGGTGAATCATGGTTTTAAACAACTCGAACGACTCAAATTTGTAGATCAGCAACGGGTCTTTCTGTTCGTAAGTGGCGTTTTGAACTGACTGTTTGAGTTCGTCGAGTTCGCGAAGATGTTCCTTCCAGCTTTCGTCAATCAGAGCCAATGAGATGCTCTTTTCAATGGACAGAGCCACTTCGCGTGCGCCATTTTCAACGGCCTTTTTCAGGTTGACAATCACCTGCATACCTTTGTGGCCATCGGTGATGGGAATGGCAATGTTTTCATACATCTTTTGGCGCTCAAATACATCCCGAATCACCGGCATGGTTTTTTCGCCGATACGTCGTGTCTTTTCCTTGTAGTTAGCCGTGGCTTTGGCAAACAAGGCTTCGGCCATATCGTCCACCTTCGATTGCACAAAGTCTTTTTCACTAAAAGGGGGTTCTATACCCATAGATTTGATGACTGCAATACGAAGCCCCTCATAATCATGCTGTTGTTGGTATTCGGCAATCAGGTTTTCACCCAGATCATATAGCATATTCGAAATATCCACCGAAAGGCGTTCGCCGAAAAGGGCATGGTGTCGTTTTTTGTAAATCACCTCACGTTGGGCATTCATCACGTCGTCGTATTCGAGCAGTCGTTTACGGGTGCCAAAGTTGTTTTCCTCCACTTTTTTCTGAGCCCTCTCGATGGATTTGGTAATCATCGAATGTTGAATCACTTCTCCCTCTTTCAGTCCGAGGCGGTCCATCAGTCCTGCGATACGCCCCGATCCGAACATACGCATGAGGTCGTCTTCGAGCGACACGAAAAACTGTGAGCTCCCGGGATCACCTTGTCGTCCGGAACGTCCGCGAAGCTGGCGGTCAACGCGCCGCGACTCGTGTCGTTCTGTACCGATGATGGCCAAGCCGCCGGCTTCTTTCACTCTGGGACCCAGCTTGATATCGGTACCACGACCGGCCATATTGGTGGCAATGGTGACAACTCCTGGTTGCCCGGCTTCTTTCACAATGAGGGCCTCGCGTTGGTGGAGCTTGGCATTCAGCACATTATGCTGAATGTTTTTACGCTGAAGCATACGGCTCAACAGCTCTGACGTTTCGACCGAGGTGGTACCAACCAGTACCGGCCGATGCTGCTCGACCAACTTTTGAATTTCGTCAATTACTGCATTAAACTTCTCGCGTTTGGTTTTGTACACCAAATCCTCGCGGTCGTCACGCAAAATGGGTTTGTTAGTCGGAATTACCACAACATCTAACTTATAGATATCCCAAAACTCACCTGCTTCAGTTTCAGCTGTACCGGTCATCCCGGCCAGTTTTTTGTACATCCTGAAGTAGTTCTGCAAGGTAATGGTGGCGTAGGTCTGGGTGGCAGCTTCAACTTTAACGTTTTCTTTGGCTTCGATGGCCTGATGCAAACCGTCGGAATAGCGACGGCCTTCCATGATACGCCCTGTTTGTTCATCGACAATTTTGATCTTGTTTTCGATGATGACGTATTCAACATCTTTTTCGAACAGGGTATAAGCCTTCAAAAGCTGATGGACGGTGTGCAGACGTTCACTTTTTATGCCGAAATTTTGAATCAGCTCGCTTTTCTTATCAAGTTTTTTCTCCTCGTCGAGCTCCTGGCGTTCGATCTCAGCAATTTCAGCGCCTACATCAGGCAAAATAAAAAAGTTAGGGTCGTTATAGGATGCCGTCAGGAGGTCAATACCTTTTTCGGTAAGCTCGACAGAATTAAGCTTTTCGTCAATTACAAAATAAAGCTCGTCATCAATGATATGCATGTTTTTTGCCTGCTCTTGAAGATAGAAACCTTCGGTTTTCTGCATCAGGCTGCGCATACCTTCTTCACTCAAAAATTTGATCAGGGCATTGTTTTTGGGAAGTCCGCGATGGGCCCGCAACAACAATTCGCCTCCACGTTTCTCGTCTGTTGGGGCTGGTCCCTGTAAGAGTTTTTTGGCTTCGGCAAGGATACTGGTTACCAATGTCTTTTGGGCGTTATACAGCTTCATCACGTCAGGCTTCAAAGTATCGAATTCCTGATTCTCGCCTTTTGGTGTTGGGCCACTGATAATCAATGGCGTACGGGCATCATCAATCAACACTGAGTCCACTTCGTCCACAATGGCATAATGATGTTTGCGCTGCACCAGCTCGTCCGGGTTACCAGTCATATTGTCACGCAAATAGTCGAAACCAAACTCATTGTTTGTTCCGTAGGTAATATCGGCCAGATAAGCATTGCGTCGTGCGACGGAATTGGGTTCGTGTTTGTCAATACAATCCACAGTAAGACCGAGGAAGTTGTAAATTACCCCCATCCATTCCGAGTCACGTTTTGCCAGATAATCGTTCACGGTCACCACATGCACTCCTTTTCCGGCTAAGGCATTCAGATACACAGGCAAAGTTGCGACCAAAGTTTTTCCTTCACCTGTAGCCATTTCCGAGATTTTACCCTGATGCAACACGATACCACCGATAAACTGAACGTCGTAATGCACCATATCCCAGGTGATGAGGTTTCCTCCGGCCATCCAACTGTTTTTGTAAACAGACAAATCGCCTTCAATCTCCACAAAATCATGCTGTGCAGCCAGATTGCGGTCCAAATCGGTGGCCCGGGCAATGATGCGTTCATTATTTTTGAACAAATCGGCAGCCGCTTTGATCACTGCAAAAGCTTCAGGTAATATCTGATTGAGTACCTCTTCCGTCTTTTCGTATTGTTGCTTCTCAAGCTTATCTATCTGATTATAAATCTTTTCCTTGATATCAGCAGCAAGATCGTACTCGTTTTCCAATTGCTGCTTCAGTTGATTGATTTCTTTTTCTTCGGTAGCAATCGCTTTCTCAATCGTATCCTTAAACTCTATGGTTTTATGGCGGAGGTCATCTACACTCAGATTGCTGATATGTTTGTATGCTTTGAGGATTTCGTCCAAAATGGGCTGAATGGCTTTAAGGTCGCGACTGGCTTTGTCGCCAAAAAGTTTCTTAAAAAAAGTAAGCATGGTCTATAATGTTTCTTCGTGCTGAAATGGCAATAATTATTCCAAAAAACGGATTGGCTGCAAAATTACGCCATTTTCCGCAGCTTTTTACTGCCTAATCCTGAACAACACACGAAATAATTCGGGCTTTTCAATGGGTTTGTGGTTCTATCAGCTTAGTACAAAACATTTTGTTTACTCAGAATTGCTTATTCTTAAGCAGCAGGATTACGAACTGATCTGTTAATCATATTTTCTGGTTCAATACCATTAAACCCTATGTGTTTGTATTTTCAATGAATATGGAGTAAAAGTTCGAAACGTATTGATAAAAATCATTTTCCAGAATTTCCGGATTAGAAGCATTTGAACCCACAAAATCAGATTCATGAATACTCATTCTTATAATGGGAAGCCACAAAAATCAATTATAAACAAAAGGACAAGCCCATCACAGCATGCCGTTGTTTATCTCAGAAAACGACCAATATGATAATCAATATTTTCGGAAGGCGCCGGCGACATGGCAATACGTCGGTCAGGGAACAGCAGAACGATCTCCGGAAAAACTTTGATATTATATCTTTCGTATGCCAAAATATCGTCGCCAGTATGCACCACTTCCAATCCAGATTCCCTTTTTTCCATTTCAGCTTTGACCGCCGCAAAGCCCGATTTTGTGGAAACCACCAACATCTTCACCTGATCTGCGTACTTCTCGTTGATGGGCGACAGTTGTTCCAACAGGCGAAGACATACTTCGCAATTTTCTTTCACGAAAACCAGCGCCAAAAGCTTGGCTGACAATTTGTCGGGCAGGGCATCGTTTCCGGCTGCATCGAGAAGCCGGATGGGCGGCGCAGGGCTTCCAAAGGTCAGATGTTCACGTGTTACAATTATATTTTCGGCAATCCGGCGATGATCAAGGTAACGCGACGAAGATGATACCTCATTAAGTATCTGACGAATAGCTCCTTTAGCAAATGCCGGATGATGAAATAACCGATCGAGGTGCATGAGCATCACCAACTCACGAAGAGCAGGCTCCCCTTCAAAAAGCGGATCCTCAGAAAGATATTTTGTCAAACTTTTAAATCCTTGGCTGCTGGCCAAAATAAAGCCGTCAAAACTGGTTTCTTTGGAAGTGGACAAAAAATAATCCCCGAAATACTGGTCGAGCATGGCCATATATTCCGGATTTCTAAGCTGTTTGGGTTTGTTTTTAAAGAAGACAGAAAATATCTGATGTGGGATCATTTTTTTGATTGGTACGGCAATCGAAGCAAGTTTGTAGAAGCGATATGATTCCAGAAACGAATCGTTGCTTGCCGGGACTTCGGTTTGCATAGCAAGACGCAGGCTATCGTAAAGGTCGGCCCGGCCATAGCGTTGGGCAATTGCAAATCGTTGAACAACAAAAGTATTATAGATGAAATTCAGCTTACCAAACTGTTCCTGTAATCCTTGGTCGGTTGCGCTTTTAACACTGACTTCAAGGGGCTGAGGATCGAAATAGGCTGCCGGAGATGTTCCCTGATTGAAAAGGAAAGACAGCTCGTAAGCGGATCCGGGCTTGAGCAAAAGCTGGCAACGATGCAGCCCTATTGCAATCTGGCTTACCTCGGTCGCTTCTAAAGGAAAAGTCAAGTCAAATGAACCTTTGAAATCGGTTTTGGCAGAGGCAATCAGGCTATCAGCTCCGCTGATGTAATCTTTAACCACAATCACCCGCACAAGCTGGCCAGGCAGTGCCGTAGAGCCTTTGATTTTCACAGGCAAAGCACTCAGCGATAAAGGGATACAAAGCAAAAACAGAAAAATCCGGCACATGAAAATCGTTTGCAACAGAACGTTGGGTTGCGCTTTTATATTGTTAGCCGGATGCCTTTAGGGATAAAGGGCGTGGTATCGCCTCCGTTTCGAAAGATGTCGCGGATGATACTTGAAGTTACCGGCGTAAGTCCGGGAGCGGTGAGCATGAAAACTGTCTCAATATCGGGCGTCATCATTTGATTCATTTGCCCAATTCCACGTTCAAACTCAAAATCGGCCGAGGTACGTAAGCCACGCAAAATGAATCCTGCATCCATCTTGCGACAAAATTCTACCGTAAGCCCTTCATACTCCATCACTTTTACCTGAGGGTGCGCACGAAAGACCTGTTCGATCCATTGCCGGCGTCGATCAATAGGAAAAAAGCCTTGTTTGAGCTGATTTTTTCCAATGGCAACGATGATTTCGTCGAAAATTTTCAGCGCCCTTAGCACAAGGGCTTCATGGCCTAAAGTGATCGGGTCGAACGATCCGGGGAAAACGGCACGTTTCATTCTGAGGTGATTAAGATTGTTTCAGGTTAAAATTTGGCTGCCCAACACTTCCTGTACCGAGCGATAACATTGCTGCAAAACGTCTGGCAATCGTTCAGGGTCTATCCACTCTGCTTTTTCAATACCTTCCGATCGTTGAGGAATAAGGTTTTCATTCCCTTCGTAACGCATGGCAAACCAGCAGGTATGTTTCAGATGCCAGCGACCTTTCAACATATAACAATGCCATGTGTCGGGCAGTTGCTCCAAAAGAATCAGCTTCGACAGGCCGGTTTCTTCGGCAATCTCACGCAAGGCGGTTTCCCGATGTGTTTCTCCGGGATCAACATGGCCTTTGGGTAAATCCCAGTGATGATTGCGAAAGATAAACAAAACAGCGCCAGCCGGGTTGGTGACAACGCCTCCCGCTGCTTCAACCTGAATCATTTGTGGCATCCATATTTTGAAGAAAGTATCGGGCGAGTTGTTGCTTAAGATATAATGATTCAACGAGTTGCCTCCCTTGAGCCAGGTCGTAATAATTTCATGTGCAGACTGCTCGGGCAAAATGGAGCCGAAGCCGTCAGCAGCAGTGTTTTCTGTAAGGTTTATCAGGGAGATACACCTGTTTTCACAAAATATTTTATAGTTTTGCCGCATGAAAAATGATCAATCAACACTGGCACTCGCAGGTTTTCTTCTGCAAATTAAAGCAATAAAACTGAATCCCACCAAACCATTTACCTGGGCTTCGGGTATAAAAAGTCCGATTTATTGCGACAACCGCATCACCTTGTCTTATCCGCACATCCGCACCCATATCCGTCAGGAATTTGTGAATCTGATTTTAGAGAGATATGGCCGCCCCGACCTCATTGCCGGCGTGGCAACTGGCGCCATAGCTCAAGGCGCCCTTGTGGCTCAGGAAATGGGATTGCCCTTTGCATATGTACGAAGCGAAAAAAAATCACACGGTCTCACCAACCTCATCGAGGGCGTTGTTGAAGCCGGACAATCGGTGGTTGTGATTGAAGACTTAGTCTCGACCGGAGGAAGTAGCTTGAAAGCCGTAGAAGCTCTTCGCGAACAAGGCGCAAACGTCAAGGGGCTGATTGCCATCTTTACTTATGGTATGAAAACCAGTGTGGAAGCTTTCAAAAAAGCCAACTGCGAGTTGATTACCCTCACCGACTACGATGCACTGATCCGTAAAGCCGTTGAAGAGAGTTATATCAACACCGAAGAGCATGCCTCGCTGCTCGAATGGAAAGCCGACCCAAAAGCCTGGAGCGACAATCACTCATCCTAAAAAAAAGACTCTATGAATATCTCAAGCCAATGGAAAGAAACGGGCAAAAGTGCCGGAGAGGTTTATGCTTTTGTGAGTGATCTCCGAAACATGAACGGTTTGATGCCTGAACAGGTAAGCAACTGGCAAGCCGAAAAAGACCGGTGTTCGTTCGACATCAAAGGGATGGCCAGTTTTAACCTGAAGCTCGACGAACAGGTGCCGGGCAAGCGCATTCGGCTGATCCCCGACGGAAAATCGCCATTTGGCTTCGAACTGATTCTGCACCTGCGCGAAAAAACTGAAATGAATTCCGAGGCAATGGTTGAAATTACCGCCGACTTAAATCCAATGATGGCCATGATGGTAAAAAACCCTCTGCAAAATATCGTCAACATCATTGCCGGCAAGCTCAGCGCTCATTTCGGCTGAGGGCAAGCTCGGTGCAGAAAATTCAACCCTTTCAGATCAAATAGTTGTTCACCACGGCCATCAATGTCTAATCGCAGATGACCATAAGGGCTGATGCCCCGAATAATGCCGCAAACGTTTTCAGACCCAATCTGATACAACATCGGTTGATCGAAATAAAGTAAATTGGTCAGATAATCAGCCTCCGTCGTCTTTGGGTCAGCAAAATACTGTCGCGTTTCACGATCGAAATTTTCCAGAAAAGATTCCATCAACAGCAACGGACTCAACTCTTCGCCTCCTATTTGAACCAATGAAACAGGGTTTGGCAACGAAGCCGGAAAAGCGTTTTCGTTCACATTCAGTCCAATACCTATAACAGAATATTCAATTTCGCGACCCTGAATGATATTGGAAATCAGGATACCGGCCAGTTTTTTCTGATTCCAGTAAAGATCGTTTGGCCATTTAATGGCGAAGCCGTCATTGGGGAAATGCGTCCGAACGGTGTGAAGCAACGCCAGAGAAACGATTTTGGTGATATCAAATTGATTTTCAGCTTTGATAGGACCCAATTTTAAACCAATGCTCATCAAAAGGTTTTTTCCGGCAGTGCTGTGCCAGGTGTTTTGGCCGATACCTCTCCCATTATCCTGATATCCGGCACGGATACACAATGGAACCGCCTCAGCGCCACTTTTATATGCTTCCATGACAAGGCTGTTCGTAGAGCCGGTTCGTTCTAAGTAGATCCGTTGAAATTCCATGAACATTCTTTTGCGGCAAAGCTATAAAAAGTGCCGGGAAGCTGACCTTTTGTCATGAAAAAACCAGATGCCGGCACTGAACTAAAAAACAGTAATTTTGTTGATTGATTTAATGCCAAAACATGCGGAAACGACATCAGAGCCCAAACAGCGAAATTTTACTGCAAACCATTGTGCATACAATGCAAGAAAAGAAAGGCAAAGGCATCGTAAGCCTGAACCTGAAAAAAATCAATTCGGCCATCACCGATTATTTTGTCATTTGTCATGCCACATCACGTGCACAAGTGGACTCCATTGCCCAGCACATTGTTAACGAAGTATCGGTCAAATGCGGGCAAAAACCATACAACAAGGAGGGGTTTGAAAATGCGGAATGGATTTTGATTGACTATATTGATGTAGTCGTTCACGTTTTCCTCGACCTTGCACGCAACTATTACCAGCTCGAACAACTTTGGGCCGATGCCGAGAAAACCGCATACGACGATCAGGATTGAATAATTAATGTTGGAAAAAATACATGAAGCCTAAAGAAAAAAACAGAAAGCCGACTGTCCCAAAATTGTCAAAAGACGAAAACCCAAAACAAGGATTCAATTTTTACTGGATTTACGGTCTGCTTGCGCTTGTTTTCCTCGCACTCCAGATTTATAATTGGGGGTCGGGACCTAAACGCATTGAAAAAGGTGAGCTGATCAAAATGCTCAAAGAACAGGACATCGAACGTATTGACTTGATCAACAGGGAGATGGCCGAAATCTTTTTGAAGCCCGATCGTTTGGCCAAATACACCGAAAAAGGCGAGACTCCCAAACCATCGAACAATGCCTTTTCGGAACGTCTTCCTGATTTTGTATATCAGATCGGCGAAGTCAGCACTTTTGAGGAAGACCTTGCCAAAGCACAGGAATCGGTTGAAAATCCGATCTATGCCAATAATAAGACGCGTCGCAACTGGGGTTCTGATATCTTCAACTGGATTTTTCCGGTGATTATTCTCATTGGCATCTGGCTATTCATCATGCGAATGATGAGTCGTGGCGCCGGTGGGGCCGGCGGACAGATTTTCAACATCGGGAAATCAAAGGCACAGCTTTTCGACAAAAACACTGATGTAAATGTTACGTTTAAAGACGTAGCAGGCCTCGAAGAAGCCAAATTGGAGGTAATGGAAATCGTTGATTTCCTGAAAAATCCGGATAAATACACCAAACTTGGAGGTAAAATACCGAAAGGCGTATTGCTTGTTGGCCCTCCCGGCACCGGAAAGACTTTATTGGCCAAATCGGTTGCCGGTGAAGCTCACGTGCCGTTTTTCTCGATCTCGGGTTCCGACTTTGTTGAAATGTTTGTTGGTGTGGGCGCTTCACGCGTTCGCGACCTTTTCAAACAAGCCAAAGAAAAGTCGCCCTGCATCATCTTCATTGACGAGATTGACGCCATCGGCCGCGCCAGAGGAAAGAATCCGGCCACCGGTGCAAACGATGAACGCGAGAACACACTGAATCAGCTTCTTACTGAGATGGATGGCTTTGGAACCAATTCGGGCGTCATCGTGCTAGCCGCTACCAACCGCGCCGATATTTTAGACCGTGCGCTGATGCGTGCCGGACGGTTTGACCGTCAAATCTATGTAGAACTGCCTGACCTTGAAGGCCGTAAAGAAATTTTTGAAGTTCATATGCGCCCCCTCAAATTAGATGGCAGTGTGGACAAGGATTTTCTGGCAAAACAAACTCCCGGATTCTCAGGCGCCGACATTGCCAATGTGTGCAACGAATCGGCATTAATTGCAGCCCGGCACAACCACGAAACCATCACGAAACAGGATTTCATGGATGCCATTGACCGCATCATCGGCGGATTAGAAAAGAAAAATAAGATTATCTCGGCCAGCGAGAAAAAAGTGGTGGCCTATCACGAGTCAGGCCATGCCACAGTGAGCTGGCTGCTTGAGCATGCTCATCCCTTGGTAAAAGTAACCATCGTACCTCGCGGCAAGTCACTGGGCGCCGCCTGGTATCTGCCCGAAGAACGCAGTATCACCACTTATGAACAAATGTTTGATGAGTTGGTGGCCACCCTTGGAGGTCGCGCTGCCGAACAGGTGATATTTGGCAAAATCTCTACCGGAGCGCTCAACGACCTCGAAAAAGTGACCAAACAAGCCTATGCAATGGTCACTTATTATGGCCTAAGTAAAAAAGTGGGAAACCTGAGTTTTTACGACTCCACCGGTCAGCAGGAATTTTCGTTTAACAAACCTTTCAGTGAAAAAACCAACGAAATCATTGATCAGGAAATCAGCGAAATTGTGGAATCTGCCTATGCCAAAGCAGTGGAAATCCTTACCCAAAACAAGGATGGGTTGATTCAATTAGCCGAGAAATTACTTGAAAAAGAGGTGATTTTTGGAGAAGATTTGGAGAATATTTTCGGAAAGCGGCCCTGGACAAAGGAAGAACCTGTAGCAAAACCCCTTGTGACAGCCGATACCGACAATCAGTTTACGGAAAAAGAATTAACCGAAACTGCCAAAACCGATATCCGGGAAGGTAGTGAAGTTTAACCCGACAAAACATTTACAAGGATGAAAGATGCAACTCCTAAAGAGCAGATTTTAAGTAAGATAAGGAATGCACTGACCGAAAAAACTGTTAATCCCTACCAGGATAACGAAGTGATGATGGATGTCATCCGGTCGGTTGATTCGGAGGAAGATCCCGGAATCCTCTTCGCACAGGAGTTGATTGCGTTGGGAGGTCAATTTATCTATTGCGAGAATGAGCATGATTTTTTGGATAATCTTGCTGGGCTGATGCAGGAATTTAACTGGAGGTCGGTATGGTGCGAAGCACCACATATACTGAATTTACTTCGGATGGCCGAAATTCCCCACTTCTCATCTTTGCCGGATGAGTTGCCCGTGCCCTTGGTTTCCATCACTGCCTGCGAAAAACTCATCTCCTCATCGGGGACCATCGTTGTGTCGGATGCCGGTAATGTCAGTCGCGCTTCGTATGCCTTTCCCGACATTCACCTTGTTGCAGCCTACAGTTCGCAGGTCACCGCCACCATCAAAACCGCGCTTGAGGCAATCCGGAAGAAAAACAATGGGAACTTACCGCCACAATTGACTTTCATTTCCGGGCCGAGTCGTACAGCCGATATCGAAAAAACGCTGGTTGTCGGCGCTCATGGCCCAACCCAGCTATTTGTTTTCCTCATTGATGATTTATAGGCGGTTGCAGCGCGTTCTTTTTTGTATTTTTGCCTACTTTTAATGGCCTAATTGCATGAGTAGGATGAGAACTTTGCTGAAACGCACCTTTTACGGACTTATTTTTGCCCTTCTGATGATTGGCGCCATCCTTGGCGGCATGCGCGTTCTGATGATTTTCATGCTTATCGTAGCTATTCTGGGCACAGAAGAAAGTCTGAAACTTTTTTCTTCACTGAAACTCAGACCGTCCGACAAGAATATCGTTCGTTTTATCTCTTTCCTTTTTTTCCTCATTGCCTCTTTTGTAGCTACCCAAATGCTGCCTTTAAAAGCACTTTCGTTGCTTCCACTTTTGCTTCTCATGCCAATGGTTCACGCCTTATTCTCTAAGCGGCATCCACTTAACGAGCTGGGCACTGTTCATTGGTTTAACCTGTTATTTGTAGTTTTTCCCTCCGTGCTGATGTTGTTTTTCTACGATGAAACCATTGTTGGCCCCATGGCGGGCGGCCCCTTGCTGCTAGGCATTATTGTGGCCATCTGGGTAAACGACACTTTTGCCTATTTGGTAGGAACCCAATTTGGCCGACATCGTCTTTTCAAACGTGTTTCACCTAAAAAAAGCTGGGAAGGTAGCATTGGCGGACTCTTCTTCACATTGCTGGGCGCCGGATTGTTTGCGCATTTCTCGCAGCACATTGAACTTCATCACGCATTGATCATGGCTTTTATCATCGTGTTGAGTGGCAGCATCGGCGATTTGATTGAATCAGCCATGAAACGACAAGCCCATATGAAAGATTCGGGGAAAGTCATCCCTGGTCACGGAGGCATTTTAGATCGCTTTGATGCCACCTTTTTCGCAATACCCTTTGTGTTTGTTTACCTGTTTTTAATCTACTAACTATGCATATTCACCGCAAAGGGCTGTTGCCGATCTTTATCGTTCTGATGCTGACAATCCTTGTCGCCCTGCTGATTGACTCCTTGTTGGGCAACAGTTTTCCGGTGTTGGCCAAAGTGCTGTACGGTTTTCTTTTTCTCAAAATCGTCTGGACTGTCAGTTTTTTTCGTGTGCCCCACCGCAAAGCAGTAACAGGCGACAATTTGGTTGTTTCTTCGGCTGACGGCACCGTGGTTGTGGTTGAGGAAGTGTTTGAACCGGAATATTTCAAGGATAGAAGGATTCAGATCTCGGTATTTATGTCGCCTTTCAATGTTCATGTAAATTGGTTCCCAATGAACGGACGGGTGAGTTATATGAAATACCATCCGGGCAAATTTCTCTTTGCCAACAACCCGAAGTCATCCATTTTAAACGAGCGCCACAGCCTTGTGGTGTGTGATGGCCAAAACCGTGAAGTATTGGTACGACAAATTGCGGGGATGATGGCTCGGCGTATTGTTTGGTTTTGCAAGACAGGCGATGAGGCACGTTTTGGACAGGAGTTCGGGCTCATACGCTTTGGTTCAAGGGTTGATTTTTTTCTGCCGTTGGATGCCGGGATAAAGGTAAAACTTGGCGAAAAAGTGAAAGCAACTCAAACCATCATCGCTGAGCTGCCATCGAAAAAATAATAATCAGTTGCGGCGTATTTTCCTTTTTGACAATTACACGTTATTAAAGGCGTTATTTCTCTTGTTTCACCCCCAATAATTCGCATAAATCAGAAAGCTGACGTATTTCTCTGGCCTCGCTTTTCCATCCATTCAACTGATTGGGATTGAAAAAAACAGCATCCATCCCGGCCATGATAGCGCCCTCAACATCCACCACTAAATCGTCGCCCACCATCAGGCTTTCGTTGGCCTTAGCTCCTGTCTTTTCAAGGGCAAATGAAAAAATCCCCGGATCCGGTTTTTTTACCCCAGCTGCTTCGGAAGTAATCACTTGATCGAAAAAGCGACCCATCCCGCTGGTTTCAAGCTTGATATGCTGCACTTCCTCAAAACCGTTGGTGATAATATGCAGTGAAAAACTACGGGATAAACAGGCTAAGGTTTCGATGGCATCGGGCAAAAGAAACACATTACGGGGTGCATGATACAGATAAAAATCAGCAATTGTTTTTGCTAAAACGGGATCAGCCGTACCAAAGTCATTCAATGTCAGCTCAAAACGCAGGTTACGCAAAATATCTTTTTCCATTTTACCTTCCCTGTATAAGGCCCACATCCTATCGTTATGAAGATGATAACGTTCGACAAAAGCTTTGAGTGAAGATACACCCAACTCTTTCAGATGAAAATGAGCGTAAACAAGTTCAAATGTATGTGCCGAGCTGGCATCAAAATCCCAAAGGGTGTTGTCAAGATCAAAAAAAATATGTTTGTATTTCATAGATTAAGAGCAGTTAAACGGTAGCGGCATTATTACGTGACTAAAGCAAAAAGAGGCCTCCATTGGTCTTATATATTCATCATTTGACGCAGCCATTCAAACATTGCCACTGCCGCCGCATGGCTTACGTTGAGCGAACGCGTAGGCCCGGGCACAGGGATATATACGGTTTGCTGCATCCGCTCCAAGAGCGAATCGCGAATTCCACGGCTTTCGTTCCCCACAAAAAACACACATTGACGTGGCAGCTTTGTAAAAAAAAGATTTTCTGATTTCTGTGTGGTTTCAATGGCTATCCAGACATATGCTTCAGGCAATATCGAGCTGAGTTCGTCCTCGTTAACAAACCTCCAGGCAATGTTGCCCACGCTGCTGGCAGCGGCTCTTTTTGCCCGGGTCATATTGAGCGGCTGAGCCCCTTTGATAAAAAATGCTCCCTCGGCTCCAATATTATCGGCCAGCCGGATCAAAGCTCCAACATTTTCGGGATTACGAATACCATCGGCAACCAAAAACGGACGTGCAAACTGGTCGTAAATCTTCTCAAAACCCTGTGCTTCGAAAAGTTGATTTGATTTGATATAAATACTATCCATGAAGTTGGTACATCAAAAAAATGAGGCCGACTTTTCAGAAGTCGGCCTCAAAATTACATTTAACTTCACAAAACGGATTAATCCACCATCAGTTTTTGTGTGGCGGTACCATTGTCCGTTTCGATACTTACATAATACATTCCGGCCTTGAAGTGGCTGATGTCAAGTTTGGTTTCCTTCTGATCAACAGTTGCCGAATAAATCACCTGACCTAAGCTATTGCTGATGCTAATGCGGTTGATGTTGATATTCGATTTCAGGTTGATATTGTTAAGGGCAGGATTTGGATACATTGAAACATAAGCCTGCTGGCCGTTTTCGTCTAATCCAACCAAAACAGTGATCCAAACGTTGATGCTCACCAATTCGTTGGCGAAGTCGTTGCTACGGATGTTGAGTTTAGCTTTGCGAACAACAGGTGCGGGCAATCCGGTAGCATTAATGGCAACGGTAATATCCGATGATTGTCCTGCTGTGAGGCTTCCTGAAGAAGGAGTCGCTGTCAACCAAACCGGTTCGGCTGTACCGGTGAGAACGGCACGGATATTCCAGTTGTAGTCGAGGTTGAGATAGTTCCAACCGGGGCCGGTCGAAATCCAGCGACCATCATCAATAGCAGGTCCAGCGTCAGCACCCACTACATAAACTCCTGCAGGTTGGTCAACCCAATATCCTACCCAGAGTTCTTTTCCACTGATGAAGACAGGGTTAACTAAGTTGAGGGTGTTCCATCCCGGGAGGGGGTCAAAGACCTGCTCACGAAGCATAGTGCCAGGGCCGGGAACATTGAAAGAACCCATATCATACACCTGAAGCTTGTGACCGTTGCCACTTTCATTGATATATACTTCAACAGAGCTGAGATACATTCCTTGGTACTGAGTCATCATTGAAGCCGGGAAACGAACGGCAGCGCGCCATTGACCTCCGTTGGTAAGACCGATACCGGTATAATTCTCACCGTCGTAATGCAAGGTCACATCGCGGTTTGAAGGGGCAGGTTCGCCGCGGACTGGAGTTGGGTCAACAGCGAAATCAGGGGCAATCTTACCCACTGTGCCGGAAGGAACAAGACCCGATGGAGCATCAGCAGCCGTTGGAGCCTCAAACGAACGAACAATCTCGAAATTAAGGGTACCTTCACCAATATTGGTGATGGGTAAAACCTGTGAATAGGTAGCTCCCTGTTCAACCGTAGTAATGATGGCCGAAGTATTCACTCCAATAGTGGGATCTTGCGAGCCTTCAACCAAAACTGCATACGATACATTGTCGAAATAATAGGTCGGGGTCATTCCGGAGGTTGCACCTGCATAGAAATCAACACAGCCAAGCTGTTTTGTTCCGGCCTGACCCTGTGCCTGAAGGCTAAACTGCCAGCCATGAACTAAAGCATTATTAATATAAAACTCTGCCCAGTCATTGTCCAGGTCAATCACATTATCAATGTGATACCATGCATTCATCGGGTAGTTGAAGGTTGCTGCATTATCGCCGCCAGCATGCATATAGCCAGTGCCGTTATTGTCGAAATAAACCTCAACAGCCCACTCGTTGCCCGGAGCCTCCATGTGTTGGAAATTGAAATATCCTGCCTTACCTGTGGGAACAAACATATCCCATGAAACCTGGTATTTCCCCGAAGTTTTATTGCCCAATTTGAGCAACAGGTCAGTTGTAGTTCCCTCAACTTTTACAGATAGGGGTGCTGTCTGGGCAACCTCAGCTGAGAACTGGGCATCTTCGTTTGTTCCCGGGGCATTGGACCATGTTGTCCAGTATTGTGGAATGGTAACAGCAACATAAGCTCCAGCAGTATATGAATCGAAGTTGTCCTGATAGATAAACTGTTGAGTTACTTTTGAATATTCAACATCATCAATATAATACTTGGGTGTCATTCCGGTTGAAGCGCCGGCATAGAAATTCACAGCACCAAGCTGTTTGGTTCCGGCCTGGCCCTGAGCCTGCAAGCTAAACTGCCATTCGTGCACCAATGCGGCGTTGATATAAAACTTCGCAAGGTCAGCATCTAGGTCAATCTCAAATTTTACATCAAACCACTGGTTATAAGGATAGTTGAAAGTAGCGGCATTTGCCCCACCGGCATGCATTAAGCCGGTTCCGTTGTCATCGAGGTAAATTTCGCAGGCCCATTCATTGCCCGGCGCTTCAAAGTGCTGGATATTGAAATATCCTGCAAAGCCTGTTGGGACAAAATGTTTCCAGGAAATTTCATAAAAGCCGGATGTTTTGTTGCCCAGCTTCATCACGTTGTCGTTGGTGCCGGAGAGCATGGCCGAAAGTGTTCCACTCGAGGCTTGGTCAGCAGAGAACACTCCATCTTCAGCCGTTCCGGGTGCATTTGACCAGGTTGTCCACCGGTCAGGAATGGATTGTGCAATGTGCGCTCCGGCTGTGTAGCTCTCAAAATCATCTGAGTACACAACTTCGCGGCTTGTTTGTGCATTGGCAACGATGCTTCCAAAGATAAAAAACATCGCAGCGACAAAAAGAGTAAATTTTTTCATAGATAGAAATTTTGGTTAATAATGAGCGTAACGTTATTGTTTCGTTAAGGCAAAAATAAGTGTTTTGAATAAAGAAGAAAATGTTTTTTAAAAAAGTTTTGTTTCATTTCCATCTCATTCCCTGATAATATCCCAATTCGACCATCTTTTTTTCAATCAGGCTCAATAATTGGTCATAACGAAGGTTTTGCCAGGGCGGCGTAAGTAAAAATCGGGGAGGCACTTCACCGGCAAAACGTTCAATGATCAGATTCGGCCTTAACCGGGTAGTGAATTCTACAATAAATTCAATATATTCTTCCAATTTAAAGAGAGAGAAATCCTCTGGTTTAGCCAAAAACTCTTTCGCCATTGCCGTATTTTTGAATATCTGAAGTTGGTGAAATTTCACGGTTGTCAAAGGTAAATCCGAGATGGGTCGGGCGGCATCAAGCATCATCTGACGACTCTCGCCGGGCAAGCCAAAAATGAAATGCCCTCCGCAGGGAATGCCGGCTTGATGGGTGGCTTCAACGGCTTTGCAAGCTTCCGCAAACGTATGACCGCGGTTCACACGCTGCAATGTGGTGTCGTACACACTTTCGATGCCATATTCGAGCATAATGTAGGCATTGTGCTGTAGCTGTTTCAGTAAGTCTAAAATGCTTTCATCCACTGCATCCGGCCGCGTGCCAATCACCAGTCCAATCACCGAAGGCACCGCCAAAGCCTCTTCGTACAAGGCTTTCAGTTGTTTGAGGGGCTTGTAGGTATTGGAGTAGGCTTGAAAATAGACCAGATATTTTTTAGCCCTCCTGTACCGGCGTTGATGGAAAATGATTCCCTCCTGGATTTGCTGCGTCACTGACTTCAAAGGCTGGCAATACGAGGGGTTGAAAGCATCGTTGTCGCAAAACGTACAGCCACCTCGCCCTTTGGTGCCATCGCGGTTAGGACAGGTGAAACCGGCATCAACGCTGATTTTTTGGACTCTGCCGCCAAAAAGGGTTTTGAAATAGTCGGAATAACTACTATAAGGTTTCGTGCTATTCATCTTCGGCTTTAGCGTATCTTGTTAAAACACAAAAAGGCAGGAAAGAGCTAAAATCCTGCCTTTTCGGGTCATTATTTAAAATGTTTTTCCGGTTATTTTGCCACTCTTTCGAGCCATTTTACCATGGCAAGCATCGCAATCATGGAGATGAGACAAACCACCACAAACACACTCCAGGTGACGGAAATGGAGATACTTTCATACATCATTGCGCCTAAAAAAAGTGAGAGGTTACCCACAGCCGTTGCAGCCAGCCAACCGCCCTGCATCGCACCCTGCATATGAGCCGGAGCCACTTTCGAAACAAACGAAAGTCCAAGGGGCGAAATAAACAATTCAGCAACCGTCAGGATGAAATAAACACTGAAAAGTAGCCAGGGCGTTACGCGCTGAGCATCAGGAAGACCGCCCATTTCTTTCACAGCATTTAAATTAGGAAGACCCAACGAACCCACAGCCATAACGATGAAAGCGGTGGCGGCAATCCCCATCCCAATGGCAATTTTACGTGGCGTTGAAGGTTCTTTTCCACGGCGAGCCAGATAGGAGAATAAGGCAATAATAATTGGAGTAAGGGTAACAACAAGAATGGGGTTGATTGACTGGAAAATCTCAACCGATGGGAAAAGACCTCCCAAAAGGGTATAGTCTTTCGCAAACATGGTGAGCGTGAGACCATTTTGATGGAATGAGAACCAAAAGAAAATGACCACGCCAAACACAGCGAAAAGCGCCAGAATACGCTGTTTGATTTCTTTGGCATCCTGCATCACTTCTTCTTTTGTCACTTTCTCCTTTTTCACATGAGCGGTAGGGTTAGGCAATATTTTTTTGGTCGTCAAGAAGATGGCCAGCGAAATAAACATGGCTACCACAGCTGTAAGGAAAGCATAATGGAATCCGGTATTGAAGGCATTGAGGTAGGCATGAGAGAAGTCGGCAAGACTTGCGGGCGCTATCCCATTCGACACGTGAGCTGCCAGTTCGGTGAATCTGCCATCCACAACTTCCTGTGCCATTTTACCATCGAGGTACTGATGGCAAAGTCCGGGCAACTCGGCATTGTAACTATAACCTTGCATGGCAACAAAGGTATTGCGAACCCAGGTAGCAAGAAAAGGAGCAAACATGGCTCCAACGTTAATGAACATGTAGAAAATCTGGAATCCGGCGTCTCTCTTATTTCTGAATTCATCGTTATCATACATCTGCCCCACTACGGCCTGAAGGTTTCCTTTGAACAAACCGTTACCAAAAGCGATGACCAACAGAGCAGCCAATGCGATATATTTCGAGGTAATGAGCGAAGGCATCGAAAGCAGGACATAGCCCCCCGACATCACTAACAAACCAGCAATAATAGTGCCTTTATAATTGCGCGAACGGTCGGCAATAAATCCCCCAACAAGAGCCAGCGCATAGATTGATCCATAAAAAATGGAATAAAGGGTGCCTGCTTCCGTTCCCGAGATATTGAATTTCGACATCAAAAACAAGGTGAGGATAGCCATCATGGTGTAAAAACCGAAACGCTCGCCCATATTGGCCAGTGCGGCCGAGAGCAGACCTTTTGGGTGTCCTTTGATCATAAAAATGCAGTGTTAAATTATTAAATGAATCTGAAGTCCTAAAAACCGGATTTTCGGGCAAATTTAGAAAAAAAATTGTGGTCGGCAAGGCTTTTCTTTTGCAGGCCTTTCCCATATGAATTGACTAATGGAGAAAACGCTTCAGTCTCCTGGTCCTTGGTGAAACAAAGGCAATATCTAAATCTAACTCAAATAACCGCCCGAATCGCATTTTCAAGTCTGCCATCACACATTCCATTTTTTCCTACTTTTGCGGCTTAAAACCCAATCTGAACACATTTTCTGCTTTTATGGAGATCAACAGCAAATTCAGCCCTGCCGAACTCGAACAAAAATGGTATAACCACTGGATGGAGAAAGGCTATTTCCATTCCGTTCCCGACGAGCGAGAACCGTACACCATCGTCATCCCGCCGCCCAATGTGACAGGCGTTTTGCACATGGGTCATATGCTCAACAATACGATTCAGGATGTTTTGGTTCGGCGCGCACGTATGCAGGGCAAAAATGCCTGCTGGGTTCCGGGGACCGACCACGCCTCCATTGCCACCGAAAACAAAGTGGTGCAAAAGCTCAAAAACGAAGGTATCGAAAAATCGAGCCTGAGCAGGGAGGAATTTTTGAAACATGCCTGGGAGTGGCGCGAAAAGCATGGCAATATCATTCTCGAGCAACTGAAAAAGTTAGGCGCATCCTGTGATTGGAACCGCACGGCTTTTACCATGGATGATACCTTGTACGAATCGGTGATTGACGTTTTTATTGATCTCTATCATAAAGGGCTCATCTACAGGGGAGTAAGAATGGTCAATTGGGATCCTCAAGCGTTAACAGCCCTTTCGGACGAAGAAGTGATATATAAAGAGGTGCAGTCAAAACTCTATTATTTGCGCTACAAAACGGAAGACGGCTCCAACTACCTCACCATAGCCACCACCCGTCCGGAAACCATTCTGGGCGATACAGCCGTTTGCGTCCACCCTGAAGACGAACGTTACATGGCATTTCATGGTAAAAAAGTGCTTGTTCCGCTGCTCAATCGCCCCATTCCGGTCATTGTGGATGAATACGTTGACCGTGAATTTGGTACGGGAGCACTGAAAATTACGCCGGCCCACGATGTGAACGACTACAACCTCGGATTGAAATACCATTTGCCTTCGATTGACATTTTTAACGACAACGGCACACTCAGCCCGGCCGCAGGCCTACTCGTGGGCACCGATCGCTTTGAAGCCCGCAAAGCCATCATTCCCTTGCTCGAAGCTGCCGGAAACTTAGTTAAGATTGAAGACTATACCAACAAGGTGGGCTTTTCGGAGCGTACTGATGCCGTGATCGAACCTAAAATATCAATGCAATGGTTTCTCCGAATGGAGGCTTTTGCAGCTAAGGCTTTGGAAGTGGTCGAAAACGGCAGCATCCAGTTTCATCCGGCAAAATTCAAAAACACCTATAAGCATTGGATGGAAAATGTAAAAGACTGGTGCATCTCGCGTCAGCTCTGGTGGGGTCAGCGTATCCCGGTGTATTATCTCCCTAACCATGAAATGGTAGTGGCTAAAACAAAAGATGAAGCGCTCCAACTGGCCAACGCACGATTTCCCGGAAATAATTTTGGCCCGAACGACCTCAAACAAGATGAAGATGTGGTGGACACCTGGTTCTCGTCCTGGCTTTGGCCTATTTCGGTTTTCGACGGCATACGCCATCCCGATAACCCCGAATTCAAATATTATTATCCGACCAATGATTTGGTTACAGCTCCCGACATCATCTTTTTCTGGGTCGCCCGCATGATTATGGCGGGCAACGAATACGCCGGAAATATCCCTTTTCGCAATGTGTATTTTACCGGAATTGTCCGCGATAAGATTGGACGCAAGATGTCGAAAACCCTTGGTAACTCGCCCGATCCACTCGAACTGATCGAGAAATATGGTGCTGATGGTGTTCGCGTTGGAATGTTGCTGACAGCTCCCGCAGGAAACGACCTTCCCTTCGATGAGACATTGTGCGAACAAGGTCGAAATTTCAGCAACAAAATCTGGAATGCGTTGCGCCTTGTCAAAGGCTGGACAGTTGACCCCGCTCTGAGCCAACCGCTCACGGCACAATTAGCTACCGAATGGTTCGATGCCCGCTTTAACGAAATCAACACACTAACGGAAGACCACTTTGAAAAGTTCAGGCTGTCAGAAGCCCTTATGAATGTTTATAAACTCATTTGGGACGATTTCTGCTCGGCTTATCTTGAAATGATTAAACCCGAATACGGCAAACCAATTGATTCCCATACCTATCAAAAGACGGTAACCTTCTTTAAAGAACTGATGCAACTGCTTCATCCTTTCATGCCCTATATCACCGAAGAAGTGTGGCATCATCTTCGTCAGGAAAATGAAGGCGACATCATCGCATCTGCCAAGCCCCTGCCAAAGCCCTACGATGCCGTAATATTGAAACAATTTGAAGCTGCAAGTGAGGTCATCAACAGTTTACGGAAACTACGCGCCGAAAAAAATATTCCTTTTCGCGATGCGCTTCAATTAAAAGTGAAGCTTAATGCAGGAAACGATCATCAAAAGTATGATCCGCTGATTGCTAAACTCTGTAACATCGCTCAGATCGAATATGTGAATCAGACCGTCGAAGGCGCTTTTGGGTTCGTTATTCGCTCTACGGAATTTTTTGTACCTCTTACAGGCACCATTGACAAAGAAGCCGAGCTGAAAAAGATCGAAGACGAATTAAAATACACCCGTGGCTTTCTCGAATCAGTTGAGAAAAAGCTTTCGAACGAACGTTTTGTGAACAGCGCTCCCGAAAAGGTGATTGCCCTCGAACGAAAAAAACAAGCCGATGCACTGGCTCGGATTGCTGTGTTGGAACAACAAATCAAAACATTAAATTCATAACCTGTTCATGAGCAAGATGGTTATCACCGGTGCGGCAGGATTCATCGGCAGTGTGACTGCCGCTGTGTTGCAAAAAATGATGAGTTTGCCTTTAGTGCTGGTGGACGATTTCAATCGCGCCGATAAAAAAGGGAATTTCGCCCGTTTCACACAAGCACAGTTTGTTGACCGCAAAATTTTCCCACAATGGCTCGATCAGCATGCAAACGAAGTCGCTTTGGTGATTCATCTTGGCGCCCGCACCGATACCACTGAATTTAATGTTGAGATTTTCAACGAGTTAAACCTTTTTTATTCGCAACAAATCTGGGCTCTTTGTGCAAAGCATGCCATTCCGCTTGTTTATGCATCGTCGGCTGCTACTTACGGAGCCGGCGAGCATGGTTACGCCGACGACCATGCCCTTGTGGAAGCATTGAAGCCACTGAACCCTTATGGTGAGTCGAAAAACGATTTCGACAAATGGGCGCTCAAACAAACATCCGCTCCGCCGTTCTGGTACGGCCTAAAATTCTTTAATGTTTATGGCCCAAATGAATACCACAAAGGCCGAATGGCTTCGGTGGTATTTCATGCTTTCGGGCAGGTAAACACAACCGGCCGGGTGAGCCTCTTCCGCTCCCATCGCCCCGATTTCACTGATGGCGGCCAACTACGCGATTTCGTTTATGTGAAAGATGTGGCCGAAGTGATTGCATTTCTTTGTGCCAACAAACCCGAAAGTGGGCTTTACAACCTTGGTTCAGGCAAAGCCCGCACCTTTCTCAGCTTAGCCGAAGCCGTTTTTAGCGCTTTAGAAAAGCAGCCCGATATTCAATTTGTGGATACTCCGATTGATATCAGGGATAAATACCAATATTTTACGGAAGCGAAGATAGACAAGCTCAGGCAGGCAGGCTACAACAAACCATTTTTCAGCCTTGAAGATGGCATTGCCGATTATGTGCAAAACTACCTTGTAAACGGCAGTTTCTTTTGAGTTTCTAGCTTTTCTTTTAAAGTAAGATCTAATCCTTTCAAAAAATCCAAAGTTTTCTGAAGGGTTTCTTTTATTATGATTTGCTGTTCGATGGCATCGAAGTCATCTTTCAATGCTTCCTTTGCGCCTTGCAATGTGTAGCCCTTCACCTTAACCAACTGATAAATCATGTGGAGGTAACGCATATCACGCTGGGTAAACATGCGATTACCCTTTTTGTTTTTGTGCGGTTTCAGCACCTCAAATTCTTTTTCCCAAAAGCGGATAAGGGAGGTATTGACGTTAAACATACGTGCCACCTCTCCGATTGGATAATACAATTTCTCCGTTTTTTTCTTTGCCATGTTTTTAAGGTCAATCCATGCTTTGGGTCTGAGCCGTCGAAAGTTCAAGTATCAACTCATATTCAGCGGGTGACAGGTCGTTGAAAAAGAAGTGAATAGGATTCACAGGTACATTATTTTTCCGCACTTCGTAATGAAGATGAGGGCTTGTTGATTTGCCTGAGTTTCCGGTTTTGGCAATCAGTTGTCCACGTTTTACCTTTTCACCTTTCTTCACTTTGAAAGAACTCAAATGCCCATACACCGTCCGATATCCGAATCCATGATTGACCACAATAATATTGCCGTAACCATAATAGCTTTTTTCGACAGTTTCGACAACACCATCACCGGTAACAAAGACATCAGTGCCTGTCGGGGTTGAGAAATCGAGCCCGGCATGCAACTTACTCACTTTATAGAATGGGTCAGTGCGATACCCAAAATAGGATGATATGCGCCTGAAATCTTTGTCTTTTAACGGCCGGATAGCAGGAATTGATGCAATGAGTTCGTTTTTCCGCTTTGCAAGATCAAACACTTCATCAAACGATTTCGACTGCACATACAATTGGCTGGCTATCCGGTCAAGGCGCTTTGCTGATTCTGTAACCAATTCCGAATTGCTGTAACCCTTCATATTCTCATAGCGGTCTGAGCCACCTATTCCGGCCCTTCGTACCGAAGATGGAACAGGTTCAGCTTCAAAAATCACACGATAAATATTGTTATCTCGTTCTTCCAATTCCTTCAATACTTTATCAAGCTCGGTAAATCGCTCATTCAGCAAATCGTATTGGAATTTCATGAAGTTCAATTCCCGTTTCAGGATTCTCTCCTGGGGTGAACCAAAAAAACGCGACATAACCATCATCATCACTACAGCCATCGCGCCGGTTGTTAATAAAAAATAAAGAACCCCAAGAAGCCGCTTTTTCCAATTGACAAAATACCTTTCGTAGGTCAGTGTCTTTTGGTTAAACACATATTTTGGCTTGGCCATGAAAAATCCTTCAGGGTTAAACAGCTTTTAAGGCAACAAAAATAATATTTTGGCTTAAATTTGCAAGCTTTTATCATTCGTTAAAAAACGCAAAAAACACATAACCTATTCTTTATGAACTCGTTTGAAATCCGAAACACCTTTCTTGAATTTTTCCGTTCGAAACAACATCTCATCGTTCCTTCGGCTCCTATCGTTGTCAAAGACGACCCCACCCTGATGTTTACCAATGCCGGCATGAATCAATTCAAGGATATTTTCCTTGGCAATGCCCCCATCAAATCGAAACGCATTGCCGACACTCAAAAGTGCCTTCGGGTTTCCGGAAAACATAACGATCTGGAAGAAGTGGGCTACGATACTTACCATCACACCATGTTTGAGATGCTTGGCAACTGGTCTTTTGGCGATTATTTCAAAAAAGAAGCCGTAGCCTGGGCATGGGAGCTTTTGACAGAAGTATATAAACTTGACAAAGACCGTCTATACGTTACCGTATTTGGCGGTGACTCGGGCGATGGTTTGGAGCCTGACCGCGAGGCTTATGATTATTGGAAAGAGATTGTTCCGGAAGAGCGTATCCTTTTTGGCAGCAAAAAAGACAATTTCTGGGAAATGGGCGATAGCGGTCCTTGTGGGCCTTGTTCAGAAATCCATATTGATCTGCGCGAGATTTCCGAGCGTCAGACTGTTGATGGGAAAACCCTTGTCAATGCCGATCATCCCGAAGTGATTGAAATCTGGAATCTTGTTTTTATTGAGTTCAACCGTCTGGCCAACGGACAATTACAGAAACTGCCGGCCAGCCATGTGGACACCGGCATGGGCTTCGAACGGCTTTGCATGGCCCTTCAAGGAAAAAAATCCAACTATGATACTGATATTTTTCAACCCCTGATTCAGGAAATTGCTTCGTTGAGCGGATTTGAATATGACGCCGACAACCAAAAAGATATTGCCATGCGTGTGATAGCCGACCATCTGCGTGCAGTGGCTTTCACTATTGCCGACGGGCAACTTCCATCCAATACCGGTGCCGGATATGTGATCAGGCGCATCCTCCGGCGAGCCGTCCGTTACGGCTTCACATTCCTGCAATTCAACGAGCCTTTCGTTTACAAGCTCTTGCCCGTACTTTCCCGCCAGATGGCAGCCAATTTTCCTGAAATTGAAACACAACAACAGCTTGTGAGCAAAGTAATCCACGAAGAAGAAGCCTCTTTCCTGCGTACCCTTGCTCATGGTATCCGTCGTTTTGAACAATACGTATCCCAGAAAACCGACAATAGCCCCATTGACGGACCTTTCGCATTTGAGCTTTTCGACACCTACGGATTTCCGGTTGACTTAACCCAACTGCTGGCCCGCGAAAAAAACCTGACTGTTGATATGCAGGGTTTCAACGAGCGCCTTGCCGAGCAAAAAGACCGTTCGCGAAAGGCCGCCGAAGTAGCCGCCGGCGATTGGGTAATTGTGACTCCAACCGATGGAAACACACTTTTTGTCGGCTATGAACAGCTCGAAACCGAAACGCATATTGTTAAATTCAGAGAGGTTAGCAGTAAGAAACGAAAACATTACGAAATAGTATTGAATAAGTCGCCATTTTATGCTGAATCGGGCGGACAAGTAGGCGATACCGGGTGGTTAACCAATGAAAATGAGACTTTATTTATTTTCAACACCTTAAAAGAAAACAATCTGATTGTTCATTTGAGCGAAACACCGCCCCAGTATCCTGAAAAAACATTCACTGCACGTGTTGATGAAGCCAAAAGACAAGCAACTGCCAACAACCATTCAGCTACGCACCTCATGCACGCTGCATTACGTCAGGTTCTTGGAACTCACGTTGAGCAGAAAGGCTCATTGGTGGATCATGAACGACTTCGTTTCGATTTTAGTCATTTTGGGAAAGTCACAACTGCCGAAATCAGGCAGATTGAGCAAATTGTCAATCAAAAAATCCGGCAAAATATCGTCATTGATATTCAGAACAATATCCCGATTGACGAGGCAAAAACAATGGGGGCTATGGCTCTTTTTGGCGAGAAATATGGTGACTATGTTCGTGTTATTACTTTCGACCCCCAATATTCAATTGAACTTTGTGGTGGAACCCACACCGGGGCTACAGGCAATATCGGCACATTCCGTATCGTCAGCGAGAGCGCTATTGCCGCAGGCATCAGGCGTATTGAAGCCATTACAGGAGAACAAGCCGACGAATTCCATAACCGTTATATTGACGAACACAACAAAATCAGGGAGCTTGTCAAAACAACCGGCGATTTGGTAAAAGGAATTCAGCAATTGGTGGATAATCATGCCGAGCTTATTAAACAGAATGAAACCCTGCTCAACGAGAAGGCTCTGAACATTGCCCGTGAGCTTGCCCGAAACGTTCGTGAATTAAATGGCAAGCAATTTGTTGAAGGGGTCATAAACTCCAATATGGACATGATAAAGGCTATTGCAGGGCATTTGAGGCATATTTTCACCAATAATACTTCGTTCTTATTATATGGTGAGTTTGACCAGAAAGCCATTGTTTGTGTCGCTTTCACGGATGATATGCTTCTTTCCGTAAAAGCAGATGCTTCGGCGATTGTTCGAAAAATTGCCCCTATCATTCAGGGAGGAGGCGGTGGTCAAAAGCATCTGGCAACTGCAGGCGGAAAAAATCCTGCCGGATTGAAAGAAGCTGCCGAAACTCTAATCAACGAGCTTAATTTATTGTAATTGATTGAGATATGATGAACATCTAATAATAAAATTGCTATTGTTAAAAAAAATGTTAATAAAATTTACCATATTTACCTACAAAAAAATGCATCTTGCATCATAATTTCATACATTTACCCAAAAATAAGCATGTATTTTTGACTATCGCTGTACCAAATACAGAAAGAAATGATTAAAAAAACACTTTTACTATTCTTTACAATAATCTGCATATCAATGGTTTCCGATGGTCAAACCACCCCAAACCTTGAAGATTTTTCCATTATGAGTCCGGTACAATCTGGGATTTATGATGCTAAAGGATGGGCAATGCAGGATAATGGCACCTGGGCTTTTGACTATAACAGAATTCCTTTTACTGACAGTCGGTCAAACAATGTCAGGCCGGGCGGTCTTAACGATCTGGGACAAGATAATTTCATCTCACTCGAACTTCACAAAATCATGATAGATGATGAGCAATATAATGTGCTCGTCAAAAAGTATCTGGATGGTGAATTTGAATTCGGATACCTTCAGCGGAACTGGACATTTTACAATTCTATTGAGTTCTGGGTATTCAAAAGCAAGAAACTCAAGGAACTCATGCCTGAAGATGTCAAATTCAACATTCCTTATCTGGTCAACTTGGAATGCTACCTTACTGGGAAGATCAAAAATTATGAGAAGACAGTTTTTACGGATAAAAAACTACGTTTAGCCAATTATTCAACAGGGGTAGTCAATAACTTTCAAACCAATGAATCGCCCTACTATGATCAGATTATCAGACAAGTACAAGATCGAAAATTAGGGAAAACCGTTAGCGATGGAAACCTCATTTTAGCCATCTATCCCATCAAATCAACTGATAAAGAAGTAGCTCGCTTCAAACTTATTCGTAATTATCGTCACGACAATCTGAACCGTATTCAAATGTCACCCGACAACTGGAAAGACCTTTTTGCCGAAAACTTTTATGAAGTTGATTTTAATATTTTCAACAATTTCATTCAGCAGTCGCTGATGTATTATATTGAAATGGATAAGGCACTTACTGCCTACGATGCAAATTTGCAATGGGGAATTCTTCGGTATCAGATGGGTGATTATATTGGTGCCCTCGAAGCATTCAACAAAGCATTGGCAGAAAATCCAAAAACCGATGACTTCATGATTTATTCCTATCGTGGGAATACTCGTAGCAAAATGGGACTACATACCGATGCGATTGCCGATTTTGACAAAGCTCTTTTACTACGGCCAAAGAAAATTTTAGATTACCCCAATTGGATTCGTAATTATTTTAACAGAGGTGTGGCCAAGTATTATGTGAATAACGGTACAGGCGCATGCGAAGACTGGAAAAAGGCCTATGATCTTGGTTATGGCAGCGCGAGTGAGTATTTATATGATTTCTGCGGTATGAAACTACCTTAAATCTCTGCTTATGAAAAGGTTATTTTATTTTATCCTGATTGTTATTGCAGTCTTTTGCATCCAAGGTAAAACATACGCACAAAAGAAATACTCCAGCCCACCATGGCAAATTGGGGCTTTTGGAGGGATCGCTCAATATTACGGAGATATTAGCAATAAGGCTTGGTCGTCCAAATTTAGCGGCGAAACAAATTATTCGTTTGGAGCATTAGCCAGACATCACTTCAATCCAAAAGTTGGCTTAGGTTTACAAGTACAATACGGCTCACTGTACAGTGCAAAACCATTCAAATCAGACGGCACTACAAGTTTCGACCTTCAATATGACGCCAACTTTACCCATGCCAATCTACATGCATTTTTGAACTTGAGTAATTTCTTTTTCGGCGAAAAAGATCGGTTACTCGATTTTTATGGCACTTTGGGGGTAGGGCATCTATGGTGGGTTGGAACTTTATCAAGAATAAGTACCAACACTGTTGTTCGGAGCAACAGTGTTACGGCACCGGTAGGTTATAAAACCAGCTCGTTTACAATCCCTGCTTCGTTGGGTGTTGCTATCCATCTTGCACCACAGCTTAAGCTTAGTCTTGAAGGCACCATGATGACCGCTTTATCTGACGAAGTTGACTTTTACCGTGATGGTTATCAGTATGATATTCTTTCATACGCACATATTGGTCTAAATTATTTTTTTGGAGGAGCACAGACCAAAACCAAAAAACTAAATGCACCGAAAACGGTTGGTAAATGGGAGCCAGAGGTTCCAATTAAAGTCACAGATTATGAAATTTTTAAAGATTCTCCGCAAACAATCGTTGCAAGCACCCCTGAACTTAAACTCCCGACACCGGAGAGTCGCGTACCAACACAATCAGCTACAAGTGATTATGAATTTCGTGTTCAGATTTACGCCAAGACTTCTCCGATTGCCATAGGTAAAGCGGTTTATAGAAGTGTAAAATTTGATTATCCAATTGTTGAAAACACATTCAACGGCCTTTACCGTTATTCAACCGGAACATTCAGATCCTATGCTGAAGCTGAGGCTTATGCCCATACGATGCAGAGCAGAGGTATTTTTGATGCTTTTGTGGTGGCTTATCGAAACAACCAGCGAATCCCGATCACAGAAGAAATGAAAAACCGGAAATAGCATTTCCAGCATTTAATTTTATTGAAAAAGCCCGGGTATTTATTCGGGCTTTTCTATTTTATGTCATAATATCCAGAAGATAGATACACTTAACCGAATACCCACAGGAATATAAGAGTAAAATCCAGATCAAAGGTTCTTTGAATTGAGATGATAAAAACAACAAAACCCCGCCGGGTTATCCGTGCGGGGTTTTCTGTAGAGGTTGGCGACGACCTACTTTCCCACATCTTACTGCAGTATCATCGGCGCTGACAGGCTTAACTTCTCTGTTCGGAATGGGAAGAGGTGGACACTGTCGCTATAGTCACCATAAGACTTTTTCCAATAGAACACTTCCATTGAACTGACTCATGTAATAAGGAAACAGCAAACGCTTTTCGCAATTTGTTTTCAGACCTCATCTTTGAACATCTACTCTATGCAAACGTCATTCATCTATCTGGTAAGAAAGCTTACGGGTAATTAGTACTGCTCGGCTTTGATGTTACCACCTTTACACCTGCAGCCTATCAACCAGGTCATCTTCCTGGACCCTTAAAGAAAGCCTCATCTTGAGGTAAGTTTCGTGCTTAGATGCTTTCAGCACTTATCTTCACCAAACATGGCTACCCTGCGGTGCAGCTGGCGCCACAACAGGTACACCAGAGGTTTGTCCAACCCGGTCCTCTCGTACTAAGGTCAGCCCCTCTCAAGCTTCCAACGCCCACAACAGATAGGGACCGAACTGTCTCGCGACGTTCTGAACCCAGCTCGCGTGCCACTTTAATCGGCGAACAGCCGAACCCTTGGGACCTTCTCCAGCCCCAGGATGTGACGAGCCGACATCGAGGTGCCAAACCACTCCGTCGATATGAGCTCTTGGGAGTGATCAGCCTGTTATCCCCGGCGTACCTTTTATCCTTTGAGCGATGGCCCTTCCATGCGGAACCACCGGATCACTATGCTCTACTTTCGTACCTGATCGACTTGTTGGTCTCACAGTCAAGCACCCTTATGCCATTGCACTCTACGCACGGTTACCAACCGTACTGAGGGTACCTTTAGAAGCCTCCGTTACTCTTTTGGAGGCGACCACCCCAGTCAAACTACCCACCAAACAATGTCTCTCGTCTAAAACAAGATTAGGCATCAAATAAGCAAAGGGTGGTATTTCAAGGACGGCTCCACAAGAACTGGCGTCCCTGCTTCACTGCCTCCCACCTATCCTACACATCGCGTATCCAATGTCAATGTTAAGTTATAGTGAAGGTGCACGGGGTCTTTCCGTCCCGTTGCGGGTAAACGGCATCTTCACCGTTACTACAATTTCACCGAGCTCATGGCTGAGACAGCGCCCAGATCGTTACACCATTCGTGCAGGTCGGAACTTACCCGACAAGGAATTTCG
>JACFNF010000093.1 GCA_019454985.1 Bacteroidales bacterium
TCAACAACACGATCGAGGGGCTGCTCGACGTGCAGGACCGGGGTTCGCTCGATCAGCTGGGGCGCCGCCTGGCGCCAATTTGGGCAGATCTGCAGCGCCGGGGGGCGTTCTGATGACGATCTCGTCGATCTCGTGCAACCGGATCTTGGCCAACCATGTGAATCGGGTGCGCGATGCCGTGATCGCTGTGAGTGCGCAGCGCCCGAGCGAGGATGTGCGGCTCGTCTCGCAGGCGCGCGCCGGGGGCGGGCGCATGACGCTGGCGGGCTCCTACACCGGCGCGGCCGACACGGACGTCGACGTCGAGATCGTATCGGGCGCGGGCGCGCTGCGCGCCTCGGCGCCGACGATCAACGGGGTGGGCAACGGCTCGCTTGCGATCACGGCGCTGGGCGTAGGCGCGGTGCCCGAGCTGTATACGTTCACATTGCTCGATGCCGGCACGCCGGACGTGGCGGCCGAGCTGGATTTTTTTGGTGTGGTGCTCGCGGCACGTGCCCCTGGTGCAGCAGGTAACGCGCTGGCGCTTTCGGTTACGCGCAATCTCACCGATACGCCGCTGCCGTTTGCGACGCTCGATCTGATCACGGCCGGCACGGATACGTTCGATGGTCCCGAGTTCGACTGGGGCCAGCCGCCGGCGACCGGCGCCGGCATTCCGGCCGGTGCGTTGCGGATTCGCTTCGAGCGCTTTCCGACTGTGCACAGGGCTTGGAAAGTGTGGGAGTCCGGGCGATTTGTGTACCGGCTCGACCCGGCGCCCCCCTTCGACATCCCGGCCGATACGCGTGTGCTGGAGGTCTCGGGCGACTACACGCTGAGTCTCTCGGATGGCGTGACGACGGAAGAATACTCGGGGGTGGTGACCGTGTATGACTTCGCCGCCCAGATCGAAGCGCGAAGCGCACTCGTGGCGGTGCGCGGTGCGATCGCGCGCGACACGGCCCCGGGGGGCATGGCGGTGACCGATATCCCGCTGCGAACCGATGCGCATGCGCTGCCCGCAAAGTCGACCGTGCGTGCGGCTGCGTTTCGCGGGCTCGACAACATCGTTGTGGACCCGGGGGCGCCGACCGAGAACCTTACCCTCTCGTTCGTGGGCCGCACGGCCGCCGGGGGTGGCGCATGGTCGGTCGCGGGCGGTGTGTCGGGGGCGCTGCCAAACGCGTCGACGGGCGTGCCCTACGCCCATGGGCCGGTCTCGTTCACGATTCCTGCGCTCGCGGCCCCGCCGGGCACGACCGCACGCATCAGCGCCGTGGTGTCGCTTGCGAGCCGCACCGAAGAGGAAGGCTTGCCGGCGATCTGCTTCAAGCCGCTGCGCCTGGGCGTGGCAGCCACCGACAAGAGTGTGACGTTCACGTACCGCCGGCGACCGCCTGCGGATTGCGTGTGT
>JACFNF010000094.1 GCA_019454985.1 Bacteroidales bacterium
ACCTTATTTTTGGACGAAAACGTTCAAACAGAAGGGGTTTCTATAGATATACAGGTAGTTTTGGGCGACTTATGGCAATTTTGGACTCAGAATCGGCCCAGATTGGGCTAGGTTGAGTTGTTGTGAGAAGATCCTCCCCAAAGTTCATTTGACTTAGCCCCAAGGGAGGAAGGCCTGATGGCGATAGAACTGGGAACTACCCAAGAATTGACCAATACGCAATATGCCCCGGTTGCGGCGCTGATGGCATATTATGAAAACCAAAAGGTGCTTGAGCCATTGCAATCGGTGAGTTCAAGCGCTCAAAAAGGCGAATTTAGCTTGGCGAACAAGCTAACGCAGATTCTTGTGAGCATTTTGACAGGCTGCGAGTACATCTCGGAGGTGAACACGAAACTGGGCTGTGAACGAAAGTTAGCCCAAGTCAATCGAATCGACCGGTTCGCCGAGCAATCCACGCTGGCCACCGCCCTCAATGAGCTAAGTCAAATGAATCTGAGCGAATTAGCCAGGGCTGTCCGAGAGATAAGCGATCGTTGCAGTCGAATGCGTCAGCATGACTGGCGTGGATTTCTCATGCTAGACTTCGATTTGTCCGGCTTACCCTGTGGGAAAGAAGCCGAAGGTAGTCAAAAAGGCTATTTCAGCGGTAAAAAAACGTCACAGGACGCCAATTGGCCCGTGTCAGCGCCGTTTCTTACCAGGAAACGCTCTGGTCTGACCTCTTTGCTGGCAACTATACCACCATGCAATGCTTCCAACCAGCCGTCCTGGGGGTCGAAAGTTCATTTGACTTAGGTCTCAGTCAGCGCCAACGTACTCTGTATCGTCTGGATGGCGGCTCAGGCACAGATGAAAATCTGCGTTGGCTTTTGGCTCGCGACTATCAAGTGCTGGGCAAGGGCTTTTCAGGCAAACGGGCGCAGGCGTTAGCCACCCAAGTCGAACGCTGGGATGCCTATGGTGACCTTTGCTGGTTAGGGCGTGTCTCTCCCACCTTTGATTTGGGGCGACCGATTGATGTTTTGGTCAAAAAACGCCTTCATCACGGCAAGCGGAAGTACAGTTACTATGTCACCACCCTGACTTTCCCTTCGAAAGTCGCCTTTATGCATCGATATGACCAACGCGGGCGTGCCGAAATTGAGCAATTCCGCAACGACAAAGACGGATTGCATTTGTCCGCCCGTCGCAAACATGCTTTCCTTGCCCAAAAAGCGCTGATTTTGCTCACCGATTTAGCCCATAACTTGCTTGCCGACTTTCGCTCCTTTGGCCTGGCCGACTCTCGATTCGCTCAATGGGGCGCAAAACGCATCGTGCGCGATCTCCTAGCCATTCCAGGTCGCCTCTATTTTGAGCATGGACAACTCAAAC
>JACFNF010000095.1 GCA_019454985.1 Bacteroidales bacterium
GGTAGCATCTCATTAACTGTGTAAGTTGAAAAGTTATTCTGGAAATTTTTTGAACTTCCTTCAAAAAGTTCAAAACAATATACGGAAATAACTTTTTGATTAACTTTAAAACTTTATACAGTAATGATTGACAAAGAAAAATTATTAAACGACAAGGAATTTCTAAAATCCTTTAAAAATGGAACTGAATTAACTTCCTTTTTCAAAGAACTTCATAAGAAGGCCGTTGAAGGTATGTTGGAAGCCGAGTTGGATGCTCATTTGGATAATGAGAAACATCAAAAGACTCAGACAGGGAACTATCGTAATGGTCATATAGCCAAGAAGATAAAAACCACATTTGGAGAAGATCAGATTAAGGTGCCACGAGACAGGGAGAGCAGCTTTGAACCGATTCTTGTTCCTAAAGGTCATAATATCATTGATGGTTTGGAGAATATCATTATTTCATTTTATGCTAAAGGAATGAGTGTAAGTGATATTGAAGAACAAATCCGGGAGCTTTATGGGTTCGATGTATCAACCTCAACCATATCCCGTATTACCGATGCTGTCTCCAATGAGGTAATTACTTGGCAAAACAGACCATTGGAATCGCTTTACCTTATTGTTTGGATGGATGGTATCGTATTCAAAGTCAGAGAGAATTCCAAGGTGATTAACAAAACGATTTACCTTGCTGTAGGGCTGAGAAAAGACGGACGAAAAGAGGTTCTCGGAATGTGGCTTGGTAAGAATGAGAGCTCTGCCTTTTGGATGAGCGTACTGACTGATTTAAAGGCTCGTGGCGTTGAAGACATCCTGATTACAGCTACTGATAATCTAAATGGTTTTACTCAGACTATCCGTTCTGTATTCCCGGAATCACAGACTCAAATTTGTGTAGTCCATCAGATCAGGAATGCCTGTAAATATGTCGTTTGGAAGGACCGTAAGGCCTTTACTGCTGAGATGAAGAACATCTATACTGCTCCTACCAAGCAGGCGGCGGAGATGGCTTTAAATGGTTTTGAGGAAAAGTGGGGTTCAAAATATGGTTATGCCATTAAATCCTGGAGAGAAAATTGGGATGAACTGACTGTGTTCTTTGACTTCCCGATTGAAATCCGTAAAATCATCTATACCACCAACTTAATAGAGAATTTGAACGGAAAAATCAGAAAATACACAAAAAATAAAATGTCTTATCCTACGGATGAGGCAGTTATAAAATCCGTGTATTTGGCTATAAGAGAGGCAACTAAGAAATGGAAAATGCCGATAAGAGACTGGGGTGTGATTTTAAACCAATTTAGCCTTATATTTGGTGATAGGATTAAAATATAAATCCCGATGATGATTTTTCAACTTACACACTTTATGGGATAGTGTC
>JACFNF010000096.1 GCA_019454985.1 Bacteroidales bacterium
TTGGTAGTATCCCCTTTTGTGTGTAATGAGTTCTTTTTCCAGATTCAAAGGTATTCATTTTTTTGTTTCTTTTTGTGAATGACTGGCAGCGGAACGAAGGCGAAGCCGAAGTGTAGCTGCCAGTCATTCTTCCCATCGGAATTTCTTTTGTTCATAATCTATCTTTGGTATCTTTCTTTGATATGCTGATCTTGTCATGGCCACATATCCCAGTAAAAGTATTGTTGCAGTAGGATCCGGCAGAGCTCCTCTCATTCGTGTGGTCCGTTTATAATCCCTGTTAAGGCGCTCTATCCAGTTTGTTGAGTAAAGCATATTGTGTGTTCGGTAATCATACCCCAGATAAGTGAAATGAAGCTTATACCGTTCATTTTCACCCATCTTCTTGATAGATGGATAATACTTGCCCCATTTTTTACAAAACAATTGCCAACGCTGCCAGCCATCGGACGGAGTATCATATCGGTCGCCTGTTCGTAAAACATCCTTAAGATCTTCCGCTACCAGTGCTTTGTCCTTTGGCTTGATATGTTTGTTTACATTGCGCTGTAAATGAATGGTACATAATTGAACTTCAGCACCGGGAAATTGTTTCCAAATTGATTCTTCTATCGCAGTGAGACTGTCGCACACAATCAAACCTATTTCTTTTACTCCTCTTTCTTTTAACGAACTTAACATTGTTTCCCAAGCGCTGGCACTCTCTGTTGGGAAGTTTACAATTGAAATCACCTCTCGACTACGATCTGCCCTGACGCCCAAAATAGTATAATACCCTTCCTTGCTAACATGATCTACGCGGCGGGTGGAAATGAATGTCGCATCAATCATCAATATAGGGTAATAGGGTTCCAGGGGACGGTGCAACCATGATTGTACATCATCTCGTGCATAGTTAAACATACGGCTAATCTGGCTCGTGCTGTATTGCTTACCGTAAATGTCTCCAAAAATGTGTCCTACCTGTTCTGTGGTTAACCCGGCACCATAAAGATTGAATGCAAGCTTGCGGCATTCTTCTTCCTCATCTCGTAATAACCCTAAAATCATCGGATAAAAATGGCCTTTACGACTACGTGGTACTCTTAATTCAAGAACCTTGCCACGACCAAATGTCCTACGGGGACGGAAACCATTACTCATGTCACCTGTAATGGAATTGTATTCTTCCCGCTCGGCTCGCATCATCGCTTCTATGCTCATACGTAATAAATCTTGAAGACCATTTTCTTGAATTGCTATTTCTTCAAGAATTTGTGTAACTTGCTCCGGTGTAAAGTGTAGATTTTTCATGCCCTAAATTTTTTCTGGTTTCAACTTTAAATTTAGGAAAAAGTCTCACTTTACACACTTTTTGGGATAGTATC
>JACFNF010000013.1:0-64617 GCA_019454985.1 Bacteroidales bacterium
TGTAAAGCGACATGCTTGAAAGATGGTTTTCAATGGGTTTTTACTCTGCTATCATGCCCAATGCAAACATGTTTTGCATGTCGCATTACAGGATCTTGCTTAGATTTCCGCTGTTTGGCGAGAGCGGGCAGGCCCTTTGTTCATCCCATTGACCTTTGGTACTTTCCATCAAGGGAAAGTACAGAAAACACTCATTTTTCTTGTGTTTTTGCCGGTTCAAAAGCACCAAAAAACCTTGCGCGAACGATGCGCCTCCCCGCTCTGAAAAACCAACGCAAATCCAATGAACCGTCGCCCTTTGGGCGAGATGGCCTCTTGGCAGAGGCCAGCTTCAAGGATTTGCAGTTGTTTTTTCATTCATTGCCGGCGTCGCCCGCCGTTCGCGCCTGCCCACGCACCCGACCCGGCAAGGGTTTAAAGTTTTTCGATTGTTTTTCCGAAAAACGACTTCAAAACATCTTCAAATATGTTTCTATTAAAGTTGCGGTTTCGGCAGGCTCAACCGCCCATTATCGTAATAGTCAAAGTATTTATTCTTGAGCTTTTGCCGGTTCAAAAGAGCCAAAACACCTGCCGCGCCTTCCCACGCACCCAGCCCGAAGATGGGTTGAAGATTTTCTGCCATTGTTTCCGAAAAATATTCTCTTTTTAACAAGCAAACTCCAACCCAAAAACCCATAAACAACTAAACCTCCTAACACTTTAACACCTTAACACTTTAACATTTTAACACCTTGACACAGAAACACATATAACTTCCCCCGGGCCACCTCATCGCGTATTGATGAAAGAAATCGAAGTTATTTCGGCAATGTTTTATCTTTGTTGTCCTGATTTCAAAATCATGCATCATGGCAGATTACAAATTGATTGAAGTATCGGATAAAAAATTGGAAAAGCAATGGTTGGTTTTTCCCTCGAAGCTTTATCGTCGTGACCCTCATTATATTCGTCCGCTTGATGACGATGTGGTGAAACTGTTCGACAAAGACCGAAACAAGCTGTTGCGCAAAGGAGGCGATGCCATCCGCTGGCTTCTTGCCGATGAAAAGGGCAAAATCGTTGGCCGAATTGCTGCTTTTATTGACCCGTACACAGCCAAAAACAATGAACAGCCCACAGGCGGCTGCGGCTTTTTCGATTGCATCAACGACCAGCAGGCAGCCAATATCATGTTTGATGCCTGCAAAAATTGGCTTCAGCAACGCGGCATGGAAGCTATGGATGGCTCCATCAACTTTGGCGACAGGGACAACTTCTGGGGTGTTTTGGTGGACGGATTTCACGAGCCTGTTTTCAATATGCCGTATAACTTTCCATATTACAAGGATTTATTCGAAAATTACGGCTTCCGGAATTACTTTAATCAGTACACCTATCGTCGGGGAATTGATGCCTATGGCTTAGCTGAAAAAGTGTTTGCAAAGGCAAAGCGGATCCGTGAAAATCCGGATTACACTTTTGAAAGCATCCAATGGAAAAACAAAACCAAATATGCATACGATTTTATGACCATCTACAACAAGGCCTGGGGTGTGATTCCGGGGGTGAAACCCATCACCGAAGCGCATGCCTTAGGGTTGTTGAAACAGCTTGAACAAATCTTGGACAAGCGTCTTGCCAATTTTGGCTATTACAAAGGTGAGCCCATTTCGTTTTTTATTATGATGCAGGACCTGAATCAGGTGATCAAAGATTTCAACGGCAAGCTGCATCTATGGAACAAGCTCAGGCTGTTGCTGCGGCTGAAAGTCTTCAAACGTTGCGACCGCATTGTTGGCCGTATCTTCGGGATTATACCCGAGCATCAGGGAAAGGGTGTGGATGGTGCGATGGTCTTGTTTTTCCGCGATGAAATCCTGAAACAAAAAGTGCCCTACAAAGACCTGCAGATGAACTGGATAGGCGACTTCAACATTCCCATGATGCGCGTTGTTGAAGATATCGGAGGCACAATTTACAAAACTCATGTGACGTACCGGCTTCTTTTCGACCCAGAAAAACCATTCCATCGAGCCGAACGCCAGAAAAAAGCGCTCGAAAGCTGAGACTTCTACACAACTGGTAAGCAATCGAAGGGTTTCTGCTCAGAGTTTGCCATCATCATCGCAATCAATTTTGCGGTTTTTGTAATACAGATTCATTCTAAATAAAGGCAAATGAAGGTTTTAGACTTCGTACATCAAGGCCTGTTTTAAAGAATTGGCTATTTTTGTAACCCATTCAAAAACCTGAAAAATTGATCTTTAAATGAGAAAAGAATCCTGTTTACTGCTGTTTGGATTGTTTTTAAGTCTGATTACAGCACTTCCATTGTCGGCTCAGCATACTGAGTACAGTTTTCAAACACGTTCGGCCACCGAAGGTTTCACCCTGAAGCGTTCCGATGCTGCTTCTGTAACGGTTTTACACAGTCTTCCGACAATTGCCCTCGATGATTTTACTGATAACGGCTATGCCGGTCAGGTAATTGAGTTGAACGGCATTTATCTTCCTGCCGATGCGGGGGCACCCAACCTGCCGGCCAACAGCCGTTTCATTGCCATGCCGAATGGTTCAAGCGCACACCTTCACATTCTCAGCGCCAACAAGCAGACGATTCGCAACGTGGAGCTTTTGCCGGCATCGGCTATCCCCGCAGGCAACGATGACAGCCCGGCAAAATATGAACAGGATATCAAAATTTACAGTCAGGATGCTTTCTATCCGGCAGAGCCTTTCCGGCTTTCGGAGCCCATCAACTTCCGTGGTGTTGAGACCGTTATTCTGAGCATCACTCCTTTCCAGTATAACCCTGTTACGAAAGAGCTGGTCGTGTATTACGATGTTGAAGCAGAGGTTGTGTTTGACGGCGGCACGTCCGAGATCGGAGTCAACCGCCTGCGCAACCCCTGGTGGGACGTCATTCTCCACGACAACATCTTGAACAGCAATATTATTCCGGGTGTTGACTACGCAAAACGAACGGTCGAAAACAATGCTTCGCGCGAAACCGGCTGCGACTATCTGATTATTGCACCCACAGGTGCCGCTTTCATGCAGTGGGCCGACACCATCCGTGTTTTCAGGCAACGTCAGGGCATCTCTACCAAGGTCGTCAGCATAGCCGAAGTAGGCGGTAACACGGTGAATGCCATCGAAAATTATGTGAATAATGCCTATAACACCTGGAATCCTGCCCCGGCTGCCGTGCTCATGCTTGGGGATTATAGTACTAATGGTGCTGAAGGTATTATCTCTCACAGTTTGAACGATCATCCCAGCGGCTACAACCCTTATATTTCTGATAATCCTTTTGCCGACGTGAACAACGACAAGCTTCCGGATATTGCTTTTGCGCGCATCACGGCCCGTAACGCCGCTGAGCTTCAACACATGATCAACAAATTTTTGAAATATGAACGCAACCCTCCTACTTCGGCCAACTTTTACAATAAGCCCATCACCGCTATGGGTTGGCAAACCGAGAGGTGGTTCCAGCTTTGCAGTGAAATCACTAATGGTTTCTGGCAGCACAGCCTTGGCAAGACGCCTGTTCGCGAAAACGCTATCTATTCCGGCACCCCCGGTGGCACCTGGTCGTCGAATACCAACACCGCTACTATTGTGAACTATTTCGGCCCTAACGGATTAAACTATATCCCGGCCAATACGGCACACCTGACCGACTGGGGCGGCAATGCCACCCGAATCAACGCCGACATCAACAGCGGCGCATTTATGCTTCAACACCGCGATCACGGTTTAGAGACCGGATGGGGCGAGCCCGATTACCGTAATGTGAACATTGACGGCCTGAGCAATACCGACCTCACCTTTGTCATGTCCATTAACTGTTTGACCGGAAAATTCGACTATTCAAGCGAGTGTTTTGCCGAGAAATTCCATCGTTACTCACACGGAGCTTTGGGTTTGCTTGCCGCCACCGAAGTTTCCTATTCTTTTGTCAACGACGTGTTTGTGTGGGGAGCTTACGACAATATGTGGCCTCAGTTTATGCCTGCATTTGGATCGAATCCTCTTCCCCGCGGCATACTGCCGGCTTTTGCCAATGTGGCCGGGAAATATTTTCTGCAACAATCAAACTGGCCCTATAATCCGGAACACAAGAACATTACCTATAATCTTTTCCACCATCACGGCGATGCCTTCATGACCGTGTATTCCGAGATGCCACAGACATTAGCCGTCAATCACAGCTCTGTGCTGCTGAGCGGTATGGATTCATTCGATGTGTCGGCCAATGCCGGCGCCCTGATCGCCCTGACGGTGAACGACGAAATCATTGGAGCGGCCGTGGCTCAGGAAGGTGTAACTTCAGTACCTGTTATTCCTCAGTTGCCCGGAGTGGAGATTCGCGTAACAGTGACGCTGCAAAACTATTATCGCTATGAACAAGTGATCAGCTGCATTCCGCCATCAGGACCTTATGTGATTTACAGCGCCTCAACGGTGAATGACGTGAACGGTAACAACAACGGACAGATTGACTTCAACGAGAATATTCTGATGGATATTGCCTTGAAAAATGTGGGGAGCGAAATGGCAAACGATGTACAGGCAACAGCTTCATCCGAGAGTCCTTACCTCAGTTTCATCAACAACACATTTACCGCAGGAAATGTTGCTGCCGGAGCGCTCATTAACATCCCTTCGGCAATTCAGTTTCAGATTACCGACAATGTGCCGGATAATCAGCTTATACCCATCACTTTAACGATGCACAGTGGCAGCAACGAGTGGAACGGACAGTTCTCGGTGAGGGCTTATGCGCCTGCATTCAGCATTGGTACGATGACTATATCCGATTCTCAGGGCAATGGAAACGGACGTCTCGACCCGGGTGAAACAGCCACCATCAGTATTACGGCCACCAATACCGGACACAGTAAAGCCCTTCAGACCAATGCACTGCTGCAGGTTACGAGTCCATACATCACAGTCGCAACAAATTCGGTGAACTTTGATCAGGTAGATGTTAACCAGACAATAACGGCTGTTTACACAGTAACCGTAGCCGGAAATGCTCCGGTGGGCCATGTGGCAGGTTTGAACTTCAGCATTAACTCCGGCGCCTACACAGCCTCGCAAGTGTTCAATGCCAAAATCGGATTGATCATCGAGGATTTTGAAACTGGTAATATGAGCCAGTTCAACTGGACAACGGGTGGCAACCTCCCCTGGACGGTAGTTAACACCGGGGCCTATGCCGGCACTTATGCTGCCAAATCGGGTGCAATCGGCAACAACCAAAGCACACAACTGATTTTAACTTACGAGGTTGGTGCTGCCGATAGTATATCCTTCTATTACAAAGCCTCATCGGAAGCCAATTACGACAAACTTTCCTTCTATATTGGCAACACCAAAATGGGTGAATGGTCGGGAAATGTTGGCTGGGCCAAAGTCAGCTACGCTGTTCAAGCCGGATTAAACACTTTCAAATGGGAATACAAAAAAGACGTGAGCGTTGCCAGTGGCTCCGACTGCGCCTGGATTGACGATATTGTTTTTCCAGCAGGAATTATGACTACTGCATGGGCAGGCAACGATTTGTCGGTCTGTGAATGGAATCCCGTTCAACTCAACGGAACCGCTACAAATTACAGCAGTTTGCAATGGACAAGCTCGGGAAGTGGAAGTTTCAATAACCCCAACATTCTCAATCCAATCTACACGCCCAGCAGTGCCGATTATCAATCGGGTAATGTTATCCTGACCCTTACAGTTACAGGAACGACGACCATTTCTGATGCGGTTGTGGCTACATTTAATCCTCAGGCTCTTGCATTCAGCGGGACAGGTCAAACATTATGCCAGGGTAATTCATACAGCCTTGATGCCGCCTCCGCGCTGAATTACAGCGGATTGCAATGGACAAGCAGCGGCGATGGCGTTTTCGACCATGCCACGCAGTTGAATCCGGTTTATACTCCCGGTACTGCCGACCTTGCTGCCGGCTTTGTCGAACTCACGCTTACAGCTTCTCCTCTGGGAGGCTGCAACCCCGTATCACACAGCCATATCTTGTCGTTTTTCCCAACGGTACAGGTCAACGCCGGCAATGATGCGGCACTTTGTGCCAATACCAATTTCCTGACTGAAACAGCTACGGCTTCAAATTACGTCAGTTTGTTGTGGAGCACTAGTGGTGATGGCAGTTTCGACAATCCCGCATCCTTGTCCACGGTTTATATTCCCGGCTCCGGTGATATTGCCAATGGCAATGTGATCCTTACGCTGAGTGTGGAAAGCGAAGGCGGTTGTGCCTCCGCAAGCGATGAGATTCAACTCACCATCCATCCCGTTCCGACAGTTACGCTCAGCCCCGATCAAACAATTTGTGATGGCGATGAAGCTGTGGTTGAATTTACACTTACCGGCGAAGCCCCCTGGACAATTCACTTAAACACAACCAACAATCCGGTTATCGTTGAGTCAACACCCTGGCAAATGAGTCTGTCGCCCAACCAAACCTTTGATGTGATTGTTTCAAAAGTGATTGACCAACAGTGTACGGCCATCACGGATGTCCATAGTCAGATTTTGGTGAACCATATCCCGGCCCAAGCCTCTGTCTTAGCTGGTCCGGCATTGATTGACCTTGGCGAAGGCTTAACAACTATATTTGATATTCAGGCAGTTGCCGAAGCTTTGACTTATGAAGCCAGCCTATCGCCTTCCAACGCCGGAACCATTGCCGTTAACGGTCTTCAGGCTATCGTGAACTGGAACAACGACTTCAAGGGTGTAGCCGAGATTGTCATCCGCGCAACAAATACCTGCGGAATTGGTGAATGGTCGCCGGTTAAAACCGTTGAGGTGAAAAATACCATCGGATTGGATGAAACAAGCCTGAAAGGTTTGAAGATTTATCCCAATCCGGGACAGAGCTACTGCACCATCGAGCTGCCGGTCGGTTTGTCGGATAACGCCATCCTTATTATGGCCGACATGTCAGGTAAAACATTGAACACAAGAGAGTTGTCTTCCGCAATAAGCAAAGGCAGACTGTCGTTTAACGTCAGCCAGCTCGAAAAAGGCGTTTATATGGTCATCATCACAGATGGCAACAAGACCTACAGACAACGTTTTGTACGAAATTAATTCATTGAAAATGAATAAAAAAAGGCTTCCCAAATAGGAGGCCTTTTTTTATCAAGCCAAATTAAAAGTTCCGTAAACAACAAGCAGGTGATTGTTGGATATCTTTGTAAAGAAATATTCCAAAAACCAAAACCATGAAAAACACGAACTGGTTTCACATGAAGATCCAAACCCAAAAATTAGTGAGTTTGGTTACTTTTTTTATTGCGATAGTGTTGTTTCAACCGGCAAGGACTCAGGTAATCATCAATGAGTATTCGGCTTCTAACCTATCCACGATACAAGACAATTATCAAAAATATGAAGATTGGTTCGAGTTAAAAAACACCACGAGCGAACAGCTTAACCTTGGCGGCTATTTTTTGAGCGACAATCCCTCCAAGCCGCAGAAGTTTCAGATTCCGGCCGGCGTCGTCCTTGCGCCCGGAGCACATTTGAAGGTTTGGGCAAGCGGGCGTGGCGAATATAGCTCAGGCCACCTTCATACCAATTTTAAGCTTTCGCAAACCAAAGACAATCAGGAAAACATCCTGATTAGCAAGCCTGACGGCACTTTGATAGAGAATATTCCTCTCCAGAAAACCATGAATGGTCATTCCTGGGGTCGGTCGCCGCTAAGCGGTAATTTTGTACTTTACACCAGCCCAACGCCAGGCACCGCAAATGGCAGCAATTTTTACAGCGGTTATGCGCCCGCTCCCGAGTTGAGCCTTGCTGCGGGGTTTTATCCTTCAGCGGTGAGTGTCGGGATTTCAGCCCCGGAGGGCTTCCAGATTCGCTACACCACCGATGGCAGCGAGCCCACCAACAATTCAACTATATATACCGAGCCGGTATCCATTACCCAGACCACCATTCTCAATGCCAGATGTTTCAGCACCAACAACAGCATTCTTCCCGGCTGGCTCACTTTCAACACCTACTTTATCAACACTGTTCATAGTCTGCCGGTGATTTCTGTTTCGGCAGCCACCCTCGACGACCTGCTCAACGGCAACCAGTGGCTTCAGCCATTTGGCACTTTTGAGTATTTCAACAAAAACGGACAACGTACCACTGTTGGTTATGGCGAGTTTAACGAACATGGGCAGGACTCATGGGTTCACCCCCAGCGGAGCATTGATTATATTACCCGCGACGAATGCGGATATAATTATGCCATTCGCGACACCATCATCCCTATTACACCGCGCAATGAATTTCAGCGCATCATCCTGCGGGCGGCAGGCGACGACAACTATCCGGGCATTGATTCAAGCGCACTGCTGCGTGATATGTTTGTGCAAAACACCGCACTGATGAATGATATGCATCTCGACGGACGAAGGGGTGAAAAATGCGTCATGTACGTCAACGGCCAGTTTTGGGGCGTGTATGGCATTCGCGAAAAGGTGAGTGACCACGACTATATGGAATATTATTATGGTCAGGATAAATACCACCTTTATTTTCTGATGCTCTGGGGCTCAACCTGGGCTGAATATGGCGGTCAGGCTGCTTTTGACGATTGGAATGAACTGCACAATTTCATCAAATACAACGACATGGCCGATCAGGGCAATTTTGAATATGTGAAATCAAGGCTCGATTATGCCAGCCTTGTGGACTATATCATCCTGAACTCGTTTGTGGTTTGTTCCGACTGGATTAACTGGAATGTCGGCTGGTGGCGGGGCACCAATCCCGAAGGAAGTCAGCTCAAATGGCGTTATATTTTGTGGGACGAAGATGCCACCTTCAACCATTACATTAACTACACCGGCGTTCCCGGAACCCTCCCTAATGTGAATCCATGCTTCCCGCAAAATCTTACCAATGACCCCGAACAACATATTTTTCTGTTTAACCGTCTGCGCCAGAATGCCGAGTTCGACAACTATTACAAATCGCGTTATATTGACCTATACAACAGCGTTTTCAAGCCCGAGAACATGATTGCCTACTTAGATGAGATTGCCGGAAAGATGGAGCCTGAGATGCAAAAACATATGCAGCGCTGGGGCGGAACCGTTGCAAAATGGCAAAGCAACGTCCAGAAAATCAGGAATTTCATCAATGCCCGCTACAACTTTTTGCCCGAAGGGCTCAAAAGCTGCATGAACCTTAGCGGCTCTTATCAGTATCAGTTTAGCATTGACCCGCCAGAGCTTGGCCATATCCGCGTGAACACCATTGAGCCGGAGAATTTCCCATGGGAAGGAAAATATTTTGGAGGCACTGAAGTTCGACTCACAGCAATTCCCGCCAACGGCAACATTGAATTTGATCATTGGGAAGTTCCCGGACATACCATCTTCCCGATGGATAAAGCCCCCATCATCCAGTTTGTTCCGCAAGCCGATGCGCATATTGTCGCCCATTTCCGGCATAAGTTATATTCGGACAGCCTGATCATCAACGAAATCAATTACAACTCCAATGCGTCTTTTGACCCGGGCGACTGGGTTGAAGTGTTCAATCCACACCCCTACCCTTTGGATGCAACGGGCTGGGTTTTTAAAGATGAAAAGGACGACCACGCTTTTGTATTCCCTCCCAACACCATCATTCCGGCACATGGTTATTTAGTGATTTGTGTCAATAAAACAGCTTTTGCCCAGCTTTTCCCCGATGTAGAGAATTTCATTGGCGACACCGGTTTTGGCTTGAGCGGCAGTGGCGAGTTGATCCGGATTTACAACAAAAATGGGATTCTCATTGACCATGTGCTATATGATGACGAGGCTCCCTGGCCCACCGAACCCGATGGTGGCGGTCCTACGTTAGAGTTGATTCATCCCTCGCTCGACAACAATCTTGGAGAAAACTGGATATCATCGCCCGGACATGGCACGCCCGGACGCATCAACAGCCTGTTAGTGGGAAAAACAGAAACTCAGGCAGTTGCCTTCAAAATAAGGATTACCCCAAATCCGGCAGGAGAAAGAACCATTGTCCGTTTCGGAGACGAACAGAAACCCGTCAACGGGCGGCTTTACCTTTATTCCGGAATTGGAACCCAACTTGCTGCTTACGAGATAAAACAAAGCACACAATGGGTACTCGAAACGGCAAACCTTAAGCCGGGCATATATCTCATTCATTTTGAAGATAGCAGCGGAACTTCAACTTCTGAGAAATTGCTGAAGTAAAACCATAAAAAAAGCCGGACCTCATTCTCCGGCTTTTTCTTTTAGATCAAAATCCTATTTCGAGCGTTTCGATTGGCTCAAAAATCATTGATCAAGGAACGGTTATGGCCTTTTTGAACCAGTAAGCTCCGTATTGCCCGTTTTGGCGATTGGCTTCCCAGATCATGCGGTTTTCATCAAAAGTGATGTTCCAGCATTTGTAACTCTTTGTTGGGCTTCCCGAAGCAAATTCATTGTAGGAATTCAATGCAATAAAATTTCCATAAAGAAACCACTGACCGGCGTTATCTTCTTTCTTGAACCAGTGCCCTTCCGTGTCGTGATAATAATAATCATAATGGCCATCGGCAAAAAATTCCCAATAGTGCGAAGTGGTATCGCTGTTGCCCGGCTCAACAGAATTTCCGTACCAAAGTCCTAAAAGATTGTTTTTAAAATCTTTGTCAATTTTTTGGCAAGTGTAAACCTTGTTGTCACCAATTTCTACGCCATTAATTTTAAAACTGGGCACACTGTAAACGAGCCGCGTATCGCCACTGAATTCGAGCACAAAAAGCATTTCGTACTGATCGTTGTGGGCATTGGTTCCCGAAATATTTAAATGATTATTCGTGACCGTGTAATTGAATTTCGAGCCGTCTAACCATTTCAAATTGTTATCATCAATCTGATATCCAGCAGAATACAATTCCTCGCCTTTTGCGGTGAATTTCATAACAAACACCTCGTTTGTTTCTACCGGTTTATCGTCAACCAAGGTATTGATCCACGTTCCTTCGATACGTTCGTTATAAGGTTTGTCGGCTACCTTTTCGCAGGCAGTCAGAAGGAAAAGAAAAGAAAAAACTACGATTAATCTGATATTCATATTGTTGTGTTTCTATAGGAGCACTGTCCATCCTTTTTAATAACTGATAAAACAATCGCTCATCATCAATTTGGCTGCAAAATAAGAAAAATTTAAGAAGCCCTCATCAATTTTTAATGGATTTCATTTCAATGCATAGCAGTCTTCAATTTCCAGAAATAAGGCCAATCAAACTATTTATTGATGAAAATAGGAATGTTGTCGGTTCTTGTTCAACACAAATGTCTAATTTTGGTAAACTTACATTGAAGCCAAAGGCACGACTGCCCTCATTATGTTATTGATTGATTTACAAACTTTTTTAGATAAATTTGGAAATTGACAATCCGTTCTTTATGAAACTACCACTATTTCAAATTGATGCGTTTACCGATCAGCTTTTTGCAGGCAATCCGGCTTGTGTTGTGCCACTGAAAGAATGGTTACCGGATGATTTATTGCTACAGATTGCGCAGGAAAACGCCGTAGCCGAGACCGCATATTTTGTTGATCATGGTGAAGCAATTCATCTTCGTTGGTTCACACCCGACCTTGAGATGGATTTATGCGGTCATGCTACTTTAGCCACCGCACATTGTTTGATCACGCATTTAGGTTACACACAACATCCATTGAAATTTCACAGTCTAAGCGGTCCTTTAGAGGTAAGCGTTCATGATGAATTCTATACCCTCAATTTTCCTCTTTGGGAACCTTTGCCTGAAAAGCTTCCTGAAAACATCAGCAAAGCACTGAGTATCCAGCCAAAAGAGGTTTACAAAACCCGTGATTTCCTTTTGGTTTATGAAAGTCAGTCCGAAATTGAGGCTTTGCATGTTGACCGCCTTTGGTTTGATCGCGAGAATCTGGGCACCGGCGGAGTGATTGTTACGGCTCCCGGCCAACAAAGTGATTTTGTATCGCGCTTTTTTACACCAGGTGCCACTATTCTCGAAGACCCCGTTACCGGCTCAGCGCATTGTACCTTAACGCCTTATTGGGCCAAAAGATTAGGAAAAACAAGCCTGAAGGCAATGCAACTTTCGGCTCGGAAAGGCACATTACTCTGTAAAATTCATGGCGAACGGGTGCAAATCAGCGGGCAAGCCAAAACTTATCTCGAAGGCTGGATTAACTGCTAATTTTGGAATCAGGATATGCTCAAAAGGGCAATAGGATACTCAACACAGATTTTGAGCCGAAAGAGCAGTATTTTTCAAAACTTATAAATAAAAAAAATCACCGAAAGACGCTGTTCTCAGTGATTTTTGATCTGTATCATCCTTTGGCGGAGGAAGAGGGATTCGAACCCCCGGAGGCTTGCACCTCAACGGTTTTCAAGACCGCCGCAATCGACCACTCTGCCATTCCTCCGCTGCAAAAATACATTTTTTTGGCTTTGAACAAACAAAAGGCCACAATTTCTAACCCCTAACTTTCACTTCCGGGTTAATTTTCTTTTACAATTTCTTTGAAACTGCGCCGTCAGCCAACATTTTGTCTTCTTTTGCATTGAAATCGGCGTCGAAATTATCATCCGCGCACCCTAATGTAAAATATTTAAAGTATTGATTGAACGTTCACCTAATGAAACGAATAAGACCAGATGTATTCAGCATTTTAATTTTGGTTTCAGCGGCCATCTCCTATTTTTTCCCTCAGTTAGCCTTAACCGAAACCATTCCGCTCAGGCATTTGATCAGTATGGGCATCACGTTGATTTTTTTCTTTTACGGCTTGAAGTTAAACCTATCCGAAATTCGCCGCGATTTATTGAATTATCGCCTACATCTCGTTATTCAGTTCACCACTTTCGTGTTGTTTCCTCTGTTGGTTTTGCTTGCACGACCTTTTGTTGCTTCGCCCGACAAAATAAACATCTGGCTGTCATTCATGTTTTTAGCCGCTTTACCTTCAACTGTTTCTTCATCTGTTGTTTTGGTTTCGATTGCCAGAGGTAACGTCCCGGCTGCCATCCTGAATGCCACGCTTTCGGGCCTAATTGGCATCGTGCTCACCCCGCTTTGGATGGGTTTGTTTGTTTCGAAAAGCGCAGCTGATTATGAGTGGGGAACGATCTACCTCAAATTATTGACCGAAATTGTGCTTCCTGTAGTGGCAGGCACGCTGCTTCAACATTATTTCATGGGGTTCCATGCTTTTGTTCGGCAATACAACAAAATTTTCAGTCGTTTCGACCAGTTTATCATTCTTTTAATCGTTTACGAAGGCTTTTCCATTTCATTCAGTCAAAATGTTTTCGGCTCGGTTGATCTTTGGGATTTGATTGTCATCACCATTGCCGTGGTCGTGCTTTTTTACGCGGTTTATGGTCTTACGGGAATCATGTCATCACGGATGGGCTTCGGTTATGAAGACACGATAGCGGCCCGTTTTGCAGGAACAAAAAAGTCAATGCTTCATGGCAGCGTATTCTATCAGGTCATTTTTGGAACTAGCACAGTTCCTATGGGACTTATTCTGTTGCCACTCATGCTCTTTCATGCATTTCAGCTTTTTGTGGTGGGTGTGATTGCAGGGCGCAAAGGCAGGGAACGAGCCGTTTCAAAACACTGAAAAACCTGCCGAAGAGCAAGCTCCGGCAGGTTTTTGGAATAGAAATTAAGGCGAATTCCTGTGATTTTGACCTTTAATATGCTTGTTCGATGTTCCAGACGAAGGCTCTCACCCCGACTTCGGTATTGATTTCATCGAGTATTTTGATTTTTCTCATCAACAATTCTACTTTTTCATCGGGAATGATCGTGAGCAATGCCGAGTTCATTTCGGGCCAGGTGTGTGTTCCCATACGGGGTTCGCCGCCCACCGAGCCTCTTCCTTTTACCTCGGCCCACCAAGTGAATCCTCTGATTTGTAACTGGTCAAGGATATACTCAACCCTTTCGGTATGTGCCTGGTTAAAAACGATATATACTGCTTTCATTGAAGTCATTATTTAATTTATTCTTAATCAAGTATCTGGAATTTCTTTCTCAGTTTTTTCACTTTATCGCGTTCGCCGCTACGGGCCAGGACGGCGTACATCACCGGAATAATGACCATGGTAACAACCGTAGAGAAGATAAGACCTCCTATGACGGTGATGCCCATTGGGCGCCATATTTCTGAGCCTTCGCCACTGCTGATGGCCAATGGGAACATCCCAAGGATAGTCGTGAGGGCAGTCATCAGCACCGGACGAAGCCTTGAGCGACCGGAGGCCACAATGGCATCGTAGAGACGCATATCGCGGTCGCGCATCAGATTGGTAAAGTCAACGAGAACAATCCCGTTTTTCACGACAATACCGATGAGCAAGACAGCACCGAGTGCACCAACAACATTGAGTGTTGTTCCCGTCAATAGAAGGATGAGGATAACACCCGTGAACGCAAATGGAATCGAAAACATGATGATGAGCGGCATGATAAATGACTCAAACTGTGAGGCCATCACAATAAAGACAAGTACAAGGCTCAGCAGCATGAGCGTCGCCAGATCGCGGAACGATTCCTGTTGGTCTTCATAAGCACCGCCAACTTGGAGGAGGATATCCTGTGGAATTTTTGTTTCGCTCACCACATTTTCAACTTTTTTTGCAAGGGTGCTGAGCGAAACGCCATTGGGTTTCATTGAGATTGTTACGATACGTTCTTTCCGTTTATGTTGTATGGAAGGTGGCCCCCAATATTCGACTACTTTGCCAATCTCTTTGAGTTTGATGGTCTTACCCATCTGATTCATTATGCTTAACTCTTCGAGTTTGGTGATGCTGTTTCGGTATTCTTCAGCAAGTCTCACTTTAATGTCGTATTCCTCACCTTCTTCTTTGAATCGTGAGGCTACAAGACCGTTCACCCTGTTGCGAATCATTGTTGAAACCACCGCACTATTGAGGCCGTGGAGTGCAAGTTTTTCGCGGTCGAGTTTTATTTCAAGCTCGGGTTTGTCGTTTTTGCGGCTGACAGTGATGTCGGTAGCCTCGGGCACTAAGTTGAGTTTCTGCCGGATTTGTTCGGCAACGGTATTGGTCGAGTTGAAATCGAAGCCATAGATTTCGACGTCCACGTTATTTTGACTTCTCATCCCCATACCTCCGCTCGTTGTGGAAACCGTTGAGGTGATGACTTCGGGGAAGGTGGCAATCTGCGCACGCATATCATCGGCAACTTCCCAGACTGTTCGTTCGCGCTCATCCACGTGTTTAAGGCGCATCATAAAATTGATAATGTTACTACCGGCAGTTGAGAATATCGAGAACATACTTCCTTCATCGTCGGATCCGGCGGAAGTTGCCATTACTTCAACTTCGGGGTAACGTTCCTTGATGATGGCTTCCATATGGCGGGCAGTTTGTACGGTTTCCTCCACCCTTGTTCCGGTTTGCAGCTCCATCGAAATACTGATACGCGATTCATCAGTTTCGGGCATAAAGTCAGTTCCAATAAACCTCATTAACAGCAGGGAGCCGAAAAACATTCCTCCGGCAATCAGCATGACAACGGTTTTGTGTTTGAGCGACCATTTAAGGGTGGCCACATAGAAGTCGTCGAGTTTATCCAACATAGGTTCAATTGTCCGTTGGAAACTCAGCCGGCCCGGGTTTTCAAGTCGAGGTCTAAGCTTCAGCATATAGGCCGACATCATGGGTGTCAAAGTGATGGCTGCCACTGTTGAAGTGGTGATGGTAATGGTAACAATCCAGCCCAACTGGTTGAACATCACACCGGTGAGTCCGCCAACGAGGGTCAGCGGGAAAAAGACGGCAACGATAACCAAAGTGGTGATGATCACCGAAAGCCAGACTTCGTTGGTGGCATAAATAGCCGCTTCGCGGGGGCTGCTCCCACGCTCAATGTGTCGGGTAATGTTTTCGAGTACCACAATGGCATCGTCAACCACCATCCCAATGGCGATGGACAAAGATGTGAGCGAGATGACGTTTATAGAGTTACCGGTGATAAACAGATAGATGAAGGCCACAATGAGTGAAATGGGAATGGTAAGACCGATGATGAAAGTGGCCCTCCAACGCCCCAGAAACAGCAAGATGACCAATATAACAAAGATGAAGGCATACATCAAGGTTTCGGAGAGGTTATTGATCGATCCTTTGATGAAAGACGATGAGTCGAGGATCAGGTCGATTTTGATGTCGGGTGGCAGATTTTTTGTCAGCTTGGCTAATTCTTCCCTTACCAGGCGGGCTACTTTGACGGTGTTTGCTCCGGATTGTTTCATCACAAACAACCTGAGCCCGGTCTTACCATTGATTTTTTCATCGAGTGTAAGGTCTTTGAGCGAGTCGCGGACTACAGCCACATCGCGCAGATAAACCGGCACGCCGTTATAGTTGCCGACAACAAGATCGGAAAGTTGGGAGCTCTCGGCCAATTCGCCCTGTACCCGAAGCTGATAGTCGAAAGTTCCCATTTTGACGCTTCCCGAAGGAATATTCAGGTTTTCAGCGCCAATCACATTTCCAATTTGTTCGATAGTGAGGTGATACGCGTCTAAGCGACGTGGGTCGGCATCCACATAAACCACGCGTTTTGGAGTCCCGATCATCGAAACGGAGCCAACGCCTTCGATACGGTTCAAGGGGTTGATGATTTTTTCTTCGAGGATTTTGTCTAACCCGGGATAGCTTTCATCCGCCGTAACGGCATAAAAGATGATGGGCATCATGCTGGTATTAAACTTAAAAATCATCGGGCGGTTGATGCCGTCGGGCATATAGTCGTAGATACGATCAATCACATCGCGCACCTCATTGGTTGACTCGTCAAGGTTGGCGCCCCAGTTAAACTCAATGGTAATCACCGAAAGGTTGTCCGACGAAGTGGATGTAACCTCCTTTACATTGTCCACCGTGTTCAGTGCATCTTCAAGAAGTTTGGTGATATTGGTTTCTATTTCGGCTGCGCTGGCGCCCGAATAGGTCGTCATCACCGAAAGAAAAGGCAGATCAATCTCGGGATAAAGGTCAACCGGAATATTGATCAGTGCGTAAATCCCCATCACAATCACGGCCGTAAAGACCATGAAAGTGCTGATAGGTTTGTTAACCGCGGTTTTATAGATACTCATGGCTTGTACTATTGTTCGTTATGGTTTTTCACCACTTCCACTTTCATGCCGTCGAGCAGGCGACCTTGCCCTTTCACAATCAGATGGTCGCCGGCCTTGAGCACTGACGAATTCACTTCCACCAAATCATTGATTCTCTTTCCGATGGTCACCGGAATGCGTTTGGCAACGCCATTTTCTTCAATAAACAGATACCGATCGTTGGAACCTTGCAGCTTCAAAATGGCATTGGCCGGCAGCAGAAGCGCCTGTTCTTTGTCGAGGTCGAGCGACACCCGGCTGAACATTCCCGGTCGGAGCAGGCGTTCGCGGTTATCAACCGAAATCTCGATATTGAAGGTGCGGCTCAGAGGGTCAATCACCGGATAAACGTTAAATACTTTACCGATAAAAGTTTTGTCTGGATAGATATCGCAACGCACCGTGGCTTCCATGCCTTTGCTGATGAGCGGGAAATAACGCTCAGAAATGGGAACCAGAAGTTTCAAACGGTCAATCTGCACTAACGAAAGGATGGCAGCTTTGCCGATAGGTGCAGCAGGTGCGCCTGAATACATCTCGCCAGGCTGAAAATATTTGCCTGAAACTACTCCGCTGAAAGGTGCAGTTAGGCGAACGTTTTCAGCCAGAAAAGCCACATTGCTGCGCAACACTTCAAGTTGCGATTTCATCTGGTCATATTGTTGCTGGGCAATGGTGCCGGCTTTGTGAAGAGTGTCCATACGCGCAAAGTCGGTTTCAAGGGTCTTAAGCTGTACCAAAGCCTGATGATATTGGGTTTGGTCCATTTGCACAAGCAATTGTCCTTTCTGAACCTGTTGACCCACGTCCACCAATATTTGATCAATCCGGCCGGGGGCTGCGGGTGCATAATGCACTTCTTCCCAGGCCAACATTGTGGCCGTGTATTCAATGTCGCGGGCAACGCTCTGCACATCGAGGGTGAGAGTTTCGACGGGTTCAGGTCTTTCGCCGGCTGCTTTGTCGGCCTCATTACTTTTAGCCTTTCCACCGCACGATGCCAATACGAATGGCAATAAAGCTACGCTGAAATAAAGGAGTTTTTTCATAAATATAGATTTCATTGAATTATTGTATCGTTCCATAAAGTTTTTCGAGTTGAAGGCGGGCGCTGAGCACCTGCATGGTAGAGTTGATATAGTCCGACTCCGCTTTCAGGTAATTGTTGTCGGCATTAATCAGGTCGAGTCCGGAAAGCAAGCCTTGTTCGTACTTTAGTTTAAGATTGGCATAAACACGTCGGGATACCTCGATACTTTCCTTTTGGTTTTCATGATTTTCGAGGGCGTTTGAGAGGTTGAAACGAAGCTGCTTCTCATGGGTTCGAAGCTGATCGGCCACTTGCTGTTTATTGTTTTTCACCGTCAACAGGTCAATTCTGGCTTGTTTGGTCTGTGCCGCCCGTAGTCCGCTCGAAAAAAGTGGGATATTCAGTTGCAAACCAACCATATTGGCCGGCGACATATCAAAGTCAGGTTTAATCAATTTATAGGTATAGCGATAAAATCCTGCCAAAGTGGGCAGATAGCTGGCTCTTTTCAGATCAATCATTTTACTGGTAAGCGCCTCCTGCTGCTCAATCATCCGAAAATCAATATTTCCAGAAAGGTCGAAATTTTTCATCATCAGGTTTTCGATCGCGGCATCGTTCAAAAGCTGCTCAAGCGAATCGGTGAGCACAAGTTGGGTGTTGATATCAGCGCCCAATTGCAAGCGCAGCAGATTTTTAGCCAACTCAGCCTGCCGCTCGGCCGACGACTGCATATTTTGTAACGAGTTGACCTGAACAAAAAGCTGATCGAGATTGGTTTGTTCAATCACACCCACCCGGGCTGCCGGCACTGTTTTTTCGTAAAGCGATCTCAGGTTGTCCACATTCTGATTCAATATCTCAAGCAGTTTTTCGCTAAGAAGCACCATATGATAAGCATCGGTTACATTGCTGATGACTTCATTTTCAGTTTTCTCCTTATTCAACAGGCTCATTTCCTGCGAAAGTTTAGCCAGTTGAATACCAACAATATAGTTCCCGTTGAAGATCAGTTGATTAAGATTCAAATAGAAGTTGCTTTGCGGTTTGATATCAATCTCGGTTGGCGGTGCGCCTTCCATGAAACGGATCGAGATTTTGGCGCCCAAAGCATTGGTATAGTCGGCAGAAGCGTTAAGTTGAGGCAAACCATTGGCAATGGCTTCTTTGAGGGCCAAGCGCGACTTATCAACAGCATAATCCGAATTGATCATGCTGCGGTTATGTTCGATGGCATAATCCCGCGCCTGTTTAAGGCTGATACTCATTTCAGTTTGAGCCAAAAGGCTGCTTGTCATCAGAAATGATAAAAAAATGAAAAGGATTTTTCGTGCATTCATAGAGTAATACGTTGCTTATTTTTGTTGCTCAAAAAATTTATTGATTAAGGCTAAACCTTTTGGAGTTGATAAGCCTCTCAAGTATGGGATGAGGATGTTATTCAACAGTTCGTCGCTGCTCAGGTGATTGACTGCAAAGCGGTGTTGGGTATGAATCATCTTAATCATATCCAGAATAAACTGATCCACAATCCTGATGTCCAGCTCTTTTCTAAAAATATCTTCTTTCACGCCGCGCTCGAGCATTAAATACGAAAGTGAGTTTTGCCTCAGGCTATCCTGATCGTTATAGAGGCACTCGCGGAGTTGCGATTTATACTTCGCAGCATCTTCGACAAAGACACGGGGCAAAGAGGCATGAAGCTCTTTTTTTCGCTTAATGATTTCAAAAAGGGCTTCTACAACGTTATCGGCATCTTCAATAATACGCCGAGTTCCGTCGTTTTCCTGTCGAAGCATTTCACTCAAAGCCTCGATAATTAAAGTATCTTTCTGACCAAAGAACTCGTATAGTGTTCGCTTCGACATGCCAAGTTCGGCTGCAAGGTAGTCCATCGTGATGTTCCGAATTCCCATCGTCAGAAACAACTCCCCTGCCTTTTGAATGACTTTATTCCGATTATTCAAGGTTGAAAATTTTTTACAAAACTACAAAACTTTTTTCGTTTAAAAGTTTTAAGAACAAAATATTTTTCAAAATAGTTCGGTTTAAAATCCGAGTTTACCTTCAGGAAAAGGCAAACATGTTCATTTTCAGCCATTTTCTCAAACTTTAATGCCTTTCCCTTGATAAAAAGAAATAAAGAGCTGATTTGGCCTTATCTTTGTCCATTGCCTATCACCCACTACGGAGGTGAGATGGGCTTTATCATTATTTTTGCATCGCTTTTTTGCTTCAGCTATGAAAAAATTATTTGTTCTAATTTCTTTTTTGGTGGCTTCACTCACCGTTGTGGGTCAGGAAAAGGCGCTTACGGGTTATCTATCGTATGCCACCTTTGATGTACCCGGCGGGCAACCTTATGTGGAAACCTATCTGGCCGTGGAAGCTTCGAGTGTGGTTTTTGCTAAGATTTCTGGTTCAGCTTATCAGGCTTCGGTAGGTGTAACATTTATCTTCATGCAGGAGGATTCGGTGCGCAGTTATGCAAAATATGAGCTCAAAAGCCCCATTGTAGCTGATCCGGCTAAAGCCTTGTTCGGCATCGTTGACCAGCAACGTTTCTCACTACCGGATGGCACTTACACGCTTTCGGTTGAACTGACTGACCTGAATAACCCCACAGCCATTCCATTTGTTGCAAAGGAAGAGATTGTACTTAGTTTTGATCGGGACAGTGTCCAGCTTTCAGCTATCCAACTCATTGAAAGCTATCGCCCTACGCAAACCGAAAGTGTGATTACAAAAAATGGCTTCGACCTCATTCCCTTGGTTTATGCCTATTATCCGGCCACGGACAGCGTGTTGCATTATTATGCCGAGGTATATAACAGTGCAAAGGTTTTTGGGGAAGGCAATAAATTCCTGTTAACTTATTACATCGAATCTTTTGAGAATCAGAGCAAGATGGGCGACTACATCTATCGCCGACGCACCGAATCCCGTCCGGTCAATGTTTTGCTGAACAGCATTGACATTACCAATCTGCCATCGGGTAATTACAACTTGGTGGTGGAAGTTCGGGATCAGCAAAACCATCTTGTTGCACAGAATAGGGTGTTTTTTCAACGAAGCAACCCTAAAGTTCAGTACAACCTGAAAGACATCGCCTCGGTGAATGTGGAAGCCACGTTCATGGGGAAAATCAATAATATGGACACTTTAATCATGATGCTGCGGTGCATTGCCCCTATCTCAACTGAAGCTGACCGCGATTATGCCGCCAACCTGTCGAAGACTACCGACAAAAAGACAATGCAGCAGTTTTTGTTTAATTTCTGGCAAAAACGCAATGCCGCCGATCCCCGTCAGGCCTGGCTTAATTATTACGAAGAAGTTAAAAAAGTGAACGCTTCCTTTAAAGCATTGAATTTTCAAGGCTACGAAACTGACCGCGGAAGGGTTTACCTGCAGTATGGCCCCCCAAATCACATCGTTGAGGCATATAATGAGCCATCGGGATATCCGTACGAAATCTGGCATTATTACACTTTAGGAACTCAGCGAAACAAACGTTTTGTGTTTGTTACCAAAAATTTGGTGACCAATTATTTCGTTTTGGTTCATTCCGATGCCATTGGCGAACTGGCCAATTATCGCTGGGAATATGATGTTTACGGGCGAGCCAATACCACCGAAAGTGTTGATGAAACCCACACTGGCGATCATTTTGGTAACCGGGCATTTGATTTTTACCGCAATCCGCGTTAGAGAAACCGGTCAAGTCCTGAAAATACATAAACAACAATACAGAACTGTATTTCTTTTATGATTGAACGGGTCGGATTTTTTTTTGTGGTTCATTTTTTCAGGCTATTGTCTTTTATGCCCGAATTTCTGATTTACCGACTTTCCGACTTTGTTTTTTTTCTTCTCTATCATGTCTTGCGCTACCGGCGTAGTACAGTTTACCGCAACCTCCAAAACAGTTTTCCTGACAAAAGCCCACAATGGCTGAAAGGAGTTCAGAAAAAATTTTACCGTAATCTTGCCGACACGGCTTTGGAGAGCATCAGTCTTTTCAATTTTAAACCAAAAAGAATGTTGAGTCGTTTTCATTTTGAAGACGAGGCTCAGGTAAGCAACTTACTTTCCGAAGGCAGGAGCGTTTTTGTGGCGATGGGCCATTCGGGCAATTGGGAAACCACGGTTCAGGTTTTGGCCTTGAAGTTTAAAGTGCCGGTAACTGCCATCTACAAAAAGCCATCGGGTAAAATTGCCGACCAACTAATGCAACAGCTTCGCACAGGAGCCGGCATTGTGGATGTTGTGGAATCGCAGTCGGCTTACCGGCGTTTAGCCTCGATGGACAAAGCACCCAGACTGATTTTCATCCTCAACGACCAGACTCCCCCCGGAAATCCTTCCGATTATTGGACAAGCTTTCTGCATCAGGACACACCCTTTTTTACCGGGCTCGACAAGATGGCACGTGCTTTAGGGCACAGTGTGGTTTTTCTGAATCCCCGACGGCAGGGGCGCGGATTCTTTCAATTAAGGTTCAGCCTGATTACCCGCGATGGCAGGAATTGCCAGCCGGGTGAAATAAGTGCGCTTTATGTACGTTTGCTTGAAGAAGCCATTGAACAACAACCCCACAACTGGCTTTGGTCGCATCGGCGCTGGAAACACAAACGCCCAATAAACTCATGAAGAAACGTATTGCAGTCGTCATCCTCAACTACAACGGAAAACGCTTTCTCGAACGTTTTCTGCCTACGGTCATCAGCCATAGCAGCCATCTGGCCGACATCATTGTTGCCGACAACGACAGCAACGATGGCTCGGTGGAGCTGATGCGCACACAATTTCCGGAAGTCAGGCTCATCATCAACCCATCGAATGACGGCTTTGCCACCGGATACAATATCGCCCTGAGGCAAATAGAAAGCGAATATTATGTGTTGTTGAACTCCGATATCGAAGTTGGCGAAAACTGGCTGCAGCCCCTACTCGATATGATGGATGCTGATCCGGAAATTGCTGCCTGCCAGCCTAAAATGCTCTCGTTTGCCGACAAGGCTTATTTTGAATATGCGGGTGCTGCCGGCGGTTTCATTGATAAGTACGGATATCCCTTTTGCCGCGGCCGGCTCTTTCAGCACCTCGAAAAAGATGAAGGGCAATATGATTCTCCCCTTGAAGTGTTCTGGGCCAGCGGAGCCTGTATGTTTGTCAGAGCTGACCTATATCACCAGATGGGAGGCCTCGACGACAGTTTTTTTGCCCACATGGAAGAGATTGACTTCTGCTGGCGGCTCAAAAATGAGGGATACAAGATTATGTATTGCCCCTATTCGGAAGTATATCATATTGGCGGTGGAACCTTACCCAAAAACTCACCTCGCAAAACCTATCTCAACTTTCGCAACAATCTGACGATGCTCTATAAAAATCTCCCTTCCTCCTATTTTGCATACGTCATCGTCACCCGCCTATTCTTAGATATAGTGGCAAGTTTCAAATTTTTGGTTGAAGGAGGCTGGGGCGATTTTTTTGCGGTGATGCGCGCACATGCTCATTTTTACCGGAAACAACGGGTATTAAGGTCGAAACGAAAAAACATCCAGACCAAGAAAGTGAGCCGTATCTATCAGAAAAATATCGTCATTGAATATTTTTTGCGTCGGCGCGAAACTTTTGATCGTTTAGATCCAAAACGATTCAGTTAGCGTATTGTGTTTTCTGTCAGAAATCGCACAGCCATCCGGTATCCCTCGAGGCCAAACCCGCTGACTACTCCCCTGCTGGCCGCCGCAGTGTAGGAATGTTGCCGATAGTTTTCGCGGGCATGGATATTGGTCAGATGAACCTCAACCACCGGAACCCCGATACTCCTGATAGCATCAGCCAAAGCCACCGAAGTATGAGCAAAACCGCCGGGATTGAAAACCACTCCTTCATACTGGTTTGAGGCTGCATGCAAGCGATCAATCAAATCGCCTTCGTGGTTGCTCTGAAAATAATCAAGCCCTGTGAATTGTTCTTGCAACTCATTATAATAATCAGTGAATGAACGTGTTCCATAAATCTCGGGCTGCCGCTTCCCAAGCATATTCAGGTTAGGCCCGTTTAAAATAAGAATTCTCATAACCCGTGTTTTTGCAAAGGTAAAATTTTCACTTTTGCCGCAGCATGTTTTTTTCGGCGAAATGCTTACAAGCCCGTCAATACAATTTTGATTAATTCACTGAATACAGTTTATTGCCCACGCCAAAACTCAAAACTACTAATTTCCGTAAAAAAGCTTGGTTTACTAATTCTGAAAGCGTTGACATTCTGAAATTCGCTTGTAACTTTTTCTAAAACATCACCCTTTTCATTAATGACAGCTGAGATTCCACCACTTGAGCACTTCACAATATTACGATTGGATTCAATAGCTTTCAAACGGATTATATTTAGGTATTGTCTTATTCCAAAGTAAGAATTATTCATAAAATCTTCACTAGTAAGTAAAAAAATCAAATCGGAGGACTGCATATTCTCCTGAATAAACAATGAAAATAAAGATTCATAACATAATAAAGGTAATACACTATTGAGCTGGTCTAGTTTGACTGTACAGTTTTTTTTGCCAAGTTCAAAGAAATAGGGCTTCACTCTCCGCAAACGAAAACAAATCCCGATTGCATCCTTTTCGCCATCAGTGAAACTGAACCATTATTTTTTGCAATTCTTCAACCAAACCAAAATTCGTTCTTCAACTTTGTTCAAAACTCCAATTTTGAAATCAAAGTTGATAAGGTTTAAAGTAGCTTACAAGATGGTTTTCGTTGAAGGGTTACCTTAAAACTTAGCCAAAAGAAAGAGCAAAACAAAGAATCCTTCTATATTTGCACCTCCAATTTCAATCCGGGCATGAAAGCGAACATCCGCATCAAGAACAAACGGGCCTCATTCGAGTATTTTGTAGTCGAATCGTACACAGCAGGCATTGTGCTCACCGGAACCGAAATCAAAAGTATCCGGCAGGGAAAAGTCAGCCTAGCCGATTCATACTGCACTTTCAAAGGAATTGAGCTTTTCGTACAAGAAATGCACATCGCCCAATATAATTACGGCACCTACAACAACCACGAGCCAAAGCGCGAACGAAAGTTGCTGCTGAACTTTCGGGAGCTAAAAAAACTTTCCACTAAAGTCAAAGAAAAAGGCTTCACCATCATTCCGCTTGAACTGTTTATTGACGACAACGGTCGTGCAAAGCTCGAAATTGGCTTGGCGCGTGGAAAGCACTTTTACGATAAACGCGAAGACCTCAAAAAGAAAGACTCAAAACGCGAAATTGACCGACTAACACGTTACTAAACCATGAAAAAATCAGCAATCTTTCTACTATTCAGCCTAAATATGTTGGCAACAACCCAACTTCAGGCGCAGAAAATCAAATGGCTCAGCTTTGAACAAGCAGTCGAAAAATCAAAAAAGAACCCAAAGAAAATCTTTATTGATGCTTATACCGACTGGTGCGGATGGTGTGTAAAAATGGATCAGAACACCTTTTCCAATGCGGTGATTGCGGCTTATATCAACGAAAACTTCTATCCGGTGAAACTCAATGCCGAACGTAAGGACACGGTTGTCTTCGCCGGAACGACTTATATCAATCCCAATCCCGACAAAAAACGGAGTTCGCACCAATTGGCGCAGATGTTGCTACAGGGCAGAATGTCGTATCCGAGTTATGTTTTCATGGGCGATGACTTCCGGGTGCTCACCGTGGTTCCGGGTTATTACCCGCCAAAAGACTTTGAGCCAATTCTGCATTATTTTGGCGAGGATGCATACAAACTTAAAGATTGGACTTCGTTCCAAAGTACATTCAAAGGAAAGATAAAGGACGATTAATTGTTTTTCATTCGAACAAACAATTACTTTTTCATCCTCACACCCTTCATTTTCGGGTTTAACCGCCTGAGCAATCAACTGAACAAAAGCATTCGAACTCAACGATAAAATTGCAATGGGCTTTGTCTCATTTCAAATTTTATCAAAAAAGCATTAATTTTACCTGGTTTTTGTTGTTTCATTTAAAACATCTTAAGTAGGTACATGATCAATCAATCAAACAAGATTTTTTGTGTCGCAAATCGGATAGACGAGATACAGACAACATTTAATCTGGCTGGTTACAATTCGTCTTTGCTGATTGCCACGCAGTCAACCGATATTCTGTCTCTGACGAATGAGATTAAAAGCGAAAAGCCTGATGCAGTCATTTTCGATCTTACTTTTGACAATAGTGTTACAGAGGATTTTTTTATATCAGGCTACTTTTCTGAAACCCTTCCCATTGTGTTTGTTACAGAAAAGGAAGAAATGCCGCCGAAAGGATCGTTGCTCGTTAACCATCTTACTGACCAGGTCAGCTCAACGCAGCTTTGGCGTCTTCCTTTGATTGTTGGCAGGTTAATCGAATTGAAAAAATTGCGGTCGCAAAACCAACAATTACTCCAAAAAGATGAAGACAATCAGGATCTCATTCGTGCCTTGGTTGAAAATGCACCTTTTGGCGTGGTCAGTTTTGATATGGAGGGGAAAATCGGCCTCTACAACAAGTTGTTTGTCAAGATAACCGGACTATCTCCCGATCAGAATTATGCCGGCACCGATGTGAAGCCTTTGTTTTATAAGACAACAGATTCGCTTCTGCATGAAGTTCTCCAGGGTAATGTTAAAGTGTTCTCGTGCAAAGCCACAATCCCGGAACCCGAAAACAAAGCTGATATTCAAATCACGGCTGCTCCATTCCGCAATAAAAATGGCCAGATTGTTGGCGGAACTTTCGTGCTGCGCGATCTGACTGCCCAAAAATTGGCTGAACGACAAAAAAAAGAGGCCGATGAGCGTTTCTCGAAGACTTTCTCGGCAAGCCCACTCGCCATGGTCATCATCGAAGCCGACAACAGAAAGATAGTCGAAGTGAACCAAGCCTGGAGCGACCTCACCGGACACAGCCGCGAAGAATCCGTCGGGCAATCAATCATTGATCTCCATCTCATTGACGATGAGATATTTGGTGTAATCGAAGAAATAATAAGACAGGAAGGCCGCCTGTCCGAAATGCGACTGAATATTCAAACAAAACAAGGTGAAAAGCTGACCACATTAGCCACTATCATTTTTTTCGAAACAAATGAAAAAAGAGTTGCGCTGCTCACCCTTGTTGACATCACCCAGCGCCTTCGTGAAAACGAGCAAATTTTGATTCTTTCGCATGCCATCCAACAAATGCCGCTTGCGGTTCTCACAGTCGAGTTAGATGGAAGTATCCGATACACCAATCCACAGGCAAACCTGCTGCTTGGATATTCGGTTGACGAACTGATGACTCAAAAAATCAACTGGCTGCAGCAAACAACCGGCTCAAAATCCCATCAGGATATTTACGATCAGATCTATCAAGGGAAAATCTGGAGTGGCGAAATCCAGCAAAAGCGCAAAAGCGGCGAATTAGTCTGGGTTTATTTAACCATCGTTCCCATCAAGGATGAAAATGAAAATATCATCCGATTTGTATTGATCGAAGAAAATATTTCGCAAAAGAAGAAAATTGAAAAAACATTAGAACAAAATAGATTGCGCTATAAACAGATGTTCATGAACAATCCTATTCCGATGTATGTTTTCAACACTAAAACACTGAATATCAGGGAAGTGAATCAAAAAGCATGTGAAGAGTACGGCTACACGGAAGAAGAGTTTTTAAAGCTCAATTTACACCAGATTTTGGCTGAAGATTCAGTTGGAAAAGATGCACTTTACTTTAACATTGAAAATGACTTTCAAGATACCGGGCTCTACAACGGCATCCTCAGTCAGCATCGCCACAAAGATGGTAGTGTAGTGGATGTACGGGTCAATATTTTTTCCGTTCTGGCCGATGAAGACGATCATTTGCGGATGGTCATCGCACAGAATATTACCGATCAGCTCAGAACACACAGGCTATTGGAAGAAGCCATTGCAAAGGCAGAAGAAAGCAACAGACTTAAAACCAACTTCCTGAATAATATCTCGCACGAAATACGTACTCCTTTAAACGGAATTCTTGGGGTAACAACTCTGTTGAGTGATCCCGATTTGGAAAAAGATGAAATTCCCGATCTGCTCGAAATCATCGAAATCAGCACAGCACGGCTCACCCAAACCATTACCGACATCATGGATGTTTCATTGCTAAGTTCGGGTTTGATGGAAGTGCATCCTAAACCAATCTCTGTCAGAAATCTGATAGAAAAAACAAAGTCCACCTTTGAGCTCGAATGCGTCCATAAAGGTCTGAGTATTAATGTAACTTGCCCGGATAATCATGAAGATATCAGCTTGCTTCTCGATCCCGAACTGACGGTAAAAGCGCTCGACCATTTAATGCGCAATGCCATTAAATATACCTCTTCAGGCGGTATAGAGCTTGGCGCGGAATTGAAGGGAAACATCGTCCGAATTTTTGTGAAAGATACCGGCATCGGCATCAGCAAAGAGAATATCGGAAAAGTACTTCAATATTTCCAACAAGAAGACGACCGATATGCGCGAGCCTATGAAGGCAACGGGTTGGGGCTTTCTATCGTCAACGGAATGACCCAACTGATGGGTGGTGAACTCAGCATTGAATCGGAAAAAGGCAAAGGCTCGGTCTTCAGCATGTGTTTTCCCAGAAATAACTCTAACTCATGAATGATTAAACCAAATGAACATGAATGAAAATACTAAAAAAATTATTTTAATAGCCGAAGACGAAGACACCAATCTGGTTGTTCTGAAAACCATGTTGCGAAGGTTTGATGACATCACGATTATTCACGCCTACAATGGCAAAGAAGCCCTCAGCATAGTTGAATCACAGCCCGATGTTTATTTGGTACTCATGGACTTAAAAATGCCTGTTATGGATGGTTTTGAAGCTACGCGGAATATCAAAAAAATCAAGCCTCAACTGCCGGTGATTGCGGTAACGGCCTTTGCCATGACCGGCGATGAGCAGCGGGCTTTAGGTGCAGGATGTGATGCCTATATAGCCAAACCGATCAACCGCAATCAACTGTATGAACTACTTTCGAATTTTGGCCTCAAAAAAATCGAGAATTAATTCGTTTTCAAGAAAAAACTCAATAAATCAGACAATGGAATTAGCTAACTTTGAATGGAGAGATGAGTTTTCAATCAATATCCCTATTGACAAAGACCACAAACATTTGATCAATATCATTGACAAACTTGTGCAACATATCAATCAAAAAGGGGATCGGGAAGAATTTGCCAAAATTCTTTCAGCCATGACTGATTATGCAATGCAGCATTTCAAAAAAGAAGAGCTTTACATGAAGCAGTTCAACTATCCGCAATTGAAAGAACATAAGGCTTTTCACAAAAAATACATCATTACCACGATAAAATACAATCTGGCTCTTTTGAATTATGTTGATACTGACCCGGCTGAGATCGCAATTTTCCTGTCCGACTGGTGGACACGACATATTTTAGTGGCCGATGCTGCTTACGAAAAATACAGACTTGAAATTCATTCTGATGCCGTTTACGGCGAGGAAGAACTATAAACCTTTCTTCTCAAATCTTTAATACAACTGACAGTTTCATGAGTTCTTTTTGAAATTCAGAACTATAAATAATAGAATAACCTTAAAAGATTCGTTACAGAAGATAATTTGACACAAAAAGCGGCTTTTAGCCGCTTTTTGTGTTTTATTTTTCGCTCACAGCAGTGACTTTCGAAAAATGCCAGATTTTTCCATCAAACACTTTCAGCAAATAAAGCCCTGCCGGAAGATCATGTATATCCACAGATGTGAAGTCGGACGAAGTCTGCAACTGTTTCACCTTGTTGCCGCTGACATCAAACAACTCAATCTTTTGCTGGCCTTCAAGGCTCAGATTAAAACTGCCATTTGCCGGATTCGGGAACACCCGAAGTCCGTTATCGGCCAACACCGCACCCAATCCGGTTGGGTTCGTCAGCATATAATTAAAATTAAAATCGCAGACATAAACCAAAAATCCGTTTTCGTCAACAGTCTCCCAGCTATAAGAAAGCGGGCGATTTTTAAACTGGTCGAAATCGCGGTAAAAAGGCTCAGGATGCACCGGCATCACTACATTTTGTATGGGCGTTGTCAAATCATATTGATAAATAATCCTGTCGGAGATGGCCGTTCCTGTATAATAAACCCTTGACAGACAATTGCCGGCATCATCGTAACTCATATCCGTATGGTTATCGAACGACCAGGCTCCGTTGTCCCAATAATAATAATTGATTTTCGTAAGATTATTGTTCTGATCATAAAAATAGTCCGTTTTCGACGAGTTCACCCAGGCCGCCCCGTTAGGCCACGAATCATTGATTTCGAAAAACTCCTGAGCAAGAAGGCTATTTTCATTATAGGTAAGTGTACAGCGTTGATAAACACTCCCGATCAAACTCATCTCGAAATAAAGCAATTGATTATTCTCGTTGTAGGTATAAGTGTAAACACCCTGTGGTTCAAAGCCCCAGCCAAAATTGTTGAAATTGGAGCGGGTCAAGCGGTTGTTGTTGTCATCGTATGTATATTCCACAATGCAGCAATGAAACCATGCGTTATTAATTTTTTGATAGGAATGAATGGACGAAATGTTATTCCGCTCATCGTAATATAACGAATCAATCACATCTAAGCTGCCAGGGTTATCAGGCGTAGTAAGCTGATAACTGATTAGTAGATTATTTTCATTGTAATAAAAATGAGTACTGTCCAAATTATCGCTCGAACGCAGACTCATCAAGCGGTATTCGACGCTTTCCTGACTCAGGGCCGGGCGAAGGAACAGAAAAACCAAAAACAAAATAGTAGATGTTTTTTTCATAAAGCTGAATGGATAATTGATATTGAGTTGAGAATCAAAATTATATTCTTCAAAATGAGAAACTTAAGCACTTATTTTCAATAACAGATGAACTCAAAACAGGCATGAGCGCCAGTTTTTTAAAGCCCGGGCAAAATTAGGGAAAATGTGTGGCTAACCAAACTTAACATGCTGTTTATGTATGATTTAGAACCATTTTAAACAAGCATTAATTTTCAAGAAAAGTCATCTTTTCAGCTTCACAACCAACGAAATTCATCTTATTGGCTGGCAATGGGTGTAGTTTTGTTTTTGACGATCACCATACTGTTATTCCGATCCGGCATCAGCACACCCTCTTCGGGTATTGTATTCAAAAAATTATCCACTGCCTGCATCAGGGTCGGCCATTTTGGATGATAATCGTGGATGATGATTACCCCGCCTGGTATCAGCCGCGGATAAAAATATTCTAAGCCGGCCTTTGTTGGCTGACCCAGATCAACATCAATCGAAACAAAGGCATATGACCGCTCGGGCAATTCGATGGATGTGGTGGCAAAATCGCCTTTAAAAAACCTGACTTTTCCTCCCGGCAACAGTCGTTCTTGTACCCTGGCAAGCGAGGTATCGGCAAAATGACCGGAAGTATAGGTAGCGGCTTCGCCCGATTCTAAGGCTAAGTGTTTTTCCTGAAAACCTTCGAAAGTGTCGAAAAGAAACAATTCATGCCGGGGAAACAACAATTCTATTAAACGTGCCGTATCACCCTGATATACCCCCAGTTCAGCTACAACGGCATCCTCAGCAGCTGTTTGCAAATGTTGTGCCTGAAGCCAGAAAAGAACAAACCGCTGTTTATCTGGATACCGGCGATAATAGCGTTGAAGCTCAACGGATACTTTTCCATGCTTTACAGCAATTTTCCATTGTTCATTTTGGCCTTCGTTACCCCACAACCACCCATAAAGATACCAGATTATTAAGGCGATAGCTAAAACTAAAAAGAAGTATGTGAGGTAATCAATCATCATTTGTCTTTGGTTTTTTGACGAAATTAGGAATTCTTCAAAAAACTTTAACAACAAGTTCGGGTTTTGGCATTTTTTTTAATTTTGCAGTCTCAATGCGGGCATAGCTCAGTGGTAGAGCATCAGCTTCCCAAGCTGAGGGCCGTGGGTTCGACCCCCATTGCCCGCTCCGCAAAAAGCGCTTCTTAGGAAGTGCTTTTTATTTTGTAGAAAAGCAAACGACAGGCAATAAAAAAACTCCGTTGGTTTATCGGAGTTTTTAAATCATGTGCCCAAGAAAGGACTCGAACCTTCACGAGCGTGCGCTCACTACACCCTGAATGTAGCGCGTCTACCAATTCCGCCACTTGGGCTACAACACCCTTCAAAAAACAGTGCCCAGGACAAGATTCGAACTTGCACACCCTTGCAGGCGCCAGCCCCTCAAGCTGGTGTGTCTACCAATTCCACCACCTGGGCAAAAGTTGCGCAAAAGTAGGCTTTTTTTTTAAGCCTGCAAGTAATATGATAATTTTTCCGAAAAAAAAGATCAAAAATCTATCAGATATCAGGTTTTTTTATGTATCCCCCTGACACTAAGAATAAAGGCCTCAAAACAGTATTCCATTGCCCCAAATAAAGCCCTTTCCAAGGCCTGAAAAAGAATTTTTTAAGCTTTGGAAGGAGATTGCCTTTTGCATTGTATTTTTGATTCCAAAATCAACACATTTTCGATATGGAATTCACAGCGAGCGACATCCGTCAAATTCAGGAGAAAGGTATTGGTATAGAAGAAATTAACAAACAACTTGCGGCCTTCCGAACTGGCTTCCCACCTTTAAAATTAGCTGCCGCAGCTACGGTTGGAGATGGCATTCTCAAACTGAAGGAAGAAGAGGTTGACCGTTTGGTGAACTCATATAACGAACTGAAAAACAATTATTACGTCCTGAAATTTGTACCGGCATCGGGAGCCGCCAGTCGAATGTTCAAACATCTTTTCGAATTTGTTCAGTCATTCAAAGGAAGCGAACAGGAAATTGCAGCACTTGAATCTGACCAGGACCCCAATAGTGTTGGTTATTTGATCCAAAACATCGAAAAACTCGCGTTTTATCAGGACTTATGTGATACTGCCACAAAAAACGGGGAAAATTTAGACCAACTTTTGCAAAACAAAGATTATGAAAAAGTAATCAGGCTCATCCTGTTCGACGAAGGTCTGGGCTACGGTAATTTACCCAAAGCTTTGCTTCGCTTCCATCGGTATTCCAATGAATACCGTTTTGCTATTGAAGAACATTTGGTTGAAGCAGCCCAATATGCCACCGACGAGCGGAAAGTAGCCAAAGTTCATTTTACCATCTCGCCCGAGCATCGCGAAAAATTCATGGCTGTGTTGGACGAGGTTCAGCCAAAATTTGAAAAACGTTTCGGGGTTAGTTATGAAATTGGATTTTCTGAACAGAAACCTTCGACCGATACCATCGCAGTGGACATGGAAAACGAGCCTTTCCGTAACGACGATGGATCACTTTTGTTCCGGCCTTCGGGGCATGGGGCGTTAATCCAAAATCTGAATGACCTGAAACAGGACATTATTTTTGTTAAAAATATTGACAATATCGTGCCCGACTCCCTGCGGGGCGAAACAATTCGTTACAAAATGGCCATCGGCGGCCTCTTGATTGAGTTATTGGAAAAAACCTACAGTTATCTCGATCTTTTGGACGAAGGCTTTTTAGAACCACACGAACTGGACGAAATCAGCTCCTTCGCCCGTCACCAACTGATGATCAACATCCCGGAATCGTTCGAAGGCCTCAGCGAAATTGAAAAAATTGATTTTCTTTTTCAAAAACTCAATCGCCCGATACGTATTTGCGGCATGGTGAAAAACGAAGGTGAACCTGGCGGAGGTCCTTTCTGGGCTTATGGCAGTGATGGCGACATCTCGCTTCAAATTGTTGAATCCTCACAAATGAACTTGGCCGACCCTCTTCAAAAAACCATTGTTTCCAACGCGAGCCATTTCAATCCGGTGGATCTGGTTTGCGCAGTTTATGATTTTAAAGGTAAAAAGTTTGAATTACCCGAATACGTTGATCCGCTGACCGGCTTCATTTCCAAAAAGTCGAAAGACGGGCGTGATCTCAAAGCGCTCGAAGTACCCGGGTTGTGGAATGGCGCCATGGCCGATTGGACTACCATTTTTGTGGAAACGCCGCTGATCACCTTCAATCCGGTTAAAACGGTAAACGATCTGCTGCGCCCCCAGCATCAGGCATAACGATGCTGTCGGGAAAGTTTTGAACAAATCTTTTTCGTCTCCCGACAGATCAGACAGAAAAGCCGGCTTCGGGTGATGTATTTGAATTCGAAGCCGGCTTTGAATTATTATTCGCTGTTTACTGTGTTCGTTATCCCACTGAGTGGGCGTTATCATTCAAAAGCCACGAGAGGTCGGCGCCTTGCTCAATTTCTTCCGGTGCAGTTTGAAAACGGAAAAGACGCATCGGGCGATGGCCCTTCAACGTAAGGCGGTTGCCCTCAAGCTCGATCAGACTGCTCTCGCGAAGGCCGACCACCTTGATATGTCGGTTAATTGCCAAAAACTCCTCAATGCGTTGCTGACGGGTTTCTCCCCCATGCCCTGCGGGGTTTGCATCTAAATAATGCGGATTGATCTGAAAAGGGATTAGATTCAGGCAGTCAAAACTTTCGGGCATGATAATCGGCATATCGTTGGTGGTTCGTAGTGTCGGGCAAGCCACATTGGCTCCGGCGCTCCAGCCCATATAAGGCATCCCGTCCTGAACGCGTTTACGTATGGTCTGCATAATTCCGGTCCGGTGCATCATGGCTACCAAATGAAAAGTGTTGCCACCGCCAATCACCACACAAGAGGCCTCTTCAACAGCACGAACGGGATGATCAAAATGATGTATTGATTCCAATGCACAGCCTAAACCAGCAAAAACAGTCGCTACACGTTGTTCGTAAACATCGTAAGAAGTATCCAAACCTAAATTGGAAAGATTGACACCGGCATAGGGCACAAAAAGAATTTTGGAAATGGCATAACGCCTGATGAAATCCTGAATAAAAGGAAGTGGCCAGCCCAGATATGGTTCACCGGGATTGGTAGAATTGCTGATAAGTAGTAGTTTCATTGCCATTTTAATTCTATGTTTTGGATTTATTTTGTTTGGCCAATTGTTTCATGGCGCGAAGATAAGTCTTTCTGAAGACATCGAAACGCCGGTCGTTGCCCACCAATTCTAAAACTCTTTTTTCGGGATTTGCCAGACCATGCTCAGCATCGGACACAGCTAGCAAAGATGCCGCTTTTTCGAAAAGATTCGAAGCTGACGCCCAGTCAAAAGTCAGTCCGGCAAGCATTTGGATGTAAGCTACGGTTTCAAGCGTATCCAAATGATTCAAATGGTAACTGAGCATTTGAAGGGTATAAACCGGATTATGCTGGCTTCGGACAAAGTCGAACAAACGGATATGTTCAGCGCCAAACCGTTCGAGATGATATTGCGAAATCTGTTGATCGAAAAGAAGGTATTGCGGGATAGCTGCCGTAAAGCCATTGCTGTAAAGTAATGATGTAACCGATTGAAAATCGTGCTGATATCTAAACAAATCAGCATAATCGGCCAGAAGCTGTTTAGCTTTGGAAGCATCCAGATAACAACCCTGATTACCGGCTTGAATCTCAATAGCTTCATTCAATGTGGCTTCGAGTGAAGTATATTCCCGTTGGGCGATCATTTTTTCTGCCGCTTTCATTAAATCATCCATACGAAAACGGTTGTTCAGGCAGATTCGTTCCACCATTCCCTGATCGAGCCGGCGAAAGGCGTCGCGGATATTGGGTTTTTTATCAAGATGGTTTTTAACCGCAAGATCGGTGGCTTTTTGATACAGACCCCAGGCTGCAACCATCTCGTTCGCCCAAACCTTCAGTCGCGCTTCTTCAATCATCTGTAACACAGTGTTTTCCACTGAGCCAAACTCAGCTCCTACAGGCTTGTTGACATCGTTCAGATTAGGGAAAGCAGCCAATTGTTTTTGAGCCTGAATCTCGTTTTGAAGATGAAATGCTTCGGTGCTGGTTCTCAAAAAAGCAAGATGATCTTTTTGATAATCAAGCGCGTAGCTCAACCTACGTTCGGCTTCAACCAGTTCGCCCGCCGACAAATAAGCCCTTGCTTCGCTGACCAATTCTACAAATACCAGGCGGTAAACGTTAAAAAGCGCAAGGTTAATCTGTTCCTGATAGTTTAGGTTGTAGTAGGTTTGGGTGAGTGCGTTGGCTTCTTCTAAAAGCGCAATGGCCTGTGCATATTGCTTTTGGTCAATCAGATAGTTGGCTTTTCTCAAATAAGTTTTCAGCAACTCATCCGATTCGGCAGCAATTCGATTCACCAAACCATTTTGAGGATGTTTTTGGATAAAAGCCTTCGACTTTTGTTGATAGGACCTTGCTAGGGTCTCGTTTCCGGCGCTTATAGCTTTGGATGCAATTTGAAGATAGGAACGCAGGAGTCCGAGTCGTGAAGCCTGAGCCCTTTCCTTTACTTCGTTGGCTGCCGAAACATGTCCGCGGGACTGAAGCACCTGCATTGCATCTTCGTAATACCCATAGGCATTGGCAAAATCGTTGGCCTGATGAAGCGAATCGGCCAGCGAAACTACCTCAAATGCCAAAGCTTCAGCTATTCCCTTTTGGGCACCTGCCTTGTCAAAAAGAGCTGAAAGGCTGTAAAAATTGCTATCGGGTAGTAATCGCCCGGTTTTTAAAAGAAGTTCATGGTTGCGAAAGTCATTCTGCAATGCTGCACGCAGACTACGCACCATATCGGCCCGATAAACTGCCACAATCTGATTCAATTGTTCGTACCCGCCTGCTGCCTGTTCCAACAAGGTTGTATAACGAACCAAATTGCGCTGTAAAGCCGCAGCTTGTTTCCAAAGCCCGGCAGGATCGGCTCCGGATTGTTCCATCCAGCTCAGGCTTGTCGTTTCCTTTAGCAAATACAGGCTTTTCCGCAGTTGCTCACGGCGCAGAAAAAGCTGTGCCACATCATTGAGTGATGCATTCTCTTCGGAGCTTGTTTTGGCAAGCAACTTTTGAACATATTCCGACAATGCCCAATATTGATTGGCCTGCATCAGGGCTTCCTGCAACGCATCAAGCTTTTGCTCGCTATAACCCATACTTTCGACACCACCGGAAGCTTGCGCTGCCAAATTGGGCTGAAATAAACCAAGGTCAAGCTCAAAAGGCAAATCAGTGATTGTTTTCTGGAATCTCGTCCTTTCAGAAACGGTGAGGGCAACCCAACCGCTCAGAATGTCGGGATAAAGCAGTTTCCCCAGAGGGAAGTGCCGATATTCGGTTTGACCACTAACTTGAGGTTGATCAAGTTTCAGGCGAAGTTTCCGCTCGTTGAATCCGGTACTGACAGCAGAAAATTCAAATGGAATCTGGATACGGGTTTCCCAATCACGCTGCTGACTCTCGTTACCTGAGGTAAGCATCCCGAGCAATTGTCGTCGAGTCTTGTCATCAAATCCGGGCGTATTTTTGTCGTTGATGGTGATTTGAAAAGTGGAATAATTCTGGGCAAAACTTTTTTTCAAAGGGACGGGCAAGTAACCCAGCATGATAAAAAGGCAACAAAATCGGATGAAAATGTAATTTTTCGGTTTCAAATCCCCACCTCCGTCTTATAATAAATCAGTCCGTTAAAGTAATGTTTGTCTTTCGCATTTTAGGTCAAAATTATGATTTTTTCCCTTTTCAAACACATCAAATGTCGTTGGACTGCCTTTGCTGTTCTGGTTCAGGCACAGCAGCAAGCACAAAAAAACAATAGAAAAAGGCAAAAAGGGTAACTCCTGTTTGTGTTTCCAAGGTATCCTCGGAAAACATTGAAAGCAACATGATCAGCCAAAAAACAAAAAGCCGGGCATCTTTGCTTGTCAGACGAAAAAGGAAAGGATAAAGAAGAACAATCAAAAACCAAATGAAGCCGAACAGCCCAAATCCGATCCAGAACGAAAGATACTGGTTGTGTGACCTCCAGCGTACCTCGGGTTTCAAACGGCTGTTCATCTCATCGTAAATCTGCCTGAAAGCTTCGGGGATGTCGCCTGTTCCCACTCCCCACCAAAAGTGTTTTTTAATCAATAAAAAACTGGCTTTCAAATGTTCAACTCTTTGCATCATGCTGCTTCCACTGGGGTCATTCAAATAGATAGACTGCTGGTAACCGGTGATGATTTTGGAGATTCGATTTGATAATCCGGGCTTTTCGAGATATTCACGATTGGCAATTCCTTTTTCAATATGGCGGATATCTTCGGCGCTCAGCGCAGCCACTCCCTCGGCATCTTTTCGAAGGTCGGCTGAGGTAAGATAGCGAATAATGGTGTACATGATCAGTTGTCCGGCTTCGTCACGGCCATAAAAATCGTAATTGCTTCGCTGATTCCAGGCCTCCGCCAGTTCGCCCTCAGCAAAATAAATCCCGACATATCGGCCGTTTTCTACACCAAAATGAATGGTGTCGTGCCGGTAAGGGTTGCCAAGTTTTGAGAACTTATCGAGTTTACTGATATCCAATGGTTTATGCTGAGACAATTTTTTGGAAACCCCGGCAATATAACCTATGGTGCCGACAACGAAAATCATTGCCGAAAATAATATCGCTACCTTGATTTTCCAAGAGCTCTGCCTGAAAACCAAACGTAATAACAGGATCAGTACAATCAGGAAAACGCTCAAAATCCCAATCACCGATTCCAGAATGATGAGGTAGCCCACAAACCAAAGTGCGACAATACCAAATATTAATTGTAAATAAAAAGGTATTCCTGGTTTAGAAAACATCTTGAGAATCAGGAGGAAAAATGAGAATACCACCATGAGGGCAAAACGTACCGAACTGATATAAGGTGAAATATCCCGAATATCATCGAAGTCGCGTTTCAAATACAGATGAATACTGATTAGTGTGCCGACAAACACGGCCAATACAAACATGCCGAGCAAAGCCTGTGTTTGTCTGCGGCTAAAACGGGGCATTGAGGCGATGATCAATGGCAGGATCAGCAAAGGCAGTTTCGTCCGGATATCTTTCCAGGCATATGTGAAATCGGTCGTGGTGATGAGCCCGATCAGATGCAAAGCAAACAATGAAGTCAGCATCAAAGCAGGCTTATTGGAAAAAAACAGTCGAAGCTTTCTGCTCAGCGAAATGCCAAATCGTCGAAAAAAATGATTAACCCGGCTCTGTTCCTGAATGGCATGGCCCCAATCACTGTTGTTTGATTTGGCTGATACATCATGGATAAGCCAGACAAACACAAGCATCATCTCGAAAACCGTGAGTGTGAATTTGGAAAAAGGTAAGCTGATGGCTATCAGTACCATCAATACAAAATAGGCCGTTATCTCATTCCGTAACACACCATTCAGTTTCATCGCCGACCTGGTATTTATTAATTTGATGATGAAAGAATGGTTTTGTACTCCGTAGAATTGTCTAAAACTGCCTTTGCCGCTTCCAAATCATCGTCCTTCTTCAAGGCAGAAATAATTTTTCCTTTCTGATAATAATAGCGCGAAACGATTTCGATTTGCAGTAGTCTTCCAATCTCTTCGCGGTGTTTACGGATATCCTGTTCTTTGATGGCATGAAACTGCTGCTCGAGGGCTTGCAACTGTTCCGAAACATCGGATAGATAGTTTTCGTTTTCTGCTATTTTTTTCAGTTCGCCAATCATTTTTTCACTTTCAGTTGTATATTGAAATTCCTCTTTCTCAATGAATTGCATAAAGTCATTATAAATTTCATCGGTAATGACAAAGTCTTCAGGGGCAGCAATGGAAGAATGCTGCAAAGCGAAACGGTTGGCAAATCGGAAAATGAAGTTGTTTGCATAAAGATTCGTCGTCACAGGGCTAAAATCAATTGCTTTAACCTGGATATCGGGTGTGATTCCGCCATTGTCAAAAACGGTACGGCCGTTTCGGGTCTTAAATGAGGAGGCCAGCGAATCTGGAATCTTTCCGCCATTCTCGGTTTTATGGCTGTAATCAATTGCCTGGATACACCTGCCGCTTGGAATATAATATTTTGCCACCGTGATTTTCAGCTGGGTTCCATAGGATAAAGGCACAACATTTTGTACTAATCCTTTGCCAAAAGTTTTTTGCCCGACCACCACAGCTCTGTCCAAATCCTGCAACGATCCGGCAAGAATCTCGCTGGCCGAAGCGCTGGCCTCATTCACCAAAACGGCTATCGGAATGTTCAGGTCGAGTGGTGCAAATCGTGTCCGATGAATACTGGTACGGTCGGGTGATTTGCCTTTTGTAGAGACAATCAGTTCGTTTTTATTGACAAAAAGATTTGCTATATCTACTGCCTCGTTGAGTAAGCCGCCCCCATTGCCCCTGAGGTCAATAATCAGACCTTTCAGTTTTTGCGATGCCTGCAACCGCTGGAAAGCCTCGCGGAAATCGTTGGCGGCATTTTGTGTAAATCCTGAAAGCAAAATATAGCCAATATCGTTGTCTAAAACAGCCGAATAAGGTATATTGTCGAGTTTTATTTTTTCGCGTGTCAGCTCTACCTCTATAGGCTCATCCTGACCTGCTCTCCTGACTTTCAGTTTCAGCGTGGAACCCGGAACACCTTTTAGCAATTCGCTGATTTCGGACGATGTTTTCTTAAACGCATCTATCCCATTGATTTCCAATATAATATCCCCGGGAATCAAGCCTGCTTTCTGAGCCGGAAAGCCTTCATAGGGTTCGCTGATGATCACATAATCGCCCGATTGTTGAATCAGTGAGCCAATGCCACCATATTCGCCCGTGGTCATGATACGCATATCTTCAGACTGTGCTTCCGACACAAAAACGGTATAAGGATCAAGGTCGTCGAGCATGGCACGGATGGCCGTTTCGTTTAATTTTCCGGGATTAATTTCATCAACATAATTAAGGTTTAACTCCTTAAAGACACTATTGTAAATATCAATACTTTTCGATATCTCAAAATTATTGTTCACCTGAGATATTAAAGCCGAACAGGAAAAGCCAAAGGCAACAATCAGTGAAAGAATGCTTTTTTTATTCATAAGGTCTTATTTTTCATTGTTCAAGGCACAGGATCATATCCACTACCGCCCCAAGGATGGCAAGAGCCAATGCGTTTGAGAGCCAATCGGCCGCCTTTCAGAATCCCATATTTCCGGATTGCCTCCACACTGTATTGCGAGCAGGTGGGTGTGTAGCGACACGACCGGCCGATATAGGGCGAAAGCGTATATTGGTAAACCCTGATCAAACCGATGGCAAGTAGCGAAAAAAATTTATTGACTCCCTTCATTTAAATGGTTTAAACGTTCGATGATCTGGATTATTTTGTCCTCTATTGAGGAGTATTGTTCTATCTTTTTTGAAACATAAATCAAACCTACATCCATATTTTTCAGTTTTTCGGTTTCGGGGCCGATATTTTTCCGCCATCCTTCTTTTATTCTGCGTTTCAACACATTACGATCAACAGCTCGTCTGAAATTACGCCGCGAAACCGATACCAATAAGCGAACAGGCTGTAGGCTTTCACCTCCACGATAAACATAAACCACCCGAAAAGGATGGATAAAAAACGATTCGCCAAGGTCAAAAAGGGTATGAACCGCCTTGAGCCCGCGCACCCGCATGTTTTTCGGTAGATGTTGACTGTTCATGAATCCATTGGAAAAGCGGCGCAAAGATACGTTCAAATCATACTGGCCAACACAGGGGAAGACACTAAATTCCGTCCTTTTGAACCTTTCCGGCCAAGGCGTTTGTACCAGCATCAAAAAATCTTTGAATTCCCGCAAAAAGTGAAGTCAAAGGCATTAATTTTTACAAAAATTATTTAACCGGCAGATTTTCTGTGTCTTACAATTAAATACTTGTCAAAATACCCGGAAATCCGGCCCTCGATTGACTTGATAAAAAGCCTCTTCTAAGGAAGAGAAACGGTTGAAACCGAAAAAAAACACAGGCTGTTTGTTGCCCAAAATGAAAAATTATTAACATTGCACCGAATTTTAATCTTACAGCTATCAGATAGTTAACCGAAAGCGTACTCTGTTCAACCCATGTACCACCGTAGCGCCATAACTGTCTTTTACCCTGGAGAATCCCTCTTCCGGCTTGCTGTTTTCCAAACTAAACTGAACATTATATCACTTTGGAGATTCTCTAATCTTCAGTAATTCACCTCATTTTCATTCAAATTAAAATCTCAATCAAAAGTATTTTTTCAAAATGAAACCGGGAAAGAAAAAGATGCAACCGAAAATGCATCAGAAAGATCTCACTCAAAATGATGAATTTGTCAAAAGACCTGGGAAAAAAGTCAACGTCAAACGCGACCGTAAGCTCAGCATTTACGACCGTATGGATGAAGACGATGACAATCTTGAGTTTGACTTGTACGGTTACGAAGAAGAAGGATTTGAAGAAGGGGATGGAGATGAGTTTTAAAGGCTGATTGACCACCGAATGGCACACAAGGTTGTTTCCGGGATCAGGAGACAGCCTTTTTTGTATCAACCGGGATTCATCATCACACAAATATTCAAGTGTTTCCTGATAACAGCATTATTTCTATTTTTGCAGGAATAAGGGGACTTATGAAAAAAGAAACGATACAGATAGAATGGTATCATTATGATGATGCCACGAAGCTTTCGCCTGAAGATCAGTTTTTGTTGAATGAAGCTCATGAAGCTGCCAAACAGGCCTATGCACCTTATTCTCATTTCAAGGTAGGCGCGGCAGTCAGGCTGCAGGGAGGCATTATTGTGAGAGGGAACAATCAGGAAAATGTGGCTTATCCTTCAGGGCTTTGTGCCGAGCGCGTTGCGCTTTTTCACGCTCACGCCACTTACCCCGACAAGAAAGTCGAAGCGATTGCCATTACGGCAGTCAGCGCAAAAACCATTCTCGATGAGCCCGTTGCACCCTGTGGCGCCTGCCGGCAAGTAATGGCCGAATACGAGCATCGTGGTGGAATCCCACTGAAAGTGATCATGCAAGGGCAAACCGGACGGGTTTTGGTTGCGCCATCAATGGCGGGTCTGCTACCATTTTCATTTCTACACGATTTTTTAGACAAATACTAACATCATGAAATACAAGATATTACTATTAGCTTTTCCGTTTCTTTTAATGTCGTTCAAAACCGATAAACCAGCTTACCGGCTTTTTTCAGGGAAAGGAAAGGAAGTGAAGTTCAAACGTTTGGTGAAAGAAGCCCTTGAAGCTGATGTTATCTTTTTTGGTGAATTTCACAACAATCCCATTGTACATTGGTTGCAAATTGAACTCACTACCGAGCTTTTTCGAAAGCATCCGGATGGCCTCATCCTGGGAGCCGAGATGTTTGAAGCCGATAACCAACAGGCATTAAACCAATATTTAGCCAACGGGATAAATGCCGACAGCCTGAAAAAATCAGCCAGGCTATGGCCTAACTTTGATACCGATTATGCTCCCCTGCTCGATTTTGCGCGCGAAAACCATCTCCATTTTGTAGCCACCAATATTCCACGTCGTTATGCTACAATGGTTTTCAGGCATGGTTTTGAAGTACTCGACAGTTTGCCCGAAAACGAAAAAGCATGGATTGCGCCTCTCCCCATAGCCTACGATGCAAACCTCTCGGGCTATAGCAATATGCTCAAAAACATGGGCGATATGACACATGGCCGCAAGATGGACAATCTACCCAAAGCACAGGCAGTGAAAGATGCCACCATGGCCTGGTTTATTCATCAAAATTTAGATCCTCATAAAATTTTCATCCATTACAACGGCGCTTACCACAGTGATGATTATCAAGGAATTATTTGGTATTTGAAAAGGTTGAACCCCGAAGTTAAAATCCTTACCATCAGTGCAGCGGATACAGACGATATGGCGTCGTTCCCAAATGATAAGAAAAACCAAGCCGATTTCATTGTGATTACCCCTACCAACATGACCAAAACCCACTAATTATCAACAAAAATTGGCCTCTATTGACACAAGTCTCAAAATTGGAATCTAAGTTATTAAGAGAATGAAATTGATTCAAATAAGTTTTATTAAAATCTACCCCGCTGAATAACAATATTTTAAAAAATTAATAGAGATTTCTTTCTAAATTCCATATTGGATTGATGGAATTGTTTTAATTTTGGTAATTCATTACCCAAAACCGAGATGTCGAAAATTGTTACACTTACCGAAGGAGCTTCCATTGCCCTGCATGGGATGATCATCGTTGCACGTTCTGGTGGGAAAGCCAACGTCATACAGATTTCAGAAGTCACCAACAGCTCAAAACATCATGTGGCAAAAATTTTTCAGCGACTAGTCAAAGACAATTTTCTTGAATCGCACCGTGGTCCAAGTGGAGGCTTCAGCCTTAAAAAAGATCCTTCTGAAATCACTTTGTTAGACATTTACGAGTCTATTGAAGGTAAGATTGAGATGACTGCCTGCCCGCACGATAAGTTGGTTTGTCCGTTCGACAAATGTATCATGAACAATGTGACTTATAAGATGACGGTTGATTTCCGCGATCATCTTCAGAAACACACCTTGGCCGATTTCATTTAAGCATCTTTTTCAGAATCAATTTTCTTCCTGACTACATCCACCGCCATGATAGCTCACTAAACCTTCGGTGAGTCGTTGTTTTACGATGGCTTGTTTTCGAAAACCATGATTTACCATGCTTTGGTTGAGCAGTTCTTTGAAATGGAAAGCTACCGAACCCACAAAAGCTACCGTTGAATCATAAACACCCGGATATTTTGAGAGCTGAGCCGTAATAAAATCATCAAAAGCACGGCTCACAATCTTGGCACAATCCGGCTCGGAAATATATTCGCCAACAAAAGGCATAGCCGAGGCAAAGAAATTGCCCGGGTTCTCGATTTGGTAAATTTTCCGGATAAGGCTATGGAAATCGAGACCGTTGCGGCGGTAATAATCCTGGATGATGTGGGATGGAAGCTCTTCGTTTAAAACGGCGCGAATAAATTTCATCCCAATATAGGTTCCGCTTCCTTCATCGCCCAACATGAAACCCAGGGAAGGCACTTTAAGCTCAATATCTTTTCCATCATACCAGCAGGTGTTGCTCCCCGTACCAAGAATACAAACCACCCCTTGCAACCGGCCAAGCAATCCGTGGGCAGCAGCCAATAAGTCGGAATGCACACACACCTGAACATTGGGGAACCATTGTTGCAATATATTTTTTACCAAATCGCAGTTCAGGTCGCCGGTGCAGCCCGTGCCGTAATAAGTGATCTGTTCCACTTCATCGCGCGATATCTCAGGGATAAGTCCCTGTTGCACAATTTGATGCAAATTTTCTTTAGCGTGATAGTTGGGGTTGAACCCTTTGGTTTCAATTGTTTTTTTCAACTCTCCGGTTTTCGCCACAAGCAGCCATTCAATTTTAGAGCTTCCGGCTTCAGCAATCAGTTTCATTTCATTCGGTTTTTAAATTTATTTCATGCAAGGAATGAGCGAGCCGTTCAGATCCAACATTTGGCCGAGGGCACTAACAGTCAGGCAAGAATGTACAGGAAGAATACCGATAATGTCACCTGTTTTCAGATCGTTCAGCTCGTGTGAGGTTCTCACAATGCCATGCTCTTGCGAAAGTGATTCAAGCCATGCCCCGGCTACTGGCGCTGTCCAGCCGGTTTCGGTGAATCGCACCACATATCCATAAAGCCGAAAATCGTTGTCGGCTTCAATAAATTCGTGGGAAAAGTGGATAGCACCGCCGTATATCACTATTCGGTTTTTTTGTTTCTGAGTCTCGACCACCGGACAAGCCACCACCACAGCGATATCATCGAGCGAGCATGAACCGAGATGATATTGCATCAGGTCGTAAAACACAAAATTTCCGGGTCGCCATTCATCAAAATAGTATTTCATAGCCGCTTTGGAGCAACTTGGCGTATCACCCCAACTGATTAAAAGGCCAGGGTCAAGTTTTTTGCGAAGCGCATCAAGTTTCTGATGGCCTTCGTCGGCTATTTGCTGAATCTCGTGAATGCCTCGTGCGCGATAGGTATGACCACCATGGGCAAGTAAGCCCGCAAGGCGGGTATTTTGCGAATGTTGAAAAAGCGAAAACAACTTCTCAACCTCATCGGTTTGCCCGGCCTCGATCCCGGCACGACCATAACCCGTATCAATTTTAATGAAAAGGTCGTAAGGATTGGTCAGTGATTCCTGGAATGCAGCTAAAGTGTCGGCAGAGGAAATCACGAGATTTATTTTAGTATATTGCTCAAGAGCTTTCAACTCGCTGATTTCACGAATATTGAAAGGAAAGGCAATGGTTATATCATGCCATCCGTGTTGTGCAAAATATCGGGCCATACTCACCGAAGCAACGGTGATTTGCTCAACCCCTTTTTGACGAAACAACTCAGCCAAAAGACCCGACTGGTGCGTTTTAAAATGTGGACGAAACACCGCTCCGGCTTCGTGGCAACGTTTAACCATTCGGGCAATATTTCGCTCAACACGCGCCGTATCAACAATTAAAGTGGGTTTACGTATGATTTCCTGAAAGTTCATTCAACAGAGGGTCAGCGGCTTCGCTGCAAAAGTAAGCCAATTCAGCGTTCATTCATATTTTCCTCCACTTAAAAATGTCTTCAAAAAATGGCCTATGCCCTGCTTTCTGTCAATAGAGGCAAATAGGCGCAGAATGAATTCGTTTTGAAGTTTTTCATCATATTCCGAATTTTCGACCGAAATTTGCATCTTTATTGTGTTCGCACTTCATAGCTATTTACGACTTATTTTCACCAATCTCAGGAAATCAAAAAGCATGATTAAGTTCAACTCGGCTGATTATCAACATCATGTATTCCCAAATGGATTACGACTCATCCATCGTCCACAGGCAGGAACAATTTCGCATCTGGCTCTGTTGATTCATGCCGGCTCGCGTGACGAACCGGAGCAGTTTTATGGTGTGGCTCATCTGATTGAACACATGCTATTTAAAGGGACAAACCGTCGCAAGGCATATCATGTCATCAGCCGGATGGAAAACGTTGGAAGCGATATCAATGCATATACCACAAAAGAAGAAACCTGTTTGCATGCATCGTTCTTACCTGCCTATTATGGGCGTTCCATAGAGCTTTTTTCCGATGTCTGTTTTCATTCAGTTTTTCCGGAGCACGAATTGGCAAAAGAAAAAGATGTTGTGCTTGACGAGATTCATTCGTATCGTGACAATCCGACCGAAGAAATTGTTGATGAATTTGAAAATCAGATTTTTGCGAATCATCCGTTAGGACATTTTATTCTGGGAACAACGACCAGCATCGCATCATTGAGCCGCCAGGATCTCATCCATTTCCGCGAAAAACACTATCGTCCTTCGCAGATGGTGATCGCTTCAGTCGGGCAGATTCGCTTTAACGATCTGATCAAAGAGGTTGAACAACATTTCGGGATGGTGATGGAAAATGTGTCGCAGCATCATCGCCGGCCGCCTCAACCTTCTGCGCCAACGCAAGTGATTCTCGAAAAAAACAATTTTCTCAGCCATGCCATCGTCGGGAATATTGCCTATCCATATTTACACCCAAAACGCATCCCAATGGCTGTTTTGAATCATGTACTAGGAGGGCCAACCCTCAATTCGCGACTCAACATGAATATTCGTGAAAAATACGGATTCACTTATTCCATTGATTCACAATATAATGCCTATTCAGATACAGGCTGGTTTGGATTGAGTTTTGGCACTTCGCCCGAACATTTGGAGAAAGTACTCAAACTGGCTTTGAAAGAGCTTGACCGCCTGCGCAACGAGAAGTTGGGTATTATTCAGCTTACCCGGGCCAAACAGCAAATTGCTGTGCAAATGGCTCTTGCCTACGAATCGGGTATGGGCGAAGCTCTTGGCATTGCCCGGAACCAGCTTTTTGAAGAAATTGTTCCGCCCATTGCCAAACTGATGGAAGAGGTTTACGCAGTGAGCGCCTCGGATTTATTAGAAGTTGCGAATGAGGTATTTGACCCTAAACGATTATCTACACTCATTTACAAATCCCCTGCCTTATGACATTTCACACAAACATCAACCGGCCTTTGGCAATTGGCGTTTTCATCGGCCTCTTTATACTCGTTTCTCCATCAGGATCAATGCCTGTGTATGCTCAAACCAAGTCAAACACCCTACACGATGAACTTCAGACAGAAGCAAACTCATCAGCAATCAGTAAAGGCTTCATGATCAAACTATTGAAGCTTGAACAGTATATGCAAAGTGTTCATTTGATTTTTGAGATGAAAAATCTGGACAGCCTTCCGGTGAACAACTGCTGGTTTCATGTGAGTTTGCTCGGATATGATCAAAGCTTTTTATACCGCGAACAACCTCTTTTGTTTAGCGAAGTGAAGCCATTCCGTTTTCAGAAATTAGAATTATTGTGCGAAAGTATTGGAGTAGAAGAAGTTGGGTATGTTGTTTTGCATCCAATCCTGTATGAAGCAGCCCGCGAAGAATCTGATTTCAACTTTGACCATATCCGTCTGGAAGTGGCTGAGCCCATTCAGGCTAAACTCATTTTTGATTACGATACCGAATGAACAATCCTTTGGAAGAATATCTGCTGCGGATGAGCAGCGAAGAAAGTCCGCTCTTGACCGAAATATATCGTCACACCCATTTGACAACCATTTATCCACGTCAGCTTTCGGGGCCGCTGCAAGGGAAGTTTTTGGAGATGATCAGCCTGATGTTGAGGCCGCAACGCATCCTTGAAATTGGTACTTTCACCGCGTATTCTACACTTTGCCTGCTTAAAGGCCTCGACCCGAATGGCGAAATGGTGACCATTGAAGCCGATGAAGAGCTTGAAACCACCATTCGACGCCACCTTCGCATGGCCGGTGAAGAAAAACGGGTACGCCTCATCATTGGCAGAGCTATGGAGGTTTTGCCAAAACTCGAAGGTTCGTTCGATCTTATCTTTTTAGATGCCGACAAGGCCGGCTACCCCACCTATTACCCGATACTCCGGCAAATGTTGCGAGCTGGCGGATTCCTTTTAGCCGACAATGTTCTTTGGAATAGGAAAGTGATTGATCCAGCACAAAATGATGCCGAAACGCTGGCTATCCGCGAATTTAACCAACTCGTTGCCAATGATCCGATCGTGAGTCAGGTATTGCTGCCCATACGCGATGGCCTCAGCATCATTCGAAAAGAATAAAAGGAGACGTTTTTTTCTTTTTGCCTTGAGATGTCTGGGGAAAACGTATATTTGTAAGCTCATAAACACTCATTTATTCAAAAACCTCATCTCCGAATTTTATGAGCAGGATCACCGTTCACGATAAAGAATTTGAAATCTATATTCCTCAGGATCAGATAGAAAGAGCTATTAAAAAAGTTGCCGAAAATCTTAATCGCGACTATGCCGGGAAAAATCCGCTCTTTCTCATTGTTCTCAACGGAGCCTTTATGTTTGCAGCCGAGCTGTTTAAAAACGTAGATATTGATTGTGAAATATCTTTCGTCAAACTCTCCTCTTATAGTGGAACTATGTCCACAAGTGTGGTGAGGGAACTCATCGGCCTAGATCATTCCGTTACCGGGAGGCATATCGTATTGGTTGAAGACATTGTGGACTCGGGGCTGACCATGCTCTATACCATGGACAAACTCATGAAACTCGAAGCCGCAGATGTTAAAATTGCCACCCTGCTCTTCAAGCCCAAAGCTTTTAAATACAACTACCCTATTGATTATGTAGGCCTTGAGATTCCAAACGATTTCATCATCGGCTATGGGCTTGATTACAACGAGCGTGCAAGAAATCTTCCCGACATCTATAAAATTGTTTCTGACTAACCAATATTCCAAACCATGTTGAACATCGCGTTATTTGGCCCTCCCGGCGCGGGAAAAGGCACTCAGTCAAAACTTTTGCTCGAAAGATATAATCTTACCTATATCTCAACCGGAGATATTCTGCGTGAGGAAATTGCCAATCAAACACCGCTCGGCAAATCGGCTAAAAACATTATTGATCGCGGCGGCCTGGTTCCTGACGAAATCATTGTTCAGATCATCGAAAAAAAGGTGATTATGAACCTCGACTCACGCGGCATTCTTTTTGACGGTTTCCCGAGAACAGTGGTACAGGCATATATTTTAGAGGGATTACTTCTCAAGCTCAACAGCAGCCTCACCTGTATGTTAAGCCTCGAAGTGCCTACCGAAGAACTCATTGACAGGATGCTGGAACGCTCTAAAACCAGTGGCCGTGCCGACGACAACCTCGAAGTCATCAACGTGAGGTTACAGGAATACGAGAATAAAACCAAGCCAGTCATGGATTTCTATAAAAAGAAAGGGATCTTTTACGGCATTAACGGTGTTGGAAATGTGGAAGAAATTTTTGCCAATCTCTGCAACACCATTGACAACACCATGCGCCACGACTATTTCAATGTCGTGCTTCTTGGTAAGCCCGGCTCCGGAAAAGGAACCCAAGGCGAATTGCTGGCTAAAAACAATAACCTTGTCTATATTTCGACAGGAAAACTTTTGCGTAAAGAGATTGCCGACAGAACCGAGTTGGGAATGGCTGCCAAGCCTTATCTTGAACGAGGTGAGATAGCTCCGGATGAAATTGCCATCAAGCTGATTGAAAGGGAGTTGGAGAGAAACAGCACCTCTTCCGGCTTCATCTTTAAAGGATTTCCGCGCACCATAGTTCAAGCTTATATCCTCGATGGGTTATTGCGTCGTGTCAACTCAAAGGTAAGCCTGATGCTCAACCTTCGGCTTTCTACTTTGGACTCGATCAAACGGCTGCATCACCGGGCACAAACAGAGCGTGCAAGGCCTTATGACATGACAACCGACCTAATACTCAACAGGTTGGAGGAATACGAGAAAAAAACCAAGCCGGTCATCGAATATTACAAAAAGCAAAGCGTATTCTTTGAGGTAGATGGCGAAGGATCCAAAGAGGAAGTAAATACCCGTCTTCAGGATGCCATTCGAAGAGGTATCCGCGAAATCAGAGTGAGCAAAACCTGATTGGTATAAAAAAGTCGCGACACCGGCACTGGCTTTTTCTTATTTTTGCAGCCTATCAAGGCATTATGGCAAGTTCAAATTTTGTTGACCAAATCCGGGTTTTTTGTCGTTCGGGCAAAGGAGGCCCGGGTTCGGCTCATTTCCGGCGCGAAAAATTTGTTCCGAAAGGCGGTCCCGATGGCGGCGATGGTGGCCGCGGCGGACACGTGATCATGAGGGGTAACGCCCAGATGTGGACGCTGCTTCACCTCAGATATACCAAACATCTATTTGCCGAAAATGGCGAATCAGGCGGCAAACAACAAAGCACCGGTGCCAACGGACGCGACATTGTTTTCGACGTCCCATTGGGTACCATTGCCCGCGATGGCCTGACGGGTGAACAATTGGCCGAAATCACAGAGGACGGACAAACTGCCATACTGCTTCGTGGAGGACGGGGCGGGCTGGGAAACGTACATTTCAAGTCGCCCACCAATCAGGCGCCACGTTATGCTCAGCCGGGCGAACCCGAAACAGAGGCCGAAATCATCATCGAATTGAAAATTCTGGCCGATGTAGGCTTAGTCGGGTTCCCAAATGCTGGAAAATCAACGCTTTTATCAGTTGTTTCGGCAGCAAAACCCGAAATCGGTGATTATCCGTTTACCACCCTGACGCCCAATCTTGGCATCGTGAGTTATTATGACAACCAAAGTTTTATCATGGCCGATATCCCCGGCATCATCGAGGGCGCTTCTGAAGGCAAAGGGTTGGGGCTCCGATTCCTGCGACATATTGAACGCAACTCGGTTCTGCTGTTTATGATTCCGGCCGATAGCGAGGATATTGACCGCGACTTTAGCATTCTACTCCACGAGCTTGAAGCCTATAATCCTGAACTGACCGATAAAACACGTCTGCTGGCAATCACCAAAGCCGACCTGATTGACGATGAGCTTTGGGCGGGAATAGAACCAAACCTGCCCGATATTCCTCATGTATTGATCAGTGCGGTGACCGGTCAGGGAATAAAAGAGTTGAAAGAGATGATCTGGACAAATCTAAACAAAACTACCTGGGATGACGAACTGTCAACTGTTTAAGCATCAGCAATCATGAATACTTTTGTCAAAATCATTCTGTTTTTTGGTACGATTAACTTCAGCGTTTTTGCGTATTCACAAAGCGATTCCACTTTAACCGACCTGTCAGCCAGTCGTAACAAAACCGTGCAACACATACTCGACTACCGTTTTCGGGGAGGAGCAGGCGAGTTCGAACGACTGTTGCTTCAACAGGTAAAATATACGCCTGAAGCCCTTTCCCAATGTGTGATGGGGACAGTCATCCTCTCGTTCACGGTGGATTGCGACAACAACATGAGCGAGATGCGCGTGCGTAACCCCATGTATCATGGGTTGAACGAGCAACTCCAGGCTTTTTATAAATCAACCGAAGGTATGTGGAACCGCTGCAACGACAGGCGTTATTCCCGTTTTGAAATCCCTGTGTTGTTCAAGATTGAAAAGGTGGAAACTCATGCCGGAGGATTGTTCGAAATCGAAGGCAATAGCCCGGGAGTGCCCTGTCGTGGCGATGATTATTATTTTGAGCAATACAAAAAGAATCAGGCTAAAGGCAAAACAAAAAAGGCCCTTCAGGCCCTCGACGTCCTCATCCACCGCGATCCGTACAATCAGGAATATTACGACCTTAAAAAAAATCTGTTATTGGGCAAAGAGGAAACTCCATGACCATGGCAACCATCTTAAAGTTTGACAAAGAGCTGTTTCTGTTTCTGAATCAACTCCATCATCCCCTACTCGATCCGCTGATGCTTTTTGTTTCGGGAAAAATTGAATGGATTCCCTTGTATTTAGTGTTACTTTACCTGATTATCCGACGTTATGGCTGGGAAAGCATCCGGTTGTTGTTGTTCATTGCTTTGCTTGTCAGCCTCACCGACCAGTTATCGGTACGCTTGTTCAAAGATGTTTTTATGCGTCTCAGACCCTGTCACGAGGCTGACTTACAGCCGTTGATCCATCTCCTGACCGGCAAATGCGGCGGCAGATATGGTTTTATTTCATCACATGCAGCCAACAGTTTTGGGCTTGCCACTTTTCTATTTATGGCGCTTCGGCAGTATTACAGGCAGATGGGCTGGATTTGGTTTTGGGCTGTTTTAGTCTCATACAGTCGCATTTATCTTGGGGTTCATTACCCGGGCGACATCCTTGCGGGCGCAGTTTTTGGAACTTTAGTCGGTTTTGCAGTATGGTATCTATACGATTGGTTTGGCAAACATTTTTGCCCCTCTTCGTGCTGATATTCCGTGCTCTATGAGGTGGTTTTACCTGTGGTCGTTAAAAAACTCAATCCTCACCTGAGTATCGCGCCAGAGGCCGCAGAGCGAGGCAGCGTTCCCATGGTTCACTGCAATCTCGAGCATTCCGTGTGTGCCAAAAAGAGCCACTAATTTCGCAATGCCAACATCGGTATATCCAAGATGAATCTTATTGAGGATATAACCGCTTGTACGAATCTCAAACCGCCGTTTTTGGCCGACCTGATTGAACAAAGTTTGTGAAATATTGGTGATTGCGTTCTCGTAGGCATCCACATGCACCACGATTCCTGTAATGTTGTCGTTGGTATAAGCCGGCGACAGAAGCATTCTTTTTGTAATCCCCTCGCGCTGGTCGCCCAAATCCGACAGCGGCAATCCTCGGGCTATGCCGACAGCAGCCTTTACAAAACGGTCGCGCGTGCTAAAGGTAAAATAACCCGAATCCTGGATAATATCTAATTCATAAACCTCGTCCACATCATCGCCTAAAACCATATTGAAAATACCGTTGTCGGCGCCAATCAGATAATGATTACCACTACGAACAACAATATGAGGATGCTCGACCGATTCCTCGGTATTCATGGCCAAAATATGAATAGTGCCGGGAGGAAAACTCCGAAAACAATTGCGCACTGTAAAAGCAGCGCTTTCAATATCGAAAGGTTTGATATGATGCGAGATATCAACAATCACAGCATCCGGCAACTGGCTAAGAATTGCTCCTTTGACCGCTGCAAGATAATAGTCGGAAGTTCCCCAATCGCTTGTAAGTGTTATAATAGCCATAATCCAACTTCCTGAATCATTGATAAATAGCTTTTTTTGTATGCTCAGGAAAATTCAATACAAAGGTATATGAAAACTGCTGAATATCGAAGAAGTATAAAAAATACTGATTAAACCTTCATCGTGAATGATCGCAATAGCCCCTTTGATGAATGGATTATCCGAACATGGGACGTGCAAAGACAGGTCGCGATTATGCTTTTTGCAGTATTTTTGCTCTTTGTACCGATGGAAAACCAATTCGAAAAGGCCGAGCCGTTTTTTTTGAAAGACTAAGTTTATGATCATTAAAGCCTCTCCCGAGTCCATTTCCCGCGCTGCCAACCATATCAGGGATGGCCGGTTGGTGGCTTTCCCGACAGAAACAGTCTATGGCCTTGGCGCCAACGCTTTGGATCCCAAGGCTGTGGCCGGCATTTTTGCCATGAAGCAACGGCCATCGTTCGACCCGTTGATAGTTCACATCTGCCGCTTAGATCAGCTCTGGGAACTTGTGACAAGCCGTGATGAACGGATTATCCGGCTTGCCCGCCATTTCTGGCCTGGGCCACTCACCCTTGTGTTGCCTAAGAGCCAGCTTGTTCCGGACATTGTGACATCAGGACTACCGGATGTTGCTATCCGAATGCCAGCCAACGACACTGCACTGCAACTCATCGAAGCAGCTGGGGTTCCATTGGCGGCTCCCAGCGCCAATCGTTTTGGCCGACTGAGCCCGACCCGCGCTCAACATGTTGAAAAACAACTCCCCGATCTGGAAATCATTCTCGATGGAGGGTCTTGTTCCATTGGCCTCGAATCGAGCGTTGTGCGGCTCGAGCCTGATGGCTTTCGCATCCTGAGACATGGCGCAGTCACATCTCCTATGCTCACGGAAATCATCCCACCCTCGAAGCTTACCACATCGCTAACTTTATCCGATGCCTCACCGGGCCTGATGCTTTCGCATTACAGCCCCGAAACCAAACTTTATATCTTAGGACAGCATCCCATACCAAACGATACTTCCAAGGCAGCCTATATTGGTTTAACGCCTTCAGAAATAAAAGGTTATCATTCCGTGCGTTTTCTTTCAGAAAACGGAAATCTCGAAGAAGCTGCCGGCAATCTCTTCTTTTTTCTTCACGAACTTGAAGATAAATGGCTGGATTTTATCGTTGTTGAAGCAGTTCCTGAAACAGGGCTTGGTATTGCCATCATGGATCGTTTGCGTAAAGCTGCCTATCGTTTTCACCATTCAACGAACGAATAGATTCTAATCATTAAAAGCGAAACGGAAACGTATTGGTTTTGCGACTATGGAGCCGAAAAAGCCGGATTATCGTTCAAAGGTTGAATCATCCGTCAAAAACGAATCAAAAAATCTATCACATCTACCCCATCGGCATAGTCGTGCAGTTGCGGAAACTGTGCCTGTCCAAAAGGAACCACAGCGGGATAAATTCGGGCATCGGCCACCACGCACTGCAGCTCGGTTTGCGCATGGCTTAACTGTTCACGCAGCACGGCCGGGTCTGGATAACGTTCAAAATGAATTACGGAAACCGGAGAGGTAAAGGCGGTTTCCTCGCGAAGCAAAAAACTGCCGCTATCATAAAAAGAACTGCGGTTGATGAGAAAGACAGCCTTGTTGTAGTCGTAATTATTGGCATATTTGGGATGATGAATCATCCCTTCGGGAACAGGAAGGCGACGAATAAAATCGTCGGGAGTCAGCCATTCAGGAAAATAAACCTTGGTCACATTGCGGCAGCCAAGCCCGAAATGCATGAAAATATCTTTTGAAAGCCCCTGATAATCCGCCTCAGATTCATTCCCGCTGAGTATAGCCACACTATTGCGGTTTCGGCGGATAATGTGGGGGTATTTCTCAAAATAATATTCAAAATAGCGAGCCGTATTATTACTTCCGGTAGCAATCACTGCATCGAATGCATCAAGTTTACCACTTTCGAAAACGATTTGGTTTGAAAAGAGAGGCTCATATTCCAAAAGAATTCGGCTCAAAGCGGGCAAAAGTACTTTATCATCGGACGAAAGGCGCGCCTTAATGCAATGACCTGCCACAAGCACACATAAAAAATCGTGAAAACCTACCAAAGGTATGTTTCCTGCCATGACAACCGCCACTGTTTTCGGCGTATCCACCCTGGTTAGATCATAAGACTTTACCCAATGTTCAAGCAAAGGTTCATGTAGCATCGAAGATACACCCAGCAACGCCAAACGAATGTTTTCCTCGGTAAACCAAGGGTTTTCGAGGATGCTTTGCCTCACTGCATTTTGAATAAATTCCTGTTTCTCATCAGGGAGCCGCCCATCAAGGAATGCGCCAATATGGCTCCCAAGTTGGGCAAATGCATTGATTCTTTGTGCGATAGAAAGCATAAAATAGAAAATCTAAAACGGTTGCGAAAGTAAATAATTCTTTCGTGAAAATATTCACAAACAAGATAAAAGCTTATCTTTGCTCCAAAATTAGAACATGAATTATTCACTAATTTCTTAACCCCTATGAAAAAGCATAATTTTTATGCAGGGCCATCCATCCTGCCACAGTACACCATTGAAAACACCATCGCCGCACTGAAGGATTTTGCAGGCATGGGATTGTCGTTAATGGAAATTTCGCACCGCAGCAAACAGTTTGTTGCTGTTGTTGACGAAGCTGTTGCCCTTTTTAAAGAACTGCTCAACATTCCTGAAGGCTATTCTGTGATTTTTGTGGGCGGTGGCGCCAGCCTCCAGTTCAGCATGGTTCCTTACAATATCCTGAACAAAAAAGCAGCCTACCTCAACACGGGCGAATGGGCCACCAAGGCCATCAAAGAAGCCAAACTCTTTGGAGAAGTCAACGTTGTTGCCAGTTCCGAAGACAAGCAATTCAACTATATCCCTCGAGGCTATAAAGTTCCGACGGATGTTGACTATTTCCATATCACGACCAATAACACCATTTATGGAACCGAGATTTTAGAAGATTTGGAAGTGGGCGTTCCATTGGTGGCCGATATGTCGTCCGACATTTTCAGCCGCGTCATTGATGTTTCCAAATATGCCATTATTTATGGCGGTGCACAGAAGAACTTGGCACCGGCCGGTGTAACTTTTGCCATCATCAAAGACGATATTCTCGGAAAAGTGGAGCGTGCTATCCCCACCATGCTGAAATACAGCACCCATATCAGCAAGGAGTCCATGTTCAACACACCACCGGTAGTGCCAATTTATGCTGCACTTCAAACCCTGAAATGGTTAAAGGACAGTGGCGGGGTAGCTGCCATGGAAAAAGAAAACAAGAGAAAAGCTGCCTTACTCTATGGCGAAATTGACCGCAACCCCTTGTTCCGTGCCACAGTTCCTGCACCGGAAGATCGCTCACGCATGAATGTTTGCTTCGTGATGAACGAAGGTTACGAACATTTAGAAAAAGAATTTAACGACTACGCTACCGAACAAGGCATGATCGGTATCAAAGGTCACCGTTCGGTGGGTGGTTTCAGAGCATCGCTCTACAACGCCCTCCCCTACACCAGCGTGGAAGCTTTGGTTGAAACCATGCAGGCTTTTGAAAAAATGAAAAAATAATCAAAAACGGAACGATCATGAAAAAAGTATTAGTTGCAACCGACAAACCCTTTGCCAAAGCAGCAGCCGATCAGATTCGCCAAATCATCACCGATGCCGGTTACGAATGCTTGTTCCTTGAAAAATACCCCGACCAGCAAAGCCTGATTCAGGCCGTCGGCAACGTAAACGCCATGATTATCCGCAGCGACATTGTGGATAAAGCCGTGATTGACGCTGCTCCAAACCTCGAAATCGTGGTCAGAGCAGGGGCAGGATACGACAACGTGGATCTGAATGCCGCAACAGCTAAAAACGTGGTGGTTATGAATACCCCCGGACAAAACAGCAATGCCGTAGCCGAACTTGCCCTTGGCATGATGGTTTACCAGGTGAGGAATCACTTTAACGGCTCATCCGGAACCGAGCTCATGGGTAAAAAGATTGGAATTCACGCCTATGGCAATGTCGGTAAACATGTTGCACGCATCGCCAAAGGCTTCGGCATGGAAGTTTATGGTTTCGATCCTTTCGTCAGCCGCGAGGCCATGGAAAAGGACGGCGTTCACTATGTGGAACGTGTGGAAGACCTTTACAGCCAGTGCGATTTCATTTCACTGCATATTCCTGCAAACGCCCAGACCAAGAAATCCATCAATTTCGACCTGCTGTCACTTATGCCTGCCAAAGGTATGTTGGTGAATACCGCCCGAAAAGAGGTGATTGACGAAGAAGGTTTGAAACGTATCTTTGCCGAAAAGAAAGGCTTCACCTACGTTTCTGACGTGGCTCCCGATTGTCTGGCCGAACTTGGCGAATATGCCGACCGTTTCTTTATGACACCCAAGAAAATGGGCGCTCAAACGGCCGAAGCCAACAACAACGCCGGCACCGCAGCCGCACGTCAGATTGTGAACTTCTTCAAGAACAACGACATCACTTTTAAAGTAAATTAATTCATACTTCCATTTTTCTCATCAACACTCAACTACTCCAATGAACTACGACGTAAATGAATCCAACAAACCGCTGACTTTTTTCCGATTCGAAGACCTGCGCATTTATCATAAAGCGCTAGATTATATCTACTGGGTTCAGAATATCATTGCCCAATTCCCCGACAAGGCCGAACCGGCCTTGTCGGCGGGTTTTTCTGAGTCAGCAAGGCAGATTGCCCTTCGTATAGCCGAGGGTTCTGCACGCGAGAAACATCAGTTTATCCAGTTTCTCAAAGAAGCCAAAAGCTCGATCCGCAGCAGCTTGGTTTATGCCACCATCGCCCACAGGCACGGCTTCATCACCGACGAAGAAGAAGATGAGTCGCGCAACCAGTTGATGGAAATGACCAAGATGCTTGGCGCCCTGATCACCTCGCTTCAAAAAGGCCCTGCGGCAACACAAGAGCCCTACGACGAAGACATTTACCCGTTCAGAAGCTGAGTAGTTTTGTTGCTCCACGAGTACACATCCATTTTTAAAATCCATTCATAATATTATGGCCATACTCAAACCATTCCGTGGCTGGCGTCCACCGGTTGACATCGTTAAACAACTTGCTTCACGTCCTTATGACGTTTTGGACTCCGATGAAGCCCGCGTTGAAGCCGAAGGCAACCCTTACAGCCTGCTCCACATCATCAAACCCGAAATTGACCTTCCCGTTGATATTGACCATTACGCTCCGGAAGTCTATGCCAAAGCAAAGGAAAATTTTGATCTTTTCCGCAACAATGGCTGGCTCGTCCAGGACAAAGAAGATATGCTCTATATCTACGCCCAAACCATGAACGGCAAAACCCAATACGGCATTGTTGGTTGCGCCGGCGTGGAGGATTATATGAATAACGTCATCAAAAAACACGAGCTCACCCGTGCCGACAAAGAAGAAGACCGCATGAAACATGTGCGCATCACCAATGCCAATATGGAGCCTGTCTTTTTCACTTATCCGGCTAATCAAGAGCTCGACCAGATTGTGCAACATATCGTAAAAACGGAAAAACCCATTTACGATTTTGTAGCCGCCGAAGGTTTTGGCCACCATTTCTGGTTGGTCAAAGACCCAACCACCATTCAGAAAATCGTTGATCTTTTTGCTAAGATGCCGGCCGTTTACGTTGCCGACGGGCACCACCGCACCGCCGCTGCCGCATTGGTCGGAAACGAAAAAAGATTGGCCAATCCCAATCATACCGGCAAAGAAGAATACAACTTCTTCCTGGCAGTACATTTCCCCGAAAACGAGCTCACCATCATTGACTACAACCGGGTAATCAAAGACCTCAACGGCCTGTCGAAAGAGGAGTTTCTGAAAAAACTTGAAAACGGATTTACTGTTGAGAAAAAAGGAGGCGAAATCTATAAACCGGCCAAGCTACACGAATTTTCGATGTATATTGACGGCGAATGGTATGCACTGAATGCCAAAAAAGGAACCTATCGCGACGACGACCCCATTGGCGTGCTCGATGTCACCATCCTCACCCACCAGGTGTTGGAGCCTGTTCTCGGTATTCACGACCTGAGACGCTCCAACAGGATTGATTTCGTAGGAGGTATCAGAGGCCTCGGCGAACTGAAAAGACGCGTTGACAGCGGCGAAATGGCGGTTGCCTTTGCCCTCTACCCTGTCTCGATGCACCAACTCATGCAAATTGCCGATACCGGAAATATCATGCCGCCAAAAACTACCTGGTTCGAACCAAAACTCAGATCAGGTTTGGTGATTCATACACTCGACTAGTTTGTTTAACTCACAATCCTATGGAAACAAAAGAAAAAGTCCTCAAAATGATGAAAGAAGCCCAGACCCCCATGCGTCCGGGCGAAATAGCCGACAAAACAGGCGTTGACAAAAAAGAACTTGAGAAAATTATCAAGGAACTGAAAGACAGCGACCAGATCTATTCGCCAAAAAGATGTTTCTATCAGGCAAAATAGAATAGCCAGCCGGCATATCCAAAAACACCGCTAAAAGGGAAACCATTAGCGGTGTTTTTTTGTTGAAACTAATCCCCTTTTCAAATGAGAGGGTGCAACAGAAAAGACAGGGTTTTTGAAAAAAGTGGGTTAAAAAAATATTGTATCTCCGCAATTATGCCACAATTGAAAGATCAAAGGAATTATGAACGGGCTACTTCAAAAAAAGAAAGCTAAAGTATCTACCAGAAAATGAGATTGAGGTTTTTTATGAAGCGCTCATTCAATGACGGAAATTGAACGATAAAGAGATAAACGCAATTGACAGATAAAGTGTGGAAATATTCCATTTGGCGAGAATGCATAAAATCATCTTGTCTATTTTTCACCTTTCGAAAAGTGTTTTTTGGCTCATATTTGCACTTTTAAAAAGTGAATATGATGGAAATACTTTGGGATTAGTCAGAAAACAAGGCTTTTCAAACACTAACCCTTCCGCCAAGGTAATCACCAGGCACTCCCCTGTCCAAAGTCAGAACGATGTGGGAAGCTTATGTGGCAAGCCAACAGGCAGTTGGCCATCAGCTCTTCTTTCCCAAAGCCGGCAACTTGTTCGTTGACGGTAACCATCTTCTTGAAATTGGTGGCAAGAATGGGTTGACTTTTTTATTAATGAATGGCATTTTTGGCCAATCTGACCGGTGACACAAAAATAATGACCCAAAATTGTTACATATTCAGAAGAATCAAAATGCGTTCATCATGAACGCTTTATCAAAAACCAAACTGCCCGTGTTGCGAAAGCGCAACGGGCAGTTTGCATTTCAGGCAAGGATGAAAGAAATAAAAATCGAATTTAGAAAAAATAACCAGCTCTGTGATGAGGTGATTATTCCGGTCAATTTCTCATTGTCACTTCCCTTCCGTCAGCTCCATAATCTTTTTAATCAGGTCAGTATTATCGTAAAAGCCCGTAAAAAGCTCTGCTCCTGGACCGAAGGCATACACAGGCACGGCCACACCGGTATGGTCGCCGGTTGAAAAGTCGCAGCGATAGCTTCCTTTGATAGCGCCTTTCGGGAAGGTGAGCCCGCCGGTTTCGTGATCGGCTGTGACGACAATCAGGGTTTCCGGATTTTTTTCCTGAAAGTGCAGCGCCCGGCCGATTGCCTGATCAAAATCCATCATTTCGGCAATCAGGTAAGACGAGTCATTGGCATGGCAAGCCCAGTCAATCTGCGAACCTTCCACCATCAGGAAGAAGCCTTTCGGGTTTTTGGATAACTGTTTCAGTGCAAGCTCAACCCCTTTGGGCAAATGATCCCCGCGCCCGTTTTGCACCTTTTCGGGATGACCGCTATCGGTAACAATTAGCAACTTTTTCCAATCGGGCATCAGTTTTTCGGGAATATGATTCAGAAAAGTAAAGCCTTTGTCCTCCATTTCCTTCGTGAGTGTACGGCCATCTTTTCGGGCGGTAAAATTTTTCAATCCACCTCCAATTAACACATCCACAGGCGATTGCAGAATATCGGCAGCAATTTCTTCGTATAAGTTACGGTTGACTGCATGAGCCAAAAAGCTGGCCGGAGTGGCATGTGTGAGTGCACAACTCACCACAACGCCGGTTGAATATCCTTTTTGCGCAAAAAGCTCAACCATTCCGGGCACTTCCGTACTGTCGGGTTTCATTCCAATCATGCCATTACGGGTTTTAAAGCCGGTTGCAATGGCCGTACCGCCGGCTCCCGAATCGGTCACATCATGATCGGCCGAACGGGTGGTTGCAAAGCCAATACTGTTTGCTTTCAATAGGTTAAGCGGCTCATCAGAAGCTAATTGTGCCGCCTGAACCTGGGCTAATCCCATTCCATCTCCAATAAAAAGGATTACATTTTTGGGCCTCCCGGCTTGAGGCTTGGCATCGGCAGGTCTGTGACATGCCGAAATAAGAATCATACTTAAACCAATGCAAAGGCGGAAAAGAGTTTTCATCGTGTTTAGATTTGAAAGTCAAAAATAGTGATTTCGGGTAAAATGCCAATTCTTCCGGGATAACCGATTGAGCCTAAGCCGCGGTTGACATACAGCAATTGTCCCGACTCGGGATTTTCGTACAGACCTGCCCATTGTTTATAGAGGTATTTCGCCGGGCTCCATTTGATACCCGGTATTTCGATGCCAAACTGGAAGCCGTGCGTATGTCCCGCAAGGGTAAGGAAAATTTCCGGATGATTTTTCAGCACTTTGGCTTCCCAATGGCTTGGGTCGTGGCTCAGCAGGATAAGCGGCTTGATGGGGCCAAGCCCTTTTGCCGCCTTTTCGATGTCGCCAAGCTGCGGAAAACGGGGGTTGCTTCCCCAGTTTTCGACACCCAACACTGCAAATTTATCATCGCCTCGCGAAAGGATATAATGCTCATTGCGAAGCAGTTTCCAGCCAATTTCGCTGTAAAAACCATAAAGGTCGCGCATGTTTTGCTGTTTCTTAGCCTGACTCTCCCATCGCACATAATCGCCATAATCGTGATTTCCGAGGGTAGCCAAAACGCCGTCTTTTGCCCGCAGTTTTTTCAAAATTTCGCGAAACCTAAATGCCTCTTCCGTGCGGAAATTCACCAAATCGCCCGTGAAGACCACCAAATCAGGCTGAACATTGTTGATTTCATGGATGGCCTGCTCCAGATCATCGGCGCCCGACCAACTGCCAAGATGGAGGTCGGAGATCTGTACGATACGATAATTCTCGAAAGATGGGGGCAGGTCGGGGGCTTTCACCGAAACCCGTTTCAGATTGAAATCGTGAACCCAGCGAAACATTCCTGTAAATAACGTGCTCAGAACCAAGCCACCGGTTGCCAAAGAAAGCGTTTCGAGAAACCTGCGTCGCGAAAGTTTTGGTCTATCAGGCTGGTTTTCTAATTGGTCGGTCTGTGGTTTTGATAGTCTCAGGTGAGGGATGAATCGAAGCAAATCTGAAAGAAACAAGACAAGAGCACTGAAAAGTTTGGCGACATAAAACGAAAAAACACAGCCCCACAAAAGCGTGTTCACCGATGCCGGCAATGGATTGGAAGGAATGAGAATCCGTAAAATAAACTGGCCTGCAATAAGGAGCAGTGGCGACCAATAAAGGATTGCCGAGGCAGCTTTCAGCGTTTTGTTGTAGGTAAAGACCTTTCGGCGGAACAATCCCCAAACATAGATGTCGGCTGCAAACAGCAGCAGAAGAAACGGGTATTTTCCAACATATTTGGGAAAGTTTAAAGCCGTGAAGATATAGCCTGCGGCAACAATGAACAGGACAAGACCGACAACAACAATGCGTTTTCTACTCATAAATCGGCTGCAAAAGTACGAATTTGACCTTTATAGCCTGCTTTTTTGCGAAATTTAACGCTTTCCGAAAAGGCATTTTAGAGCCACTTCAATATGTTAACTCTTAAAAATCAACCGGTTAAACCGACCCATTTTCTGAGATGACTAAAAAGCATAAAAAATTTGGACAGTTGAAATAGAATAGCTACTTTTGCACCTCCCAAAAGGAAGAAACCCCAAACGGTTTGTCCAATAATGGGAAACGTTCTTACACACCGTTCGGGGTATAGCGCAGTCCGGCTAGCGCACCTGCTTTGGGAGCAGGGGGTCGCAGGTTCGAATCCTGCTACCCCGACAAGTTAATAAGGTCTTTGGAGAGGTGGGTGAGTGGCTGAAACCAACAGTTTGCTAAACTGTCGTACTCTAT
>JACFNF010000013.1:64717-79657 GCA_019454985.1 Bacteroidales bacterium
TGGAGAGGTGGGTGAGTGGCTGAAACCAACAGTTTGCTAAACTGTCGTACTCTATCAGGGTACCGGGGGTTCGAATCCCCCCCTCTCCGCTCCTTTTTCTTCAGTTTTTCCCTATCATCATTACAAAACATCTTGACAACATATTCTAAAAGAATAAGTCAGTAAAAATTGTACGATCTATTTTACAAAAAATTTGTTTGTAATCGGTTGGTTTGCTTAGTGAACTGCCGATTTCATCTCATCTACTTCGGACGAGGCGGATACTTAAAATTTACGATAGCAATGTTTTTAATCCATACTATTTTTGGGTGAGCTTCCAAAAACCAAAAAGCCGGGCAGTCAACCCTGCAACCGAAAATCGTCTATTTTTGCCGGATGAATGAGGCATTTTCTTCGGGCACTACGTTAAAACCCTTTCGCGATTATTTAGAGTTTGAAAAAGGGCTCTCTGACAACTCGGTTGAAGCTTATCTGCACGATGTGAGGCTGTTGATGCAGTTTTCCCAGCTTGAGAAGATTAACAAGCCGACAGAAAGTTTCGATGTGGAAGACATTCGTTCGTTCTTGATTTTCATCACCGATCTGGGCATGTCGGCCAATTCGCAGGCTCGTATCTTATCGGGTTTACGGATTTATTTTGAATTTCTCACCTATGAGGAAATCCGCCTCGACAATCCGATGCGTCTCATCTCAGGGCCAAAACTTGGCCGCAAGCTGCCCGACGTGCTGTCCGTTGCCGAAATTGACCAATTGTCGGCTTCATTCGACTTGAGCCTGCCTTTTGCCTATCGAAACAAGGTGATGGTAGAACTGATGTATGCCTGCGGGCTACGTGTTTCGGAGTTGGTTACATTGAAAATCAGTGATATATTTTTCAACGAGGGCTTTTTACGCATTATCGGAAAAGGCGACAAAGAGCGGCTTGTCCCCATCGGCGAATCCACGCTGACACTCATTCAACGCTATATCAGCCAATACCGGGTTCATATTCCCGTAAAAAAAGGACAGTCCGACATTCTTTTTCTCAATGGACGCGGGCGAGGCCTGTCGCGGCAGATGGTTTTTATTTTCCTGAAAAAACAGGCTGAAACAGCAGGAATCACAAAAAAGATCAGTCCGCACACTTTTCGCCATTCTTTCGCAACGCATTTGCTTGAAGGTGGCGCCGATCTGAGAGCGGTACAGCAGATGCTGGGTCATTCAAGCATAACAACGACCGAGATTTACACACATATTGACCGCAGCTATCTGAAAGAAGCCATCGTCAGCTTTCATCCCCGTTCGAAAAGAAACGCCCTTTAATCGGTTTCGATTTCGCCGGCTTCGTTCACCAATACACCCCAGTTGGCCGCCAATAGATATTCGCCGTCGAAGAAGAAATCAATCAGGGCATCTTCATACGTGATACGCGTTTCGCCCTCTTCCTCTTCAATCTCAGGATCTGCATGGCCTTTCTCTTTCATAAGACTGATCACTTCCTTAGGGGTCATCTCGAAAATTTTATGTCCAAAAAGCGTGGTTTCCGGATGATCGGTCTCCACGCAGGAAAGCACCGTTTTGGTGACACCCTCAAAAAAAACTGAGGTTTGTCGATCCCAATAATGCAGAACAACAGTAATCATCTGATCATCTGTATCCAAATGATCTATTTCTTCGGCGTCACCAAACAGATCAATGGTTTCTTCGATGGATTGTCCAAATTTTAACGGGCCAAAACCGTCCAACAGACGGATATCATAAGTAAGTTTCATAAAAAACAAGTTCTGTACACCGTGTAAATGTAAAACAAACTTTGATATAAACAATTTTTTAAAAAATTTTCACATCTACGCAAAACGGATTGACTTTGAGGGCTCTACCGTATTCACCACAGCGGTTGGCACGAGTAGGGCCAGCGACCAGACCGTAAAAACACCGGCATTGATGAGAGCAAAGTGCCAAAAACCGAGTTCAACAGGTACTTTTGAAAGGTAATAGGATTCTTCCGGGAGACCAATCCATCCAAAGTGGGATTGAAGATAAATGAAAGTGAGTGCAAACAGATTGCCGGCTATCATGCCTTGACCCAACAGGCGATAGGTGCGCAACAAAAACACTCTTCGCACAAAGGCATTGCTGGCTCCCAACGCTTTGAGCAGCCCGATGGCTGAGGTTCGTTCGAGAATAATAATAAGAAGCGTGCTTACCATCGTAATGCCCGAAACAAAAACCATGAGAAATAAGATGATCCACACATTCATATCCTGCAGGCTCAACCAATCGTAAATCTGAGGGTTACTCTCTTCCGTGGTTTTGAGGTCGAGTTGTGCAGGCAACCTGAAATACAAATCATCGTCAAACCTTCGAACTTGTTTCGGGTTTTTGAGTCGGATTTCAATTTCGCCGTATTGATCAGATTGCCAATTATATAGCTTCTGTACATGACGGATATCGGCAAAAACATAACGCTGATCAAACTCCACCAATCCCGTTTCATAAATGCCGCTAATGGTAAACTTGCGTGCCCGAGCCTGTTTGTTTTCGCCATCAACAAACCACATTCGCAAAGCTTGCCCGGGGCTAAGCCGCAGCTTAGCCGCAATGTCAGCCGACACCAACACCTGATTGCTTGTCGCGCTATCCGAAAACGACGGCAATTCGCCCTCGGTCAGCCGGGAAGAAAAATACGACCAGTCGTAATCGCGCCCTACGCCTTTCAATATCACGCCAAGCATGGCTTCTTCGGTGCGGATGATGCCACCTTTGTCGGCAACGGCCTGCCAGCTCTTGATTTGCTGGTCGTTATCAAGGGTATCGCGAAGGGCTTCGGTCAATGAAAATGGTGTTGACTCAGCAGAAAAGTTGGAGTTCAAGGCTTTGATGGAAGCATCCGACATGAAGCCGGTTACTTTTTCGCGAATCTGATTTTTAAAACCCACCACCACTGCTACCGAAATCATCATCACCGCGAGCCCAAGGGCTACACTCAAAACTGCGATGCGCGTAATGATAGACGACATCGAAGTTTTGTCCGACGAAAACATTCTGGAAGAAAGAAAAGCTTCTGGCCGCATTTTTGTTGTAATTTGGCAAAATTAATCATTCCGCTCCAATGAACGCTCAACTCATTTTTCGGCTTTTCTTTTCCGTTGCCTCTCTCCTGCTGAGTTTGAATATTTTTTCACAGCCCCAGTGGATCAATGAACGCAGCCTTCAAACCGGCGCACAGCAAACTGAAGCCTATTCCAACCTACTTGATGGAAAAAAAGTGGCTATAGTGGCCAATCAAAGCAGCCTGATAGGAATGACTCATTTAGTGGACAGTCTTCTGCATCGAAAGGTGAACGTAGTCAAGATTTTCACTCCCGAACATGGCCTGACTGGCAAGGTCGATGCTGGAGCCAGTGTCAGTTCAACAGTTTACAGCAATACGGGCATACCTGTGATTTCGCTTTATGGCAAGAAAAAACAGCCTGCTCAGGCCGATATGTCCGGCATTGATCTGGTGGTTTTCGATCTTCAGGATGTGGGCGTGAGGTTTTATACTTATATTTCTACTTTAACTTATATGATGCAAGCTTGCGCCGAAGCCGGCATTCCTTTGATCGTACTCGACCGTCCGAACCCCAATGCTTTTTATGTGGACGGTCCTCTCCTTGAGCCCGCATTCCGTTCTTTTGTGGGTTTGCATCCTGTACCGGTTGTTTACGGCCTCACCATTGGCGAATATGCCATGATGGTAAATGGCGAGAAATGGTTAGAAAAAGGGTTTGAGTGCGATCTGACGGTGATTCCGCTCAAAGGATATACCCACCGGATGATTGTAGAGCTTGCACAAAATCCCTCGCCCAACCTCAAAAGCTGGAAGGCGGTTTACCTCTATCCATCGGTCTGTCTTTTTGAAGGTACGGTGATGAGCGTTGGTCGTGGAACCGAATTTCCGTTTGAGGTGTATGGTCATCCCGAACTGAAAGAGCTCGGATTCCAATTTATTCCACAAAAAATGTCTGGCGCCAGCGATCCAAAATTTCTCGGACAGAAGTGTTATGGTGAACGTCTGAGCGCTTTTGCCTCAAATTATGCTACAAATCCAGGCCGACTTCATTTGGATTGGCTCATCAGGGCTTATCAGCTATTCGGGCAAAAAAACCTGTTCTTTAACACCTATTTTAATCTGCTGGCCGGCACTGCCCAGCTCAGGCAACAGATCGAGGCCGGAATGAGCGAAACAGCCATCAGGAAAAGCTGGGAAGCCGATTTACAGACTTATAAAAAAATCAGGGCAAAGTACTTACTTTACCCTGATGAGTAATTTGTGCGAGATGTTTAGATTGTCCGCCCCGGATATACCTTCAAGGCTTCTTCCAACACTTTCATTGACTGTTCCAGATCATTGACATTCAGTACATAACTAATTCTCACTTCATCCTTGCCTTTTTCGGGCGAGCTATAAAAACCACTGGCCGGTGCAAGCATGACGGTTTGATTCTCAAACTGGAAATCTTCGAGCAGCCATTGGCAGAATTTATCGGAATCGTCAATGGGCAGTCGGGCCACCACATAAAAAGCGCCCTTTGGTTTGGGGCAAAAAGCGCCCTTCATCTGGTTGATGCGCTCCACCACCACATTGCGGCGCTGATGGTATTCGTTGAGCACTTCGACAAAATAGCTATCGGGGGTATCAATGGCAGCTTCGGCGGCAATTTGTCCGAAACTTGGCGGGCTCAAACGTGCCTGAGCAAATTTGAGAGCGGTGCGCATCAGCTCTTTATTTTTCGAAATCATGCAGCCCACACGGACACCGCAGGCGCTGTACCGCTTGGAAACCGAGTCAATGAGAATCACATTGTTTTCAATGCCTTTCAGGTGCATACAGCTCGAGTGAACGCTTCCATCGTAGCAAAACTCGCGATAAACCTCATCGGCAATGAGATAAAGGTCATATTTAAGCACAAGCTGCCTCAGGGTTTCGAGCTCTTCGGGCGAGTAGAGGTATCCTGTAGGATTGTTAGGGTTACAAATCAGGATGGCTTTGGTGTGAGGCGTGATAGATTTTTCGAAATCGGCAATCGGTGGAAGTGCAAAGCCACTCTCGATAGAAGATACAATAGGTTTAACTTTGATGCCGGCGTTGATGGCGAAGCCATTGTAGTTGGCGTAAAAAGGTTCGGGAATGATCACCTCATCGTCAGGATCCATGATGCTCTGAAAGGCAAAAAGAATAGCCTCTGAGGCGCCGGCACCCACAATGATATCATCAGCTGTGATGTTGATGCCGTGTTTAGTGTAGTATGAGGCCAGTTTTGCACGGTAGGAAGGTATTCCGGCAGAATGTGAATATTCAACCACCTTGCCTTGAAAATTGCGGACAGCCTCAAGAGCCACTTCGGGGGTATGAATATCGGGCTGACCAATATTCAAATGATACACTTTTACACCTCGTTTTTTAGCCGCATCGGCATAAGGGACTAATTTACGGATGGGCGATTCAGGCATCAAACGGCCTTTTTTTGAAATTCCTGGCATTGTTTCTTTTCTTTTTTGGTTTGTATTAAGGGGATATAAAGCAAAAAAAGCCGGCATTGAAGCCGACTTCATGCATAAAAATCAATCAATTACTTCTTATCAGTCGCACCCATTGGGTTACTGTTTTCCGGTAATGCTTCCGTAGGTGGCAATGCAACCTCGCCTTTGATGGTCAGCACCACATTTTTGTTGGTCACGGCGTTGGAGATGACAGTCACCGATTTCTGGAATTTTCCCTTGATGCTGGTATTGTAGGTCACTTTTATTTTATCGGTTTCGCCCGGTAAAATAGGTTGACGGGGCCACGAGGGCACTGTGCATCCGCAGGAAGAGCGGGGTTGCGAGAGAATCAGGGGCTCATTGCCGGTGTTTTTGAACTCAAATTCATAGGTACCGTTTCCATTCAAAAGAATGGTGCCGTAATCGTGCGATGTCTCGGTAAATGTAATCTCAGGCCCATTTTGCGGAGTGGTGGCTTTTTGCAGATCCTGAGCAAAAATTGTGAGTGATGACATCAGCAAAACAACTGAAAAAATGAAGTTTTTCATGGGTTTGTGAATTAAATAAACGAACCAGTTAGTGATTACAAAAATACAGCTTTTTGCAAGCTGCACTGTTAAAAAGTTGTAACAGCCAGAATTTTTGCAAAAAATATGCCAAAGCAAATTGGCAGCTACCGCAACTTTGTCAACCTACTTTACACATGCCGGTTTCAAAGCCAGCTTAACCCCAAAAACGGTAAGCGCTGCAACCGGGTTGCAGCGCTTACCGAAGGTATTATTTTTGTTTTGCCTTTTCCGCAATCTTATCATTGAAGATTTTAGCCCACTTTTCAGCCAATTGCAGTTCCCCCGTAAGGGTCAGGCTACCAAGATTGGTGTTGAAGATCTCAAAACTGGCATCGCCTTTGTTTTTATCCTGAAATGCAAACAAAAGCTCAAGCCGGTCAACAACACTGGCTGCCCCTTTGCTTCCGGTGGTACGGGTTGAATTATATACCTTGCACCTCTGCACCTCGCTGAGATTGACTTCCTGCGACACATCGCTTTCTTTGGTTATTCGTTTAAAAAAAGCCATCGCAGTTTCGTCGTCAATGCCAATGGCAAAATTGTTTTTCAATTCAAAACGGCTGATTTTACAATGATTCCTCGCAGCCGTTTCCATCAGACCGTTGAGAATCCTCTTTTTTTTATTTCTACTCGCTATTCCCATCAGTACGAAGGGGATGGCACAAAGCAATATAATGATTAATCCTACAAGAGCTGTTCCTTGATTCATTTTTTTAAGATTATAAGTTGAATAATAAATAAGAATAACGGCATGCCGAAAAAACGGCATACCTAATAACATTCCGACACCATGCGGATCACGAAATCAACTTAAACTACCAGAAATAATGAAACGGGAAGATGAGGATTGTCTTTTGCAGCCTCACCAATAAATTCTGTGAAAAGAAACTGTATTGTGAAAACTCGTTAAGAAGCAGATGTTCAGTAGCTTTGATGCATGTCAGAAATTCAGCGACAGGTTTTTTGGGCGAAATTGGCGGCAGTTTAGCCTGAAAAGAAATCTGACTCTCGGTCTTAGTCGTATGACAAAACAAGTTGGTGGAAACGAGCGAGATGTATTGCTCTACATCGGGATTGCTCTGCAGATAGGCAAAATTGTCCACCAAAGGCGCATGACTGTACAAACCAATTGCAAAGCTGTACAGCAAGGCAAGCGCTAAAGTTGAACAAATCCGGAATATCTTTTTCACAATGCAAAAGTAGATGTTTCGCTCGTATGAAAAGCAAGGCAGGAAATTAAAAAAAAGACTTGCTAGATGTAGTTTTTTCAGCTCGTGATGCAACTTTTATTTTAAATTTTTACGATGATGAATCGAGGCAAAAACTTTCAATTTGTCCTTTTAAATTGGGGAACGATTGAAGCAAAGCATCTCTTTCAGCCAGCTCAAAATCACGAAAATCGAATCCCGGAGCTACTAAACAACTGACCAAGGCATAACCTTCCGGTTTTTCTAAGCTAACGGCAAACCATTGGTTGGCCTTCACAACAAACTGAGGCTCCTCGTCCAAATCGAGCCGGTTGCCCAAGCGTTGGGTGACTAATTCTCCTTCAGAGTTTATTACTTTGATAATCAATGTATCGCCTTGATGAAACAGCCAAACCTCATCCGATTTAATCCGATGAAAATGCGATTTTTCAGCATTCCTGAGCAAATAATAAATGGTTGTGAAGGTACTGCGTTCATCCCCATTATCCAATACAACGGAGGCCTGACTTCGATAAGTTTCACGGTAGCGGCCTCCTTCCGGATGTTCAACCAGCCTTAGTTTCTCGATAAGCGTATCAGCGTTCATAAAATTAATATGATGATTATCAATAATTTATTTTTTAAAGCCATGATTTCTTTTAATTCGGAAATGCGATTTCTGCCATATCATCTTCAGCATCAACAAAGGTAGAAACAACGCATCAATTTCTGACGAAGTGAAATGCCGATTGTTTGAACTGACTTTCATCCCCGCCCAATTTCGATGGAGGAGCTGAAAACAACATTTTAGAGAAAAACCTTTGCAAGTTTTGAGAATATGTTTACTTTTGCACCCTCAAAACGGCGAGATAGCTCAGATGGTTAGAGCGTCGGATTCATAACCCGGAGGTCCCGAGTTCAACTCTCGGTCTCGCTACACCAAGCCCCGATTTTCAAAAGACGGGGCTTTTTTCTTTCCATTTGCTTCGATTTCGTACCTTCGCAATATGGATTATTTTCCAAACAACAGTATGAAAAGCCATATTCCTCTGGCAGAACGATTGCGCCCCGAAAGTCTTGAAAGCTACATTGGTCAGGAGCATTTGGTCGGCGAAGGTGCTATTTTGCGGCGGGCTATCGAATCGGGAAAAATTCCTTCGATGATTTTATGGGGACCACCTGGCGTGGGGAAGACAACTCTGGCTTTCATCCTTTCCAAACAAATGCGCAGGCAGTTTTTTGTCTTAAGTGCCATCAATTCCGGCGTAAAAGAAGTGCGCGAGGTCATCGAAAAAGCACGGATGCTCCCTATGTCGCCAGTTCTTTTTATTGACGAAATTCACCGTTTTAGCAAATCACAGCAAGACTCACTGCTGGGTGCCGTCGAGAAGGGATTGGTCACCCTGATTGGCGCCACCACCGAAAACCCAAGCTTTGAAGTCATTTCGCCCCTGCTCTCGCGTTGTCAGGTTTACGTGCTCAAGCCGTTGGAGACCAAGCATCTGCATCAAATCATCGAACTTGCCGTTTCTACCCTTTCAGCCGAAAACGGATATACAGTACATTTTGAGGAACGCGAGGCGCTGCTGCACATCAGCGCAGGCGATGCCCGCAAGCTTCTGAATGCCATCGAGTTGGTAAGCGAACTGCTAGGAAGCGAATTAAAACCAGGTCAAACGCTGGCTGCACGCAATGCCGATGTGAAGCACTGCATCCAAAATAATCTGGGCAAATATGACAAAGGCGGCGAGATGCACTACGACCTCATTTCGGCCTTCATCAAATCAATGCGGGGCAGCGACCCCAATGCAGCTTTGTATTATCTGGCGCGCATGACCGAGACCGGCGAAGACCCGCTTTTTATTGCCCGCCGCATGCTCATCCTGGCTTCGGAAGATATTGGCAATGCCAACCCTAATGCCCTGCTTTTGGCCAATGCCTGTTTTGATGCGGTGAACAAAATCGGATGGCCCGAAAGCCGTATCATCCTTGCACAAACGGCCATTTATCTGGCCTGTTCGCCAAAGAGTAATGCCAGTTATCTGGGAATTCGGCTGGCCGAAGAGTTTGTCAGAAAAACCGGCGACCTGGCTGTGCCACTTCATCTGCGAAATGCCCCGACAAAGCTCATGGAAAATCTCAATTACGGAACAGGCTATCAATATGCCCACGACTTCCAGGGAAACTTTGCGTTTCAGGAATATATGCCGGATGAAGCGGTGAAAATCAAACTTTTTGAGCCGGGCGACAATCCCCGTGAAAACGAAATGCGGGCACGACTGCGAAACCTTTGGAAAGAAAAGTATGGGTATTAAAACAAATTGAAAAAAGAAGAAAACGAACTGGTTAGTGCCACAAACCAATTGAAACTGCTTGCTCACAATGGGAAAAGGCGATTAACCGACACTTTAGTCAGCAATGGGGTCATCGAGTTGGCCAAAAATTCATGATCGTAATTTTTTTTTGAAAGGTATCGATTACTCATATAATAATGAAGAAAATTGAAATGTTCCGGGTGGTTTCGGTAAGCTCAACCACCCCGCCTACAATGATTGAACCTTCCGAAATAACCAAGGCGGTTGAGACTATCGGAACAGCGGGGGTGGTTTCGACGAGCTCAAATACATTGAGAGAGGCGGTTGAGCCCGCCGAAACCACCCCTATTGAAGAAACTCACGCCAATACCAACCTTTAAAAGCTACCTAAAACAGCATTTTATGTAGCCAACAAGTGCCTACTTCAATGATATTGAAATGCTTTGAACAGGCTATAGAGCAAAGAGAAAAAGGGTATCGCGTCCTCAGCGGTTTTCACAGCCAATTAGAAGATGAAAGTGCAATTTAGCCATACCCCACAAACAGCAAAAACATACTGCCAAACCGTCTAAAACAAACGATGGATCGCTATTCATGCATTCGTTCAACCTTGGTGATGAAATAACGGGTATCGCCTCGCCAGGGAATGATGGCATAACGTTTGGTAAAATGCAAATTCACCCTTTCGCCACTGAGCGAGACCTCTCTCAATTGTTCAATCACCTCAACCTGATCACGCTCAACCGAGAAATCGAAATTTTCGGCTATCGGGCTGGCATTTTTGAGTGCGCCAAAAGTTTCAAGGTTCAACTTCCCCTCCCAGGTTTTAAAAATAAAGCCCTTTTCCGTAATTCGCACCACCTTACCAGCCATCACTCCACGTTCGTAAACTCCCCAATAATAAAACGAGAAGACTCCGGCGAGGGCCAGAACAAGAATTACAAGAAAAATTTTCAGCCACTTATAAAATGACTTTTTTACCTTAACGAAAAAAGATTCTTCCATTATTGAAGCGTTAAACCGTGAAATTGAAGCACAAAGATAAGACAAAGATAATAAACGTTTGTGAATGAAATTTGGGTTGAAGATGATTGTATTTTTCATCCAATCAAAAAAATAAAGACTTATTTTTGAAAGAATTTCAAATGCCTGCCTTTGGGATTTATGAGCCTGACAAACAGTCTTTTTGCGGTGATTGACATTGAGACAACCGGCCTAAGTGCAGGCAAGGAAAAGATTACAGAAATTGCCATTTTGCTTCACGATGGGGTTCAGGTGCTGGAAGAATTCAGCACTTTGATTCATCCAGAGCGCAAAATCCCCTATTATATCACTCAGCTTACCGGCATCAACGACCAAATGGTGGCCGGAGCGCCTAAGTTCTACGAGATAGCCCGTAAAATCGTGGAAATGACGGACAATGCCACCGTTGTGGGGCACAATGTCCGGTTCGATTACAGTTTTCTACGCTCCGAATTTCAAAGCTTAGGCTATGATTTTCAGCGCAATACACTCGACACTTTGAAATTATGCCGAAAGCTGATTCCCGGCTTGCCGGGCTACAGTTTGGCAAAGATTTGTGCCGCGCTCAACATTCCGCATCATCAGAAACACCGTGCCTTGGGCGATGCCACCGCCACTGCAACCTTGCTCAGCCGGCTGTTGGCTTTGGAGAAAGCAAATGACTTCAACCATTCAAAAGTAGAGGCCGAAAGCTTCAATCACCGGCTTACCGCCTCCCTGCCCGAAACTCATGGAGTGTATTATTTTTATGATGCAAACGACAAATTGATCTATGTCGGGAAATCCAACAACATCAAATTCAGGGTATTGCAGCACCTCAACAACAATTCTACACGAAAGGCAGGCGAGATGAAACAACAGATCGCCCATGTTGATTTCGAGATTTGCGGCAATGAACTTATTGCGCTTTTGTTGGAGTCGGACGAGATAAAAAAACACAAACCCCTTTTCAACAGAAAACAAAAGCGCGCATCTTTCACCTACGGGCTTTTTCAGTTTTTCAATGAGGAGGGCTATCTGTGCCTGAAAACGGGGAAAATCGTTTCAGGCTCGAATCCCGAAACCTCATATTCTTCGGCAATCGAAGCTCGCGAGCATCTTTTTTTTCTGACCGAACAATTCAATCTTTGTCAACGATTGAACGGGCTTTATCCCGGCAGTTCGGCCTGTTTTCATGTGCAGATTGGCCGGTGCAAAGGAGCCTGTTGCGGGCGTGAAAAACCCGAAACCTACAACGAGCGGGTGGTTGCTGCTTTAGACCAGTATCAATTTGAGCATCCCAACTTCTATCTCTTCGATGAGGGGCGCAGTCGCGAAGAAATATCCGTTGTCAAAGTTGAAAACGGTGTTTACCGTGGTTTTGGATTTGCTCCGATCGAATTTTTAAATAACAGCCTCGCCGAAGCCGACGATTTTATCCGTTACTATCCCGACAACCGGGATGTGCGACAGATCATCAGGCTGTATTTAAGAAAAAATAAAGCACTGAAAATCGTCCCATTTTCAAGCGGAAAAGCAGAATAATCTTCAGAAAATCTTGACCACCAACACCCTAAGCAAGCCGTCGCCGGTATTTCTCAATCCACGCTGCTTATCTTTTTCAATGAAAACGCTATTGTTCTCAGAAGCCAAAAAGGATTCTTGGTTCACCATAATTTCGCCTTGGCCTTCCAAAACAAAAAACACCACATCGAAAGGGTTGTCATGTGGGGCTATTTCTTCCCCCGGATGAATCGCAAGGTGCACGAGTTCAACCTTTTCGCTTAAGAACATTTTTCTTCCGTCCAAATTGAAAGGCACTTTTTCGGCTGTTTGCAGGGTTGTTATTTTCATTGCTGACATTTCTCGGGTTCATAAATAAAAAGAAGGGAAGAGCAGAACCTCCACTCCTTGATTTTATTTCTCGTTTTGCTTAATCAGATTGAGCGCGCTTCCGGCTTTGAACCATTCAATCTGACCGGCATTGTAGGTGTGGTTCACATCAAATTCCTCGGCAGTGCCATCGGCATGATCGAGCCTGATTTTCAATGGAGTGTCCGGTGCAAACCGATCCAAGTCAAGGACAGAAATCCGATCGTCTTCCCTGATCTTGTCGTAATCAGCTTTGTTGGCAAAGGTGAGCGCCAACATACCTTGTTTTTTCAGGTTTGTTTCGTGAATGCGTGCAAACGACTTCACCAATACAGCTTTCACCCCAAGGAACCTCGGTTCCATGGCGGCATGTTCGCGCGAAGAGCCTTCGCCATAGTTTTCATCGCCTACGATCATAGATCCATAACCCGATTCTTTGTAGGCTTTGGCAGCATCTGGGACGGCTTCTGTTTTTTTGCTCAATTGATTAACAACGGCATTGGTTTTCTCGCCAAAGTAATTGACAGCGCCAATCAGGAGATTTTGAGAGATATTTTCGAGATGACCGCGGAAGCGCAGCCAGGGCCCGGCCATCGAAATATGGTCGGTCGTACATTTCCCTTTTGCTTTGATGAGCAGATACATTTTCTCCATGTTTTTGCCGTTCCAGGCAGCAAAAGGCTCGAGCAGTTGCAGGCGGTTCGAAGCGGGGTCAACCTTTACTTCAACACTACTACCATCTTCAGCCGGCTCCTGATAACCATTATCATCCACCGCAAAACCACGCGGCGGGAGGTCAATACCTTTTGGTTCTTCGAGTTTCACCTTCTCGCCCATTTTATTGATCAACTCATCGGTCATTGGGTTAAACTTCAGAGTTCCGGCAATTGCAAAAGCCGTTACAATTTCAGGCGACGCCACAAATCCGTGGGTGTTGGGATTCCCGTCATTGCGTTTGGCAAAGTTTCGGTTGAAAGAAGTCATGATGGAGTTACGTTCGCCCTTATCGGCATTATGTCTGGCCCATTGGCCGATGCAAGGACCACAGGCATTGGCCAAAACAACTCCTCCAATTTGAGCGAAAGTATCCAGAAATCCATCGCGTTCAACGGTATAGCGCACCATTTCGGAGCCGGGAGTAACGGTATATTCCGACTTCACCTGAAGATGTTTATCCAAAGCCTGACGTGCCACCGAAGCCGCACGCGAAATGTCTTCATAAGATGAGTTGGTGCACGAGCCGATCAGGCCAACTTCCATTTTTTCCGGCCAGTTGTTGGCTTCCACTGCTTTTTTAAATTCGGAGAGCGGCGTGGCCAAATCGGGTGTAAACGGCCCGTTGATATGAGGCTCTAATTCCGAAAGGTTGATCTCGATCAGTTGGTCGAAATATTTTTCCGGCTGCTCATACACTTCGGGGTCGGCAGTGAGACAGTCGCTAATCTTGTTTGCCTCGTCGGCTACGACCGACCGGTTTGTTCCCCTGAGGTATTCTTCCATCTTTTTATCGTAAGCAAAAACGGAGGTCGTTGCGCCGATCTCGGCGCCCATATTGCAAATTGTCCCTTTTCCGGTGCAGGAAATGGTTTGTGCTCCGGAGCCGAAATATTCCACAATGGCGCCGGTGCCGCCTTTGACGGTGAGGAGTCCGGCCACTTTCAGGATAACATCTTTTGCCGAGGCCCAGCCCGACAGCTTACCGGTGAGTTTCACCCCGATGAGTTTAGGAAACTTCAATTCCCAAGGCATTCCGGCCATCACATCCACGGCATCGGCACCTCCAACGCCAACTGCCACCATCCCAAGACCGCCGGCATTCACCGTATGGCTATCAGTTCCTATCATCATCCCACCAGGAAAAGCGTAATTTTCAAGAACAACCTGATGGATAATACCTGCGCCGGGCTTCCAGAAGCCGATTCCGTATTTATTTGAAATGCTCGAAAGAAAATCGTACACCTCGCGGTTGGCATCGTTGGCTGTACGCAAATCCTCGACAGCACCGCTCTTGGCCTGGATCAGATGGTCGCAGTGAACCGTTGAAGGAACCGACACTTTCTTTTTCCCTGCCTGCATAAATTGCAAAAGCGCCATCTGTGCGGTGGCATCCTGCATGGCCACACGGTCGGGATTAAAATCAACATACGACTCGCCGCGATGAAAAGCCCCTGCCGGCAATTTTTCCGATAGATGGGCATATAAAATCTTCTCAGTAAACGTCATCGGACGTCCTAAAAGGGTACGTGCAGCATTCACTTTGGCCGACATGCCGGCATACACTTCACGAATCATTTCTAAATCAAACACGTTCATCCTGAATTTTTTTGTGTTAATATAATAACAATTTAATCAAGCTTTTATGCAAAAATAGTGCTTTTTGCAGGACAAAAAAGCCCGATGGAAAAAACAAAAATGAGAAAAGCCGGATTGCTGGCAGAGGAGCCGGTCAAGACTTACATCCAGATTTGTAGGATTTTAAACAAAATTATT